>MDLA01000133.1 GCA_001730015.1 Chromatiales bacterium (ex Bugula neritina AB1) | reverse complement strand
TATATTTAGAATGACTAAACGCCCACATGTGGTAGGCGAAATCTCACGCACCTGAATGATCCTCGCTACGCCCCGGTTTATGGACGGGCACTAGCTACCGTGTCAGCTTGTTAACCCGGCTATTGCACGAACCCGTCAGGCACCTGGCCGCAAATCATCGAAGAACTTCTTCACGCCATCCAGCCAGCCATGGTGTCTCGGCGTGTGCCTGGACCCCTTGCCGCCAGACATGGATTCGCGCAGTTGCTCAAAAAGCGCTTTCTGTTCATTAGTCAGATTAACCGGCACTTCAATTTGCACTCGACACAGCAGATCACCAACACTGCTGCTGCGGATGGGTTTCACGCCTTTGCCGCGCATGCGAAATACCTTATCTGTCTGGGTGCCCGCCGGTATCTTAAGATTCAAGCGACCTTCCAGAGTCGGCACTTCCAGCTCGCCGCCAAGGCTTGCTGTAATGATATCGATAGGTACTGTGCAATGAAGATCGTCATCATTGCGTTCAAAAATCGCATGCTTTTTCACCTGCACCAGCACATATAAATCACCGGCCGGCGCATTCTTTTCACCGGCTTCACCCTCACCCGATAAACGGATTCGATCACCGGTATCGACACCCGCAGGGATCTTCACTGACAGCGTTTTTTGCTCTTGTACGCGTCCTGCTCCCCGACACTTGTTGCAGGGGTCGGATATTTGCTCACCATTGCCACGACAGGTCGGGCAAGTCTGCTGTACCGAGAAAAAACCCTGCTGCATACGAACCTGCCCCATACCTTTACAGGTTTCGCAAGTCACCGGCTTGGTTCCAGGCTTGGCTCCACTGCCAGTACATTCGCCGCACAGGACTTGTGTGGGGATTTTTAGCGTTTTTTCCAGACCGGTTACAGATTCCTCAAGCGTGAGCTCAAGGTTGTATTGAAGGTCAGAACCGCTGCGGGCGCGGGATCGTGAGCGCCCACCGCCACCACCGAATATATCGCCGAATACATCGCCAAAGATATCGCTGAAATCGGCACCACCACCGGGGCCAGCACCACCCGATGCGGAATTACTGACACCATCGTGTCCGAAGCGATCATACGCGGCGCGCTTTTGTGCATCGCCGAGTATCTCAAATGCCTCTTTTGCTTCCTTGAATTTCTCCTCTGCTACGGTGTCCCCGGGATTCCGATCCGGGTGATGCTTCATCGCCAGCCTGCGATAGGCCTTTTTTAATTCAGCATCGCCGGCGTCTCGTGATACACCAAGAACTTCGTAGTAGTCCTGTTTCGACATTTTAAAGGGCCTTTAAAATACAAAAATCCGGAGCTGCACTTACTGCAACCCCGGATTAGTTTCTAACAATGCCTACGGCATGTTGCTTACTCGCGGATTAACTTATTTGTTGTCTTCTTTTACTTCTTCAAATTCTGCATCGACAACATCATCGGCTGGCGCTTTAGACGAATTCCCGCCAGCGGATTCTTCGCCACCTGCTGCATCACCGGCTGAGGCTTGCGCATAAGCCCGCTCGGCCAACTTACCCGACGACTCAGTCAGCAGCGTCAGCTTCGCCTCAATCGCTTCTTTGTCATCTCCTTTCAATACTTCTTTCAGATCAGCGATACGCGATTCAATCTCCTTTTTCTCATCTTCAGTGACTTGCTCACCTAGATCAGTAACCGATTTTTCAGTTGCGTGAATCATGTTTTCAGCCTGATTTCGCACATCAACCAGTTCTTTCAACTTGCGATCTTCGTCGGCGTGCGCTTCAGCATCCTTCACCATGGCATCAACTTCTTCGTCCGACAATCCACTGGATGCCTTAATGACGATCGACTGCTCTTTGCCTGTTGCCTTATCTTTCGCTGACACGTTCAGTATGCCGTTTGCATCTATATCAAAAGCCACTTCGATCTGCGGCATACCACGTGGCGCTGGTGGAATATCAGCCAGATCAAATTTACCCAGTGACTTATTTCCACCGGCAATCTCACGCTCACCCTGCAGCACATGGACCGTCACTGCCGTCTGGTTGTCGTCTGCGGTAGAGAACACCTGTTGCGCTTTGGTTGGAATGGTGGTGTTCTTGTCGATGAGTTTGGTCATCACACCACCCATTGTCTCAATACCCAGTGACAACGGCGTGACATCCAGCAACAGAACATCTTTCACATCACCGCCCAGTACACCGGCCTGAATGGCAGCACCCATAGCAACGGCTTCGTCAGGATTCACATCGCGACGTGGCTCTTTGCCGAAAAATGCATTCACTTCATCAAAGACCTTCGGCATGCGCGTCTGGCCACCAACTAGAATCACATCATCGATTTCAGAAGCACTGAAACCTGCATCTTTCAACGCAATTTTGCATGGCTCGATCGTCCGCTTTACCAGATCTTCAACCAGCGACTCAAGCTTTGCCCTTGTCACCTTGATGTTCATGTGCTTGGGTCCGGAAGCATCCGCTGTGATATAGGGCAGATTGACGTCAGTCTGCTGTGTTGACGACAACTCAATCTTGGCCTTTTCAGCCGCCTCTTTCAGACGCTGCAGTGCGAGAGGATCGTTGTGCAGATCAACCCCGTTTTCCTTTTTAAATTCATCGGCTAGATACTCAATCAGGCGGTTATCAAAATCTTCTCCACCGAGGAAGGTGTCACCATTGGTTGAAAGCACTTCAAACTGATGCTCACCATCTATTGAGGCTATTTCAATTATCGAGATATCAAAGGTGCCGCCGCCCAGATCGAACACCGCAATTTTTGCGTCGCCCAGCTTCTTGTCCATACCATAGGCAAGCGCTGCAGCAGTTGGCTCATTGATAATCCGTTTGACGTCCAGGCCGGCAATCTTGCCTGCATCTTTAGTTGCCTGGCGCTGCGAGTCGTTGAAGTATGCAGGTACCGTGATTACTGCCTCGCTCACAGTTTCCCCCAGATACTCCTCAGCGGTTGCTTTCATCTTCATTAAAACACGCGCCGAAACTTCAGGTGGCGCCATTTTTTTGCCGTTCCCTTCCACCCAGGCATCGCCATTGTCTGCTTTGACAATATTGTACGGAACCAGCTGGATATCTTTCTGGACTGCTTCTTCTTCATACCGCCGGCCGATCAGCCGCTTCACAGCATAGAGGGTATTCGTGGGGTTCGTTACCGCCTGACGTTTGGCAGGCTGACCGACAAGCACTTCGTCGTCGTCAGCGAATGCGACAATCGACGGAGTGGTTCGATCCCCTTCCGAGTTTTCTATAACGCGTGGAGTTCCACCTTCCATCACTGCGACACATGAGTTGGTGGTACCCAGGTCGATGCCGATTATTTTACCCATGACTCTATCTCCGAAACTGCCACCGGCAGTCTAATAATTGATTTGCTGTTTAAATAGGGGCCGCTTGTGCTAATTCAACACAAAATGCAAGGTTATTTTGCAATCACGACCATAGCGGGTCTGAGCAGGCGTTCATTCAGGGTGTAACCCTTCTGCATTACGACCAACACAGTGTTTGCAGCCTCGTCCGTACCTTCTTGCATGCTGATCGCCTGGTGCAGATCAGGATTAAATTTCTCACCCTCCGGACTGACCTCGACAATATTAAACTTCTCCAGCGTCTGCGTGAGCATTTTCAACGTGAGCTCGGTACCTTCGACTATTTTAGTCATCTCCGCTTCATCTGCATGCGCTGCAGTCACACCCATTTCAAGCGTGTCGCGAACAGGCAAAAGCTCCATGGCAATTTTGTCGAGTGCGTACTTGTGAGCATTTTCAAGTTCACGGGTTTGCCTTTTGCGCAGATTTTCCATCTCCGCGCGAGTACGCAGAACACTCTCCCAGTTCTGCTCTGCCTTGTCGTTCGCCTGTTGCAGTTGCAGCTTCAGATCGTCGAGTTCGCTTAACGATTCCGGTATCTCCGCGGAATCGGTTACTTCTCCGGTTTCCTGCTCAGCTGTCTCGATGTCAGCTGCCTGCTCAGTCTGAGGGTCAATATCCTCAACTGCAGGATCTGCAGAAGCCTTTTGTTGCGCCATACAGAAATCTCCGGCTAGTGTTTATTGTTGAATTTCGGGTCGGCGAGCTTGCGCCTGCCGCCTATATAAGAACTAGGAGGAAGAATTCAAGGCGGCGCTTAAGAGTTTAGAAGTCATATCGACAACCGGCACTACCCGGTCGTAGGCCATGCGCGTCGGACCGACAACACCTAGTATCCCGACCACCTCCCCGTCTACTTTGTATGAGGATGTCACCAGACTGCACATATCCAGAACATCGTAGCCTGATTCCTGGCCGATAAATATCTGTACGCCATCTGCTGAGATACACCGTTCCAGCAAGTGATAAATATCGCGCTTGTGGGCAAACGCATCGAAGAGATCCCGCAGATTCGCCATGTCCGACAGTTCGCTGAAATTCATCAGGTTGGTTTGTCCGGCGACAATGACATCTTCCTCTTCGTTGTTATCGTCATTTTCAAACACGCGGCCCGCCATGGAGATCATCTGCTCCATCTGGTCATTCATATTGACACGGGTTTTATCCAGTTCTCCACGCAACTGATCGCGGACGGCTTCTAGATCTTTCCCGGCGTATTGCTGATTGAGGAAATTAGCAATCTGCTGCAGCTCATCGGAGCTGTAGTCTTTATCGAGTGTAAGGATCCGGTTTTGCACCTGTTTTTCATTTACCACCAGAATCACAAGCACGCGCTGCTCCGACAGGGGCAAGAACTCGATTTGCCGGAAAATAGTCGCTCCGCGCTTTGGCAGAGTGACGAGCCCGGCCATGCTGGTAAACCCGGACAGGTAGTTCGATGCGTGCCGAATAATGGATTTTTCGTCCTGATCGGGAGTCAGCTTGCCTTTAAGCGCGCTTAGATCCTGCTCAACCAGAGGCTGCACTTCGAGCATTGTATCCACAAACAACCGAAAACCATCGCAGGTTGGAACCCGGCCGGCGGAGGTATGCGGTGCTGCCAGCAAACCCATTTCTTCCAGATCACACATGACATTGCGAACCGATGCCGCACTGACATTAATACCAGGCATCTTCGATAGCGTCCGTGAACCCACTGGACAACCATCCTGGATGTACTGTTCGACAAGCATGCGGAAAATCTTCTGCTCACGCTCGCCTATTTCACGAATTGGTGTAAAGTTGTCCATTTAACTGTCGTGCGCTGTTCGTTTACGATGTATATCGTCGGAGTTTCCCAGATGCAAGTGCATCTACATTAATTGAACACTATTTTTGTGCTGGCTGTTGTTCAATTTTTTCAAAACCAACACGATCCAAGCCACTCATCAAGATAAACACGGATTATTCCAGAGTTATGATAGTACGCAAGCGTTCCAGAGCGGTACGTGTCGGAAACCTGACTGTCGGGGATGGCAGCCCGATTGTTGTGCAGTCAATGACCAACACTGACACAGCCGACACTGTGAGAACCAGTATTCAGGTAGCTGAACTGGCGCGCGCCGGGTCTGAATTGGTGAGGATCACCGTAAACAACGAGGAATCAGCACGCGCAGTACCTGAAATTCGCGAACGTCTGCTGGCACTCGACTGCGATGTACCACTGGTAGGCGATTTTCACTTCAACGGCCATAAACTGTTAACCCGCTACCCTGAATGCGCGGAGGCACTGGCTAAATATCGTATAAATCCAGGCAACGTCGGGCGCGGTAATAAACGCGACGATCAATTCGCCACCATGATTGAAATTGCCGCAAAGCTCGACAAACCTGTCCGGATTGGCGCGAACTGGGGCAGCCTCGATCAGGAACTACTGGCGCTCATGCTTGATGAAAACGCTGCTTCGGCAAACCCGTTACCACTTCCGCAGTTGTATCGCGATGCGGTTATTCGATCCGCACTGGAAAGCGCGCAACTGGCGCAAAATATCGGGCTGCCAGCGGAACGAATTATCATCAGCTGCAAAATGAGTCGCGTCCAGGACCTGATAAACGTGTATCAGACCCTGGCTGATCATTGTGACTATGCGCTGCACCTCGGGCTAACCGAAGCCGGTATGGGCAGCAAGGGAATAGTAGCCTCAACCGCCGCGCTATCTGTGCTGTTGCAACAGGGAATCGGCGACACAATACGCATCTCTCTTACGCCTGAACCCGGAGGTGATCGCACGCGCGAGGTCATTGTTGCGCAGGAAATTCTACAAACCATGGGTTTGCGTTCGTTCACACCGATGGTCACTGCCTGCCCGGGCTGTGGTCGAACCACAAGCACAGTATTTCAGCAACTCGCTGAAGACATACAATCCTACCTGCGAAATTCCATGCCCGACTGGAAAAAGCAATATCGAGGGGTCGAAAATATGACAGTAGCCGTGATGGGCTGCGTTGTTAACGGACCCGGAGAAAGCAAGCACGCAAACATCGGTATCAGCTTACCCGGTACCGGCGAACGACCCGTAGCACCAGTGTATGTTGATGGCGAAAAAACTGTCACGTTAAAGGGCGATACCATAGCCTACGACTTCCAGCAGATTGTTGACCGCTATATCAGCGAAAAATACTCGACGAATCCGGTCGAAGGCATCGTGTGACAGACACGGCTGACGTTGGTCTCGATCAGCCCGAATACCAATACACGCCACGAGATACAGCACTGATAATCGGTGCCGGGCTGGCGGGTTGCGCCGTCGCACGAACACTGGCCAAAGACAAATTCAACTGCAAACTGTTTGACAGTGCGTCTACGCCCGCCGCATCCACCTCAGCTGTGCCTGTCGCCATCAACCAACCGCATTTAACGCGAACCGATCAGCTGTCGCGTCGATACTACCTCGCGGCATTTGAGCGGATGATAAACGAGTTCTCCACGCAGGATAATCCGTCGCTGTACCATCAGACCGGTCTACTTAAACTCATTAGTAAGATCGATACCTGGCAGGACCACCGGCGCTGGAAAAGGCTCACTAGAACGCAAGCCTGTGACTTCGCCGGAATGTCTGTACCCACCGACGCGCTGTTACTACCCGCTGCCGGCTGGCTCAATCCAGGCACTCTCTGCAAGCGCTGGATTGAAACTAACAGCGCTATAGAATTTCACGGCAACACGGTAATTTCAACCTTACGTAAGACGCAATATGGCTGGCAGCTTATAGATGGCCGGAGCCAGGTAATTGATGAATCCCGCCTTGTAATTTTGTGCAATGGCCTGCGCGTGAACGAATTTGACCTCTGCAATCATCTGCCATTGCAAGGCGTGCGCGGACAGCTAAGCTATTTTGAATCCCGCAATGCGCACTCGGTTCCCAGGCTAATCGTCTCAGCACAAGGCTACGTTATTCCACAGGGTAGCGGTTATTGGAGCGGCGCTACGCACAGTAGAACCAGTGTATCGACAACGCCCTGTCCTGCCGATGACATAGAAAACACCGATCGAGCGAAAATGCTCTTACCTGATCTAACTGCCGTTCAGCCAGTCAGCCGTTCCTGGTGTGGCCTGCGCTCTGCAACGCCAGATCGATTTCCGATTATCGGCGCTGCGCCCAGTGTGTCATTCTACCAACGAGCGTACGGCGACCTCCACCACGGGCGACGCCGGCAATATGCAAAAGCCGAGTTTGAAAAAGGACTCTACCTGCTCACCGGTTTCGGCTCTCGCGGGGTTGTCCAGAGTCTGCTGGCAGCGGAGCTACTGTCAGAAATCATCCAGGCTAAATACTCTCAGCCTGCCGAATTTTTTAACGCAACCCACCCCGCACGCTTTCTGCTCCGCCAGTTGAAACGACAATCCTCGTAGTTTTATCGCTTATGGCATGGCTAGATAAATATCGGCGATTCTTGCGCCGAGTATCCGCAAGCTCTGGGCTGAGAAATGATTACCGTAAGGGTCCGTATCACGCGACGGCAGATCTGCGGCTGCAGCACAACCGGTTTTCGGATCGGCATCGTTATTCAACGCCATCAGGTGCGGATTCAAGCCGGCTTTTTTGGTTTCCGCACAGATAAACCTTCCATCCGGGCCATACCAGCCTTCACTGCGTAAATTACCGATCAGCTGATTCAGCTTGTTCGGATAATAGTTGCGATAAAAATCGGAATCAAATGACTCAAAACCCGTTGCGCCGCTATCGGCTGTGCCCTCGTAAAGCCAGTCCGTTTCGCCCTGCAGCCAGATAACCGCATCGAACGTACTTTTGTTCGGCAGCGCATTCAACGCAGCTAAGGCATGATCTCTCATGCGGTTATAAAAATTGCTGTTGTAGTCCCAGTGACTGATCCCCTCACCCGGAGCGGTTAGCAGCACCAGACCGATCACGCGTGGTGATTTTGCTGATACCGCTTTGCCGATCTGAAACAGAACGTTGTTATAGGGCGTTCTATCAATAAGCTGGTGTGAATAATTCCCCGGAATGCCCTCATCCCAGAATTGATGCAAGTCGGCAACCTGCCAGCCCTCATCGGTAAAGGCAAACACCTTTTCATCTACTGCATCAAGGGTTTCATCGAACGTTGTAAGCAACCCGGCGGCGTTAGACTGACCGGTAACAATTATTAAATCCGTCACCTGATCAAGGCCAATGGGTACCGGCGTGAGCTCGCTATCGGGGTCCGGAGCAACCACCACCGATTCCTCAGCGGCGCTATCTGTGGCATCCGGATCGATCAGGCAGGTAATATTATTCTGCCAGCCATAGCCGTCGCCGTCGTCATCCGGCACGTAGCCGGTACACACGGGAAACAGATCTTCCGGGGTTAGCACCCCGTCAGTTTCTGTGGTCTCCGGTTTGGTCGCTTCCCCTGAAACAGCATTCACAATCAGGCAGGTTTTCTGGTTTTCCCAACCGTAGCCATCTCCGTCCGTATCGTCTACGTCCCCGACACAATACTCAAACAAATCTTCCGGCGTCAATACATGGCCATTGGCGTTTTCCGTAACCACCGGCGCGGGCTGCTGCACCTCTTCCGGTTGCAACTCAGGCTCAGGCTGCAGTTCAGCTTCCGGTTGCAATTCCGGCTCCGGCCGTAGTTCAGCTTCCGGCTGCAATTCCGCCTCCGGCCGTAGTTCAGCTTCCGGCTGCAATTCAGGCTCCGGCATAGTTACAGCTGGCTCAGGTTGCGGCGGATTGGATTCCTCTGGTTTTTCTATTAGCTGCTCCGCCGCACCAATCTGCAGATTTGCATCAACCGGATTAAACGCTACTGCCTCGCTCTGCGCTTCGAATAATCGAAACAGCCGACTGCCGGTACCGCAATGATCCGGGTCGAGTGGTCGCCTGGCCAGACAGAATCGGCTGTGATTTCCGGCATCTTTTTTCGACAGGAACAAAGTCTCACCGGAGGAGTCGAGTTTGTAAACACCGTTAATCAGGGTCACCGGCCCGGATGCCGCCAATCTCGGCAGGTTGGTCGAGTAGCTATCGTTACTGAACGATATAAAATGGTCTTGGTATTCAAGATCACCTTCTCGAACATAATAGGTTTGATCCAGTGTAACAACCTCACTCTCACTACCGCTGGCTTTGGTTAAGGTATCAATAAAGTGATCCGTCGCAGCCTGTGCGCTAACGATAGGACGTTCTACTTCATACGCCCGTGAAACAATACTGCCCAGTACTCCGTCTATACTTGAAAAGTCTGCCACCAGATCAAAAACGGGTAAGCGCACTTTTTCTCTTACCTGTTCAGGTATTTCAATACCGTTGGACGGATCTGAATCGCTGTCCAGTGTCTGCAGCAGACGGACGACATTCAACACCCCGGAATCAAACGGATCATCTGTGCCTGCTAACTCCATCGGTGTAACCGTTTCAGCGGCATCGACCTGATGGAACGCAATGTCACCAAGACTGAAAACAATGGTTTCACCCTCGCGGTACTCAAACGAACCATCGCTGTCAGTGACGCCCGACAGTGATTCTGTCTCGTACGAGAGACCCGATACCGGGCCATCCAGAAATACACCCTTTTTCTTGTCCTGCTCTCCGCCACAACCACTGGATAGAACCAGCGTGGCCACAACAGCAGCCAAGGTAGTACGGTTGTGCATCATCATAAGATCCAGATTCAGCTTAATACCGTTTTATCGGTAGACACGGGTTTAGATAAAGTGCATAAGTCGTGCAATTCGAGCACTTTTTGTTTCAAAGCATTAATCTTTGGCTGTAATTTGCTCTGTAGTGCCGGTTTCACACTCTGGCCCATGCCAGCTCGAATTTCCTTTTTTATTTTCAAATCCCGCTTCGCGCCCGGCGCGACCAGCTCACCGACGAATGCCCGTACCGGTTATGACTTATTTTATTTTTTCTGTTTTTCTATTGTTAATTACGCCGGGCCCTGGCGTGTTATCCACAGCTGGTGTAGGTGCCGCATTTGGCCGGCGAGCAGGAATTCGCTATCTGATCGGACTTTTTATTGGCACAAACCTTGTGGCACTGGCTGTCGTGTCGGGCGTTTCAGTAATTGTGTTTTCGATACCGTGGTTGCGACAGCTACTGCTGCTGTGCTCCGCATTGTATCTGCTGTTGCTTGCGTTTCGTATTGCAACATCCGGCTCCAAAATAGGCTTCATTGATACGCAAAAAGATCCCGGTATCGTCGCCGGTATAATTTTGCAAACGATTAATCCTAAAGCCTACGTCGTCAATACCACGCTGTTTTCCGGGTATGCCTTCATGGCCGACAACCTGCTGCTGGAAACCATTGTAAAATTCATCATCATAAACGCCATCTGGATACCCATTCACCTGCTATGGCTAACTGCGGGGATCAAACTGAAAAGCCTGGCCCTGAGTGCGAAAACACAGCGTTCAATAAACGTTATCATGGCCTCATCAATGCTTGCAGTCGTCGCACTTGCATTGCTCTCTTCAAGTCAGTCATCATAACCGTCTGCTACCCCTGCCTTTGCGCTTTATAAAGGTTCAGGATTTCAGCAACCGGCTATCTCACTAAATTTGTTACCAATCCAGGAGCTATAACCTTGAATCGCCTATGTGTGTTTTGTGGATCGAGTTCGGGCACAGGCAATACCTATCTCGACGCCGCCAACGATCTTGGGCGGGCGATGACGTCACGTGGAATCGATCTGGTATACGGAGGCGCCAGTATCGGGGTAATGGGCGCAATAGCCGACTCAGTACTCCGACATGGCGGAAAAGCCTATGGGGTAATTCCCGAGCACCTGCAGGGGCTTGAAATCAGCCACAAGGGTTTGACTGAATTATTTGTGGTCGCAGACATGCATGAACGCAAAGCTAAAATGGCCGATATGTCAGATGGATTTGTAGCGTTACCCGGCGGGATAGGTACTCTGGAAGAACTTATTGAGATCTGCACGTGGCAGCAACTCGGCCTGCACAGCAAGGCCACAGGGATACTGAATGTCAACCACTTCTTTGACAAGCTGCTGGCGTTTCTGTCACACACGGTCGAAGAGCAGTTTTTACGTGTTCAGCATTGCAATAACTTACTGCACAACAGCACCCCCGACGATCTGCTGGATACAATGCTGAGCTTCAACAGGAATCCGGAGCATTTTCTAAGCGACAAACTGATACTGCCGGACCGCTAGCATTACCATGGCCAGTTATAAGCCAACAACCGGGAAATAGAAATGCAGGAAACCTGGTACGAGAATTCACCATTCAGACCTATCAACGAAACTGTTGTCGAGCAGCAATGGCGAGATGCCATCGAGAAAACACTGAGTGGACAGCGGTTCGAAGACGAACTCATCTCAACAACACTCGACCAAATTGAAATTAGCCCGCTCTACCATCAGAGCACGACGCCCACGCCGCTCAATGCTGATCAGAAAAACTGGCATATAGCCCAGAGCTTTTGTCCGAAGGACTGGACAAGCGGTGAACTCAGCACACTCAACACTGAAATCCTCGATACCTTGTCCGGTGGTGTAACGGCAATTGAACTCGACGCAAGTTGCGATAACCTCGGCAAGCTCGATCAGCTGTTGACAGATGTATATCCCGAGATGATTCAACTGTCCCTGGCGCCGTCCGCGAACAATCTCAACCAGGCAGCAGTGCTGGAAGCGCTATGGCGTAGCCGCTCGTTACCAGCGGAAACAATCTCTGGCGGGTTTAATATAGACCCGCTGGCCGCACTGGCACTCAATGGCAAAATTAACGGAACACAAGCGTATTATCGTCAAACGCTCGGAGAACTCGCCTGCCATACGCACAAGCACCTGCCAAACGTGCGTAGTTTGTGTGTCGACACATCCCCTTACCACAACGGCGGCGCTTCCGAAGCACAGGAGCTCGGTTTCGCACTGGCAACCGGCACCGAATACTTACGTGATCTCACCTCGGCGGGCCTGGATATCAACGATGCCATCGGGCAAATAACGTGGCGTTTTGCTCTCGACTCCGATTTTTTTCTTTCAATTGCAAAGCTTCGCGCAGCACGTGTGCTGTGGCTCCAGGTACTCAGTCACTGCGAAGCTCAA
The DNA here is from genome assembly GCA_001730015.1 of Chromatiales bacterium (ex Bugula neritina AB1). Lineage (GTDB taxonomy): Bacteria > Pseudomonadota > Gammaproteobacteria > Granulosicoccales > Granulosicoccaceae. Next base: position 75,710 of record MDLA01000133.1, on the reverse strand, counting down.
ACCAGCGAAATATCTTTCCAGCTTGACTCGCAATCCGGTAAACGAAGCCTGAGTGTTCGCGACCCCTGGGTAAATATACTCCGGGTCACTTCACAGGCATTTGCTGCGATGATAGGCGGCGCTTCCGGTTTTATGGCTGCAGCTTACGACGCCAACCTTCCTGAGCAATCAAGACTGGGACAACGCATTGCACGCAATACTCAACTGATGCTGCTGGAAGAATCGCATATCCGTGCTGTAGCAGATCCACTTCGGGGCTCCGGTTTCATTGAACAAATGACGCAACAGCTATCAGCCAAAGCCTGGGCAGTTTTTCAGACTATAGAACAGCAAGGTGGTATGTGGGCATCATTGCAATCTGGCTTGATCAGTCGACTAGTCGCAGAGAAACGCGAAACACGTCAGCAAGCACTAGCACTGGGAGATACCGCTATTGTCGGCGTAACAGAATACCCTGATCTCGATGATCAACTTCCCTCTGAAAACACAGACAGTATCTATAAATCTTCACAGCCGGAATCGAGTGCAGGCACTACAAGTACGGCAACGCCTGCAACACAAGCGGACAAAGTCACTGCACTACTCGATGGCGACACTTGCAGGAACTGGTCTCATCCGATTCATAATCATTCCGTTACCGCTCCTGCTGTGTCGCAGTTTCGGGATGCCGGAGTTTTTGAATCTATGGTGGCGAGAAGCCAGCAGTACGAACGCCAAACCGGTGCTCCTCCTTGTGTGCAGCTGATCACACTAGGTAACGCTTCGGACTATACAGCGCGTCTGCTTTACAGCCGTAATTTTTTTGCAGTCGCTGGTATTAACAGTGAAACCCGTTCAGCTGATGATCTAACCGATCTTCACCTCGCTGGTTCACGGTTAATAGTTTTATGTTCGTCAAACAGGCAATACGCAACAGCTGGGGTCGAAACATGCAAAGCGTTATCAGCCTCCAGTGACAGTGAAATCTGGCTGGCAGGGTTTGCAGGTAAACTGGAAGCACAACTGCAGGACAACGGCATGACGCAACAGATACACACAAGGTGCAACAAAGTAGAATTACTTAACCGCGCACTCGATATTCTGGTGGAGATATAACATGGGCGCTGTTCCAGATTTCTCCGACATTGCACTGCAGAATTTTCCCGCAACGAAAATAGAGGAGGCAACGCCCACGCACAGCACTCCGGAACAAATTGACTTCCGCTCGCACTACACAACGGCGGATACCAGCGAGCTGCCGTTTACCCACACATGGCCGGGAATTGCTCCGTTTGCACGAGGCCCCTACCCGTCCATGTACGTTAACAGACCATGGACCATTCGCCAGTATGCCGGGTTCTCTACCGCCAAAGAGAGTAACGCCTTTTATAGACGGAACCTAGCTGCCGGCCAAAAAGGACTTTCTATTGCCTTTGATCTGGCCACTCACCGGGGCTACGATTCCGATCACCCGCGAGTGAAAAGTGATGTCGGTATGGCCGGGGTTGCAATAGACTCAATCATCGACATGAGAACACTTTTCGATGGCATTCCACTCGATAAAATGAGTGTCTCGATGACGATGAATGGAGCCGTATTGCCAGTAATGGCGTTGTATATAGCCGCAGCCGGAGAACAGGGAGTTAGTACCGCTGATCTATCAGGCACCATACAGAACGATATCCTGAAAGAGTTCATGGTGCGAAATACCTATATATTTCCGCCAGCACCTTCAATGCGGATAATTTCTGATATTTTCGCCTATACATCTGAACATATGCCGCGTTTCAACAGTATCAGCATTTCGGGCTACCACATGCAGGAAGCTGGTGCGACCGCCGACCTGGAACTTGCTTATACTCTGGCAGATGGCGTTGAGTATCTGCGTGCCGGAATCGAAGCCGGACTTGACGTCGATCACTTCGCACCGAGGCTCTCTTTTTTCTGGGCAATCGGCATGAATTTCTATATGGAAGTCGCAAAACTGCGTGCCGCCCGTTTGCTCTGGTCACATCTTGTCGCACCATTCAAACCGGAAAACCAGAAATCTCTATGCCTTCGAACACATTGCCAGACCTCGGGCTGGAGTCTGACCGCACAAGATATCTATAACAACGTCGTTCGTACCTGTATAGAAGCCATGGCAGCAACTCAAGGGCATACACAGTCACTGCACACCAACGCACTGGACGAAGCACTGGCATTGCCCACCGATTTTTCCGCACGTATTGCGCGCAACACTCAGCTTTTCCTGCAACTGGAAAGTGGCACCAATCGCAGTATTGATCCCTGGGGAGGCAGTTATTTCATCGAAACTCTCACCCATGAACTGGCAGACAAAGCCTGGCAGCACATCAGGGAAATAGAAGCGTCCGGCGGCATGGCAAAAGCAATTGAGGCTGGCATACCGAAAATGCGAATCGAGGAAGCTGCCGCCAGCACGCAGGCACGTATCGACTCTTCCTCACAAACAGTTGTCGGCGTCAATAAATATCAATCGACGGATGAAGATACTGTCGAAGTACTTAAAGTAGATAATTCTGCCGTGCGCGCACAACAAATCGCTCAGCTACAGCAACTGCGTCGCGAACGTGATGAAAACGCCACCCGAAAGACTCTTCTGGAGTTAGAGGAGTGTGCACGCAATGGCCAGGGTAATCTGCTGGAAAAATCTATAGCCGCTGCACGCGCCTGCGCTACGGTCGGGGAAATGACCGACGCTCTGGAACGGGTATTTGGCAGACATCAGGCCCAAATCACAGCGATTCGCGGCGTCTACCGCGAAGAACTCAATCGAGGCGGCGTGTCATTGGATAAGCTCAAGCAACTGGTTGACTATTTCACCCGCGAGGAAGGCCGGCGACCACGTATTCTGGTGGCAAAGATGGGCCAGGACGGACATGACCGCGGGCAGAAGGTTATCGCCAGCGCGTTTGCCGATCTGGGCTTTGATGTCGACATAGGCCCGCTGTTTCAAACACCACAGGAAGTGGCTAGACAGGCAATCGAAAATGACGTGCATATCATTGGTGCCAGCTCTCTAGCTGCCGGCCACCTGACCCTGTTACCCGACCTGCGTGAAGCGCTCACGGAGCTCGAACGCGAAGACATTCTGGTGGCAATTGGCGGGGTGATTCCGCCCGACGATTTCGCAGCTCTCTATGAAGCCGGAGCGGCAGCTATTTTTCCACCGGGAACCGTCATCAGCGTTGCCGCAGAAGCGCTGCTGCGCCAACTGTGCGAGAGCCTGGGTTTTAATGAGGCAAACGCTTAGCCCGCCTCAAAACAAAATACAACTAACTTATATAGAGATGAAACCGAACCTTCCGAAACGGCGAGTAATTTCCGTCGACGATCTCGCCCATGGCGTACGATCGGGAAATCGAGCCAGTCTGGGGCGAGCGGTAACCCTGATCGAGTCAACCAACCACAGTCATCAGCAACAAGCACAGCAACTGATCCAACAGCTTTTACCCTACACGGGTAACTCTATACGGATCGGCCTCTCCGGCGTGCCCGGTGTTGGCAAGAGTACATTTATAGAAGCCTTCGGACAAAACCTACTAAACGAAAAAAAAAAGGTGGCGGTGCTGGCTATTGATCCAACCAGTCAGCGAACCGGAGGCAGCATTCTAGGCGACAAAACACGCATGCAATCCCTAAGTATTCATGCTGATGCGTTTGTCAGACCATCACCAACCTCGGGCACTCTGGGCGGCGTAAATCGCGTAACACGAGAGAGCATACTACTGTGCGAAGCCGCGGGTTTTGACGTAATCATTGTTGAAACAGTTGGTGTCGGCCAGTCAGAGACCAGCGTTTCTACAATGGTGGATTTTTTCCTGCTACTTATGTTGCCAGGAGCCGGAGATGATCTGCAGGGAATCAAGCGCGGCTTGATGGAAGTGGCCGACATGATTGTTATCAACAAATCCGACGGCGATAATCTCCATAAAGCTCAAACGGCAAAAAACGACTACACACACGCTATCCGTACGTTATTTCCGCCGTCAGACAAATGGCAGCCACCGGTTCTCAATTGCAGCGCGATCCTCAACCAGGGGCTAACCGAGGTATGGCTGTCAATATTGAAGCATCAGCAAATTGCACATGACAGTGGCCTTTTCAAGGAGAATCGGCAACAGCAATCACTCGACTGGCTCGACAGCACACTAAGACACCGACTACTCAGCAATTTCCACAGCAATAAAGAGGTTGCCGACAAGCTCGATCAACTGAGAACCCAGGTGATAACAGGCAAAGTTACACCGGTAGTCGCAAGTGAAATACTAATCAATCAGTATCAGCAAACCAATCGCTTTTAACTTAAACAAGACTTTCAGTCTCAGTAATATATAAATTTACTGATTCCTACTGGCTTAGTGCGTCTCAAACTTGCACGCAAAGCGAAAATATGTTAGCCAATTCATAAATTTGCCGGATTTGCGGACGACAACCTATATGACGAGAGTCATTAATGGCTGCCTCCTGCTACCTGTCGATGGCATTCTCGGGGAGAGAACAGATGAACAAGTACTACGCGCTTGTGTTTGCTGTATTGGCCATGCTGGTCAGTCCTTATTCAATCAGCGATCAAAAAAACGATGACCTGCCAGCGCTTTTCGGCCAGCTCAAAGCAGCAGATAGCCCGCAGCAGGCCATCATGATTGAGACTGAAATATGGAAGAAATGGTATGAGCGGAGCGACGCAGAGGGAGGCGATTATATGGCTTCCGCAGTCGACGCCATGAGCTCCGGCCGATATACCATTGCTCTTAATCTTCTTAACAATCTGGTTAAAAAACAACCGGATTTTGCAGAAGCGTGGAATCGGCGAGCAACGGTTCACTACCTGCTTGGAGACTACGAACAGTCATTGGCCGATATCGAGCAAACACTCATCCTTGAGCCGCGTCATTTCGGCGCGATCTCTGGTATCGGATTAATTATGCTTCAGGTCGGCGACAACGAAAGAGCTATTCATGCGTTTGAGCGGGTTCTGCAAATTTCACCCAAAAACATGGGTGCTGCAAAAAGCATCAAAGATCTTGAGCAGAAATTGGGCGTGACTATTTAACAAATCACGCAACCGGTTACCTGTGATTCCAGCGAGCAACACCTTGATACGCTGCTCGCTTTCGAATACTCAGTGTTTGCGGTTTTATTTTTAGCCTTTGCCCCTCCACGGGATACTGCGGTGGATAACCCAGCGCATGATCAAGTCAAAAAGCAAACCAAGCAGACCGAGAAGCAGGATCGTCACCCAGATAATCTCGTAGTCGCTTTGCTTGCGCGCGACATTTTCCACAAAGCCTATACCGGTAGTTCCCGCCAGCATTTCAGCAGCAACCAATGTACCCCAGCAAACACCAATAGATATTCTAATACCGGTTAAGATTTCCGGCAGGGAGTTCGGCAAGATAACTTCGCGAATTATCTGCCGTTTCGACGCACCCAATGAATGCGCTGCATGAATTTTGGACAGCTGTGTTCCAGTGGCCCCGGTACGTGCTGAAATCACCATAATGGCGAAGGCCACCATAAATAGCAGAAATATCTTACCGTCATCCTGAATGCCAAAAATGGTAAGGATCAACGGTGCCCAGGCCAATGGCGGTACCGGTCGATACAGCTCGATCAGCGGATCGAAAAATCCCTTCGCAAATCGCGACAATCCCATAAACAAGCCAAGGGGTACCCCGAGTAAAATACCGCAAAACAGACCAGCCAGCACCCGCAGTATGGAATCCCAAATATGGCCCATTGGCATCGGTATACTCATGGAAGGGAAATTTCCGGTTGCAAAGTTCAGCACCCGCGTTTTCAGATTTTCGTCGATCGTGCCATCAGGCTTATGACGTGGATATTCCCCGGGAACAAGATCCGCGATCCAGTCCGGCACCAGAAAACCCACCATTTCAGCCAGCGGTTTTGGCTGGTACCACAGCAGCGGAATGCCTTTATACCCGACATCCGGATCTGAAATCTTCACCAGCGTGCCGAGTGTATCGGACGGTTTCGGCAACCAGCGACCCGATCCTTGCTCACTGCATGCAGTTGCGCCGGCAACTACCGTACCCGACGGCATGGCTATGGCGTCAATGAGTTTAAGCGTGCCTTTTTGTGCAGATTTTTCAGCTTCAAATCGAACAATAGAGGCTTCCACCCCATCAAGCGCGCTTGGTGGAAACACTGTTCCATCATCAATCCGCTTAAAAATCTTGTTGATCTGCCTCAGGAAGTTGTCCCTGGCCTTTATTTCATCGTCACTTAATACACTGTTGGTTTTCAACACTGCCCTAGCGGCTTTTATCTCGGAATTGATTTCATCAACAATCTGTGTGAATGAACCGCCGGTATTTTTTATTTTTATAAAATCTTTTGAAATTGCAGCGATCTCATCTGCCAGCGCTTCAAACTTCCGCCCTCGCTGAGTAACCGGCAAATCCGGAATCTCGGTACTTGATTCGCCCCAGCCCGGCTGTGCCAGCGCTTTCGCGACCATATCGGAGTCGGGTTCTCCGGGAAATGTTGCATCTGCCAGCCTTGCAGTGGCAACGTCCATACGAGTTGAAATATCAGCCAGCTTTTCGGCGGTTTCATCTGACAGGTTTTCCGGTGCTGCCAGCATGATCAACGTACTGCGTAGCCGCGAAACCAACGCACCGTATTCTGCTTTTTCTGAATCGCTGAAAGCCGCTTTGGCCAAATTGCGCTCCAACAGATCGATCTGCGTCGAGTCACGAGCCAGCAATGAGGTTCCCTTCAACAAGCGGGAATCGATTGGAAAAACCGATCTCATCGGGTTGATTGCCGTGTCAACCTTGGCTACCTGACACAATTCATTTGCAGCATCCGGAAAAAATGAACGCGCTGCATCCCAGGAGAAATAAAACCAAACCAGCAAAATACTTGAGACACCGGCGATAACCCAGTGCCAGCCACCCAATGCCCTTTCCGGGTTCCCGAAAACCGCATCCGTCTTTTCTGTGCGTATTAGCCGCTGGCCGTACAAATAGGAGCCAATCAGACCCAGAATCAAGGCAATAAAAATAAAGCCCACGATAAAACCACGATGTTCTGCAATAGTGCTGATCATTAGAGTGTCTTACCCATGATTTCCTCTTCCATATTCCAGATCATGGAAAGTATCTCTTCGCGATTTTTAACGAATTCGGGGTGATTTTTAATATCGCGCAGATCTTCTTTCAGCCCCAGCTCGGCAAAAGGTAGTCGATACTCTTTATGTAACCGTCCCGGGCGCGGAGCCATAACAAACAAACGCTCACCCAGCAGCAATGCCTCTTCCACAGAATGGGTGATGATCATGATCGTTTTACCAGTCTCCTTCCAGATCTTCAGAACCAGCGATTGCATTTTTTCACGGGTTAGTGCGTCCAGAGCTCCCAGTGGTTCATCCATCAGAATAACGTCCGGATCATTAATAAGGCATCTCGCCAGGGCGACGCGCTGTTGCATACCACCGGACAACTGATACGTTGGTGTCGGCCCGAAACCCTGCAGGCCGACAATTTCCAGCCATTCGTCCACTTTTCGGGCGGTTTCGGCTTTATTGCTTTTTTTCATCCGCAAACCAAAGTTGACGTTTTCAGCAACGGTGAGCCACTCGAAGAGCGCCCCCTGTTGAAAAACCATCCCGCGTTCAACGCCGGGGCCGTCAATTTCGAATCCGTTAAGGTTGATGCTGCCGCCGGTTGGCCTGATAAAGCCCGCAATTATGTTCAGGAGGGTAGTTTTACCGCAGCCACTGGGCCCTAGCACCGAAAGCAGCTCGCCTTTTTTAAGGGTAAAACTGACATTTTTCAGAGCGTGGACCGCTTCACCGGCCGGTGTTCTGAATGTCATGTCAACAGATTCTGCGACCAGATCACTCATAAAATGACACACGTTGTTGGATTTGCCACTTTCACCATACCATTGCGATTACATACTCGCTTCAGGTAAGAGTGGAACTGGAAAGTAAATATTTTCAATGAGTTCAATCAGGAACGACGTGCAAATGGCAACGGTTACCGAACCTCTTTTTACACTCAACAGCGTTACTATAACTCGCTGCGGGAAAATTGAGTACGTGCGTCACGCTGAAAAATCCATGCATGACGTTTGATGAACAATTAGCGCAAACTGCAAAACATGATCGGCTTAATGCTGGTGCCCGCCAGGACCATGGGCATGTCGGTGTGCAACCTCATCCATCGTTGCCTCCCGCACGGAGAGAATTTCCACATTAAACTCAAGGCTTTTGCCCGCTAACGGGTGGTTTGTATCGATATCGATATTGAATCGACCAACCTTCAAAACTGTTGCCTTTACCTTTCCGTTACGGGTATTAACTGTAACGATATCCCCGGACTTCGGCTTCGGATGATCAATCAGGTGCTTCAGCGGTACGCGTTGAATAGCGGCGTCATTTCGAGGTCCGTAGGCTGTCTCCGGACCCAGCGAAACACTGAACTTATCACCCGCGCTTCGGCCAAGCATGGCATCTTCCAGTCCCGGCAATATTCCCCGATGGCCGTGCAGATACAACATGGGACTGCCGCCGCTGGAATCTTCCGTATAATCCCCGTCAATCTCTCTCAACTGATAATGAAACGACACAACCTTATTGTTTTCAATATTCATGGTGAACTCTAGCTCGGCAGATCATTGGTGTACCAATCGGGCCTCAACATAGCCACGAAGCGGCCCATCCAGTTTACCCCATCTTGCGAAATATCCATCCTGGAAATACACTGGCCTTGAGATCACTGCTGGTATTAAGGGGCTGTGCCATGGAAAAAATTGCGATTACGCTTTTTCTGACCGTTTTTATTGCTGCCTTCCTCTGGGTATCCAGTCGCCGGAAATCCTTGCTTTCCGGCGTAATAACCCTGGTGACGAGCAGCCTGGTTATTGCTGCATCGTTTTATGTGGCGATTCAGGCGACGAAGGTCCCTGGAAACAACCACGATTTATATACCATCGGCGGGCTGTCTGTAATTGTCATTCTCTTTTTACTCGTGGGTATAAATATGTCAACGATATTACGCACTCCGCGCAAATCCCGGTAGGCTACTTGCTTTTCCGGGGAGTTCCTACCGCATAACACTGGCCCGTACGATCTCAACGCGAACATTTCTTGCAAAATCCGGATTAATACGCAGGGGCAAGTCGAGTACATCAGACTTCCCCGCATCCAGCACACCGGAGAGCTGGCGACTGAACTCCCGCATCCGGCCGTTGTTACCCGGGTAAATAACCTTTAAGGTTATTTTCCCCAGATTACGTGGCGTTTTGTTTTGCATCACCACTTGCAACGCACCGTTTTTTTGAATTTTCGGCCGAGTAGCGATGTACTTGCCGGGGTTGGCAGGCAAATCAATATCAACCAGCGAACCTAGTGCTTCCTTGCCAGCCGGGCTGTTATGTTTAGCCGCTTTGGCATACTGAGCAACCGCTTGCTCCATACTGCCCGTTGCCCTCGCAATATTTCCTAACGCGTTGTGTGCGTTTGCGGTCGGCAGTAACTCAACGCTGCGAGCCAGCGCTGTTTCAGCCTCCGCGAAATCTCGCGTTTTCTCACTCACCAGACCGTACTGTAAATGATAATAATAAAATTGGTCGTTGCGGCTAATCGCATCACGGTAATGCCGACCTGCAGTCGGAAAATTGCCATCGGTAAATTCCAGATCTCCTAGAAACGAGTGAAAATGTCCCTCGCGAGGTTCAATAGAGATGGCTTTTCGCGCCAGAGCTCGGGCACGACTATAGTTTTTATCTTTAGCTGCTTTTTTTGCCTCTTTATAGGCGTCGTAAGCAGGTTGTACCTTGCGCAAATGAGCAATATTCTGCTCATATCTCTCGCGCCCGATTTCCCCGCCCGGCTCCATCGAAGCGGCGATTTTTCGATTATTGGCGAGCCGTTCAGCAGACGGTGGATGACTGGCAAACAGTCCGGAAATAAAATCCTGCTTCTTACTACCAGACAAATTAAGAAACGTTTGCTGCAAATCGACAGCGCCTTGCGGATCGTACCCGGCTCGAGCCATGTACTCGATGCCATAGCGATCAGACTCCCGTTCCGCATCCCGGCCATAGCGGGTATTAATTAGCTGGGCCCCAACATTAGCGCCCATCTGTGCGATATCGGAATAGTCGGTGCCGGCTGTCGCGATCGCCGTGGCAACCAGACCTCCCTGCAACAAGGTACCGCGAGTAATACTTCGGGCCCCGTGCTTGGCTGCCGCATGAACAATTTCATGCCCCAGTACCGCGGCAAGCTCTGCTTCGCTCTGCATTTCGATCAATAAACCACGGTTTATTGCGATTTTACCGCCCGGCAGTGCCCATGCATTCGGCACATCAGAGTTAAGAACATGGAACTCATACGGCAGCTTTCGATCGCTGACAGCTGCCAGCCTCTGGCCAACCTTGTTAACGTAAGCCTGCACGTGCGGATCAGCAACGTAATCACCACCCTGTGATTGCCGGCTGGGACTATACTGCTGCTGCCCTATTTCCAGTTCCTGCTTTTCGCTGACAATACTCAGTTCTTTTTTGCCGGTTACGGGATTCGTAGCGCAACCTGAAATCCAGACAGCCGCGACCAGCACAGCCAGATGCCGTATTCTCATAAAAATTCACCCCATGAATGTGCAGATAGAGCCAAGTATCTCATAAGCCCCTGACTTTATGCTTAATTCAGTACCCCGCGCGACTCAGCATCAGCCCATCTGCAGTCATCACTGATCAGCACTTGCCGGAAAGTCACCGGATTTAACTCATCTGCTTGTTATCCTGTGCGCCTGATTCGGCGTGCGGTTATTGCACGACCGCGACGAATTGGCAATATCCGCACAAAGCATGACCGGCTGGCGCCAATTATGCTGATACATCAGGATATTCGCGTCAATCCGCGTGGTACTCACACCCAATTTAATAAGGTAACACCCGACGTGCTTTTCCACACGAGTACATTTTTTATATTTTTTGCGATTTTCATCGCGCTGTATTTTGCAACACACAAGTTACTCACGGTTCAAAATCTTCTGGTTTTGATTGGAAGCTATGTATTCTATGCCGCCTGGGATGAGCGCTTTCTGGTGCTGATCATGGCATCGACGGCAACTGATTACATTGCCGGATTAGGTGCTGCCGGCAGACAGATTACGCGCAAAACCGCGTTGAAAACTGCCGCATTTCTACTAACAGGATGCGCTGTCGCACTCGGATACACTTTTTCATCGTCCTGGCATTTTTTCGCCGCTGTTGTTCTCTTTGTGATCTGCGGTGCAGCGGCGCTTAGATACGCATCAACTCTGCAAGTAAAATCCCGTCGAAAATTCTGGATGATCATCAGCCTGATCGTCAATCTCGGCTTGCTGGCTATTTTCAAATACTTCAATTTTTTTGCAGACTCACTCGCAACTCTCGCCGGCGGTGCGGGCCTTGAACTGACTTGGGTAACCCTTTCGATCGCATTGCCTGTCGGCATTAGTTTCTACACGTTCCAGACTCTGAGCTACACGATAGACATCTATCGCGATCGCATGGAACCAACTGAAAAGCTAATGGAGCTGGCAGCCTATATTGCCTTTTTTCCTCAGCTTGTTGCAGGCCCCATCGAAAGAGCGCGGAATTTACTACCGCAGTTTTTTAAGCGTCGTGAAATCACCTTTGATCGCATTACCTCCGGCATGATACTTTTTGCCTGGGGTATGTATAAAAAGGCCGTAATCGCAGATAACCTGTCGATTATTGCCAACGACGCTTTTGCGAACCCGGACGCCATGAGCTCCGGAGGACTATGGCTCGGCCTGCTCGCGTTTACTTTTCAAATCTACTGTGATTTTTCAGGCTACAGCGATATGGCTCGCGGTATAGCCCGAATCATGGGTTTTGATTTAATGGTTAACTTCCGCCTGCCCTATTTTTCCAGAACTCCCTCTGAGTTCTGGCGCGGCTGGCATATCAGTCTCTCCAGCTGGCTGCGCGATTATCTTTATATCGGCCTGGGTGGTAATCGCGGTGGCGGGCTGCTTACCTACCGCAATCTGTTTCTCACCATGCTGCTGGGCGGTCTGTGGCACGGCGCCGCCTGGACATTCGTATTGTGGGGCGCTTATCAGGGCTCTGTGCTGGTGGTGTACCGTATAGCACACATTGATCAATGGCTGGCCAAGCCACTTGCACCCGTATTTGAGCTGACACGCAGCGCCATCACAATGGGTATATTCTTTTTTCTTACCATGATTGGCTGGTTGATATTTCGCGCTAACGGGCTCGACAATCTCAGTACCTATTTTGACGGGCTGTTTGCTATGCGCGCAATCGGCGACATTGGCTCAATAAGCACCGTGCTCAAATTCATTGTTCCGCTGATCATTGTTCAAATTCTGCAGGCACATTACAAAAAGCTCGAGTTCCAGTCAGATGTAACCCCTTTCCTTCGTTACAACATGTACCTTTTTGTATTGTTTTCTATCGTCGCTTTGACGTACCAGGGCGAAGTTGAATTTATTTACTTTGATTTCTGATTGTGGACATATTTAAAAACAACTCAACCGGGCGCTTCCATTCACCTGGAAAAATAGCGCTGATCATTCTTTTTTCGCCAATATACATTTTAGTGTTCGGCGAGATATTCATGCGATTGTTCGCCGGAGTCGCCCTGATGCCACGGTACGTCACTGGAGGTGACGATGGCATCCGCCGCAATATACCCAATTCAGTTTACAGCCAGACTTCCCGAGAAGTTGATATAGAAATTCGCGTGAATAGTCAGGGGCTGCGGGCCGACCGGGATTTCAGGGTGCAAAAACCTGACGGTGTTTGTCGAATTGCAGTTCTTGGCGACAGCTTCTTTATGGGCTATGAAGTCGATATAGAGCACAGCTTCTCGCATTTTCTGGAAGAGAACTTGAGGGAGGCAGGCCAACCCTGTGAAGTTCTGAATTTTTCTGTCAGTGGATTTGGAACGGCAGAATATGTTGTTTCAATGGAATCGCGAGTACTGCCTTTTGATCCGGACCTGGTCATCTTCGAATTACATCAAACCGATCTGCGAGAGAATGTTATTTCCAATCTGTTTTCACTCGAAGACGGAACGCTTACAAGAACGGGCAATAACTACCTGCCCGCAATTGCAGTACGAGACAAACTGATGCAATACGGGATTTATAAATGGTTAATCGAGCACAGCCAACTCTACAGCGTAATCCGTGAGCACGCGGGTAAAACGGTCAAACAGCTTCTGCTGGCAAAAAACAACATTAAGAACTATCTGTCCAGTCCTTCAGACTCAAGCCAGGGGCACGATTCCGAACCCGAGCCCCGCAACACTCCGGAAGATCTGCTTTTTGCCTTGCTTGAAAAGGGAAAGCAGCTCAGCACGAATAACAACGCGGAATTTTTATTGATCGATATTCCAAACGGCTTTGATCCGCCGAACTACTACTCTGTACTCGATCTCGAAATGAAAGACTACAACCTGGCAGCAAATTTCAATTTGGTATCTCCAATGGCCGTATTCACTCACCCCGAAAACGCGCAGGAGAAATACTACTATCAAACCGGCCACCTCCATATGAGCATCGAGGGTAATCGAGTCGTCGCACAGGTAGCCTCCGACGCGATTATTTCAAAATCGTTGCTAGCTTACAAAGGCGAGGGAAACGAAGCGGTAAGTCCTCCTCATCAAGTATCCGTAGAAGACTGAATTCTGTTGACTGCTGCAATCGATTGAATATATTTCTTATTCCATACACCTACCGGACAACAGATCAGCTTTTCAGCCTTATGAGTAACATCTGCAACATGTAGTTGGACAACACTTCTAAATAACCACATGTGGCCGGTAATAGGTTGACCGCTGTGAATAGCACACAAAGACATCAGTCAGATGTGCGCAGTAAAGAAGGCTCAACAACCTTGTCGAGCTCAAACGGGGAAGTCGTCTGCCACGTTCCTGCAATCTCGGCACTACTTACAACTAATGCTTTGACACCACTACGGCGACTCTCAAGTCAAACACACAACCCTTCACCCCACCCTCGATTTGTAGTCTGCAAGGTGCTGCCGTATGATCGTGTCGTTGATCTGTAAACTTTGCACCAGCAGAGCTGACAGGAGCGAGACACATCATCCACAAAAGATAAACAAATTGCCATGTTCAGACAGATCCCGGATAATTGCCACTGGATGCTCACATAGGAACCAAATCAATCACTCGGGGCTGAGTAATACTGTCTGGTCATAACACATCGATCCGTACCACTTATAGAATTGCTGTGTGGAAGAAATATAAAAAGAATATCTTCCATCACTTCAGCAGCAGATTCAGCAGCATGTACGGAGACAACATGGACAAGACAGAAAAAGTAAAAAGAATTATGGTTACCGGCGCAGCCGGCTTCGTAGGTAGTTCAATGTCCGAGCGACAACTTGAATTAGGTCACAACGTTCACGGGATTGACAATTTTATCACGGGCTCGCAAAGCAATATACAGAGGTTAAACAAGCACCCGGGGTTTCATTTCGATCAGATAGACATCAACAATCAGGACGACCTCCATCGCGTACTAAAAGAACAGTACGATGAAATTTATCACTTCGCTTGCCCGACCGGAGTCCCGAATATTTCAGTATACGGTGAAGAGATGCTAAGAACCTGCTCGCAGGGTACCGAGAATGTACTGAGAGTAGCACAACAACACAAAGCATCACTCGTATACGCCAGTAGTGCGGAAGTATATGGCGACCCGGAAGTATTTCCACAGCGAGAGGACTACTTCGGAAACGTAGATCCGGTTGGAGAGCGGTCCACTTACGAGGAAGGCAAACGCTTCGGAGAAACTTTGGTTAAACTTTATGCGCAAAAATATAAAGTGAATGCCAAATTCGTGCGCATATTCAACTCATACGGCCCGAATATGTCAAGATCCGATACCCGGATAATACCCAATTCGCTGGCAAAAGTAATAGCCAAAAAACCGCTGACAATCTTTGGCAACGGCGAACAGACCCGGACTCATCTTCATGTGTCTGATCTACTGAACGGGTTAGAAATTGTGATGGACAAAGGGGAAAACGCTACACCTTATAACGTTGGCAGCAACAAAAGAATGTCCATTAATCAGCTGGTAAAAACACTCTCGCAAATTGTCGGTCGCGAACTACCGGTGCAATACAAAGAACACTTTATTGAAGATCATGGCGGCCGTGAACCCGATGTAAGTGCGATAATGCGACTGGGCTGGCGCATGAATACAGATCTGAAAACCGGGCTCACCGCTATGTGCCGTGAATACGGCATTGACGTTAAAACAGCCCCGGCCAAAACGCTAAGCTCACCTCCTGTATGGCCAAGTCACAACATACATGAGCTCCCGGCCTAGTACTCTCTACCGATACTTAGGCGTGCAATTTCACGCTTAGTATTCTTGTTGCAGAGCCCGCTGGCTCATCAGTCAGCGGTTTTTCCAATCTCTGAATTGATTCAAACCGTATAAAGAGGAACCATGAAATTTCTACTCATCATTCCTCTTCTGGTCAGTTGGAATTTTCTCTTCTGGGGCATTATAGGTATAGCGCGATATGTAGTTGAACTGTCCCATCGCAACCACGCTGTAACCGCTACACTACTACTGAGTGTCGGGGTATTTACACTTAGCAAGCCCTCGGACTCGACAGCATTAACCTTGTTAAACTCTGCAGTTCTTGCCGGCCTCGTCATCTATTTCCTACTGAGTGTTCCATCTGAAAAACGAGGCAGTAAATTATCGCACGTGGCTGTGGTACTGGTAGCAGCGTTCAGCACCTACTGCTGGTATTACGGGTCACATTGGCTGGGGTCGCTGACGCCGATCCTACAACGTGCGCTTGCATGGTTTCTGTTGATACTCCCGGCGGCTCTGTTGGCGGTAAACTTGACCTCGATCTCAGGCAAAGACATAGACAAGAGTCAGCCTGCACACGGTATGCTCAATAGCAAGGCACTGGTTCTTACTGTTCTGGTCAGCTACTTTTCCTTTCTTACCTGGCTTACTTTCCAAAGTGGCTATATTGACAATGCAAGCCTCAGCTCGGCAGCATCTAAATCCTCTCAGACAGCACATGGTTCATTGACACTAACCGCCTTTTATTTCTACTTTGCAATCGTTTTTCCCATCTATCTAATAAGCATCATCCTGAATGGCAGACAACTAAAATTGTACCAGCACTTGTTATTCATAGTACCCGCGAGCCTGCTGCTCGGCATAACAAGCGAATTTCAAACTGCTGCTCCCAACGCCTCTCAGTTGTCGCCATGGAACCTGGAATACGTCTCTGTGGCGCTTGGCATTCCCCTTTTGCTACTGATTGCCATCGCAAACCTGACATCAACAAGAACGGCAACCCGTTCAGTATCGAATGCAGTTAATCCTTCGACAACCGTATTCAACCGCAGCCATGTCGCAATCCTTATTCCCGCTTACAATGAAGGCTCCGGCATCAGGCCCACTATACTGTCGGCAATTAAGCTTGTCGGGCGCAAGAATGTGTTTGTAGTTAACGATGCATCAAAAGACAACACGAGTGATATCGTGGCGCAACTACAGGTCAATCGCATTAATCTGATAAACAACATGGGTAAAGCACGAGCCCTGGAAACTGCAATCAGGCACTTTCGATTATGTGAAAATTTCGAATTTCTATTGATTCTCGATGCCGACTCTGAGATAGATCCTGACTACCTGAGTCACGCACTGCCGCTGTTCAGTGATCCGGAAGTTTCTGCTGTTGCCGGACATGCAATCCCTAAGTGGGACAAAAAAACAGCACTCAGCTATGGCTCATTTTTCATCAGTTATCGAATTAAACTATACATGATTACCCAAGCATTTCTGCGCTACGGGCAAACGACGCGGCATCTCAATGTCAGCTTTATCATCCCCGGTTTTTCCAGCATTTACCGCACTAAAATAATTCCGCAGATCGATATTGCAGCGGAAGGCCTCGTTATAGAAGATTTTAATATGACGTTCGAATTGCATCGAAAGCAACTCGGTCGTATAGCTTACAGTCCAAAAGCCGCTGCCTATTGCCACGAACCCCATTCCTTTAGCGACTACACCAGCCAGATCAAGCGCTGGCACCTCGGGTTCTGGCAAACGGTACTCCGCCACGGTCTCTGGCAAAGCCGCTTCATTGTAGCCCTGCTGTTTTTCATGCTCGAATCTTTGGTGATTAGCAGCGCACTGGTAATACTGCCCTTGCTCGGCTTTCTCGCAGCAGTACCTATGATCACAGACGCCGCACTGCCGGCTATTTTTCCGAACACAAGCCCCAGCGTGTTTTTCGCAGGTCTGGTACTATTTTTTGGATTGGACTATGTTGGTACTGTTATCGTCGCCCGAATCACAGGCATATCTGCCATGCTATGGCACGGGCTTTTTTACTTTGCGCTTCGATGGCTGGATGCTCTGTATTTTTTAATAACACTTCCTATGGCTTTCTTCGTCAAATCAAACGGACGATGGACAAGCCCGACACGTACTTCAAGCAACGTCACTTAGGGGTCTGTGCGAGAATGTATAATCTACTGCAGATGTGTTCTTTTGGCCGGCAATTACGGTCGATTGAGTTGAATATAAATAACTATTCGCCACAATCGATCACTATTTCCGGCTCAAAATCATACTTCCTCGCTACGCCCCGCATTCCCGGATAGTCACCTGGCGAAAAACAACCCAACGGATCTGCTCCTAAAAAAGCTCAGACGGAGATTGCCATGTTCAGTAATAAAACCGCTCTTGTAATAGCACCACACCCTGACGATGAAGTGTTCGGTTGCGGAGGGCTGATCGCTAAAATGATCAGGCAAAACTGCAAAGTATACGTGCTGTACGTCACCGTCGGGGAAACCCGGGATTTTTCCAATAAAGGTTCTTCAGGCCCGCAAGAGCGAATCAAGGAAATAGAAAACGTCGCAGACTTCTACCAGTTCGAAGACTACGAACTTGCCTTACCCGGCAACGAGTATCACCTGAAGCTGGACAGTCTTCCAAATTCCAAACTGATTTCGCTCATTGAACGTGACGCACGATGCTCACTCCAGAATGTCAAACCTGACATTCTGATCGCACCGGATCACGATGACTACAATCAGGATCACCGCGCATTGTACTCAGCGGTAATAACAGCCACCCGACCGGCCGAAGCACGATTCAAGCATTTTCAGCCACTCGTAATAACCTACGAATTACCCTACTCCAACTGGGGTCACAGTGAATCTCCGGAGAGACCCAATTTATATGTCGAATTAACCGACGAAGATTTCGCAAGAAAAGTCGAGGCGCTGAAGTTTTATTCGTCACAGTTAAAATCAGAAAACTCTCCGCTGTCAGTTAACGGTATAACCATACAAGCGAAATACCGGGGCTTACAGACACAATCAAACTATGCCGAAGCATTTAAAATTAAACGCTTAATAGTATGATCAACTGTTAGAGATTCGCTAAGACGTTGCAGCGTTTAACCTGACTTGACTAAACAATCTACTGGCACAAGCTCGAAGTCACTCGTCAAAAGCGATAACGCTTTTGACGGTTCCAGATGAGCCAGTAAATCCAGAATAGAAAGGTTTGCTACAAACGGACTAACACCCGGGCCCTGAGAATACTCTGCGCAGCGCCATTGCTGCTGAAATACCTGCATGTCGCCAGAATAAAATTTTCCAAGCTCAAAATAGCTGGCGATTGCGGTACCACCGGCTATATAGCCACTACTCTCTGTTTTGCGACAGAGCATCAGAATTCGATCTGTAGCGGTACTGACAACACCCGCCTGATCCGCCAACAGATCGCTCCCAAGGCAGATGCTCCGCAGCAGACAGCCTGGTGTGGTGGCCGCTATTGCAGCAATCGAACTCGGCAGTATCTGATTATCATAGGTCAAACCCAGCAAGCGACACAGGCCCCACAAAGTCGTGCGAATATTCAGCTCCGCCACCGTGGCATAACTACAATTGAGCAAGCCAACCAGCTCCCCTCGTATCGCCCCATAGCAGGGAGCTTTTCTATAACACTCATCGAGCTTATTCAGCAGTTTTTTTGTCCAGTCCGGCTCATACGAAAGCTGCTGATAACGAATAGATTGACCAGACTTCTTTTTTATTTGTGCATTCAAAAGCAACAAGCCGTTCGAACCCACAACCGGTGTATGTATCTGGTAAGACGGCTGCCGTCGCCCGTCCGGATATCTGTGATTACGGACAAACTGCACATCATCTCGAAAAATAAATTCGTGAGAATTGAGCATTCGGGAAAAATAATGCAGCCGCGGGAAAAACTGCGGTTGAATATCACTTAGGTATCTGGTGTCCAATACTTACTCAATGGGCAATCAATGCAGTATCTATCAACGCATGTGCCACCCGAATACAGTTCTAAGCGGTTGACTCGCTGGGTTCACTACACGCTACTTTACCTAAGCTTTGCCATGAAGACTACTCAGCATATGGTCATTCCCCCATCCGCAACAATAGTTTGACCCGTTACAAAGGAAGATGCCTTACTGGCGAGAAACAAGCTGACACCGGCAATCTCCTCCGGCTGACCGATACGACGCAAGGGCGTCGATTGCTCCACCCGACCCAATCGAGCCGGATCTTCCCAGAGCGCCCTGGCAAAATCGGTTTTAATTAAACCCGGTGCAATAGCATTAGCTCTGACGCCCTGTGGTCCCCACTCAACAGCTAGATTTCGAACCAGAGCAGTCTCCGCCACTTTAGAAATACCATAAACTCCCAACACCGCATCGCCGCGAATCGCAGCAATGCTGGATACCACAATAACAGCACCTTCACCACGATCGGCCATTCCGGGACACACCAGATTGCACAGCTGAAATACGCCACGAACGTTGGTGTTAATCACGGTATCAAATGCTTCATCACTGATCTGATGCATAGGACCATAAACCGGATTCGTCGCCGCATTACAGACAAGAATATCAATACGGCCCCATTTAGACACAGTTTCGTCCACCAGCCTGATCAATTGATCTTTACGCCCAACGTGACAAGGTATCGCTATAGCTTCCAGACCCTCTGACCGGAATTCTTCAATTACCGCCTCACACGCGTCCGCCTTGCGACTGGACACAACCACCTTCGCTCCCATTTGCGCATAGCTGCGGGCAATGGCTTTACCGATACCCCGGGTAGAACCGGTGATAATCGCCACCTTGTCTTTTAAATCAAACATAAATTCCGCGCTCATAGTTTTCAAAACAAAAAACTACAGAAAATGCAGCACCAGGTACATCACGGCTGTGAGAGCAATACTCATGTGTACTACACCACTGACCGTTGCAAGCTGGCGTAATTTACCCAATATCGCATTGGCTTCAAGCACCAGTATCATCAGCAGAACCAGAAGAAAACCGAAATCCGAAAACGACACCGACTCGATGCCACCGCCTGCTCCAAAGCCTCCATGCTTCGAAGCCAGCATGCCAAACAACATAGGGCCTGAAAATAAGGTATTTGTACGTGATGCCAGCAATGCCTTCGCCCCTGACACCGCAGCATCTCCCGGTTTCAGTCCACAAACGACTTTCTGATGCGGCCATATAATTAACCAGACGTTAAAAAACATGATCGTACCCATCAGTGCAGCAACCGTTATGTACTGATTTACCGCCGCCCCCAGACTGATAAAAAGGTAGACACCGGTAGCGAACGTCATCATCGCGCCCCATCGAAACCACCACAGCGCGCGAGGGGCCAACTTTTTCAATGCATCTGCTTTGGCCGAGGCCTCCGCCTCCTTAAAATATTCACCTTGAATAAAATTGAAGTAATACAGCAGCCCGACCCAGGTCATTCCGAATAAGACATGCGCCCAGCGAAACAAAAATTCAATAAAATAGACCACGTTGGCTTCCCCCTAATAAGATCTGCTGAATTTTATCGATAATCCCTGGTGGCCTGATTGCTGACAAAACCACCTCACCACAGACAAAGCTGGATATTTATTTCCCCGATAGCATTTTTATATCAGGTAACGGTCGACGTGTAGACTCATCGGCTGCGAAAAACTGCTCAATACTTGAAGCGGCCGCCAGAACCCGCGCATCGGAGCCGATCGGTCCAATCACCTGAATACCGAATGGCATGCCGCTATCGTCGAGTCCACACGGCAACACACAAATGCAGCACATTGTTGTCGTCGGCACATAGGACAAAGCCAACCATCGCATGTAGGTTGGCATTTTTTCGCCATTGATTTCAGTCACTGTTAACTGGCTGTGCGGAAAAGGGCTTACAGCAGCAGCCGGGCAGATCAAAAGATCAACGTCCTTAAAAAAGCTCAGTGTGTTGCGATAGATTTCTGCATGTTGTGTGTAGGCATGTGCGATCTGCTCTGCGGTTAACAATAAACCCCGTTCTGTGTTGTCGATGACGTTGGGCCCTAGAAGATCTCTATTTTCCTTCAGCCGCTCAGCATGGGCTCCGACATAATTCAGACCTCGCAGCACTTCAAACACGCTGTGAACGTTGTCCATAGGTGGCGCGCTTTCATCACACTCTTTAAAAGCGCTCTTCAGTCGGTTCATTCGTGACAGAAAAGTTGCCTTTATCCCGGAATCTATAGGGCAGCAACCAAGATCAGCTGACCAGGCTACACGCAAGGAACCAAGGTCATCGCTTTCCAGTGTAGATGGAATCGTTTTATCAGAAGAACTGAAAGGATCCCGGGAATCAAAACCTGCCTGTGAGCGCAACAGTAAATGAGCATCAGCTACTGTTCGTCCCATTGGACCCAGCACCGGAAAAGGCGTCAGAGCACTGCCCGCATGTACACTCGGTACCGTTCCCGGTGACGGTCGAAATCCGGTTATACCACAAAAGGCAGCCGGGGTACGCAAACTACCTCCATAATCAGACCCCGTCGCGACTGGCATCATTCCGGTTGCCAGCGCAACCGCTGTTCCGCCCGAAGAACCAGCACAGGTAAGCTCAGGATTAAACGGGTTGCCAGTAGCACCATAAACCCGATTCACCGTATTGCCACCGGCACCAAATTCGGGGGTATTTGTTTTGCAAAAGATATTTCCGCCATCAGAACGGATATCAGCCACCATCTGATCATCCTGTTCCGGGATATCATCTTTGAACAGTAACGAACCCCAGGTAGTTCTCAGACCGGCAGTCGCTTCAAGATCCTTAATGCCGGTGGGCAAGCCGCCCAGCAGACCGATATCGCCACCTTGCTGCAGGGTTTTTTCCGTACGCCGCGCATGCTCACGCCCGCCTTCCAGATCAATTGCGACAACGGCATTGACCGTGCCGTTAATCGCATCAATTCGTTCAACACAGCTTTCAAACAGCTCAACAGGAGAAAGTTGTCTGGCGCGAATCTGCTCCAGAGCTTCTACCGCAGTGAGGTCACACGGGTCCGACATATTCCTGATTACTCTTTAAATTTATGGGAATCAGTAGATAGTCTACCCTATCCGCCAGCTAATTTAACAAATCTAAAGAGTTTCCTTCGAGACCTGACAGCAGGCTAGCCCGCATTATTCAAGTGGTGGCGAGGATATCGCGCCAACCTGATCTATTCACGCCAAGAGATTTCACAGTGGATTTTCTTCTCGCGTCAAATGCTTACTGATATTTTCAAGAGAAAAAATTCTCTGTGGTATCAAAAATCAAGTGAGATCCTGTTAATCCCGTGAATAATGTTAGATAAAAGCTTGTCTGAGAATAAGGGTCGTAGCGAGGGCGTGAGGTATTGAGTCGGATATTTCGGTCGATTGCAGAGAGTAGTTATTCATACGTTTACGAAATTAATCGCAATAGCTGACCTGAAGATCGCGTCTGCTGTAGATACTCATTCCCGGACAGGTTCCGGGGAACTAGTCAGTGTATCTCCAATTAGCTGTCGTTCCGTTGAAATCAGTGTACAGACTGCAAGGAAAATCAGTGCAGATGCCATTGCGAGAACCTTAAACAGTAGTCCGAAACCATGGGATGCATGTATCCATGCGATCAACGGCACCGTACTCGCCATAACAATAAAAGTAATCGTATAGCGCATAGCCAAAATACGGCTGCGTAGTTCCGGCGCGGCTATTCGACCGATTAAAATATCGTTTATTGGTATTTGCCCGAAGGCGGCCAGCATGTAACCGACGGCCGCAACTATAGCTACCTTCTCCTCTGCAAAAATGGCGATCGAAAAGAACAGCACTTGCAGCGCTGCAACGCTCATAAAAACAAAGGCAATAGAACACCGATCAAGCAGGTAGCCAACAATCAGTTGCCCGAGGGAACCGGCTGCAAAAGCCATAAATGCAATCTGCCCGACCAGGGTAGCCGCACCCTCAAGTGAGCTCACCCGCTCAGCGAGGATTCTAGGCAACGCAAAAGTAGTACTCTGAAACACCAGGCCCCCGAGTGCTGTCGTGAAAAAGACTACAGCAAGCACACGCACAAGGATCGCTTTGTCCAGCAGCATAACCGGTTTTTTCTTCCCCGGTGACTGAGTTATTGCCGATGCCTCCGTCAGCCGCAGCGTAAACCAGTACAAAACACCCAGCAGACAGGAGACAACACCCGGAACCACAAATGCGGCACGCCAGCCAACAGTATCTATGAAATACGCTGTCAGCAATGCCGCGACCGCTACTCCCATATTTCCCCACACACCGTTGACAGCGACCCGAATACCGGCACGCTGCTGTCCTTCAAGAACCAGCGCGATACCTACCGGATGGTAGATCGCAGCAAACACACCAATGCAGAACAAACCAACGCCAATCTGCAGCGGCGATGTTGCTAATGCGGTAGCCACGGCAGATAAACCAATACCTGTAAAAAACACCACCATCATCAGGTGACGGTCCCATCGATCAGCCAGCCAGCCTGCAGGAAGCGCGAACAAACCAAACGCAACAAAGCCCGGTGTTGCATAAGGAATCAGCTGTGAGTAACTCATTTGCCACTCTGATATCAATGCGAGCGCAGCCACGGTGGCAAATACCAGCATGAACAGGTGATCAAGAAAATGGGCGAGATTCAGCAATAGGAACCGTAACGGACCAGCCATAAACACTCCGTGAAAACTTAAGGGTTTCAATAACCCATACGTACAAAATCGACAAACTACAGCATAGCAAGTCTGCGCACGGGGTTTAAACAATCCATCATAATGGATGGCACCGGCTTGTAATACGATGGAAAAATGATTAGAACTGACTTACCGCCGGACAACAATCACGGAATGACATGCCAATATCATCCAGGCTCACTACCAGCCGTATACTGCTAACACTGATACTACTAGTTGCAATGCCTCCGGCTATCGGAGATGAATTGTCTGCGCCCACCGGCCCGGTATTGTTAAAGATCACCGGTAAGATCTCAAATACCAACAGCAATGGAATCGCGGCATTTGATCTGGCAATGCTCGAATCCCTCAATCGGACCGAATTTACCACGTCATCCCCATGGACTAAGAAACCCACCTTGTTCACCGGCGTCAATTTACATATGTTGCTGGATCTCGTCGGTGCACAATCAACTCAAATCCGTGCCTCGGCGCTGGATAAATACTGGTTTGAAGCCGACACCGATAATTTTGCCGATGTCCCCGCTATCGTTGCATACAAAAAAGACAATAACTACATGCGAGTGCGGGACCAGGGCCCGTTGTGGATCATGATGCCTTTTGACGACTACCCGGATTCTCTAACAGAATCAAATAAAAACACCTGTGTCTGGCAGCTACTGGAAATTGAGGTGTTGTGAGCAGCAGGTACCTCTCACTCTTATTGTTGCTGTTCGCCATTCTGAGCGCCACCCAGGTAGCTCTGATTGTGCAGCAATTAGACAAAACCCGAGTGCAGCTCAGCAACAGCAGTCCTGGAGGACTGAATTTTCTGCTGCAAACAGATAGTATTTTCGATGACTTTCAGCACGCACTCAGCATGTATATCCAGAACCATGGTAACCACAGGGAAAATCATCATCAAATAACCGAGTACAAAAACAAGTTCGAGATGGTCTGGAGCGCCATAAATATATTTTCCCTGAAAAACCCGGGGAAAAGCGCACCACTCCCCAGGCTCAGGACGCTACTTGCCGAAGCGAATGTTTTCCTCATCGAGACCGACCCGCTCGTATCATCAGAGCAACCACTGGCCGTAAACGAAGCCAGGCAAATTTACGACCGCGCTCGACTGCTGTCCGGCCAGGTACACGAAATCGGGCACTTGTATTTTGTACTGAGCTCTAAGTTACGCGACGAACTCAATAGTCGTATGGACACTCTGTACCGGGCATTCTGGTTTTTCAGCGCCTTATTATTCTCTACTGCGTCAATTGCCACTTACCTGTTATTCGTTGCAAACAGGCGTTCGCGGAATTTGTTTGAAAAATCAGAACAAACGCAGGCGCAGCTGTCAGAGGTTGTCAACGAACTGCGCAGTGGAAAACTCGAACGCAAGGCGAAAGACAGCTTTATCGCCGCAGCCAGTCACGACCTGAGGCAGCCGCTTCATGCATTGGGTTTATTTCTTGGCTCACTCGAAAAACATGTATTACCAGCGGGCCATTCGACTATGCAAAAAGCCCAGCAATCAGCAACGGTCCTCACCAATCTATTTTCCAGCCTGCTAGATCTGTCACGGCTCGACGCCGGTGTCATAAAAGTAATTGAAAAAAGTTTCCAGCTTGCCCCGCTGTTGCAAACACTGGAACAGGCGTTTGCCAGCACAGCATTAGAAAACAACATGAAGCTGATTATTACACCCGGTAATGCAACCATCCACACTGACCCGGTTCTGTTAGATCGGGTACTTCGTAATCTGATCGAAAACGCGCTTATTCACAGCAACGGCACCTTTATTAAAGTGAGCAGTCGACAACACAAAGAAACCATACGTATCACAATAGAAGACAACGGCAAGGGCATACCCAACAACGAACAGCATGCGATTTTTTCCGAATACTATCAAATAGGCAACCCCGAGAGAGACAGATCAAAAGGGTTAGGGCTCGGGCTATCAATTGTGAAGCGCTTGAGCGAGCTGCTGGAATTGCCTCTTGAATTGAAATCCAGCGTGAATCGCGGCTGCACCTACACCCTGCAGGTTCCCATCGGAATCCCGGCTACCAACCCTCAGCCCGCAGATACAGAACAGCCTGTTGAGCTGGAGAGTAGTTGCGCAAAAGATGCCGTTATTGCAGTTATCGATGATGAAAAAGATATACGGGACGGCATGGAGATAATGCTCGGGGCCCAGGGCTATGCCACGATTACCGCAGAATCAGACCGGGATCTTATAGAACTTCTCAATGATGCCGATATCCTGCCAGATATATTGATCACCGACTATCGCCTGCGTGAAAACACCAGTGGCGACCAGGCTATATTTAATGTTCGAAAGGCCACAAGCACAAATATACCCGCAATAATTATCACAGGCGACACATCCCCTCAGCGTGTCCTGGAAGCATCTAAAAGTGGCTTCAGGTTAATGCACAAACCGGCGGCGCCTGCTGATCTTCTCGATGCAATAGAGCAGTTATTGCAATTCGAGCAACTTAATTTCAATCGTCAGGCTGAAACCGCAATCGGTGCCGCAAGCGAACGCTGACGTGACATAGCGCATTGACGCAACTCAATTGGCTGATTCAATGTATAGATATGAAAATCGCTGCAATCGCGACTTATCAACCTATCTATAAATGACTCTACCTCGTCCTGAGCAATTTGCGCCGCCAGCTGCGGATTTCTCTTTGCGGGCTCGAATAAATCGTACAAGCGTTGCGGTACCTTTGTGCCACAACGCTCTGCGAAAACCGTCATTTTGTGGAAATCCCGAATGGGCAGTATACCTGCAACAATCGGAACATTGATTCCAGCGGCTGTTGCATTGTCACGAAAACGCTCAAACTGATCCACGTCGAAAAAGAACTGCGAAATCGCGCGATTCGCACCCGCATCACACTTGCCTTTCAGTTCTAGAATATCCGCACCTACGCTAAGGGCTTTAGGATGCACCTCCGGATAGCATGCCACGCTGATATCAAACGGATAAATCTCAACCAGTCCCGCGATAAATTCTGCCACACTCTGATAGCACGGCCCGCGTTGCGCGGCAGCATCGGCATCTGCTCGTGCATCACCACGTAGTGCAACTATTTTATCAACGCCCGCTTTTGCCAGCCGCCTGGCAACCCGGTTTATTTCTTTCCTGGTCGAACCCTCAAACGTCAGATGTGCGGCTATTGGTACATCAGTTTCCTGAACAACATTTTCTATCGTATTGATACTACGCTCCTGGTCTGTTCCCAGAGCACCATAGGTAATGGAGAAAAACGCCGGATTCATTGTTTCTATACAACCCAGACTTCGCCAGAAACGGCGTTCGCCAATGAGGTTGCCCGGCGGGAAAAACTCGTAAGAAAAATTCACGTCCTTCATATTATTTCCACCTTGCTCCTGTTAGGTATAAAGTCAGCCCGTGGCCACTTGAGCACGCTTGGTTGCCTGCCAGATTTTTACCGTTAACGGGCTACCCTGCAGCCCCCGGCACTGCTCTGCATCCAGGCCATTTTGAGCAAACCAGCTATCGATCTCGGTATCTTCAAAACCCAATCGATGGTGCTGATGTTCCAGCCTCAGGTGTTCTTCGTTGTGCGCCTCGAAATCGACAATCACCAGCCGCCCGTTGGTCCTTAATACACGGGCCGCTTCTTCTATAACGCGCGCAGGCGAATCGCTGTAGTGCAGCACCAGATGTAAAGTGGCGAGGTCTATTGCGTCATCCTCAAGCGGCATGTTGTACATGTCTGCCTGGCGAACGTGCACATTTCTGAGCGACGCTTTTTCCAGATTGGCTCGAGCCACCGTTAGCATTTCCTGAGACAGATCAATGCCCATTCCTCGCTCCGCGCGGCTGGCAAGCAACTCCAGCACCCGGCCGGTACCCGTTCCAATATCAAGAAAATCGGCAACCGGCTGGTCGCCAACCACTTCCAGTAACTCTCTCTCCAGCTGCACCTCAGGCACATGCAATGCCCTGATCTCACTCCAGCGCGCAGCATTTTCTCGAAAATAATTATGAGCAAGATCAGCCCGCCTCTGCTTGACCTGATCCAGGCGCTGCAGATCCCGATTCAACTCGGAATCATGTGGTGGCAGCAAATCAACAACAGTACGCGCTAAATGGGCCTCCTCCGAGCGGTCGGCAATACGGTAAAACACCTGTGCCCCTTCGCGAAACCGCTGCAGTAGCCCGGCCTCAACCAGAAGCTTTAAATGCCGGGACACGCGAGGCTGGCTTTGACCGAGAATCTGCGTCAGCTCGCTGACACTGAGCTCACCGTAAGCGCAAAGTGCCAGCAACCGCAGCCGGGTTGGTTCGCCCGCAGCACGAAGCCCTGTTAAAAGTTGTTCCATAATTTATTTTATCGGTATTATATAAAGATATCTTTATATGTACATTCATATTATTACAGCCTTGGATCCGATTAGCAATTTATTGTCCACATTCCAGGAAAAAACAACTTAACACTCTGTTTTATCAATAGTAATTTCAATAAAAAACCATTCCTGGAGATATACCGCCATACCACAGCTCACAAAAAGTTCGTGAACCGTTCAGCAATATCAAACTGCCTGACGTACCATCCTCCCCTCAATTCCGATCACCGACAACATCGCTCTATGCCGACCAGCAACACTCTCAAACCCAGTATTGCCGCATTTATCGCCGCAGCATTCTGGGGCTTGTACTGGCTACCACTGCGCCATATTGAAGCCGCGGGGATCGTCGGCGGCTGGTCTGTTTTCGCAATCTATTTCGTGCCGTTTCTGTTTCTGCTGCCCCTCATGCTGGTACGGCATCAGAAGCTCAGCGGTAACTTCCCAGCCCTTCTTCTCATCGGACTCACAGCAGGTTTCGCTCTGGCGAGCTATGCAACCAGCTTCCTGCACACAACCGTGATGCGAACTACTCTGCTGTTCTATATGACCCCGATCTGGTCAACCCTGCTGAGTATTGTTTTTTTGAATGAACAGGCAGGCTTTCGACGCTGGATATCAATGGCCATCGGTTTTTTCGGGCTGTGGATTATGTTGTCCAAGGCCGATGGCACACAAGCCAGTCTCAACATCGGCGACCTGGCTGCCCTGGCAGCCGGTATAAGCTGGGGAATCTCCATGGTACTAATTCGAAAAGCGCCGCAACTTGAGGCACTCGATATAGTGCCTCTGCAATATCTCTCAGCTATTGCTGCAAGCGCTGTATTTCTTATGCTGGGGGCAACCAGCTCGAACCCGGCATCCAGCTACGGCATTCCAGCCGCAACCGCCTGGCTGCAGGCCCTGCCCTGGTTGTTCGGTTTTTATGTACTGATCGTGCTTCCATCTCTTTACGTGTGCGCTCGATGCGCACAGCTCTTGTCACCCGGTCGGGTCGGGATTTTAATGATGTCTGAAGTACTCGTTGCCGGAGTGAGTGCCCCACTCGTCGCAGGGGAGCTGTTATCACTTAGAGAAGTAATTGCAGCAATGTTTATTCTCTTTGCCGTTGTACTGGAAATTACCACTCCAGAACCGGGTACAAGCACCATCAGCTCTCGTAAATAGAGACCACAAACAATAAAAAAAACACCGATGGTAAATCACCTGCCTACTGATTACCGCCTGATGTCCGGGTAAATATATCGATCGTTTTCCCGGTTCTGTCATCGATAAAAAAAACGGATGATGCGTTGTCGTTATTGTATTGCAAAACATACAGATGCCAGATATCGCTGATATCATTTTTGAGATCAACACGGGTCTGGTATAGCACCCGGCGCCAATAGTGCGTATCCAACCGTACATCCATTCTATTTTCACTGGTACGCCGCAAGCCTCTGAACATTTTGTCGCCCACCATCTCATTCAGACTTGCGATCGCATTGCTGATTTCGGCCCATACTTCTTCTTTATCATTTGGACTTTCAGACGGCTGTGCCGCTAAGGTGGCTTCCTCAGCCGTATTATCCTTGACCGCTAAGTCTGCCAGTAATTCGGTTGTTGAAAGGACTCCCTGAACCTTCACATCTGCCTGCACGTACTCCACCGCCGCTGAGCTGCCTGGACCCTGTCCGGGAATTGGGGTCGAAGCGAGGGCGCGTGGTTCTGAGTCAGATATTTCGATCGATTGAGGCGAATAGTTATTCGTATTTAACGAATTTGATCGGAATAGCTGGCCAGAAGATCGCGTCCGCAGAAGATCTTCATTCTCAGACAAGCTTCTGGCGTTGTGCTGTATCGGCAGTTGCAATTGCGAGATCAATGCGCCGTAATCCGCCGGTACCTTGTCCACTGCTCTCACTGGTAACAGCACCACAGGCACGGCAATAAGGTAGGCAACTGATATAAGTGGCTTAATGCGCAAACTAACACTCCGGATTCACCCCGCAAATGTACCAGCACTACCCGTGTATTTGTAGCGAAAACGTTACAACACATCGATCATTGTAATGTTAACCAAAGCAGACTGGGATCTTCGCGTGCCAATTACCGATCCTTTAGCTGAAAGCTCTAGCAAACCCGAATGAGCGAACCTATATACTGGCTTATATGAAAACACAACCACAGCAACCAGCCAAAGATGCAGACAGCGGCATACAAGGCCTCAATCTCACTGACGCTTTCACGCAAGCCCTGCCCGGGAAACCGCTACCGGCCGACTGCAACCACCAGCAGGAGCATATAATATGGTCTGAAGTGCAACCGGCGGTACCCAGCGCGCCCACACTAATAGCCTGGTCTGCAGACATGGAAAAGCGTCTGGGACTGAATATCCAAGGTACCCCCGACGCCAGCGCCCGTTTTTTCACCGGCAGTGAAGTCGCAGCTGGATCAACTCCCTATGCAATGCGGTATGGCGGGCATCAATTCGGTAACTGGGCCGGTCAACTGGGCGACGGTCGCGCCATAGCGCTCGGTGAAATTCAGGACCGGGAAGGGCAGCACTGGACGCTGCAGCTCAAAGGTGCCGGACAGACACCCTACTCGCGACAAGGCGACGGTTTTGCCGTTCTGCGTTCATCAGTCAGAGAGTATCTGTGCTCCGAAGCTATGCACAACCTCGGCATTCCTACCACCCGATCGCTCACCTTGTGTCTGACCGGCGACAGTGTCGATCGAGACGTCTTCTACGACGGCAACGTACAAGCTGAACAAGGCGCAATATTATGTCGTGCCGCGCACTCGTTTGTCCGGTTCGGTAACTTTGAAATTCACGCAGCCCACCACGAGCACGACGAACTAAAAGCCCTGGCCGATCACGTGATTACCCGTGACTACCCGCATCTGGGTAAACCGGGACCGGATGTTTACCAGCAATGGTTTCAAGAGATACTTCAGCGAACAGCACAACTGATGGCTCACTGGCAACGTGTCGGATTCGTCCACGCGGTAATGAACACAGATAACATGTCTATTCTGGGCCACACTATCGACTACGGTCCCTACGGTTGGCTGGAAGAATACGACCCACGCTGGACACCTAATTTCGTCGACCGGCAAAATCGACGGTACAGTTTTGGCAATCAGCCGCAGATTGGACTATGGAATCTATACCGCCTGGCAAACGCCATACTACCTTTATTCGACAACAATACTAAGCCGCTTGAGGAAGTACTGGAAACATACAACGACTACTACGACAACATCTGGAACAACACTGTCGCCGCGAAACTGGGAATTACCGATCCACAGCCAGCAGACAAGGCACTATATAACTCGCTGTGGGAAACTCTCGAACTCACCGCAACAGACTACACCCTGTTTTTCCGTAAACTGGCACAGATAGAAGCAGCTGGCGGGCAGGAAAAACCCACTGACATGCTGGCCGTGATATCAGATGCGTTTTACGATTCCAAGCCGCTCGACGACACAACAATAGAGGCATTCAATACATGGCTGGGGCAGTGGGCCGCACGTGTCGCTGACATCGATCCATCCAAACGCACTAAGCTGATGAACAGCACAAATCCAAAATATGTGCTGCGCAACTATATGGCATTGCAAGCTATCGATGCGGCTGAGCAAGGTGATTACTCAGTGATAGAAGAACTCATGGCAGTACTGCAAAACCCCTACTCTGAGCAGCCGGAATTTGAGAAGTACGCCAGCCGCCGCCCCGAGTGGGCGACGCAGCGACCTGGATGCACAATGCTCACCTGCTCCAGCTAGATTTATAAAACAACCCACACCCCAGATTTCAAATCGGGAACGCCAACTCCGGATCATAGGCTTTAAAGCTCTCAAGGTATTGAGCATTGCACTGCTGTTGCCAGTCCGTACCTGGCAGAATGGCTGTTACACAGCTGTACTTTTCTCTATACGCATTGGTTTGCTCATTTTCTTCCATAACAATCGCCGCCATTCCGGCAACATGACCGCCCTGCTGTTCCACCAATTGCACCGCACCATGCATTGTGCCGCCGGTTTCCACCCATTGATCAACCAGCAGCACTCGCGTGCCGGGAGCAAATGCCGGCAGACGCATTTCCATATCCTGCGTCCGGCCTGAATAATTTTTAAATGAGGCCGAATCAGTTTGCACACAAAGCTTGCCGGCTTTACGTATTGGCAGAAACCCCTTGCCAATGCGCGTAGCAATTCCGGCACCTAACACAAACCCCATCGCATCAAGACCGGCTACCACATCTATCGATTCCAGCGTGAGGTCATTGCATAAGTCATCGAGCAAATCATGAAACGCCGCCCCGTTGATATAGATTGAAGTCGGGTCCAGCCAGGCAAACTTTTCACCTTTGGTATTAGGGGCCATCAACCTGAAATACCAGCGATTGTCTCTCGGGCCTTTGTTCATAGTTTCGATTCCATTTTCATCAGTTCGCTGTTGAAGGGTTCAATGGCTAATCTGGCTCAATAACGCTGCCAGCCTGGCCGGATCGATTGTGTAGAAATCGTCTCTGATATTGATTCCCGTAGCCACCAGTACCGCATCAACCCAGGGCGCATAGTCTGAAACATTCTCAGGTGTAATACCGGATGCCAGCGCTACCGGAGAATCACCACAGGCACGCCGGAAAGTTTCGATCTTACCAAGGTCAGCCGAATGCCCAGTTGCAATGCCTGAAGTGGTTACAACATCCATGTACTCACACGCAATAGTCGCACTTCGGGCGTAATCGGCCGGATCGATCTCCCGCTGCTTTTTAAATGCAGTGCCGCCAAAATACAAACCGTTCCAATTGCAATCATTCCGTACACCGGCAATCTCGGATGCCTCCGGTTGATTATCTACCGGTTTTTTTTCATCAATACGGGCATCGTCTGCCCAATAGGCGTCGACACGGACACCTTCGTCTCGCAGTTCAGCTAAAATCGGAAACGCTGTTTTCCCCGTAACCGCAAGAAAATTCACTCCGATCCAATAGTCAGGAAAGCACAACCGGCAATGCCGGATAATCGGAAGAAACCGCTCATACGGGAAATCGTGATTGATCAAAAACACACCCGGACAGCCACCATCCCTGGCCCGTTCGATATTGCGTTCAGCCTGCTGGTTGTCAAGAACATGAATCACGGGCAGAACAGCCACGCCCCTGCCACCAAAATTCTGTCTGAATTTTTCTCTATCCAAAACCCGTATCCCGGCTTTCACCAGCTGAAATTCAACCACAAGAATCTGTCAAAAACTTCGCGTTGCTGCTTTTCGAAAACTCACATCCAGACAACGCTCAACAGCCACGCCTTTTCCTTCCAGAATAATTCCCGGCGGCCAGCGCTAGTATAACCATGAACCGGCTTGCTGGATAGCAGCCTAAAGGCGCCAGCATAATAATAATGATATAGTTTCAGCCAATGAGCCGTTCCTGCGAGCAGTTTACCGGTGGCAGTCAACACAGCGAGTACGTACCATGCACCGCATGCCAGCTGTCTTATTCATGACACGACCCGTCTCGTGCATGGAGAAAATTCACCCGGTTTGCCCGTACAATACGTACTTGCAAGTAGTAGAGCATCCAAACCAGAAAGTATCAAAGCGCACCAGCACCTGTGCCGGGCATACCAGCCAACTACTGCAGGAGCCGGTGCAACCGAACAGCTAAAGTCCGCCAGGTGGTAAAGTGGATAACCAACCAGGGATAATTGAAATTATGCAAGATCAAAATACCGAGAAAAAAGTGGCCTCTCCCGGTCGACGCAAACTACTCAAATACGGTGGTGCCACCATTCTCGGTGCACCCTATATCAGCCGGGCATGGGCGAATGTTACAGAAATCAACATGTTGGCCTGGTACGGTCACGGCGAGCCCGATGTAGTTGCCGAGTACGAAGCCGCAAATAACGTTAAGTTCAAGCCTAAGTATTACGCCGGTGGCGATAACATGCTGGCCCTGATCGCACAGTCACCTCCGGGCACCTATGACCTGATTCTGTCCGATGCAGAGTTTGTGCAGCAACTTAACGCAGCAGGCTACATTGAGGAAATGAACGCTGCAGACTATCCGTTCGACGATATGCTGCATGAAGATTTCACTCAGTTCCCCGGCCACTGGAAAGACGGCAAGTTGTTTTCAATGATGCTTCGCGGAGGCCACCTCGGAGTTTCATACAACACAACGGCAGTAACTGCAGAGGAAGCTGCCAGCTATAAATGCTTCTGGAAACCGGAACTCAAAGGCAAAGTCGGTCACTTCGACTGGCACCTGCCAAACCTTGGAATGATGAGCCTGTATGACGGCAACGGCCCCTCACTGTGGGATCTTGATGACGACAAATGGAGCAAACTGCAGGAAACCACAACCAGTCTGCGCCCACAGGTCGGTGGTTTCTTCGACTACGGCGGAACATTTAATTCGCTGAAAAACGGCGAAATGCTCGCGATGTGCGGCATCGGTGACTGGATTACCGGCGTGTTGGAAAAAGACGGCGCTCCGGTTGCCTCGGTCATCCCGAAGGAAGGCGGCATCCAGTTTACCGAGAGCTACAGCATTGGCAAAGGGTCGGAAAAAGCCGATGAGGTTAAGAAATTCATTCAATACATGATGTCTCCTGCCGGACAAGTGAAATCCGCGCAGATGGCCGCTTACCCGGGCTTTTGCGTCACCAGGGCCGGCCGCGCCAAATTAATTGAAGTCGACAGAAAAGAAGCGGAACGCTCCCATCAGATCGAAGGCATGGCCAACGAGCCGATAGCCTTGATCAACGAAGGCAGAATTCACTATCGCGACATCCCGCAGCAGCAATCTCTGGAAGACTGGAACGACTACTGGTCGGAGTATAAAAACGCTTGATTGATCCGTGCCGGACAGGGACGTCCGCGCAGCTGGAAATTTCCGGGTCATAAACCTGTGACTGTATCATATAGCTCAAACGCAGTTACAAACGCCAATTTATTAAACCCTTTGGCTACTGCCAGCCATACCGGCCATATCCGGCAACAACGAAAATCTAATGCAAACCTGTCTATAGAAATGCAAGTTTCTATAGCAGCAAAACTCATACAAAACAAAATTGCAGGCTAGACCATTGCCCACAGCACGCCCCCCCGCCCGCAAGTGGTTTAACGGATACGCCACCACCTGGCGCGTTCCCATTATTATCTGGCAGGCACTGTTTTTTCTGGGCCCGCTTATATTCATGGTCGCCATGTCTTTCTTTCTGGTGAAAAACTACCGGATGGAAGAAGCCTTCGAATTTAAAAACTGGCAGAAGATGCTAACCCGCGGCTATTTCTGGGACAGCTACTTTCTCACTCTGGCACTGGCCACTCTTTCCACCGTAGTAACTTCGGTTCTAGCGTTTCCGGCCGCATTTGCGCTGGCATTTAAGGTATCGCCCGCTGTGCGGCGATGGGCACTTTTCCTTTTGATCATCCCGTTTTTCACCAGTTACCTGGTGCGAATATTTTCCTGGTACGTCATTCTTGCCGAAAGCGGGGTAGTTAACGCCTTACTGGCCCATATCGGCCTGGGGCCCTATACCATGCTGAATACTAAATTCGGCACACTTGTCGGCTACATGACACTCACCTTGCCACTTGTTGTGGTTCTGCAGACGTTCGCACTGTCAAATATAGATCGAAACCTTATTCAGGCAGCCTTCAATCTGGGCTGCACACCGTTCAAAGCTGTATACCGGGTAATCATCCCATTAGCCAAAACAGGTTTGATTGTTGCCGCACTGTTTTGCTTTATTTTATCGTTTGGTGATTTTGTCAGCCCCTATTACCTCGGCGGATCAAAGCCACCAACACTCCCGATATTAATTATAGACACTACAAAGTCCGGGCAGCAGTGGCCACGCGCAGCAGTTGTAGCCGTTGTTATGATGATCACACTGATTACCATCGCCTTTGCGGCACTGGCGCTGGCTTACCGCAAGCGAGCAAGCCGATGAAAAACGATTTTCTGCTTTCCTGGACACTGCGCGGATACACCTTGCTATTGTTCGTTTTTGTGTTTGCCCCGATTCTTTTCAGTGTTGTATTTTCTTTTAATTCTGCACGCTTTCCAACCATTCCGCTTGAATCTTTCACACTGCATTGGTACGAAACGATCTGGGCAGACCCCGATGTCTGGACCGCCATTCGCAATAGTATTGTTGTCTCCAGCTGCACCGCCGTTATTGCAACGGTACTTGGATTTTGCACAGCCTACACCGACTATCGCTACAATTTCCGCTTCAAAAGTGCCTATCTGGCGCTGGTGTTGTTACCACCAACTATCCCGTTAATTATTATGGCTCTGGCTATGCTGGCCTGGTTTTCAAAGATCGGCGCCTCAGGCCAGCTGTGGTCAATTATTATTGCTCATAGTGTTTTAACCGCCCCGTTTGCAATGGCCATCTGTCGTTTGCGACTAAATCAGATGGACAAAGATCTTGAATCAGCAGCCTGGAATCTTGGCGCCAGTGAATGGCGGGCCATGCGGGAAGTTATTATCCCCTTCTGCAAACCTTCTATCATTTCTTCTTTGTTTCTCACCGCTGCAGTCTCATTCGACGAGTTCGCTATTGCCTGGTTTGTATCGGGACTGAACAAAACCGTACCTGTCCTTATACTGGAGATTGTTCAGGGCAATATTGATCCACAGGTCAATGCAATCGGCACCTTTGTATTTCTAGTATCAATGACACTGGTAATCATAGCCCAGGTATTTTTCACCGTCCGCCAGAGCAAGACTTTCTCATGAGCAACCCCTTAGTCACCTTTGAAAGCGTAGCCAAGCACTTTGGTGATTTTGTCGCCGTAAAAAGTATGGACCTCAGCATAGATGCCGGTGAGTTTATCGCCATAATGGGACCATCCGGATGCGGCAAAACAACCACATTGCGCATGCTGGCCGGTCTGGAAAAACCAACTTCAGGCTCAATCACTATAGACGGTCAATTGATGAACGATGTCCGCCCCCATGAGCGTGACACCCCGCTGGTCTGGCAGTCTTTGGCTTTGTTTCCTTTTCTAAACGTCCGCGAAAACGTCGAGTTCGGCCTAAAAATGCGCAATCAGGATGCCACGACAAGGCGAAAAAAAGCACTGGACTGGCTCGAACGATTAGGCGTCGCTGAGTTTGCAGAACGAAACGTCGAAACACTCTCAGGCGGACAGAAGCAACGCGTTGCGCTAGCCAGATCACTTGTTATCGAGCCCCGGTTATTATTACTCGATGAACCACTTTCAGCGCTTGATGCACATCTGGTGATACGCATGCAGTCGGTCCTCACCCGGTTGCAACGCGAACTTGGAATCACCTTTGTTTATGTCACTCACTCTCAATCAGAAGCTTTTGCCATGGCAGACAGAGTAGTTATCATGTCGGATGGTGAAATAGCACAGACCGCTAAACCGAGAGATATATATAGAGAACCAGCAAACCGCTTTGTTGCCGAGTTTGTCGGGCGAAATAATATTGTAGGAGGCAAAGTCTCTGGAATCGAATCTGGTCTCGTTTATATGGAATCCCCCGTTGGTGCATTCAGTATCCAGACCACCGAAGAACACGCCAGCCTGACACCAGGCGATGATGCAACATTTGTTATCGCCGCAGATCTCGTTGAAATATCGCGAGTCGATAGGAATACTGAAAACGGAGTCGTCTGCACACTGATTTCCGAAGAATTTATCGGCTCGGTTGTCACTCTCTTTCTTGAAACCACTGACGGAACAGAGTTTAAGGTACAGCTTCAGGAACGTGAACTGGCCACGCTGAATCACACCGACGGCGGTACTTTCTACTTAAACTGGAAAAGCTCCAGCGCGCACCTTCTGCAACAACCCGGATAAATAGACTCTGAGAAATAGACAAATAAAATCTGAGAAATAAACCCGGATTGACCTAAATAAAATCTGAGGGTAAGTCTCAAAAATACCCCTCTCTACATTTTCTGCTTCCAGAGTCATCTATTTTACCAAACTCTCGCATTCTCCCTGATCAAACCACAGAGTAGTCTCGCCATTCAACTGCATCCGTAATAAGTCACACCAACCTTTTATGTTCAACACCAGACCAATCCACAGCAACACTATGATGTAAATACCCATGTAGCTGCTGCAAATAAACCGGCAAACCACCCCAACCAAAACTGCAACGACAATATCATTGAGTGGGGTATTAGAAACCGAATAGCATCTCCCCTGGTTAGGCCCCGCGCTAAAATGGCTACGGAAAGCATCACCGGACCGTCCGCTGAGCTGGAAACATTTTTCTACTCCGGAATCGGCCAGACACAACCACTACGAACCGGAGAAGGATGGTGCGCCACACGACATTCCACTCCACTACTGGCGAAAATGTCCACCACTAAAACCACTACCAATGAAGAATTGCAATGGCAGATGCACCTCAAGTACGATCACCAAGTTGATTACTAACTGCCGCAGCACGCGACTTTAGCGCCGTTTACCGCCAATCCACCCGATTGCTGTGACACAAGAGCAAGAGGACTACACCAGGATATCTCCGAGGAAAATCATGCAATTGATGCCGGAACTGCCAATAACCACAACAATTCATCTTTAAAAATTGAATTCAATCAACTCACTGAATTAACACACATAACAGCATCAGATCAGTACGATGGAGGTGTTACTTTTCCTGAATATTATTATTTCAACGAAGTTATGAGGGCATCGTTGCGGTGATTAAGAAATCAATCTAACCAGCCGATACCCTTTTGTCCTCTAACGAAATACAAAACAGTGAACCGACACAACGGCCGTCACCAACATAGCCGGTGTTCCATGCTCCTCTTGATTTTTTTTGTTGTGCTCGCCAACAAGGCCGGCGCTCATGAACTCTGGGTACTCACGCCTGATCAGGTTCTTGAGTGGAACGGAAAGCCCAAACCTTCCATCTACACATCGATTACTCTATCTGGCTTTGCTATTCTGGCAATAGCTCTCGCTGTCAATTTAACGTTGTTTCATTTAGACGCTAACGGCGCTCGAGAACTATTCCCTATGTTCCGGGCGCGAATGCGCTCATTACGGAAGTATACATCCGTTATTTTACGATTCTGTCTCGGATGGGTGCTGATCTCGTCTGCATTAGCACTGGAACCTCGCTACGGAAATACCATTTTTACTGAGCCGACATTGCTCGCACCGGACCTGGTGATTAGTCAACTACCACCTTCAACACAGTGGCTCCGCTGGTTTGAGGTAACAACTGGTATTGCTATTGTTCTAGGAATTTATACGCGACTTGCTGCGCTTTGCACTATATCACTGGCGGTTTTCGCACTCGTATATCTCGGTGTGCCCGCTATTGCCTATGCGCCAAGTTTTATCGGGGTTAGCGCCTATCTTTTCTTTGCGGGCTCTGGAGCTCTGTATATTCCGATGCCGGTACCGACTACGCTTCAAACAATGAATCAACGGTTAGCTCACACCATTAACCTCGGGCGCGCTCAGTTTCTACTGCGCATACTGGTTGGGGCTAACTTCCTATACCTGGCGGTTTATTTCAAGGTTATTCAGCCGAATCTGGCAATGGCGATAATCGACGTTCACCAACTGCCCACCATGGGGTTTTCCCCGGAGACATTTGTACTCATTCTGGCTGCCACAGAGGTATCTATCGGCCTGCTAATAGTGGCTGGAGTGGTTTTGAGATTTCTTTCATTTATATTGATTGCAGCGTTCCTTTTTTTCTCACTATGCTTAACTCAGGCTGAGTATCTGACCTCCCACTTGCTCTACTATGGCGTGGCTGTCTCATTTCTGTTTAATGGCAGCGGTCGTTGGCGCTTCAAGCCTGCGTCAGATAAAAGCACCCGAATTACAATACTTGGAAATGGCCTGGCGGCTATTTCCGCTGCGCGTCGACTAGAGAGTATTCTACCCGAGCCTAGCAACGTGAAGGTAACCCTCGTGAGCAACACTCTTGACTATCAGTTCAAGTCAATGCTTCCAGAGGTTGTATCAGGTACTGTCCAGCCCACTTCAGTCGTAAGTCCATTAGTCAGAACTCTAGTAAAAACTGAAGTCATACTAGCTGAGGCCGAATTGATTGATTTTCGTGCGAAGTGCCTTGTTCTTTGCTGCCCGGACCACAAAACAAAGCTACATCACTACGATCAGTTAATCTATGCTGTTGAACCCGGGCCAAATCACTCCCTTTCACCCAATCGCAAGCCCAATTGCGTATTTTATCTGGATAACATTGCAGACGCATTACGATTAAAGCAACACATTCTCAATCAGGCATCCAGCAATAGCAACGAGGCGCCACTACTACCTGACGAACTAGGATTTGCTATCGTCGGTGGTGGGCAACACGGATCGGCCCTGGCTATGGAGATTAGATCGCTACTCAACCGGCTCAGGGTCGAACGACAGATATCACAGCTATACAACCCCAAGGTAGTAGTATTCGAAAGTGAGTCAGAAATAGAAAATATCGACTCGAAATTATTAAATAGAAGAAATGAGCTTTTTAATTCTCACGAGATTGGTGTCGTAAATAAAGACTCCATAGAGCGAATTGATGGATCGGGCATCGTCCTCAAACGTTCAGGTCTTATTGAGGTGTCAACCGTGGTAAATCTAAACTATCATTCAAACCTGGATTCTCTGCAACGCCATGCAGGAGAGAAACTACCCGATATCGAGCACGACCTGAGCCTGTCTGATCCACTGTACAATGGTACGTGGGTTGTATCATTACGATCAATGATGTCAGAACACAGACCTTCTTACACGATTGCACAAGGCAGAAAAGCAGCAACAAATGCGTGGGCGCGGTCTCAAGGACTACCAACCACCTCATTCGTGCAATGTCGCCACAAGACATACGAATTATATATGGGGCATAAAACGATCACATCCTGGTGCGGGGTAAAGCTGCCGGCAATAATTTCAAGAGTAATTAATCGTGTGAGATTTCTCAGTCTGCTGCCCACTTTCGAATGTAAAGTTCGATTGCTAATCGATGAATTATTTAGCGTGTTTTTTGGCAATAGCACTTCGGATCTTGGTTCGGGTACGCCAACCAATTCAAACACAAGTACAATGGATAAAACCCAATTCCCCGAACATTTGTCCGAAAACAAAAAAGCTGCCTAGAGATAATCCAGATGATTCGATGGATGCTCCATGTACTTTTACCCGTTGGCAGCACATTTGCCCTTTTCATAGTATTTATGCAAATGGATGCAAATTCGATCAACACATTTAATGACCATTTTGTAGAATACCCGATTCTCGAGGATGCACCATCCCTTCACGTTGATGCCGTAGTAAACAATCACCGCGTTTTTCTAACTATGCGAACCAGCAATTTTACATTCAGTCGCAATTGCATTGTTGCCGACGGAGAAACCTTATTCGGTCACGCCCATATTTACCTGGACGACACCAAACATTCCAGTGTGTATACGCCAAATAGCATACTGGAGAATCTGTCACCTGGATCGCACACAGTCACTGTTTATCTGAACGTTCTGCCTGATCATAAATTCTTGACAAGCAATGGCAAGCCCATACATCGGTCAATAGAAATCAACATCCCTGGTTGAATACTCTGGCAAGCAATGACATTGAATTTCGGGCACGACTGAGTCACACGGCTTCGCGAACCTCACTCATTATCCATTCACGCAGAGCAACAATATTCGATCTCAGTGCATGGGCCTCCGGGTAACAAAGGTAAAAGCCTGATCCGAGTGGCAGATTTAGTTCAAACGGGGCAACAACTCGTCCAGCCGCCAGATCTGCCGCAGCAAGCGATCGCCAGCCCAAAACGACACCTGCACCATCAATAGCAGCTTGCAGCCCGTGATCCGGTAAGCTGAAGTGCATACCTCGCGTTGCATCCACACTACTCGCGCCGGCTGCATCCAGCCATTTTTCCCAGGTCGGCGCTTCGGGATCATAGTCCATCGAATGATTGTGCAATAGAACATGCCTGCACAGATCATCGGGGCAGCTAAGCGCATTGGGCCCTTTCAGCATACGTGGACTGCACATAGGTGTTACGGATTCGTCAAAAAGCTTGAGCGCTTCCAGACCAGGCCATTTGCCGCTACCTAACCTAATGGCTGCATCAAAGTCATCACGTTGAAAATCGACTAACCCTAAGCCCGTTGAGGTACGCACATCGATATCCGGATTAAGAGCCGAAAACTTTTGCAATCTCGGAATAAACCACATGACGGCGAAAGTAGGGGCAACGCTTACTGTGAGAGTACCACTTGAGTCACTATCAATAACCCGCTCCATTGCTTTGTCGAGACGAAGAAATACGTCACTTAACTCCGCTAACAGTAACTGACCAGAATCAACCAGAACCAACCCCCTTGTGCGCCGACGAAAAAGCGGAAAGCCCAGAAATTCTTCCAACTTTTTAATCTGATGACTGACTGCAGCGGGAGTTACCGAAAGCTCGTCCGCCGCCTTCACGAAGCTCAGGTGGCGGGCTGACACTTCAAACGTACGCAGCGCATTGAGAGGATAGTTTTTTCGAGACATCAATTTAACTTATTTTTTCTAAGCCTGCGTGAGAATTCATCGTTTGTCCAGACCTTAATTATTGCTTATAAAATCACCCAGACCACAAGTCTTGTATTTATGACCTGGCTTTACTAGCCCTATAAATCCGAAATTCAACCAATTTACTTCGAGGACACAACCCATGAGCAGGCTCATCACCAGACAAACAGCATTATGCTTGTTGTATTTGCTATCAATTGCTGGCCTTCAATCAACGGTACACGCCGAACCCGGGATTACCGCTACCAGCTATCGCACAGCTATAGTGGAAAATGTCAAAATCTTCTATCGCGAAGCAGGAAACCCCGATAACCCCACAATCTTGCTGCTGCACGGTTTTCCAACCTCTTCGCACATGTTTCGGGATCTAATCCCTCAGCTATCAGGCCAATATCACGTAATTGCACCTGATTACCCCGGCTATGGATATAGTTCGATGCCAACTGTCAATGAGTTCGACTACTCGTTCGACAATGTGGCACGACTGGTTGGAAAATTGGTCGATAAGATTGGACTAGAGCGATTCAGCCTCTACTTGATGGATTACGGCGCCCCCATTGGGTTTCGACTCGCAACTGCACAGCCTGATCGAATTCAGAGTTTAATAGTGCAAAATGGAAACGCCTATGATGAGGGGATCGACAATAACTTCTGGGAACCAATCAAGGCCTACTGGAAGAATCGGGATGCTGTGAATGAAGGTCTAGACAATGAGTTCTGGAAACAAGTTAAGACTGCCTACAGGCAACCGTCCATGTCGAACGCCGATGCACTGCAATTCCTGACAACTATCGGCGCCACCAAGTGGCAGTACACGAATGGAGTGAAAAAAATAGAATCGGTGAGCCCGGACACCTGGGGTCATGTTCAGCCTCTGCTGGACCGGGAAGGCAATCAGGACATACAACTGCAGATGTTTCATAGCTATGGTTCAAACCCACCACTCTACCCTGCCTGGCAACAGTATCTTCGAGACCATCAGCCGCCCACCTTGATTGTTTGGGGAAAGAACGACGAGATATTTCCGACCGCAGGTGCACAGCCCTTCAAACGCGATCTGAAAAATCTTGAGTACCATATATTAGACACAGGACACTTTGCTTTAGAAACCCACGGAACAGAGATCGCAATACTGATGCTTGACTTTATTGGTCGAAACGTAGCTACATCAAACATGGCTACAAATTAAAACCAGTGCTTACGCAGCCGCGTTTAAGCGGCTGCCAGTGCACTGACTTTCACAAAAAGGATACAATCATGCCACACCGATTTGCAGAGATCACCTTTACAGACAGCGTCAAATCAGCCCAGGAACTGTACGATTCCCGAGCGCAGAACGAGCGTCTGCAGAGCCAGTTTGGGCCGAACGATCAACTGAGCGTGCGAGAAACCGAATTTATCAAGCGCCGAGATTCCTTCTATATTTCGACAGTCAGCGAGACTGGCTGGCCATACGTCCAGCATCGCGGGGGGCCTGCCGGGTTTCTCAAAGTACTAAGTCCCACGCAACTGGCCTACGCCGATTTTCGCGGTAATACACAGCTCATTAGTGCCGGCAATATATCCATCAACGATCGCTGCTCATTGATCCTTATGGATTACCCGAATCGGCGTCGACTGAAACTGCTCGGACACCTCCATTTTGCCGATGCTCGAAC
Organism: Chromatiales bacterium (ex Bugula neritina AB1); assembly: GCA_001730015.1. Classification (GTDB taxonomy): domain Bacteria; phylum Pseudomonadota; class Gammaproteobacteria; order Granulosicoccales; family Granulosicoccaceae. Next base: position 31,047 of record MDLA01000133.1, on the reverse strand, counting down.
GGCATCATCTGATGCAATAGCATACGCCGCCTCACCGGACTACCCGGCGAAAATTGAGCGAATCGGGTTAATTGATGTAGTCGCATACGACTGGAATTGCCCACAACATATTACACCGCGCTTCACTGACGAGCAGTTGGCGGCGACTAATCATCAGGCAACAGTAGCGTGAACTTGTCCCATACCGAGGGGTAATCCGTGCTCAGCACATCAATTCCCCATGAAATTGCTTGCAATCAATATTTTTGAGAATCGCATTTGCATGCTCTGCTCATCTATCGGTTTACTTCTCAATTAGTTCGGGTTGCAGTTTTAGTCAGACTGGCTGGATATTCCATTGCATCAAAGGGTTAAGATCAATCACCACTCCATACGAAATCGTCAGGAATCGAACGCACCAATTCCACTGAATTCAGTTAAAACAAGAGGCCTCTAACATTCATGGCAAAGTAATCATTTCCGAGTGCCTGAACTTTCCGCTATGGAAAATCAGCAGGGAAAGAAACCAACTCACCTTCGTCGACCAGGTTTCCTCACATCCAGAAACAGTAACGAAAAATTAAACGTTACAGGCCACGAACCTACTCACGAAAAGCCCCAGTTCTGCTATGTTAGTGCTTAATGACTGATTCAGAACTTTCGCAAATTCTGCCCGACAATCCACCCGACCCGGCAGACTACAGCGCCCAGGTATTAACCACGCTGGATAGTGTGGTTTCAGTTCGCACCCGCATCCCTGAAGACGCTATGACCGCTGAATTTCTTGGCACTGAACGCCAGGGACACGGCGTTGTTATCAATGATCAAGGGCTCATTCTCACTATAGGCTATATCGTCACCGAAGCGAGCAGCGTCTGGCTGGTCGATCATAAGGGAGTCACTCTGCAAGGCCATGTAGTCGCCTACGATCAGGCCAGCGGTTTCGGGCTGGTGCAGACACTCGGCAAATTGACGCTGCCTCCGGTCATGCTCGGTAAGTCTGCTGATCTGATACGAGGGCAGTCGCTGTTACTGGCCGGTTGCGGTGGACCAGCACACACACAACAAGTCCAGATTGGTGGCATTGAAGAATTCGCGGGTTACTGGGAGTATCTGCTCGACTCTGCCATTTTCACCGCTCCGGCTCACCCATACTGGAGCGGCGCCGCGTTAATTGGAGAGGACGGCATGCTCTATGGGATAGGCTCTCTCATACTGCAAATGGTTGATCAGGAAAACACCGTTAATCACGCCAATATGGTCATTCCGATCGATCTGCTGCCACCCATCCTCAACGATCTAATGCTCTACGGCAGACGCAACGAACCGGCACGCCCCTGGGTTGGCTGGTTTGCACTAGAGTCCGCCGACGCATTGCAGATTGCCGGTCTGACTGCAGGCGGTCCCGCAGACCAGGCTGGAATACAAAGTGGCGATACAATTCTCCAGATAAATAGCCAGGACGTTACCACACTTGCTGAGCTATTCAGGGCGGTTTGGGCAGCTGGTGATGCCGGCGTGAAAATCTCAGTTACCTTTGAGCGCGATCTGGTAACAAACACCGTAATTATCTCTACCGAAGATCGTAGCGACCGGCTGAAATCAGCCAGCATCCACTGATTCTCCCCAGACAACTAACGCTCGCGAGCGCACTACAACCGACGCGGTATCCAGAGTGATAATGTGAATCGCATCAGGCATCCTGGGTGATTGTATCTGCATTTGCAGGTTCGAAATGTTTGGGCTCCGCAGATTCCAGTGCGGGAATTATGTCAACGGAGAACAGCAAGCGCGATTCAAGCGTCTCTATAAACAGCGGCCCAGCGTGGGTTTTCCGCTATTTTTGTGTCTCGACGACCCAGTTACCCTATACCCGTTAACCCGCATTATTCACGGGATTGACAGAGTCTCACCTGGGAATCTCACTTGATCTTTGATTCCACAAAGAATTTTCTCTCTTGCAAATATCAGTAAGTATTCGACGCGAGAAGAAATTCCACTGTAAAAACTCTTGCCGTGAATTAAAGCAGCCACCAGGACATACCACCTGCGTAAGCACAACGGTGCCATAGCCCATAGCCTCAAACCTTCGAGTGTCACTAAACCCCAAATATATAAACGACAGTTACTTTTTATCGAGGTTTAGTACCTGAAGTAGATTTTCCTGCACCGAAAAACGCTCCTCCTGTGCTCTTTTTCGTCGATACCTCCCGGTAGGCAATAGCTCCCAGCTAAAACGGTTATCCGCAAGATGCTGATTAAGCGTCTCGCTAATAACGCGCGAGCGCAGTTTCGGCTCAACAACCGGTACAGCCAGTTCAACCCGATTGAACATATTTCGCGGCATCCAGTCGGCACTGGAAATATATACCTTTTCTTTTCCCTCCGGCCCAAACGCAAATACCCGTGAATGTTCCAGAAAACGCCCGACCACGGAGCAGACACTGATATTCTCAGACAAGCCTTCGATACCCGGCTTCAGTATGCAGATACCCCTGACAAGCAGTTGCACCTGAACACCCGCCTGTGAAGCTCTATACAATGCCCGAACGAGCTTTGCCTCACTGAGAGAATTCATCCGGGCTTTAATACCGCAGGGCTTACCAGCTGCGGCAAGCGCTGTCTGCTCTTCAATCATGTGCATGAGTTTTTTGTGCAGATTAAACGGTGAATGCAAGCACGACTGCATCTTCGGTACCTTCCCCAGACCTGACAATTGGTTGAACACGTTCTGTACGTCAACAGTTATATTTTCATCTGCTGTGAGCAGACTGATGTCGGTATAGACTCTTGCTGTGCGAGTATGATAATTGCCCGTTGCCACATTGGCATACCGGATCAGGCGATCCTGTTCTCGCCGCACAATCAGTGTCATTTTTGCGTGCGCTTTTATACCCACTACACCATATACAACCTGCACACCCTCCCGTTGTAAACGCCGTGCGAGCTCTATATTCGCCTCTTCGTCAAACCGTGCTCTGAGTTCAATCACAACCGTGACATCCTTCCCGTTTGCTGCGGCCTCCAGTAAAGCATCGACATAAACCGACTCTGTTCCCGTACGGTATAGTGTCTGCTTAATCGCAAGAACCTGTTTGTCTCTAGCGGCCTTACGTAACAAATTGACAACCGGCGAACTTGATTCATAGGGGTAATGCAGCATGACATCTGCACGCCTGATTCGGGAAAACAGATCCCGATTAGCGCCCAGGCTCTTTGGTGTGTGGGAAACAAATGTCAGAAATTCAAGATCAGGTCGATCGACCCGTTCCGGAAGACTTTGCAGCCGACTCAAATTGACTGGCCCATCACACGAAAACAGATCACGCGGCTGCAACCGGAATTCACGCAATAAAAACTGCACTATAGAATCAGGGCATTCACTGTCAACTTCCAGTCGAACCGCCTCGCCAAAATTTCGCGTGCTTAATTCATCCTGCAAAGCCAGGCGCAGATCAGCGGCATCCTCATCTTCAAGGTACAAATCACTATTTCGCGTAACACGAAACTGATACGTACCCTCCACCTTCAAACCGGGGAACAACCGCTCAATATTCTCTTCAATCATGGTTGAAAGAAAAACGAATTTATCGCCATTGCCGAATTCAGACGGTACGCGAATTATCCGCGGCAGTGATCGCGGCGCTCGCACAACGGCCAGGCTGGTGTCACGCCCGAAGGCATCTTTTCCGCTGAGCTTGACAATAAAATTGAGACTTTTGTTCATCAACAGCGGAAACGGGTGGGCACGGTCCAGCCCCAGCGGGCTAAGCACCGGCAATAACTCAGTTATAAAATAATGCGTAGCCCATTCAATTACCCCTGGAGTCCAGCCGGCTCCGGGCGCCAGAAATTCAATTCCGTTTTTCTTCAGCGCTGGAAGCAGTCTTCTATTCAACAGACGGTACTGGTGCCTGACCTGAAACCGTGCACTTTTAGAAATCCGGCTTAGCTGCTCTTCCGGTGTTAATTTATCCGGCCCCGTGCCTGCAAATCGACCCTGCAATTGCTGTTGCAGACCGGCCACTCGCACTTCAAAAAACTCATCGAGGTTACTGCTGCAAATACACAGATAACGCAGGCGCTCAAGCAACGGGATTTCATCATCAAAAGCCAGCAACAATACCCGGCGATTAAACGCGAGAAAGCTCAACTCCCGGTTAAAATACGATTGCGGATCCAACTGTCCGACGCTCTCTGAATTCGTTTACAAATTAACGCTATGGTATATATATCTAGATTCTATCAAGTGCCTCTATGCCTAATAAATCCAGACCGGTAGTCAGCGTTCTCGCTGTCAAATCACAAAGCTTCAGGCGGCTTTGCTGCAACTCAACTGAACCCGCATCCTTTACCGGGCACTGATCGAAAAACCGGGCAAACAACTGGGCCAGATCAAACAGGTAATTGCACAACAGATTTGGTTTGTAGTCGACTAGAACATCATCCAACGCTTCACTGAAGCGCAATAGCTGAATGGCCATTTGCCGCTCAACTGGTTCAGCAAAAATTAACTCACCATCGGCACCTCGCAGTGACTCAACGCTTACATTCATATTGCGCAAAATGCCGTGCACACGGGCATTGGCATACTGCAAATACGTGGCAGTGTTGCCTCTTAGCGCCAGCATTTTATCGTAGCTGAACTTATAGTCAGACGAACGGTTCTGTGATAGATCGGCATACTTTAGCGCGCCAATCCCGACCACCCGCCCGATTTCTGCCTGCCGGCCTTCTTCCAGATCAGGGTTTTGCGCTTTGGCAACCGCAAGTGCTCTTGACTCGGCTTCATCAAGCAGCCCTTCAAGCCCGACCGTATCACCAGCACGGGTCTTAAACGGCGTACCATCATCACCCAGTACTGTGCCGAAACTGACGTGCGTCATTTCAACATCGGTGTAGCCCCATAGCCTTGCTGCATCAAACAGTTTATCGAAGTGATCCCCCTGTCGATGATCTACAACATACAGCATAGTGTCGGCCTGCCACTCACTGACCCGGTGCTGAATGGTGGCAAGATCTGTGGTGGGGTACAAATACGCGCCATCTTTTTTACGAATAATCATCGGCGCTTCATAGCCGTCGAGGAAAACACAGATAGCACCATCACTTTCCCTGGCCAGATCCCGCTCGATGAAATCTTCAACTACCGGACCAAGCTGATCATGGTAGAAGCTCTCCCCTAGAATATAGTCAAAGCGGACACCCAGACGATCATATAATCGATTAATATCTTCAAGGCAGTAAGGTAGAAACTCGTCCCAATACTCACGGTTCTGCGGATTTCCCGAATGGAGTCTAACCGTTTCATCGAGCACTGCCTGCCCTACAGCAGCATGCTCGTTTGCTACGCTAAGCAAAGCCGCATCCGCTTTGACTTTTTCAATGGTGCCGGCCAGCCCCTCTATAACTTCAGTTTGCGCTGCTATTTTTTCGTTGAGGCGGGATATATCTTTTTTCTTTTGCTTAATCTCAGATTTTCCGGAAGCTTCAGTAGCACTTACCCGTTCTTGCGCCAGCTGCATTTTTTCAAGTGCTTCACGGGCTTCCGGCAGTTTGCGCACTGCAGAGTGATAGTCCATCAGTACACGCACGTATTTATACAACCGGCTTAACTCAGATACGGGCTCCTTCCGGTAAGCCGCTGCATCAACAAAATGCTTATAGCCATAAATGATCATGCCGAACTGAGTGCCCCAGTCACCGAGATGGTTATCGGTAATTACCCGGTGGCCAAGAAAGCGGTGGATATTTGCCAGCGCTGCACCAATGACCGTTGAGCGGATATGGCCGACATGCATGGGTTTGGCCACATTCGGCGACGAATAATCAACTACTACCGTGCGCGGCGTCTGCGCGTTCTCAATACCGAGCCGCTCATCCTGCTGAGCCGCTGCAAGTTGCCGTGTCAGCCAGCTGTCCTTGAGGGTAAGGTTAATAAAACCCGGGCCAGCCACCTCAATGGTTTCGCATAAGTCAGACAGCTCTACCGAGGCGACCAGATCCGCTGCGATCTCGCGCGGCGCTTTGCCCAGCTGCTTTGCCAGAGGCATTGCGCAATTGGCCTGATAGTCACCAAACTTTCCGTCCTGCGTCGGGCGGATCATTGCCAGCAGCGGACCAGGGTCGCCGGTAAGCTGAGCCAGCGCAGTAGCAAAGTGGCCTTTTATTTCTTGCAGGGCGTTCATACGTGAGGATTGCTCTTATCAGTCTCCCTCTATTGTAATTCACATCGTCGGTTTGTGTTGCTTTGTAAGATCATCTGCAGCGGGCACACAATTAAAGAATCTGCACGCAAGGCCGTTAACCGCGACGGCTGCCGGCAGAGAACCGGTAGCGAAACAATAATAATAAGAAACGGGTCGAGGAGAATTATGAGGGCCAGACCATCCCATACCGGATGCCTGCAAAGCCTGGTGCTAGCACTGTGTTTGTGGAATTCACCACAGGCAGCTGCAACGTCCGATCTGCCCGAGCAATTCGTATCAATCAAGCAATTCCTGCTCGACACGGTTTCAGAGTCACAGCGCATTGGCGCAGCTACCACTCAAGCGCTGCTGCAGAGCAACCTGATTGCTTTTCAGCAGCTGAAACTGCGCGTGGACGAAGCGTCCCGCATGGACGATATCATCGAAGAATTGTCCATCGAGCTTGACCGGATTGCCGCCAACTTTGAAGAAGCAGCCTCGATGCGCCGCGACTACCATAAGTACACGCGTAAAAGTAACCGGCAGCTCAATGAAAAACGCCACGAGACCCGAGACGCAATTTCTGAAATCGATCAGCATATAGCCGAGAAAACCCGCGAGATGGAACAGGCCCGGCTGGCGCTACCCAATGCGAAAAGTGACATAGAGCGGGATCGATACCAGATGACAATCAACGCTAACCAGAGTGTGCTGCATTCATTGCAGACACAGATTGATATCTGGCAGCGATTTGACAGTGCACAGGCACGTTTGCTATCCACACTTAAAATCAGTACTGAACGCGTTGACTACGTGCTGTTCGTGCTGGAAAAAAACGCCCAAGTGTATCGGGAGGCGGCAAACACCGCAAAGCTTAGAAACAACGTACGCCTTGCTCTCACAGACCTGCAGGCACTTGGCGGAATTGAAAGTTCGCTGATCGATCTTGCTGCCAGCTGGCGCGAAGTGGATCAGATTGTCAAGGAAATCGGACGCCAGGAGTTCTTCAGCAATGCAAGAAGCTAGTTATCCGGGAGTTCGTAAAGCGGTACTGATCCTGTTTGCCGCAGGGGTTATTATCGCTATGGCTGGCGCGCATCATCGCAATGCCCGTATCGCCTCCCAGGTCACCTGGCAGGATGTCAGCAAAACTCTGCAAAGTGTGGAAGTTGCCAAACGCGATTTGTTCCACTCGATGCAGGTTAAATCCGCAAAACCGTAGTTAAAAATTACAAGCACACACGGTGCATTGGATTGTCTGTCCATCGATCAATTCCCTTGGTATTCTTCGCGGCTGATTCACCCGCGATAGTGCGACCCGATGCGCTATAGAAACGCCACAGACCGCCGAATTATTCTCTATGGGCATCCAACACTGGTTCGCAAACCGAGCCTCCACCGAAGAGCAAACCAAAGGGCTGATTTTACCCGGGGGCGGGGCGCGTAACGCCTATCAGGTCGGGGTGCTCAAAGCAGTTGAAGAACTGATCCCAAACGGTGCACAATCACCTTTTCCGGTGGTTACCGGTACCTCTGCCGGTGCATTAAACGCCGGCATGATCGCCAGCCGCTCAGGCGATTTCAGCGACGCCATGCGCCGGCTGCTCGGCATGTGGGAAAACCTCCATATGGACATGGTCGTTCGCACCGATGCAAAAACCACCACCAAAACCGGAGCGCGCTGGATCTGGTCATTTGCCAGCGGCGGTAAATCAGAATCACAGCCGGAGTCTCTGCTCGACAACACCCCGCTTCGCTCACTGATCGAGCACCATGTCAATCTTGCGCGTATGCGCCAATGCATACAAAGCGGTCAATTGCGGGCACTGGGTATCACCGCATCCTCCTATGGACGAGGTTCATCGGTTACCTTTTTCGAAGGATGTGACGACCTCGCCCCGTGGCAACGGACCCGGCGAATGGGCACAGAACAACGCCTGCGTCTTGATCATTTTATGGCTTCCATTGCCATACCGGTGGTTTTCCCGGCAATAAAACTCTCTAATGAATACTACGGTGATGGCTCCATGCGCGAGGCAGCACCTTTGAGCCCGGCGCTACACCTCGGTGCGAATAAACTGCTGATCATCAGTGTGCGCAATCCGTATCTTGACGATATCCCCGACAGCACCCCTGTGTATCCGAATCTCGGCCAGATCGCGGGCTACATGTTTGACACACTATTTATCGATCGCCTTGATTCAGATATCGAACGCCTCAACCGAATAAATTTTGCGTTGGCCGAATCGAAGCGTCAGAGCTTTCAGCACGACGACGCACTGCTTCGCCCGATTGAATTTCTGGTGATCTCCCCGAGTGTCGATATCCGGCAAATTGTTGCCAGGCACATTAAATCGTTTCCACGCTCCATGAAAATTCTTCTGAGCGGGCTCGGTGCCATGACTAAAGAAGGCAGACCACTGACCAGCTACTTACTGTTTGACTCAGCATTCGCCCGGGATCTGATCGAACTTGGCTACAATGATGGCTACGCACAGCGCTCGAAATTGCAGGAGCTACTGGAACTCTGACCGCAATCTATAATTGCGCAGTCAACCAAAACCCGGATAAACCTCTTTACGGACTCGCCACGTTATGTTTCCATTTCGCATCATAACCCACTAGCGAGAATACAATGACCGTTAAAGTCGGCGACACCATCCCATCAGGCAACCTTGGTTTTATGGGCGAAAAAGGCCCGGAAGGCATCAGTACAGATGATCTGTTCAATGGAAAAAAAGTAGTAGTTTTCGGTGTGCCAGGCGCATTCACCCCAACCTGCTCCGAATCACATCTACCGAGCTTTATCGCCAATTGCGACAAAATTGAAGCGAAGGGAGTCGATCGCGTTGTTTGTGTTTCGGTCAATGACCCCTTCGTAATGGGAGCCTGGAGTAAAACCCAGAATGCCGAGCATCTGCTGATGGCCGCTGACGGCAGCGGCACCTGGATCAAGGCATTGGGCCTTGAGCTGGACCTGATCGAGCGAGGTCTCGGGGTACGATCGCAACGGTTTTCTATGATTGTCGACAATGGCAAAATCACCCACCTGAATGTTGAAGACGGTCCGGCGTACGACGTAAGCTCCGCAGAAAAGATTCTCGAACAGCTAGGCTGATTCAACAAAGCGCAACGGTGGCATTTACCGCCGCCGCTGCCGCAAGCTGATTTTTCACCCTGCACTCATATTCAAATCATCCTACTTGCCACCTGGCTGTCAGATCCCGCCACCTGGAACCCCACCCGGCCTTCACACTAATTGGAAACCGCTCATGAACTTACTGGATTCAATACTCGGCAACGACAGCAATCAAGTTGTAGCAGAACTGGCTAAGCAACTTGGAGTTGGCGAGAACGATGCCCGTACTGCTGCCAGACAATTAATCCCTTCGCTGGCTCGCGGCCTGCAGAATAATGCGAAATCAGACAACGGACTCGACAACCTCATCGGGGCACTGAGCAAAGGCAATCACTCAAAGTATCTCGATAGCCCGTCGTCTTTAGGCCAAAGCGCTACTACTCAGGAAGGCAACGCGATTCTAGGACATATTTTCGGCAATAAAGATGTCAGCCGTAATATTGCCAATCACGGAGCTCAAAAATCCGGACTTTCCTCCATGCTGCTAAAAAAAGCGCTGCCAATTCTGGCAACCCTGGTGATGAGCTCTCTGAGTAAAAAATTTCTGGGCGGTGGTAATAAATCGTCTGGTGGTGGTATTTTCGAAGGTAACCGGAATAACGATATATTCAGTTCCGGCGTTTCAGCAAACAAAAACCGCGGACTACTGGCAACCTTCCTCGATGCTGATAAAGACGGCTCTGTTATAGACGACCTCCTCAGCATGGCGGTGAAAGTTGCTCTACGTTAGAGAATTAGCGTACTGCTTAGGCGGCCTACCCTGCCGCCCGGCCCGTTGTGCTAATAACGGGCCTGTAAATAACATCTAGAGCCCGAGCATTTCGCTGTATTTTTCCGCATAGCGGCGACCCAGCTCCCGAAGACCGGCAGCACTGAAATGAAACCCGTCAGACTGAGCCAGCAGACTGTTCGAGCGCACGCATCCGCTCCATTGGTCGCCATTTGAATTTAACGCAAGCAACTGCCGGTTAACGACCTCGAAAACGGCAGTCTCACCACAGATAAACGGCCGGTTTGAAGCGAACCAGTTTTCACTTCTGAAATTTGCAATCAATGCATCGAGCTTTCCAGAGTAAGCGGTGTCTCCGGCATTGTTTTCACCCTGGTGCCAGAGAATACCGTCAACGCCACTTTTATGGGGTGTTTGGTTTATCGCCGAAACCACCTTATTTTGCAGATCAGTATAGAATTCTCCACCCTGATCCCAATGTTCGATCCCGGTACCCGGCGCCGTAACCAGGATAAAACCCACCACCCGATCCGGTGCCTGTCGGACCAGCTGTTTGCCGAAGTGAAGTGCAAAATTATTGCTCGGCTCTTCTGTGGGATGACCTCGCGGAAACCAGTTTAAATCCCACACCTGATGCAGATCAGCCACACGCCATCCGCCATCGGTGAAGGCGAATACCTGATTGTCGGGACTATCCAGCGTTGCGTCGTAATCGGTATTGGCTCCAAGCGCATTAGATTGGCCAGTGACAAGTATCAGATCAGTGATATCAGCAACGGTATAGTTCCGGTTAATGGCTAGTGTTACAACCGGAGCTGGCTCAGGGGTCGGCTCAGCTTCCACTGCCGGCTCCGGGGCACTTACCGGAGTTGGTTCCGGCGCCGGCGTTGGTTCCGGTGTCGGTGGTGATTCAGGTTTCGGTGGTGGTTCCGGGACCGGCGCTGGTTGAGGCATAACATCAGCTGGAGCCTGCGCTTGCTGCGCCGGTGCAGAGGCTGCTGTAGTAGTACTGGCATCCAGTTGCGGAATCGGCGGATTAGCATCAGCCGTACTGATACTCTGGCTAATAGTCGAACCGCCGCCACAGGCTGCCAGCAACATTAGCGGCAGCAACAGAATTGACCAACGGCGGATGGCGAAATAGAGATGAATCATCGAACGTTATCCTCGTCCTTTTTGAATCTACCTCTTGTGTAATAGTCGATAATTCAAAAAAAACGCTGACTACAACCGATTTGCCCTCTACCTTTCCATATTGAACAGTTTATTTAAACGCTCAGCGCCGGATTAACCGAAGTAAATGCTCATTCACGCCTGTCACCGCCGCATCACGCGGGACGGCATACCGAAGCCTCGACGAAGAACCACAGTAATCAGCTTTTCAGTATCTCCAGCGGCAGCCTCAGCACTTCGTCTCCACTTGATGCCACAATATAGATCACACCGATAAACGCTGCTATCACCAGCACATACCAGACCGTCGAAAAAATCTGGCCATATCGATCAAGTGGCAGCAACGGACTATGATGCCGCATGCGCCATTCGAGCAAAATCTCACCGCTACCAATCAACAACAGAAAACCCAGTAACGCCAGACCCAAGGAGTAACTCAGCACAACCCCCAGAATCGCACCGGCCACACACAACACCAGACCAACCGCATTGTGCATGGAAAAGGTTATCGCTTTTAGAATGTGTCCACCGTCGAGCGGTAGAATCGGCAACAGATTAAAGAGGTTCAGCAATGCATTAAATGCCGCCAGACCAGCAAATATCGCCTCCCCGGTTATATAGAAAAGCACTAGCGAGGCCACCGAAAGGAACAACCCGAACACCGGCCCCATAATAGAAATCACCACACTTTGCCATCGGGTATTGAGACGGTTTTCGCCTACAGCCAGCCCCCCGACAAACGGTATGAGATAGATCCCTTTGGTCTTAAGGCCAAAATACTTCATAGCGCGAATATGTCCATATTCATGTATAACCAGACACAGCAACAACAGCAATGCAAACTGAAAGGAAAACAGCCACGAGTAAGCAGCCACGCTGGCACCAACCAGCAGCACCTTGATTGCCTTGGCGCTTTTCAGGAGTTTAATTCCCAGAGACGCCAGACCCACAACACTGAACTGCCGCCGCATCGGTACCAGCTCTTCCGGTGTGGTACCGGCGATATCTTTTTCGTCCCGACTGTTACTTTGCAGCACCTGACCTTGTGAGGATACCGTGTACTCCAGCTGCAATGGCGACCAGCGCAGTTTTAAATCGAGCTGGCAATCTACATTTCCCGCCTCACTTTGCAGCTCAAAGACATGCTGGATCTCTTCGGGGGTGTCGGGGCTCGCGGGTCGAACCGAAACCAGCTGGCCATCCCAGTACAACTGCTGCCAGCCTGCCATATTGGCCTCGAGCCTCAGGCTTTTACCAAACACCGTATCGTTAATCAGTTCCAATGGAATCCCTGACAGAAATTTTTGTAAACGTAATTATGGATGACGGTTGATTTTTGATCTACCAGCATCACTTAAATAATTTATATTCAGTCCTGCCGTCCTCCACCTGTTATTGCCGCTTATGTCACTACGAACCCTATACCTCGCATCATGCGTATCGCTTTCAATGCTACTGGTTCCGCCTGCCGCATTTTCTGAAGATTTCACAATCGGAAAACTCACCATCGCAAACCCGCATACACGCGCAACACCGCCGGGCGCCAGAACCGCTGCGGGATACGCGATAATCCGCAACAACGGCGACACCGCAGACCGATTGACAGGAGGCAGCGCGGGCTTCGCCGAAATTACCGAAATACACGAAATGTCTATGCACGGCGACGTTATGAAAATGCGGCAACTTGAAGATGGCCTGGAAATACCGGCCGGTGGTGAAGTAACACTGAAATCCGGTGGACTACACATGATGTACATGCAGCTCAAAAAGCAGCTTATACCCGGAGAACAGGCAACAGCCACCTTTACATTCGAGCACGCTGGTGAAGTTCAAGTGAAAATGGATATCGTGCCTATTAGCGGCAATCACGCGCACGGATCAATGAATCAAAAGAAAAAAGAAATGAAGCACGGCGAAAGCACAATGAAAAGCGACCACTCAACTGCTTCAAACCAGTGACGTTTACCAACCAGTTAGTACCCGGCGTTTACTGGCACGCGGCTTGGCTATTTTCGCTATCAACCACCCTGACATATGGATTAGCCGTCGCCGGCAGCGGCCTTTCCAGATAGATTTCTACATTCTGCAATTGCCGCCGACCCGAATAACGAGCTTATCGTACTGGAACACGACACCGCAATCATCGGCCTGCTGCACCTGACATTTATCCCCTATCTGACACACACCGGTACCTGGCGCCGCCTCATCGAAGATGTACGCATTCATAGCGACTTTCGCGGCCAGGGGATCGGTGCAGCACTATTCAAATGGGCTATCGCAAGAGCACGAACCAGGGGCGCTGGAATGATCCAGCTCACGTCCGATAAGCAACGCCCGAAAGCTATTCGGTTTTATGAGCAACTCGGGTTTATTGCCAGCCACGAAGGCATGAAATTAAAACTGGAATAACGGTTTTTATAGACCAGGCTATTATTCAACGTGAGTCAACGCCTGATAAAACCAACGCTGAAAAGCCAGCAGTAAAATAAACGGCGGAATTATAGTAATAACAAGCAACGCCATCCCCGGTCCGGACTCCTGACCTATTAATCGAATACCACGGACCAGCGTGTACATGGAATCGTCAGTACTGATCATCAGCGGCCACAGGTACTGATTCCAGCCAATCATAAAAGCAATAACAAAAATAGCCCCGGCACGCGGCAGGGATATAGGCATAATAATATCAACAAAAAATTTCAACGGGCCCGCCCCGTCCAGAATAGCCGCTTCGATCAGATGCTTCGGCAGGGTTAAAAAATACTGCCTGAAGAAAAATGTTCCCAATGCCGCGGCCAGCACTGGCAGGATTATTCCCATATGTGTGTTAATCAGACCCAGCGATGCAGTAACCTGAAACGTTGTTATAAATCGGGACTCCAGTGGAAACAATAGCGTCGCCAGGACCAGCCAGAAAACACCGGCGGCAACCGGCATTCTAAAAAACACAATCGCATAGGCGGTCAGCAGTGAAAAAAAAGTAGTAAGCGTGGCAACCCCGACCGCAACAATCAACGAATTAATAAGCATTGCGCCTGGTGTTACCTGATCAAAATAGCCCGCCTCAAAGCCGAACACACGGGAATAATTCGATACAGCATGCTCCCCCGGAAACCACTGCAACCCCTGCTGTTGCAGAACCTGCGTAGTATGTGTCGAGGAAAACAACATCAATACAACCGGTGCCAGAATGAAGATCAGCCCACACAGCAGAACGACATGACTCGTACACCGCCGCAACAGGCTGTACCCGGTTACCATCTCTGTGAACTACAAAAAGAAAATCTAGATCAGCCTCTGGCCAGTTTCCTTATTGAAAACCATCGCCTTGTTGGTATCGAAATCCAGTGTAAGCGTACTTTCCAGTTCCGGCAGCAACTCATGGCCGGTTTTAAAACAGAACTCGGCTTCGTCTTCTTTTAATTTTTCTGCGCCGCGAACCGCGCCGTAAATCAGATTATCCGCTCCATGCTGCTCGACTATATCAACCCTGATTTTAAACAGCCCGTGCTCTGCCTGCGTGAGATCATCCGGCCGGATCCCGAGAACCAGCGGTGTTGATTGCGGCAGATCATTAAAGCCGGGAATAGCGAGTTCACCATTGACCAGATTATTGCCATCGAAGGTGACTGGCAGCAAATTAACCTGTGGCGATCCAATAAACGAAGCGACAAACAAAGTTGACGGGTTGTTATAGAGATCAATGGGGGCCCCCATCTGCTCGATTTTTCCATCGTTGATAACAGCTAGCCGATCGGCCAGAGTCATCGCCTCCGTTTGATCGTGGGTGACATAGATACTGGTTACATTTAAGCGACGCTGCAGGCGCTTGATTTCGATACGCATCTGTACGCGCAATTTTGCATCAAGGTTAGATAAGGGCTCATCAAAGAGGAAAACCTTGGGCTCTCTGACAATAGCCCGTCCCATCGCCACGCGCTGTCGCTGGCCACCTGACAACTGATTCGGTTGTCGATCAAGAAAATCACCGATTCGCAGTAAGCCCGCTGCTTCCTCTACCCGCTTATTGATATCCGCTTTCGGCATACCACGGTTTTTCAAGCCGTAAGACATATTACCGCGAACCGTCATATGTGGATAAAGAGCGTAGTTCTGAAAAACCATGGCAACATCTCTTTCAGCCGGAGAAACATCGTTGATGAGGCGCCCACCGATCTCTATATTGCCATCCGTGATTTTCTCGAGCCCCGCTACCATTCGCAGCAGAGTGGATTTTCCACACCCGGACGGCCCGACAAAGACAATGAATTCACCATCTTCAATAGTCATGTCCACACCACGGACAGCAACAGCGCCATTGGGGTAGGTCTTGCGAACACCACTTAACTGAACATTGGCCATTATTTTTCGCTCTCCACCAGACCTTTCACAAACCAGTTTTGAAACACCAGCACCACCAGCACCGGCGGCAGTGTCGCTAAAATTGTCAGAGCAAATGCCTTTTGATACTGCGGTAATTCACCGCCCTCAGCCAGTATCTGGTAGATCTGCTTGATCCCTATAACAAGTGTGTAGTTTTCTTCTTTGGTTGTCATGATCAATGGCCAAAGGTACTGATTCCAGCCGACCACAAACATAATAATTAGAATTGCTGCGATCATTGTCTTAGACAGCGGGATCAATATATCGACAAAAAACCCCCAGGCAGTTGCACCATCCAGACGAGCCGCCTCTAACAATTCATCAGGTACCGAAAGAAAAAACTGCCTGAAAAAGAACGTACCGGTAGCCGATGCAATTAACGGCACAATAAGGCCGAAGTGGGTATCGAGCAGGCCCAGGCCGGCAACAACCTCGTAGGACGGTATAATGCGTACCTCAAGCGGTAACAGCAACGTCATGAAGATTACCCAGAAAAGCGGCAGCGCTAACCGAAAGCGAAAGTAGACAATCGCATACGCCGCCAGCATTGAGATAATCACCTTGCCAATCGCAAAACCGATACCGAGTATCAAGCTATTTTTGAGCATGGTGGTGCCAAGCACCGACTTCATCACCCCGCCTTCTTCAAACAATACCGCACGATACGTTTCCGTAAAATTGCCACCCGGCCACAGCTGCAGCCCATCTCTCAGGATGATCTCGGGCGCATGGGTTGAGGTTGCAAAAGCCACCCACACCGGCAAACTCATGAACAGGATCCCGACAATAAGAATTGCGTGGGATGTTATCAGTCGCCAATTCCAGTTAGTCATGGTGTAAATTATCTAAAGAGTGAAGGGGTAGCTGCCGCATTGCACTTCGGCCTGAACAATTCACTGGATCACCCGGCATGCTAATAATGCACTTTGCGTTCTATAAATCGGAACTGAACTACGGTTAACGCCAGCACCAGGATCATCAGCACTACAGACTGAGCCGAGGAACCACCGAGATCAGCACCTCTGAAACCATCTTGAAAGACCTTGAACACCAGCGTGTTGGTTGCCCCGCCAGGCGCACCTCGCGTTGTTGTATCTATAATTCCGAATGTCTCAAAGAATGCATAGGTGATATTGATCACCATCAGGAAAAACGTGGTGGGGGCAAGCAACGGAAAAGTTATCGTCCAGAAACGTCGGGTGGGGCTATTGCAATCCATCATCGAGGCTTCATTCACAGATGTTGGAATACCCTGCAAGCCAGAGAGGAAAAATATAAAGTTGACACTAACCTGCTTCCACACCGAAATCAGTACCACCACAAAGCCGGCGTCAAAGGAATCGAGCTTGTGATTAAAATCCCAGCCGATTGCGTTAAAAAATTTGTATAAATCACCGATAAGCGGATTAAACATCAGGTTGCCCATTAAACCAGCCACCGGCGGAGCAATAGCGTAAGCCCACATTAGCGTTGTTTTATAGGTGCTGGCCCCGCGAATGACCTCGTTTGCCTTCACCGCCAGTAACAACGCCAGACCCAGAGACAAAAAGGTAACCAATGTTGCAAAAATAGCGGTGAAGCCCGCGGCTTGCAGCCACGATGTGCTGAAGATGGTATCGGAATAATTTCGAAACCAGACAAACTGCGTTGACAAACCAAACGCGTCTTCCAGCAGGAAAGATTGATATATAGCCTGTACAGCAGGCCATAGAAAAAATATAGCGATAATAATTATTTGCGGAGCAATAAACAGATAAGGAATACTGCTGTGCTCGAACTGAACTCGCTTCATTCAGAGGTATCCGTAGGAAACGTTCATATCAATAGCTGGTTTCTATTGGCTTAAAAATCCGGCAGTCGAGGCCTGATAGCAACACGACTGCCGGTTTCATGCGATTACAAGTTACTTGTATGTATCGCTAAAACGCTTCAGAAGCGCGTTTGATTCCGTTTCCATTGCAGCAAATGCATCATCTACGCTTGCTGAACCCGAAAAGATATCGTCGAAGTGCTTATACATGACATCGCGGATTTGTACGTAATAACCCAGTCGATAGCCTTTAGTCCACTCTCCACCCGGCTGGCTCAGCTGCAGAATACCAATTTCGGCATCGGGTGTTGAATCATAGTAGCCTTCTTTTTTAGCCGCATCATAGGCTTCACTGGTAATAGGTACATAACCAGTTTCTTTATGCCAGAACACCTGGTTATCTGATGCAGTCATGTAACCAAAGAAGTCTGCGACCGCTTTGTATTCATCATCGGAGTGACCGGCCATGGCAAACAAGGCGGCTCCGCCGATAAATGTACCCTTCGGCTCCTTGATAATGCTTTCCCAGTAAGGCAGGAAAGTGGTTCCGAAATCAAAGTCAGTCGACTTGCTCAGCCCACCGAATGAGCCGGAAGAGCCGAGCCACATGGCCACTTTCTTCTGTACGAATGCATCCTGATTATCACCCCAGGCACGACCGTAGAAACCATAGTACCCGGCGTCGAGCCACTCTTTAACTTTCGACCAGTGCATTTTCATGTGATCGTTGTTATAGAGGATTTTTACGTCAGTGGTGTCGTAGCCATTGTTGCCGGTTGCAAGCTGAATATTGTGCCGACTGTGAAAGTTTTCAGAGAAGATCCATGGGCTGTGGCTTTGTGCCAGCGCAGTAAAACCGGCTTCTTTAAGCTTCGGTGCAATTTCTTCGAATTCTTCCCAGGTTTTGGGCGGAGCGTCGACACCTGCTGCTGCGAAGGCATCTTTGTTGTAGTAAAGAAGCGGGGTTGACGAATTAAACGGCAAACCAATCATTTTGCCGTCCGAATCAGCGTAAAAATAGCGTACGCCGGAAATGTAATCTTCAATGTTAAAATCTTTCATCAAATCTGCAACAGGTACAGTGGCACCTTTTGCGTTGATGATTGTTGCTGCACCGGCATCAAAGATCTGAATCACGTGTGGCTGTTCCTTTGCACGGAACGCAGCGATACCAGCTGTCATTGTGTCTTCGTAGCCGCCTTTGTAAGTCGGCACAACCACCACATCTGACTGGCTGGCATTATATTTTTCTGCGATTTCATTGACGACTTCACCAAGACGCCCTCCCATCGCATGCCACCATTGAATTTCCGTTGCAGACATTGCCGCGGTGCTCATTACGGTACTGGCGCTGAAGGCCATACCAATTATCAGGGATCTCAATTTCACTGTTGTTGTTTCTCCGTTGACTAAACTTGAATTTGCGTGTGAATTGCTTCAGCAATGTCTGCCAGAGGCAATTCGTTTAATTGCCTGCACCGTCTACCTGCACCGTCTATAAGAGCAATTCAGCATGGAAATGCTAATACTTTGCGACAGCACGGGCAATCGATTTCTAATTTCGCTGCACAATCATATAGTTGTTAAACGTAATCGCTGGCCAAAGACTGTTCCGCAGTAGATCTTTCATTCTCGGCTGGCCCAGGTGGCTGTCCGAGGATGAAGATCGTAGCGAGGCTGTGAGATTTTGAGTCAGATAGCGCGATCGATTTTGGCGAATAGTTATTCATATTCAACTAAATTGATCGCGTTAGCTGGCCAAAAGACCGCATCCGCAGTAGATCTTTCATTCTTGGATAGCCACCTACTGAATACCCATGCAATTGGCGTAATAGGTTGTGGTAGCTGGCCAATCACTGAATGCTCCGCGAATTTCTACCTGCTGAGCCAGAACATCGAGCGCAGCATAGATATCGCCTTCATTTGAAATGGCTTCTTTTATCGACTGATAGTACCACCCTCCTCCGTTTTTAAGTGATCCGGACCGTTCGAGAGTCCATACAATTATATCGAGGCCAGCCGCCTTCGCTTCTATGGCATACACTGAAGGTACGATACGTTTTTCGTCGTTGAGTGATAGCAGCATCCACAGTGGCGGCGCTATAATTTTAACACCGCTTTCGGCCAGTTCGGCCATCGACGGCGTAAAGGTTTCCTTGTTCGCCGGGCTGAAGCTTTTATCGCGGTACCGACTATCAAGCCAGGCCGCTTGCCCGCCGAATTCCGGCTCCTCTCTGAGCCAGTAGTGTACATCATTGAGGTTGAAACTCTGAAGAAATACATCAGCTGGGTCTATTCGCGCATTTTTGTACTCATCAACCAGCGCCTGCGCAAATTGCTCCTGAGTAAAATCGCCTTCAAACGGCATGCTGACCTGAGGTTTCTTGAGCTCGGGAATCACTTTGACGCCCAAATCACGGAACAGCTCAATACTTTCCCTGTGTGTCATCAGCGTACCGGTAACACCTTGCAGCGCGGCTTTCGGTGTTCCTGAAAGTGACAGATATTCCTGCAACGTTTTTGCTTTCTTGTTGCCGCTATCGACTTTACCCCGGAGAGTTTGAAATTCAGCGATCGTAATATCGCTGGTACAGCATTTCACATTCTTGAAAGGCGTATTGCTGCTGAAATCGGGCGGTGTAGAGCACTGTGCCGCCAGCGGGGTCTGCAGTATATTGGTGGTGGTATGGAGGTCGCACTGAGAGTGGCGGCAAACAAGAGTTTTATCCGCAGTGAATGTGACATCGCATTCAATTATCCCTGCTCCCATTTCTGCGGCAGCAATATAACTCTCCCGGGTATGCTCGGGAAATTTCAGCGGCGCACCGCGGTGGCCGATTGAAAATAATGACCGGCCAGGCGGGTTTGCCGCACACGACTCAAGTTTCGAACGCAAACTGCCCTGGGGCAGCGTGTTGATAAGTTCGCCCGGGCGAGCCCCCAGCTCAATCGACTGAGAAGCCACTGCCATTGATCCGGTCAGAAGCAATAAAACGGCGAAACCAACGGTATGCGTAACCCGCGATCTTAATCTTCTCATAATCAATTCCCTGCCCGATCAATGCTATTCACTATACCTCGCAAGGGAACATGGCAACAACCGGATCGCTCGACGGTATCGGTTGTAATCGACATTGGTTGTAATTGACAAGTGAGGTTTTATTCCGCGAGTGCTCCACCCAGCAAAGTAATCCAGTCATCCACTAATCGCTGGTAAGTCTCTACACATATCTCTCTGCGATCCTCCGTAAACTCCATCTCATCTCCTAGCGCGGTGTATTTCTCCGGATCACTACCATAGATCTGACACATCGTACTGAAGTAGCGCTGCTCATCCAGGCTGTGCTCGTCCCAGAAATCCTCTTTGCTCAGCTCGCCTCGCTCTTCACCCTCCATAGCGAATAACTCGGCCGCGTTTCGCGCCATTTCCGCGCCATCTTCGTAGTACTCAAGCAACAATACACTGGCCAGCCCGTCAGCGGCATCTTCTTCTTTTCCGACGATAGGTATTTCGAGCTGGTCTGTCAGTGCGTGGGCTATCTCGTGAAACAGCGTATGCAATATCGCATCATCAGCGAACTCTAGTTGTTCGATCTCACGGCTGTCTATCTGCCGGTAGCGCTCTACTATTTCCGTATAGAAAAAATAGGGGATCTGAATTGTACTGATGGCCGGATCGTACAACGGCCCATCGTCAGTGCCGACAACAATCTCAATATCGCGCTCAAGAGTGAATATCTCATTTATGAACTCCACCGCATCATCGAGAATAGCTTCATGCATCATCAGCTCGCGCACATCGGCATAGTCAGTATCGTCTTCATAGACAATACTGGCAACTCCGCGGGCCACGGCACTGGTATTTATCAGCAATAAAGCACACAGTGCGCACGCTGTTATAACTCTATTCATCTGTAGCTCTATATATTTTCAATAAATCGCCAAAAGGATACCAACTATAGAGACGCAAACGCCGCATCGAGCCCGTCACCCACTGCGTCCACATCGCTCATATCCAGACACATCGGGGGCACCATTCGCAAGCAGGATTGAGAAGGCCCTGACTTAGACAGTATTAATCCCTGCTCACGGCATTTCTCGAATACTGCCGCTGCAACCGCTTTATCGGGCTCTTTCGTATTGCGATCTTTAACCAGTTCTATAGCCAGCATGAGTCCGCGACCGCGTACATCACCAATGGAATCGTAGCGGATTTGCAGATCATTGAGGCGCTCAAGCAATGCTGCACCGACCTGCCTGGAATTATCCTGCAGTTTTTCGTCTTCAATTACCTGCAGTACGGCGCGCGCCGCAGCGCAGCTCGTTGGATTTGCACCATAGGTATGAAACATAAATTTTTCGGCCATCGGCGCGGCAACTTCTCTTTTCGAGATGACCGCCGCAATCGGGAAGCCGTTACCCATACCCTTGGCGCAAACAATGATATCGGGTACAACATCGTGCGCCTGAAACCCCCAGTAGTGATCCCCGGTCCGCCCGAACCCGCTCTGCACTTCATCGGCAATGTACAAACCACCTGCGGCACGCACCCGCTCCGCCGCACCGGCAAGATAGCCTTCCGGCATCTCTACTACACCACCATAACCCTGAATACTTTCGATTAGCATGCCGGCAATTCTGCCGCTAGTGGCGGTTGCGATTGTGCGGTCAATCTCGTCGAGGTAAGCATCTGTGCCCTCACCGAAAATGCCCCGGTACTGGTTGGGGTCGGCAACAAAGGCCACGTTGCCCGGCAGCCCGGAGTGGCGCCAGCTCGCGATACCGGTAACCGATTGCGCAGCACTGGTCGGCCCGTGATAAGCCGTACGCAGCGCAAGCAGATCGAGGTTGCCGGTGTAGCCCCGCGCCATCGTCATAGCCAGGTCAATCGCCTCTGCCCCCGAGTTGGTGAAATGCACCACCCATTGCGAGCTGTTCGGCAACGTGGCTGCCAGCTCTTCGGCCAGATGCGCCGGTGCAGGGTGGTAGAACATGGTGGTGCAATGGGTCAGCTCCTGTGCCTGCTGAACAGCTGCAGCAACTACTCGCGGGTGTGAATGCCCCACCGAAATACACACGTTCATTCCCAGTAAATCAGTAAACTTGCGATCGTCAACATCCCACAGGTATTGCATCGAACCGCGTTTGAAAATAATCGGTTCCTGAAACGGGACAAACCTGCTCTGCGAAGCCGCATAATAGGTATTGCGGCGCTCGGTTATTGCCGCAGCAGACCAGTCAGTGTGCAGCTCAGTTGGTGAATTCACGTTGCCTCCGTCAGGACTTTAATCGTTCATTTTGCGGATCAAATGGAGGTTGATCCAGTATTTCAGCAGTATAAGACACACCGAGTATCAGGACTGTTAGCGAAACTTTTTCCCGGGCGCTCAATGGCTCCTGCAGGTAAGCCAGCGCAAGCGACTGCCCACACCGATGCCCGTAGGCACCCGAGGTGACAATACCAACGATTCGGTCATCGCATTGAACCGGGTGACTATAAAAGGCATCTGTGTGAGCACAATCAATGGCAAGCAACACATGCTGCCAGGCATCAGCGGCTTGCTCCCGCACCTGCATCGCCTCGCTACCAGCAAAACTCCGGTTTACTGAATTAACAAATTGACCAACACCGCTTTCAGCTGGTGTACGCTCGGTAGTAAGGTCTGCACCCCAGGCGCGGTAGCCTTTTTCCAGTCGCATGGAATTTGCGGCATAGGCCCCGTAGTAGCCAAGGCCGTATGGCTTACCAGACCGCTCTATAGCCAACAGTAGCTCCAGTGCCGCAGTTACCGGAACATGCAACTCCCATCCCGACTCGCCAACATAAGAAACACGCAGAGCCACAGCATCATGCCCCGCTATAGAAACGGTTTTACAATCGAGCCAGCGAAAATCACTGCCAAACAATTTAGACTCTGGTGCCACCAAAGCATTCAGTGTATCGCGCGCATATGGCCCCATCACACCGATAACCGCCAGACTATCTGTGACGTTGCTAACCGCCACATTGTAAGCCGCGGCTCTTTCGAGCAGGAGATCAAAATTAATCTCTTCCGCCGCGGCAGCAGATGTTAAATAAGCCTTGTCTGCAGTTAGCATTGATACACTGAATTCAGCCAGCACCCCACCTGCCGGCGTCAACACATGCAGCAATCCAATACGCCCGATGGCCGGTGCTCTATTCGCCCCCAGCGAATCTATAAATCGCTTTGCTTGCGACCCGGTTACTTCGAATTTTGAAAACACAGACAGATCAGCGACGGCAACTGCCGTGGTCGTAGTATGTACCTCACTTGCTACGGCCTCAAACCAGTTTGTGCGCTGAAAACTCTCTACCGCACGATCACCCTTTTTAGACGAGAACCAGTTAGGGCGCTCCCAGCCATAAGCCGCACCCATTACCGCTCCTCGCTGCAGCATGGCATCATGCAATGGCGAGCGGCGTTTATTGCGAGCGACGGTTCTTTCTTCGTATGGAAAATGAATCCCGAACTGCAAACCAAAACACTCTATGGCTTTGTTCACACGGTAGTCCCGGTCAGCCCATCGACCGAAACGGCGGCTGTCTATAGAGAGAGCATCGAGAGGTGGTGACCCTGTGGTCATCCAGTGCGCCAGAAACCAACCCGCGCCACCGCCTTCCATCACACCCATCGATGAACCGGTCAACAGCCAGGCATTGCTTAAACCATGCGCCGGGCCAATTAGCGGGTTGGCATCAGGAGTAAAGGTTATAGGCCCGTTAACCACAGACTTAACACCGGCATCGGCAAGTGCCGGTATACGCTGCATAGCCGCTTCTATAATCGGTTCGAGCCGCTCCAGATCGGGCGCCAGTAACTCCGCTCCGAAATCAGGCGGCACCTGATCAACCGACCAAACCTGCGCCTCTTTTTCATACGGCCCCAGAATAAAGCCGTCTCGCTCCTGCCTCACATACCAGCTTTCTTCGGGATCACGAATGATCGGAAGCTCCGGCGTACCTGCCAGTTCTCTAGCAGTAATATCAGGCACGCTGTCGGTTACCAGGTACTGATGCAACACCGGCACTGTCGGTATATCAAGGCCCATCATCCGGCCCACTTCATAGCCCCAGGTGCCCGCTGCATTCACTATATGCCTGCTGCTGATAATACCGTCGCCGGTTTCCAGCAGCCATCGCGACTGCTCACGGCGTATTCCAAGCACCGGGTTATAGCGCGCAATTCTGGCACCGTACTGCACCGCCAGTTTCGCCATGGCCTGCGTCGCCAGCGTCGGATCAACGTGTCCGTCTTCGGGCTCATAGATACCACCAATCAAACCGTCCAGTTGCGCAAGCGGGTACAGTTCCCGAATTCGTTCCGGCGTCAACACCTCTAGCGGATACCCGGTGAACGCAGACAGTCCAGCCACATGCTTAAATTCATCCATGCGATCTGCACAGCGCGTGATTCGCATCGCCCCCGACGGATGAAAGCCACAACTCTCGCCAGTGGCCTCGGGTAGTATGTCGCGGTATAGCTTCACCGATCGAGCACGCAACGCCTGTATCGTTGCGTTATGCGCAAAGTGCGTGCAAAGCCCTGCGGCATGCCAGGTAGAACCATGCGTGAGATCGTTTTTTTCGAGCAGTACTACATCAGTCCACCCCGCTTTGGCCAGGTGATAGCACAGTGACACGCCCATTACGCCGCCACCTATAATAACCACCTGAGCATCTGTCACGGACGCATCCTTTCACCGGTTGGATCGTAGGGGGGGTTCAGCAATACCGTTGCCGGATAACACGCTCCTGCCACTTTTATTTCAAATTTCCTTTGCTGCGTTTGCGCACTTGATTCACCCGATGCAATGTTGACTAAACCGAATGCGAGTGTCTTCGATACCCGCACGCCTTTCGCTCCGGATGTTGTCAGCCCGATCACCCTGCCCGCCTCCAGTATCGGTTCATCATGTAATATTAACGGATCACCGCTCACCTCAAACAGGCAAAGCCGTTGACTGCAACCTTTCCCACGTTCATCCAGCAAAGCCTGCTTACCGGTAAATTCCTTATGCCAGTCTATGGTAAAACCCAAGCCTGCAACCAATGGTGATATCTGCGGGCCTGTATCGTGCCCCCAGTGACGATAACCTTTTTCCATACGGCAGGCATCAACGGCATAATGCCCTAGTGGCTTTGCGCCAGCTCCGATAAACGCTTCAAACAAGTCACCTGCCTTGTCACAGGGAATATTAAACTCCCACCCGCATTCCCCAACAAAGCTCAAGCGCGTCGCACGCACTGAAATACCCACTATTTGCACCAGTTGACTGGTACTAAAGGCGAATTGTGACCAATCAGTATCGGACAATTGCGCGAGTAACCGCGTCGCCCCCCCACCCATCACACCAATCACTGCCTCGTCTTCTGTGACATCATCTATAGTCACCGTATAATTGCGACTTCGCTTGCGCAACAACTGCTTGTCCCGCCATCGGCTGGCGGCACCCGATGACAATCGGAAACGGGTTTCCGAAAAGCGTGTGATGGTGATATCCGCCTCGATCCCACCCCGATCATTCAAAACCTGCGTGTAAACCGTACTACCGATCGCAATATCACAATTGGAACACACAAGCTGCTGTAAAAATACACAGGCATCAGCGCCGGATAGTTCAAACTTCGAAAGCGGAGACAGATCCACAAGGCAAACGCCATCACATAGTTCAGCAGCTTCTTGCTGCGCTATTTTATGCCACGGTTGCACTCCAACCGAGTAATTGAACTCGCGCCCGCTTTGCTCTTTTGCATACCAGAGACCCCGCTCCCAGCCCGCGGTCAAACCAAACACAGCGCCCTGCGCAGCCCAGTAATCGTGCAGACACGACTTGCGCAAGCCGCGCCCTGCCACAGGCTGCTTATAGGGCCAGTGCATTGCGAATAGATCAGAGACTGATTCACGCATTCTCTGCCGCATGTGCGCATCACTTGCTGTGGCCGGATCGATGCGGGCGATATCGACCTCCCATAAATCCATCGGCGGGTAGCCGTCTGTTATCCAGTCGGCGAGAGCCCGGCCGATACCGGCAGAAGACATAATCCCGACCGAATTCATACCTGCGGCAACATAGAGACCATCGACCTCGGGTGCTTCGCCCACCAGTGGACGGGTATCAGCGGTGAAACTCTCTGGGCCATTCATAAAACGCTGAATACCGGTGTTTTCAAGCCCGGGTATCAGGTCGAGTGCCGCCTGCATAAAAGGCTGAAATTGCTCCCAGTCTTCCGGCAACTCCAGAAAAGGTCGATCACCTTGTGCAGAAAACGCGTCCCAGCACTTTGCATCCGGCTCAAAACCTCCAATAATGAGCTTATTGCCGCTATCCCCCTTGATATAGATTCCGGTATCTAAATCACGCACTACCGGAAACGGTCTATTATTTCCGGCAAGCGGTTCAGTGACTACATACATATGCTCAACAGCTTGCAACGGCAGCTCCAGTCCGGCACGCCGGGCCAGAGGTTTTGACCAGGCACCGGCACATAGAATCACGGTGTCGGCTGCTATAGTGGTGCCGTCTTCAAGCTGAACACCAGTGGCAACTCCATTTGCAACCATAATATCCGAAACGGTCGAATTTTCGCGTATTACCACCCCTTTGTCCTTCGCAGCACGCGCATAAGCGAGGCACAGATCAACCGGGTTGACACTGGCGTCTTCTGCTACCGACATTGCACCAGCATGACCATTCAAATTTAAACACGGCACCGAATCCATCACCGTTTGCGTATTAACAATCTCTGCCGCTAAACCCAGATGCTGCCCGAGTGCCGCTATACGATGCAATTCATCCATACGCTCCGGCTGTCGCGCCAGCCAGTACCCGCCGGTTTGTCGATAGCCTGTCGACAACCCGGTAATCGACTCCAGTCGAGGGAACAATTCACAGGCATAGAGTGCAAGCTGAGTCATATTAGGGGTAGCACGCAGCGGCCCGACAATGCCCGCTGCGTGCCAGCTGGCACCAGACATCAGCTGGTTTCGCTCCAGCAAAAGAATATCCTGACTACCGCGCTCAGCAAGGTGGCAGGCAACACTGAGCCCCAGTGCGCCGCCCCCTATTATGATTTGTCTGGTCATAGAGAAAAAAATACCATCAGTAGTAATTTACATCCGGTTTTTCAGCTTTTCTGTCAGCAATATAGGCTCTAAGGCTTGCATCAATTGCAGGGTCCAGCCCCGGGTCCTGATATTCATCTAACTGTTTTTTCCACAACGCATTGGCACGCTGTGCGCTATCTGATCCGCCATCAGCCTGCCATTGCTCAAACGAGTTATTATCAGCAGACTGTGGACGGAACAGCGCCGATAGAAAATTTATCTGTGTGTGCTCAGCCCCTAGGAAGTGCTGCCCCGGCCCGGTTGCAGCAATGGCATCCATCGCCTGTGCATTTTCACTGAGATCGATGCCCTCAAAAAAGCGCGCCAGCTTGCCACAGAGATCGGCATCGAGCATTGTTTTTTCGAAGCTCGTTACCAGACCGCCCTCCAGCCAGCCCGTTGCATGATTAATTAAATTAGCCCCCGCAAACATCGACATAAGTAACCCCCAGGTTGCTTCCTGCTGACTTTGCCCGTCCGGCAATTTTGATGCAGACAGAGTACCCACCGTATGCAACGGCACACCTAAACGACGGGCAAGCTGCCCCGCTGCCAGCACCATTTGCCCCGCCTCCGGCGAACCAAAAGTCGGCGCACCGGACTGCATCGACATTGTCGAGGCAAAACTACCCATAAGGCACGGCGCACCAGGGTTAATAAGCTGTACAAGAGTCAGGCAGGCAAGTGCTTCCGCCAGCACCTGAGACAAAGTGCCCGCCACCGTGCAAGGGCTCATTGCACCCGTGAGCACCCAGGGCGTGCAAGCTACGGGCTGACCGGCTTTTGCATAGGTTTTTAGCGCGCCGGACATATTGGCATCCATCACCAGCGGCGCATTGGTGTTGGAGACGCAATAAAGCACCGCATTATTCGCCAGAAACTCCTCACCGAATACGAGCCTTGCCATATCCAGCGCATGGCCAGCCCGCTCTGCGCCGATGAACGCACCCATATAGGCGCGATCAGACCAGCGAATATGCGCATACATCATATCGAGGTGGCGTTTGTTTGCCGGTAAATCCACCGGTTCACACACAACACCACCGGAGTGATGCAACCAGGGAATGCCCTGATGCAATTTCACCAGCCGGACAAAATCAGCATGCGTGGCGTAACGACGGCCCTGATCAAGGTCGTGCACAAAAGGCGGCCCCCACGAGGGACACAAAACAGTCGAATCACCTCCTAGCTTTACAGTACTAGCGGAGTTGCGCGCATGCTGCAAAAACGAAGACGGCGCAGTGGCTTGAATGGTTTTACGACAGAAACCTGGAGCAAAGCGCACTCGAACACCTTCAACCTCACAGCCCGCATGTCGAAATATTTCAAGCAATTCGGGATCATCGTGGAACTCCATACCGGTTTCTTCCAGTATGCAATCCGCATTGTGCTCGATAATGCCGAGACCCTCCTCCGAGAGAATATTCATCGGAGCAATTTGCCGGTTAATATAGGCAGAACGCGGCTGTTGGCTGGCTGAACGACCAGCGCATTTGGCCCTTCTCCTTTTGCGTACTGTTTGCTTGCGCGAATTCATGATACCCGTCTGTCTGCACGTAAGCTCAGTGTGCCGACTGCACCTTTTGAATTCAACTCAGGAGTATCACTGCAGCGACTGATGACAGAAACTTACAAATCGACCAGAACCTGGCAACCACTATTCATCGTTGACAACCAGATCCACCAAAAGACAACAGCCAAAGTTGATCCGAAATTCGAAAAACGACAAATGATAACGAGCACAAAATCAAGCACATAGAGTCGGGAATACAACAACAACTTCGGTCAATCCGAATTTTCAATAGCTGCTCTAGCTCCCTGGCACAAATTGTTCAGGAATCTCACGCTGTGAATATCCGTCAAAACACCAATTTTTATCGGTTGTAAATTGCATTAAATACACTGATCAACATTGACTATTTAATTTGATTTCATCGTGCTGAAAGATCAGCTTATATCATTCAAATTCAAAATTGATACTGGTTAGTTTAAAGCCCTTCGCATCTCTTGCGTTACGAAAACTAGCTGATTGTGTACTGAAAACAGCCGGGGTGTCATAATGAACTCTCTGGCAAAGAAAAGACTGCACACCAAACCTACTACGGTAAGGAACCCATCATGCAAGCTGCAAAACAAGAAGCCCTCAAAACCATCAGTCAACTGCCAGAAAATGTCGACATGGACGAGATCATGTACCGTCTTTACGTACTGGACAAAATCAGAAAGGGACAGGAAGCCGTCGAGCAAGGAAAAACCATTTCAAGCGAGGACCTAAAGCGAGAAATTGATTCATGGTAATCTGGTCTCAACCGGCCAAAGCTGATTTACGTTCCATACATGATTTTATTGCCCACAGCTCCAGCTTTTATGCCAAGAAGGTAGTCTAGGATATACCCCCAGGTTGCATTAAAACCGATTGAAATTCGATGATCGAGCTATGCAGGAGGGGAGATATTAATGATTGAAGCGATACGCTAGCTGCCACTGACAGTGACAGTGACCTTTTAGCAATGAGTCGCTTTTTGGCGATGAGCGTTAGGATGGAAAGGTAAGCGGCCTGTTAATTTGATAGAATTATGTTCGCAAAAACCACCTACTAATCAACCGACCGCTTATGGCTAAAGTTAGCATATCTGATACTAGAAGCAAACAGTACGCAGTGCCAAAACTTCGTTTTGATGAGCAAAAATTAACCAGCTTCTCTGGTCTAGTGATTTTTCAGCAGTTGTTTATCTCGATAGGGTTAAAAAAACAGATCTCGAATTGCTTTAGCGCCTCTAAACGACAATCAATTTACTCGATGAGCAGCTGTATACTAATGTTGGTTGTCCATCTGCTGTTGGGATACCGTCAGTTACGCCATCTGGACTACTATCGCGACGATGAGCTCGTTTGTAGAATCACTGGACTGCGCAGGTTCCCCAATATAAGTACATTAACTCGACAATTGGCTACGATATCAACTGACGAACAAATCGCGATGCAATCCATGAGCACTAATCAGGTACTAGAGAGATTGGTAAAACTGGGTCTGAATCGTGTCACCGTAGATTTTGACGGTTCAGTTACAGGCACTTGTCGATACGCTCAAGGGGCGGCGGTGGGCTTCAATCGAAAGAAGAAGGGACAACGCAGTTACTATCCGCTATTGGCTACAGTGGCACAAACCGCTCAAGTCGTTGACGTGCTGCACCGTAGTGGCAACGTGCACGACTCAAATGGGTCACTGGAATTTATTGAACAAACACTTGGGCGTGTTCAATTAGAAATACCTAATGTGCAACTCGAATCTCGCATGGACGCTGCGTTTTATAGTGAATCAACAGTACAGCTACTCGAACAGCTTAACGTAAATTTCTCCATTAGTTTACCGTTCGAGCGATTTTCAGGGTTGAAGAATATTATTGAACATCGGTGTCTGTGGAAGACTATCGACTCCATACACGAAGGGTTTGAACTACTGTGGAAACCCAACAGCTGGCACTATAAACGCTGTCGCGTTCTAGTCATTCGAAAAC
>MDLA01000132.1 GCA_001730015.1 Chromatiales bacterium (ex Bugula neritina AB1) | reverse complement strand
CTACCACATGTGGGCGTTTAGTCATTCTAAATAACTACATGTGGTCGGGGAAAGATCGTGTGTCCTGAGTGGTCCGCAGTAGCGTTGGTTTATGGATGGGCACTAGCTAACACCTTCAGATGGCTGTGGGTAGATTGCCGGTAGTGTTTTTTTTATATTTTTGTGCACGGTTGATTTTACTTTTATTAGTCTCAATTGAAATATGAAAAATTCTGGACTTGATATTTTAACTCCGGCAAACTTTAGAGTCAGCACGAATCCTGTTTCCACTCCAAGGTTATATAATGACGGATGATGCGAAGTTTGATGTAGATACTCATGGTATTTTTCTGAGCGTGGTACGGTTTGATGAATGTGTCGATTTTTACCATCAGAAACTGGGGTTCCCGATCTGGTTCAGCAAGGAAAACCTGGTGTGTCTTCGTTTTGGTAGTGGCTACCTGCTAATAAAACAGGATGACCGCACTGTTAGTGAGCCTCCGGCGCAAAACAACAATCCAATGATACTCAGATTCAATGTGAAAGAGGTACGTCCCACCGCTGATCAATTGATCGAAAAAGGAATAGAAATTGACTTCGAAGAGCACCTCTGGGGGCAGATTGCTACGTTCCACGATCCGGACGGCAACGCCTGTCAGCTAAAGAACTCCGGCGATCCGTACTATTCTTAAAGCAGCCGATTATCCGTTGTTTGCGGTTAGATGAAGTTTTTCAAGAATCTGATCGAATCGGTTGCAAAGATCAGTGGCTGAGCTGGCGCTGGCAGCAAGATAAAAATCGGGCCGTAATATAAAATAGTCAGCTTCAATTGAGGCCATCCATGCCTGGTATGTGCCTTCGCAATCGATCGCATCACAGTCGCTTCCGGCTGAACCGATTTTCACCGTGCGACCGTCCAGTGCGCTGAGTGCTGCGAGCTGTTTTGCTGTCAGCGCCTGAGCCGGATCAGTGTTGAGACCTACAACGATCCACCCTTGTCCTATTGCCTGATCGAAGCGGTCGCGTTTGCCATTCACCTCGACTATACCCTGGGTAGATAGCTCACCGGCGGCTGCGGTATCTTCACACCAGATACCCGGGCCCAGATGGACCAGATCACCGCTTATCGGCTCATGATTGCGGGCGGCGAGTTCCGCCTTCATTGTTTGATCTCTCAGTGCGGCTTCCTCGGGGTCAGCAATGCAGATTATCTTGCCGAGTTCCTGACTGAAGTCGATATAGTGTCTGGCGTGATGGATTCGCTCACTTTCATAGCTGTCGAGAACAGCGTCGGATAGCCTGCCTTCCACGATCGCGTTCAAGCGCCAGCCCAGGGCTACGGCATCGCGAAATCCAGCGCACATACCTTCACCGGCGAAGGGTGGCATCAGGTGCGCTGCATCGCCTGCGATCATGCAGCGGCCGATACGCCAGCGCTCGGCCCAGCGCGCCTGAAACCGGTAAACCGCGCTGCGTTCGAGTGTCGCGTTGTGCGGGTATAATCCCCAAGGCTCTAGCAGTTTCCAGGCGCTTTCAGGTTTTGCTATCTCTCCAGATGATTCACCGGGTTTGACCATGAACTCCCAGCGACGTCGTCCGGGTCCGCCCGGTACCAGAGTGGTAGGTCGCTCCGGATCGCAGAGCTGCCACTGAGCGGGTGACACTTTATAGTCTCCGTGCGGCACCATATCGAGAATCAGCCAATCGAAAAAATAACCTTTATCGATTACGTTTATGCCGAGCTGATCTCTGACAAAACTGTTGGCACCGTCGCACCCGACAACATAACTGGCTTGAAAACTCTGCTGCTTTCCGCCTATGCCGACCAGCTCTTCGGTTTCCTGTAAATCAACGGTGACATTGTCACTATTTTCTATGAGTTCGATAGCCTCCCAGCCACGCAACAACGTAATGGCGGGTATTTCAGCAGCAATACTGTGCAGGCGGGTTTCGAGTTCCGGCTGATTGAACCAGTAGGTAACCCGCCAGCCCGAAGGCGATACGCTTTTCCAGTCAACGATCTGCAAGTCTTCGAGTGCGGCATTTTTCCAGTAATACAGCTCTTCATGGTATTCAATGGCTGCGTCGTTGTTGGAATCTATGCCGAAGGTAGCCAGTATGCGAGCGACTTCGTGATCCATGGTGACAGCGCGTGGCCGATCATAGATTGTCGGCCAGCGTTCTACCAGTGTTACCCGCTTTCCCTGCTTGCCGAGCAGTATAGCGAGCAGAGTGCCCACCGGGCCGGCACCGATAATGGCGACATCTGCATCAAGTGACATGCTGAAACCTGATCGGGTGTAGCGCTGGCGCAGCGCTGTGAGTTAGATTGTTCATGGTACGAATTGTATTTTTAATCCGCGTTAATTCTATAGTGGTTTGTCTGTTGAATTGTGGTTTGAAACACGGTAACCCAGTGGAAAAAGCTGGATATCCCATCGTGCACGTATAATACCCCACAGGCCCTGTGGCGCTTTTAACATGACGACAATCGCAACCAGACCAAGGGCAATAAGGTAAAACGTTCCGAGGTCTGCCAGCGTTTCGCGCAGCGCAAAAAAAACCAGTGTGCCGATTATCGGACCTTCGAGACTGCCAATGCCGCCGATCCCCACAATAAATATAACAAAGGCAGTCCAGTCATTAACTGAAAAAGCCGCGTCCGGTGAGATACGAAGTTTCTGCAGGAAGATCAGTGCGCCCACCATAGCAGTCAGTGCAGCGGTTACAACATAAACCAGAAATTTGGTGCGCCAGATATTAATGCCAAGCGAACCGGCTGCCAGTTCGTTATCGCGAATTGCGGAAAGCGCCAGGCCTTTGCGCGAGCGCAAAAAAAGAAAGACAGTGGTAATGACAAGTACCGCTATACCCAGTGCGAGCCAGTAGCTCATCCACTCGCGAGCCTGCCTGCCCGATGCCATCGACTTGATTACCTTGATCGGCAGGGAAGTACCCGAACCGCCGCCCAGGCTTGTAACCTGGGCAAAGGAAAGTCTGAACACTTCGGCGACAACCCAGGTGCCAATCGCGAAATAAGCGCCGCGCAGTCGGAACACCAGCGTTGCCACCGGTACCGCAATGACTGCCGCCAGCAGCCCCGCGCAAACGAGTGCGGTAACCGGATGAACACCGGCAAACATGGTGAGCGCAAATAATACATAGCCACCGAAGCCGACGTAGGCCTGCTGGCCGACAGATACCAGACCCGCGTATCCTGCCATCAGGTTCCATAGACTGGCGAGCGATAAATACAGGAATATTTCACCCATTAAACGCATATCTGCACGGCCGGCCCACCAGGGTGCGGCGGCTAGAATAGCAACAACTATAACCATGACCAGCATCGCTATAATGCTGCTGCGCGAGCCGCGCCTTACCTGAAGGTTATTGTTATTCATCCGCTCATTCTCGGGAAGAGACCACGCGGTTTTATTGCCAGAATAAAAAGGAAGGTAAGGTGCCCCGCAAGCAGTTGCCATCCGGGGTTGATCTGAGCGCCTATGGTTTGCGCAACGCCTAATACAATGCCGCCAATCAGTGTGCCCCAGAGGTTGCCCAGGCCGCCGATAATCACCGCTTCGAATCCGAATATAAGCCGTGCTCCGCCGATTGACGGATCGAAGTTGGTGCGCACACCCAGTAGAATACCGGCGATGGCGGTAATCGCCAGTGCCAAAGCCATAGCCAGGCCGAAAATGTGGCCGCGGTTCAGGCCCATTAGCTGCGCGATATCCTGATTGTCGGATACCGCTCTGAACGCCCGACCCAGGGAGGTATGAAAAAACATAAAATGCAGACCGCCGATAACAACAACCGCCACTATAAAGGTCAGTAGCGGCAGCACCCCGATCGATAGCTCACCGAGTGGCAGACTGGCGGTTTCCAGAGTTCCTGTGTTCATTTTCTGCGGGTCGGCCGAGTAGGCCTCGAGCAGAGAGTTCTGGATTATTACCGATAAACCAAAGGTGACCAGTAGTGGGGGTAACAAATCATCGCCGAGGGTGTGATTGAGTACCCCGCGCTGCAGTATATAGCCACCCAGTGCCATCAGTGGTATCACGATGAAAAGCGCCAGCAGCGGATGGAGCCCTGCCGTTATCGTTGTCGACAGCCCTAGATAGGCAGCCAGAATGATGAGGTCGCCGTGTGCTATATTAACCAGGCGCATAACACCGAATATCAGTGAAAGCCCTGCTGCAAAAAGCGCGTAGAGTCCACCGAGTAAAATACCCTGCAGCAGCGCATTAATCCATTCCACAATCTGCACCCATAGTTATTGCACTCCGAAATAGGCCCGACTGATGCTGTCGCGCTGTGCCTGTTGTGAATGACCTTGCAGAGCGATACGGCCTTTTTGTATGCAGTAGAAACGTGAAGAAACTTCCAGTGCTTTGCTGATGTCCTGTTCGACGATCATCGCGCTTGTACCTTCGCTGATAATATCGGGCAGCGCATTATAGATATTTTTAATAATAACCGGTGCCAGACCCAGGCTTATTTCGTCAAACAGGATCAGTTCCGGATTTGCCATCAGTGCGCGACCGATTGCAACCATCTGTTGCTGTCCGCCCGATAATTCAGTCGCAGGCAGCCTGGCGCGCTCTTGTAGAACAGGGAATAGATCGTACACAGTGTTAAGCTGCCAGTAGCCCTTGCGACCGGTTTGCCCGCCGATGATCAGATTCTCCTCGACGCTCAGTGAAGCAAACAGTTGCCGTCCTTCGGGCACCAGTGCAATACCGCTGTAGGCAATTTGATCGGCTCGTTTGCTGCCGATGGCCTGCTCGCGGTATACCACCTGCTGCGACTGATTTTCTATAAGACCGGCTATAGAACGCAACAGGGTTGTTTTACCGGCACCGTTAGCGCCGATTATCGCCACCACTTCTCCCGCATGCACCTGCAGATTCAGCTTAAATAGAGCCTGAAAGTCACCATAGAAAGCACTGAGGTCGTGTGTGCTGAGTAGCGCTTCAGGCATCGGCAGCGATGCCCAGATAGATTTCCTGAACCTGTGCGCTCTGCATGGTCGAATGCGGTTCCCCTTCGGCGATCTTTGCGCCGAAGTTTATAACCAGCAGCCGGTCAACCACCGCCAGTAGTGCGTGTACAACGTGCTCAATCCAGATTATAGATACACCGCTGGCATGTATTTCTTTTACTGTGTCGATCAGCGACTGGCATTCCATGTCGGTCAGGCCGCCGGCAATCTCGTCAAGTAGCAGCAGCCTGGGTTTTGCACACAGAGCGCGTGTCAGTTCCAGTCGCTTTCGCTCCAGTAGTGTCAGGCCGCTGGCAGCCACATTGGCATTATTCAGCAATCCGGTTTGCTCTAGCACATGAAGGCAGTGTTGTTCGGCATCACTGCCGCGCAGATCGGCGGCCTGGGTTGCCGCTACCATGGCATTTTCGAAAACCGTGAGGCCCGCGAACGGCTGTGGTACCTGAAAGCTCCGGGACATGCCGGCGCGGCAGCGATTGGCGGCGTTGCTGCGGGTAATATCGCGTCCGTTAAAGACTATGCGCCCGGAGTCCGGTGCCACGGTACCGGTGATTAAATTGAACAGGGTCGTTTTGCCGGCCCCGTTTGGTCCGATTACTCCCAGCGCTTCACCGGCTTGCAGCTGAGCGCTCAGATTATCGGCTACAGTCACGGCTCCGTAGGCTTTGTTCAGGTTTTCCAGGCGCAGTATTTCAGCCATGCGGCTGATTCAGCCCAGCAGTTTTAGCTCACCGGTGAGTGGAATCCCGGGGGCCGCGGTGTTGGCCACGATTTTCAGATCGTAGGCGCCGTTTTCACGTTGCCATTGCCCGGCGACCAGTGGCGTTTTAGTGACGTTGTTGATGGGCCCGTTCGACCAGTCGACAGTACCTACAATGGTATCGAGTCTGGTGGCGGCTATCGCAGCCACAATGGCGGCCGGATCGCTCAGGTCGTCGGCGCGCTTAATTACATCGGCGACTACTTCAAACAATGCATGCTTGAAGCCGATCGGTTGTGTCCACGGGCGTTGTGTTGCGCTGCTATAGCCGTTGGCAAGCTCACGAGACGAGGTATTTGTCAGTGACGAAGTAAACGGATGATCCGGTGACCACCAGACTTCCGATGACAGCCCGTCACCGCGATCCCCGAGCGATTCAATAACCGATGGAAATAACAGTGCTTTGCCGATAGTCACTATCTTCGGATTAAAACCCTGCTGAGCAGACTGCGACCAGAACGTGGCAAAGTCAGGCGGAATCATATTGCCGGTCACCATTTCGCAGCCGGCTTCCTTGAACGCGGAAATCTGGCTGGAGAAATCATCGGTTAGCGGTTGATACTGGCCGGGCACGACGAGCTTATAGCCTGCCTCTGCCAAAGGTCCCGGTAAGCCGTTTTCCTTGTCGCCCCAGGCATTGCCGTCTGCATCGTTGGGGAACAGACCACCGACGGTTTTTGCAACACCGCTTTGCCCCCACATGTCGAGGAAGGCGGAGATAACGTCTTCGAGGCCCCAGAAGAAATGATAGGTTGATTCGAATCCTTCGCCCGGCACGCCCTGCCGGCCGAAAAAGTAAGGTTGCCACGGGCAGTCGGTGGTGATGCACGGAACTTCATTGGCTTCTGCCTGATCGGCAACCGGGTTGACTGTGTCGGGTGTGGAAGCTGCGACGATGATATCGACTTCATCGCGCAGGATAAGGTCAGCGGCAACTTCTGCGGCCCGATTCGGGTTCGACTGGCTGTCTTTGGAGATAATTTCGACCCGATAGGTTTTACCGTTGTTTTTAATACCGCCACTGAACAGTTCGGAAATGCCGGCCAGTACATAGTCGTCGGCTTCGGCAAAGCCCGCCAGTGGTCCGGTTCGGGGGCTGACATGGCCAATGCGAATTACCGGGTCCGCCGCGTAAGCGTGGGTGTGGGAAAGAATGGCTGGAGTCGCGAAAGTTGCGGCGGCTCCCTTTAAAAAACGTCTGCGTGATACGTATTTGCTCATGTGATTTTTCCGTTTCCTGACTGGCGTTAGCTGACAACAGTTACCCGTGAATCTATTTTTGACGATTTTTTGACCTATGGCAATTAAAATCGATTTTTTTATGCGTCACAGTACCCCTCTATACAAGGTTCAGTGAGCAAGTTATGCTGGGCTGTTGATTCCCGTACTTGCGCGGGCCAGGCCCATTCACTTACCTACCTTGCTTAGGAGATACCATGTCGCGAACTTTAATTTATATCCAATCGCTGTTAGCAGGCAGCGCTCTGCTGGTAAACGCTGCTTTTGCCTCAACTCACGTTCCGGCTGACGTAACACTCGCTGATGATCAGACCTTTACCTATCGGGTGCTGGATGAGCACAGCTCGGTCGACCCGCAGGTAGTGGAAGATGTCAGTGGTGCGGAGATTGTTCGTGATCTGTTTGAAGGGCTGATGAACCAGAGTGAAGACGGCACCCTGGTGCCCGGTGTTGCAACCCACTTTGATGTAAACGATGACAACACCGTTTATACCTTCACGCTGCGCGACAACGCTAAATGGTCAAACGGTGAAGCGGTAACCGCCAATGATTTTGTCTATGCCTGGCGCCGAGCAGCCGACCCTGAGCTCGCCTCTCCGTACCAGTGGTTTATAGAATTGATGTCGCTGAAAAATGCGGGTGAGATAATCAAGGGTGAAAAGCCGGTTGCGGAACTGGGTGTCGCGGCAGTTGATGACCTCACCTTTGAAGTAACGCTATCCGCTCCACTGCCATATTTCCCGCAGATGACCACTCACAGCACCACGTTCCCTGCGCCACGTGCGGTTATAGAAAAGCATGGTTCTGAATGGACCAAGCCTGAGAATATTGTCTCTAACGGGGCTTACGTTTTGACAGAGCACAAACCGAATGAGCGATCCGTGCGGGAACGCAACACCCAGTACTGGGATAACGCCAACACAACAATCGATAAAACCGTGGCGCTGGTTATCAATGATGAAAACGTTGCGTTAACGCGGTTTCTCGCGGGTGAACTCGACCGCACCGAGGTTCCGGCTGGTCAGTTCCCGCGTCTGGAAAAAGAACACCCCGGTGTGGCGATCAGTTTCCCGAGATTATGTAATTACTATTATACGTTTAACCTGAGTGATTCAGGCCCCGAAGCTTTTAAAGATGTTCGAGTGCGCAAAGCACTGGCGCTGGCGGTTGATCGAAAAATTATTACTCAGAATATTCTTGCGGGCGGACAGCCGGAAGCCTACACCTTTACTCCCGCTGCTGTGGCTGGCTTCAAGCCGCCAGGCACCGAGATGGGCGCAATGACTCAGGCAGAACGTGATGCCGAAGCCAAAGCGTTGCTGGCCGAAGCAGGCTTTGGTGCAGATAACCCCCTGAGCTTTGATCTCCTTTACAACACTTCAGATGCGCATAAGAAAATAGCGGTCGCGATGAGCCAGATGTGGAAGCAGAAACTCGGCGTCAAGGTGGCTCTGAATAATATGGAATGGAAAGTTTTTCTGGAGACACGCGGCAACCAGGATTTTCAACTGGCTCGCGGTGCCTGGTGTGGCGACTATAATGAAGCCTCGACCTTTCTTGATCTGCTCGATAGCGGTTCCGGTTACAACGATGGCAAGTTCAATAATGCCGAGCTGGATGGCCTGCTGGAAAAAGCCAAACTCAGTGATGACACCACGCCGCTTTACACCCGGGTCGAAGAGATTATTGCCGCCGAAATGCCGGTTATACCCGTCTACCACTATGCCGGTGTCTATATGATGGATAGCGATGTCGGCAATTGGCCGGTCGATAATGTCGAGCAAAACTGGTACTCGAAAAACCTCTATAAGATCGCTCAGTAAGCGCTCGTCAGCTGCCTCGTTAATTCGAGGCAGCAGCCGGCTCCGTTCATTATATGCTCAGCTATACGCTTAGACGGATACTCGTTGCAGTGCCGACGATCCTGTTGCTGGTGATCGCCTGCTTCTTTTTAATGCATGCGGCACCCGGTGGGCCATTCACTTCAGAACGACCCCTACCGCCAGCCGTGCTGGCGAATATAGAAGCACGCTATGGGCTGGATCAGCCTCTGTGGAAGCAGCTCTGGGATTACCTGACTAATATCGTTATGCATTTTGACTTCGGTCCGTCTTTTAAATTTAAGGATCGCGATGTCAATGACATCATCGCGCAGGGCTTTCCGATATCGCTGACTTATGGCTTTTTGTCGTTTCTGGTGGCCTCTGTGGTGGGGATTTCTCTCGGTATAGCCGCTGCAATTCGTCATAACACCTGGATAGATTACTTTGCCGTCAGTCTGGGGATTGCGGCACAGGCGCTGCCAAATTTTATTATGGGCCCGATACTGATACTTACCTTTACCCTCTGGCTCGGCCTGTTACCGGGCGGCGGGTGGAACGGCGGTCAGTGGCCCTATCTGATTATGCCGGTTATAGCACTTTCCACATCTTATATGGGGTCTATAGCGAGAATAACCCGTTCGTCATTACTGGAAGTACTCAATTCCAACTTCATTCGCACTGCGCGTGCAAAAGGTCTGCCTGAGCGGACCATTATCTGGCGGCATGCCATGAAGCCGACTTTGCTGCCGGTTATTTCCTACCTGGGGCCGGTGTTTGTGTATGTGCTGACCGGTTCGGTGTTTGTCGATATCTATTTTTCGACAGGAGGCTTGGGGGTCGCATACGTGGGCTCGGCACTGACACGGGATTACGCTGTGTTGCTGGGCGTGACCATTCTATATGGCTCATTGACCGTAGTCGTGAATTTATTAACCGATCTGGCCTACGCCTGGTTTGATCCCAAAATAAGGTACTAGAAAAATTTTTGGCCGTTCCGTAAAAACCGAGGCTCTGGCTTCCGACATCATTGACCATACAGCGGTGCGCGGGCGTTCACTCATGCGAGACGCGCGCGACCGTTTCCTGCGTAACAAAGCCGCTATTGCCTGCATGATTATACTGGGGCTGATCATACTGTTTGTGCTAACGGGTCCGATGCTCGCCCAGTGGAGTAACGAAGAGATCGACTGGGTGGTACTGGGAGATGTTAAAACCCTTGGTGTGCCGTCAATTGAGAGCGGCCACTATTTCGGTACAGATGAACTGGGGCGCGATTTATATTCCCGCTCCATTCAGGCTACCGGTACCTCGCTGCTGGTTGGTTTGATTGGCGCGGCAATGGCGCTGTTTGTCGGGACGGCCTGGGGCATTATTGCCGGCTACTTTGGCGGTCGCATCGATAGCATCATGATGCGAATTGTTGATATCCTGATGGCAATTCCGAGCGTGCTGGTGATTATTCTCATTCTGGTGATGGTGGGTCGCTCATTTACCGCATTGTTCTTTGCTCTGGGTGCCGTCTCCTGGCTGACGATGGCGCGAATTGTCCGTGCGCAGACGCTGGCTCTTAAAGGCCGGGAATTTATAGAAGCGGCGAGGGCAGGCGGAGTGTCCGAGATCATGATCATCCTGCGGCATATCCTGCCGAATTTGTTCGGCGTTGTTATTGTGTATGCCTCGCTGCTGGTGCCGGATATGATTCTGGCGGAGAGCTTTATTTCTTTTCTGGGGCTTGGTATTTCGGAGCCCTATACCTCGCTCGGTGCGTTGATCGCAGAAGGTGCGGGCACCATGGCCTATGGAACACTCTGGCAGTTGCTGTTTCCGTTGTTTTTCTATGTGTCGATCATTATCACGCTGTTTTTTATCGGCGATGGTTTGCGCGATGCACTCGATCCCAAGGATCGCTGATCGTGAGTGTGCTTTCGGTTGATAACCTTAAGGTAACGTTTGCAACACCGGACGGCGTTGTCGAAGCGGTAAAAGGTGCCTCTTTCGATCTGGCGGCCGGTGAGTGTCTGGGCATTGTCGGTGAATCGGGTTCCGGCAAGAGCCAGTTGTTCATGGCGATTATGGGCCTGCTTGCAAACAACGGCCAGAGTGAAGGCAGCGTGCAGCTGGATGGACAGGATATCCTGAATCTGCCCGCCGCAACGCTGAACCGGGTTCGCGGTGACGAAATTGGAATGATCTTCCAGGATCCGCTTACCGCTCTCACACCGCATTTGCAAGTGGGTCGGCAAATGGCTGAGGTGCTGAAAGTTCACCAGGGAATTGGCAGCGCCGCTGCGCGTAAGCAGTGCCTGGAGTGGCTCGAGCGTGTAAGAATTCCCGATGCCGCACGTCGATTAAAGCAATATCCGCATGAATTATCGGGTGGAATGCGCCAGCGGGTGATGATTGCCATGGCTATGTTGTGTGAGCCGAAATTGCTGATTGCAGACGAACCGACCACAGCGCTCGATGTTACCGTACAGGCTGAGGTGCTTGATTTGATCGCCGATCTGCAGCTGGAGCAGCGTACCGCGGTGGCGCTGATCACACACGATATGGGCGTAGTTGCGCGAATGTGCAATCGCGTGGAGGTGATGCGGCATGGGGAGTTTGTCGAAACGGGGTCGGTTGAGGCTATTTTTTCCA
Organism: Chromatiales bacterium (ex Bugula neritina AB1); assembly: GCA_001730015.1. Lineage (GTDB taxonomy): Bacteria > Pseudomonadota > Gammaproteobacteria > Granulosicoccales > Granulosicoccaceae. Next base: position 4,555 of record MDLA01000132.1, on the reverse strand, counting down.
GCCCTCAGCATGCTTATACGCAACAGCTGCTGGAGGCGATGCCCAGAATAGATGTCGCTTCGGAGCGTATACTGGATAGCGAGGCCAAAGCTATTTTACAGGCAGACAATATAAAAGTGCATTTTCCTGTCAGGGTTTCAGGAGGGCTGTTCGGGCGTACCATACTGCTTCGCGCAGTAGATGGTGTGAGTTTTACACTGCATGAGGGGGAAACCCTCGGTATTGTCGGGGAGTCCGGTTGCGGAAAATCGACACTTGCACGCGCTGTGCTTCGATTAATTGAGCCCACCGCCGGTGATGTCAGCTGGCTGGGTACCAATCTGACGTCACTTGATCGCAAAGCTATGATCCGTGCTCGCAGGGATCTGCAAATTGTGTTTCAGGATCCGCTCGCAAGCCTCGATCCGCGCATGACTATCTCCGATTCCATTGCCGAGCCCCTGCGCACCTTTCGCCCTGAGTTAACCCACCGCGAACGTCGGGACGCTGTGCAGGAAATGATGCAGCGTGTCGGGCTTGAAGCGGTAATGATCAATCGCTATCCGCATGAATTATCGGGCGGGCAGAATCAGCGTGTCGGAATAGCCCGGGCGATGATTAACCGCCCCCGTCTTGTCATCTGTGATGAGGCAGTCTCGGCGCTCGACGTATCAATACAAGCGCAGATCATTGCATTATTAAAAGAGTTACAGGCGGAATTCGGTATGTCGTTGTTGTTTGTATCACATGATTTATCAGTGGTCCGTGATATCTCTGACCGCGTTATGGTGATCTATCTGGGGCGGATCGTTGAGCTGGCAGATAGTACAACGATCTGCACCAGGCCGCAGCATCCCTATACACAGGCACTTATTTCCGCCGTGCCGATCCCGGACCCAGCTATAGAACGGCAACGCAAACGACTGCAGATTCCGGGCGAGCTGCCATCACCAATGGATCCGTTGGCGGCACTTCGATTTCTGCCGAGCAGAATTAACTCCGGTGATACAGCTTATGTGCCGAAACTGAACGAAGTGACCAACGGACACTACGTAGCCGAGCACGATTCAATTGATATGATCTTATCTCAGTGTCAGGAGTCTGCAAGTTAGAAGTACTGTAACTGTCACTTCGTGTGCTCGGCATTTGGCCCGCAACGGCGTTGCCGCTCTTGAAAAGGGCCAGATAAATTAGACTATGACCATGGCCTGCGAGCTACGTCCCTTGTTTGCTGAGGTATAGGCGAACCGACTGACAAACCCTCGTGCATAGACGCTGAAAGTTACAGCGAGTACTCAAGTTTTAGTGAATTCAGGCGTTAAAAACTGCAATATCTATCACTAAATACCAGGTCAGAAAATTTATTACTGACAGGAATCAAAATCTGTTTTGTGATTAGTTGTAGTTGCATTCACAACATTCAGTAGAATTGCGTGTTGCAGCTGACGTTGATCAATCATCGTCTGTCGGGATGGCATGTTCCGGATAGTTATTCATTGACTAATCAACAAGCCTAATGGAGCTTTATATTAATCGCCTTGCCGGTTAGCGATTTAATAGAGTTTAGGAAGTTCACGGAAGAACTAATTCATGAAACTAAGAACCAAGTTACTAGTAACATTCATGGTCGCATCCGTTGTGCCCCTTGCAGGCGCGGCTTACCTGATCAAAGAGACCATGAGGGATACTCTGTCAAGTGAGGCGACAAAGTCGTTGCTGAGTGCCCGCGACGCACGAGAAGAATCAATAAAGAGTTATATAAAATCGATTGAAGATCAGATTGAATCGATGTCTGGAAACCAGTTGGTTATCTCGGCAACGAAGCAATTTACCGAAGCCTACAATGCCTTAAATGAAGAGCCCGTATCGCCATCCGCACCTGGTGGAGAGCAGGAGGATATGGAATACCATCGCAAATCGGTGTCTGGTTACTATAAGGATCAGTTTTATAACACACTGGCGGGATATGGCCCGAACGACGTATCAGTAGCTTCCCTTATTCCTGAGTCAAGAGCCAGTGTGCTTTTGCAATCACTATATATATCGGAAAATAGTCATCCGTTAGGTAGCAAAAATAGCCTGTTAGCTGCTGATGATGGAAGCGACTATAGCGATTACCATGAGAAGTATCATGCCTTTTTTAATGACTTCCTTAATAAGTACGGTTTTTACGACGTGTTTCTGGTTGAGCCTGAAAACGGTAACATAGTTTATAGTGTGTATAAGGAAGTAGACTATGCTACTTCACTGAAATCCGGGCCCTATGCTGATAGTGGAATTGCCAGAGCGTTTAATAGCGCTATAAAATCCGGCACCAGTGGCGTGACTTCATTGATAGATTTTGACCAGTATCTTCCATCTTACAATCAACCAGCGTCTTTTATGTCACGTTCGATTGTTGAGAACGGAACCGTTATTGGTGTATTAATTTATCAAATGCCTCTGGACAGAATAAATAATACCGTAGCAAACTCCTGGGGATTGGGCGAAACCGGTAAGGCTTATGTGGTTGCTGAAGACGGATTTTTTCGCACCCAGGCGCCCTTTATTGACGAATCGACGGTACTGGTGATGAGTGCCAGGTATGATGAATTAAAACAGCGAGGAGATGGGCAATCAGCACAACTGCATCAGGACTATCTCGGAAACAGTGTACTCAGCGTATCGAAGGTTGTTGATTTACTTGGTTTGCATTGGCTCCTGGTTGTAGAGTTGAACGAATCAGAGGCTCTGTATTCACTGTATAAACTGAACTCTATCGTTCTGATAATGCTGACGCTGGGGGTCTTGTTTTCAGTGTGTGTGTCGCTGCTTGTTACCCGCAGTACGCAGCGGCAGCTTGGTGCGGATCCGAAGGAACTTAATCTAATAGCGGCTGAAATTGCCGATGGTGATTTGTCTCGTCAATTCGACAATAGGAGCGCACAAACAGGCACCCTTAAAGTACTGGCTACTATGCAAACCCAACTCTGTGATCGCCTGGCGGTAGATGAGGATAACCAAAATAGAATGTTAAGGTTGCGTCAGGGTATGCGAAAATTAACAACAATGGTTTGCCTTGCATCAGAAGATAATAAGATTACTTTTGCTAATCAAAGCATGCTTGATTTCGTCGAATCTCATCAGTCGGAGATGAATACCTTGTGTCCCGGGCTCACAGCAGATTCGCTGGTAGGGACCGATTTAACCTTGTTGAGTGATAATTCGTCTCAGTTGTCGAGCATTGTAGGCGGACTAAAAGACAGTCACGAGTATGAATTGGGTGTTGGTGATTATGTCCTGGTGGTTAAACTCAATGCAATCTGGAATGAAGTGGGAGTTCGCACCGGTACGTCAATGGAATGGGTTGATGTAACCAATGCTCGCCAGGTCATGGATGAAGTCGATACCGTTGTTAAGCTGGCTAAAAAAGGAGACCTGAATGCGCGAATTTCCACGCACAACAAAGAGGGGGTCTACTCTGCGCTGGCTATCAGTGTAAATGGCTTGCTGGAGCAGACTGATCAGGTTATCGAAGATGTAAAGGCATTCATGAGTGCGATAGCGCAGGGAGACCTGACTATCTCTATAGATCCGGAGTACGAAGGTTCATTCGCCGAGGTGAAGCGAGACGCGAATCGATCAGTCAGCAAATTGACAGAAATGGTGCAGAACATACGCACGGTAGCAAACACGGTGAATACTGCTTCACATGAAATAAACACCGGCAATGTCGATTTGAGTCAGCGTACGGAACAGGCAGCGGCTAGTTTGCAGGAGACTTCTTCCAGTATGGTAGAGATGACTGATCTGGTTAAAAAGAATGCCGCTAATGCCCGGGAAGCAAAAGAACTGGCCCTTATAACCAAATCCCTGGCGGAGCAGGGCGGAGAGGTCGTTGGAGATGCGGTAAAAGCGATGGCGGGTATCAATGAGTCCAGCGATAAGATCTCGGATATTATCGGAGTTATAGATGACATCGCGTTTCAGACAAATCTTCTGGCACTGAATGCGTCGGTTGAGGCTGCGCGTGCCGGTGAGCAGGGCAGGGGGTTCGCCGTTGTTGCCAGCGAAGTTAGAAATCTGGCTGGTCGCAGTGCAACGGCCGCCAGAGAGATTAAAGGTCTGATTGAAGATAGCGTGCACCGGGTTGAGAATGGCACTGTACTGGTTAATGACTCTGGAAAGTCCCTGGACGACATTGTCGCGCAAGTCAAGAAGGTAGCGGATATCGTCTCTGATATATCGGCTTCAAGCCAAAGCCAGTCCGAGGGGATTACAATGGTGAATCAGGCGATTTCACAACTTGATGAAACGACCCAGCAGAATGCGGCTCTGGTAGAAAAAGCAACCGTCGCGAGCCGCTCTACAACCGAGCAGGTAGGCGGGCTTATCAGATTGATCGGGTTTTTCTCAACGGGAGAAGCGGCAGATAATGTTCATTACCTATCGACGCAAAAAAATCAGCAGCAGGCGTCTCCACTGGGATCCAGATCTTCCGGCACGGCAAAGAAAACAGGGTAGAAAGGGGAGAAGTTGTGGTTGATAAGTAACCCCTGGTGTTGCATAAAATTCCGGCCCGGAACCGCTGCGCTGC
>MDLA01000131.1 GCA_001730015.1 Chromatiales bacterium (ex Bugula neritina AB1) | reverse complement strand
CTAGCATGACCGGATTTCTCGATTTTACCTCAATTAAGAATACTTACCCAGCCTCGGTGCGAACCGCACCATCTAGACAAAATACTCATTGGTGCGGTTCGTACCTCTCACCACACCCTACTACGCTAGAATGTGCAAAGATCTACAACCCTCCATTAGCTTTCACGATCGATGTCTAGAGCCCCCCTGAATGACGGAACCCATACATATTTCTATTCCCTCATCTATAGATACCCCGCGATTAATTCTCCGCTCGTTCCGTGTCGACGACGCACCTCAACTACACAATGCACTCGTTGAATCAATCAACGAGCTTCGCAAAAACCTCTGGTTTCTGCCCTGGGTAGCGGAAGAGCAGACACTACAATCGGCAGAAATCCGGTGCCTACAAGCCAAAGAGAACTTCGCGTTGCGTACAGATCTACCGTATCTGGCCATTGAAAAAAACACTGGCCGAATAGTCGCATCAATAGGCCTCCACCGCACAAACCTGACAATGCGTAAAACAGAAGTTGGCTATTGGGTTAGAAGCAGTGCAACTGGAAAAGGATTCGCAACCGAAGGCGTGAATGCCATTACAAACCGGGCTCTCGCAGAGCCTGGTATAAGGAGAGTGGAACTCATCACTGATGAGCAGAACCTGAGATCCAGAGCGGTGGCCCAGCGCTGTGGTTTTACGCTAGAGGAAATCAACTACAATGCCGAGCAAGCGCCTGATGGAAGCTTGCGCAACAATTGCATCTACATAAAAGAATCTCAGGCTTGAATTTAATAATGCCGGCAACAGAGAATCACCACGGGTTATATAATTGATCACAAATGCGCAAGGCGATTTTTAACAAAGACGAAATTCACATCCGGCCTTTCATACGTCATTTTTTTCATACTTGAATGGTTCCGTTCAATAACTGGTTCGCATGTATGCGACCAGTGCTCGGCAATCTGATGCACCCAGTGTGGTTTGTCCCTAATACCTGCTTTCCGGCACTGGCTAATTTCTGCTTTTCAACACAGCCTCCGCCGCTGCCTCACCGGCAACTAGCGCACCGTTGATCAGCCCCGGGCTTTCAGTCGCAAGCTCAGCGGTTGCAAAATGTACCTTCCCGCCCAGCAACGCTTGCCGCAAAGCGGCTGGTCGCACTTCTGGGTGCTGCGCCTCACCATTGCAATCAGTTGCCGAGCAAACAGACCGCGTCAGCGCCCAATCTTCGATCCACAAGTAAGTTGGCGTGGTTGCCTGTTCGCCGAAGCAACGCCGCAATTGCTCGATGATCAGTGATGGCAAAGCATCGCGGTGTTTCTGGCGCTGTTCAAGTGTCAAACCCATAAAACCGAACAAAGCGGCTGGTGATCCATCGCTGCCGCAATGATCGTGTATCTCAACCAACGGACCTACCCGGCTTGCAACCCGACCAGACAAACCGTCTTCACGCCAAAAAGCCTTCGGGTAATGCACGACCACCTTAGCCTGAGTGGCCATCCAGGTTGGCGTTTCCGCCATTTGCCTGCGAAAATCCGGTGGTAAGCCAGGTTCAAACTGAATTGTCTCGAGCGCAACACGCACTGGCACAGCCACAATGACGTGACGAGCCTGCACAATACTGTCGTTTTGGTTTCTCGTGTCCGGCTTATCCGTTAGCGTTTGCAGATGAACCTCAATACCGTTCGACAGTTTTACAAGCGTCTGCGCTGACACGCCACACCTGATCACTCTATCTCCAAGCCGCTCCGATAATTTACCAACTATAGATTGTGGCCCACCGGTCAGACGGGCAATGCCATGCTGACCCGGCAACGGATGTCTCTCAACCTGCCCGGGAAAATCCAGTAACCCCGTACCTTCTTCAAATTGCGGAAACATTTCAATACCCAGATCCGCAATCCAGCGGGCAGCCACGGGTTGCCAGGGCGGCCAGACCCAGCTAGGGCCGAGATCGCCCACATAGTCCCCATCAATTGTCGCAGATTTCACCCGTCCGCCAATGGATTCCATGTCCTCCACGACCATAACCTGATACCCGGCTGCACGACACTGTACAGCCGCTGTCAGGCCGGATACACCAGCACCAACCACCAATACATCAATCAAATTTCTTAGCTCCCCTTTGAGTACTGCCAGTTACTATCGCCGCGCACAAACACAGATACAGCAAGCAACCAGACGCCGGAATTAGTATTCCGGATTTTGAATTCTATATGGAAAGGACAGGTTACCCCGTTTATTACGAAAATCCGAACCGTCACTACCATGGCATGGCTTGCAGTACCTGTGGTGATCACCACAACACAAGAAAAATCATATTTTTTGTCTAATGGTGCTCTCTGCGCTCCCATCTGCAAAACTAACCCACCTCTATTTTCCTATTGTCGCAAATCCGACATAAATTGCTACGCTGACTTTTTATACACAGTCTGTCCTGAAAACGACTTAACCTAAACGGTTTTTCTAACGCCTGCCCTTCTAATGCGGTGACCTGTGAAGGACAGTGACTGCCTTGTATGCAAAAACACCAAAATCATGATTTAGGATAACAGTAAAATAAATTGCAAACACAGGGAAAACCATGAAAGTCATAGTTTCAAGAGCACAGTATTCAGCTTTAATGAGCATCTACGGTCCTCCAGAAAACGTTCACTATTTGATTATGTGTTCCCAACCGAAAGACGGTAAGTTCACATTGCAAGGTGAAACAGAAGTTTTTAGTGATCTTCTATCCGTAATTAGTGAGGAAATAGGAGTTGGCCTTTGCTCTAAAACCAATGCCATGCACCTGCTTGGTGTTTGCAAAAAAATAGATCCATCTTCACTGGATTGGATTGGCATGTAACCGCTGTCATTGCATTAGATCCGTTCCATTAATCCTGGACGGAGCGGTAAAACCCCTCCTTGATTTCAGAAATTACAGTTTCATTTTTATCGTTCGCGGCCATAGAGATTGTTGTGATTCCGCGGACATTTATTGCGCTTTAACCGCACTTTCTTGCTCTTTCTTTAACCGGAGTCCCATTTTAATTTTCAAAAATACGAATATTATAAAAACAACCCGGGAGGTAAACACCGTATACGACCAACAGCCCCAGGAAATCTAATTGAAACGGATAATTCCAACACCATCAAGGCCAATTCATTGCCAATTCATTGCCAAACAGGTGCTTATTGCATTACCCTGGTGCTACATAAAATTCCGACCCGGAACCGCTGCGCTGCTTCTATAGCAGCATCTAAAACAATGTACTCGTTTTTCCTGAATATCACTTAAGAATGATCAGGCTCAAATCAGAAAATACTCCGTGCAGCACTTTTTATACTGCTCTATAAGCCCCTGGACTCGAAACTTTGTACAACACCAGGGCTTACAATACTTCAGTTTCGAACCCTTGCCCCTGCGCTCTCATATCTTTGCACTATGTTTTTATTGTTTCTTGACAGACACTACCCATTGTGGTCACCATAGAATTCCACTGAGATGCCCATCTTTCCGGGGTACAAACAAAAGTAATTCAATTAAGAGGAGTGCACTTCGCACTAAAACCAACCAATGGCACCCGAGAACCAACACCCGCTTCCCTGCGCAGACACCCACAATACAACACTCTTTACCGAATGGCTGCAAACATTCGCATCGTACGTCCGTGAGGTTGACTACGAATCAGCACGCCCTCTTTTTCACACCAATGTTATTGCATTTGGAACTCATGAGGATGTCATCGCCAGCCTTGACGAATGGGTTCGCAGCCAGTGGGATAATGTCTGGCCGAAAACCACGGATTTCGAGTTTAATCTGGAACAGACTAAAATCCTGATATCAGAAGATGCGAGCATGGCTACTGTTATTGCTCCCTGGACAAGTACCGGCTACCACCAGGACAACAGCGTATTCGATCGGCCGGGCCGCGCTACTATGATATTTCAAAAGCGTTTAGACAACTGGCTTTGCATCCATTCTCATATGTCGTTAAATCGCGGTGTTCCTCAGCAGAGTTTTGCAAATCGCCCGGTCAAATCGGGCGCCGAGCTTTAACAAAGCGGAATCGCAACCTTCCCTTCACAGCGCTTTATCAATCTGCACATCAAGCAACACGGTATCGCCTGATGCAATAGCACTGGCGAGTGCGTGTTCCAGCTCTTCGGCTTTTTCTACCCGGTACGCGGTCACTCCCATTGATTCCGCCAGCTTCACGAAGTCAATTAAGGGATCGTCAAAATCCATTCCAATAAATTGCTGTGTACCGTGATATGCCTGAACCCGCTGCTTTAGAATTCTATATCCCCGGTTGTTGGCGATCACATAGGTGATGGGCAGCTTTAGATGCGCGGCTGTCCAAAGCGCTTGTATCCCATAGAGACTACTGCCATCGCCAATTACCGCTACGTGTGGCCGCTCCGGTTGTGCCAGTTGCATCCCCACCACACCTGCCACGGCAAAGCCAATGCCTCCACTGGCCAGACCGAAATAGGATTTGCTATCACGATACGGCACCAGATCTGGAAGGTACCGGCTGGCGGTGAGACCTTCATCGACCAGTACGGCGTTATCCGGCAGTACGCGAGCCAGCTGCCGCATTAGATAATCACCATTGATCGGATGCCCTGATCTAAGCGCTTCCAGTTTATTCTGCAAGGCCTCGCGTCGGGTGCTCCAGTTATCGGTTTTTAGCGATGCTATACCCGCTGCGACACGGCCGGGGTCGACAAGTTTTTCAACTACCGGAAGAAGTGCGCGCAGCGTTTCCCCCGGGTGTGCATTAATTGCTACATCGGCAGGGTAGTTTTTCCCCAGTTCATGCGCTCTCTCAGCAATTTGCAATACCTGTATACCGGCAGGCAGCGGATCAATCTCGCTATAGACCGACATTCGCAGGACATCTGAGCCTAAAAACAGCAAGGTGTCATAGTCTTCCAGAATGGCGTGTACCTTTTTCTGGTCACGTGACAAGCCACCTATATAACAATCGTGCAGCGAATAAAAATGGGCACCATCAACAACAGTTTGCTGGTATACCGGCACGCCAAGCAGTGTAGCAAGTGCGGCTGCCTCGTCGAGACTGCGGCTGGTCGCGAGTTCGTGCCCGGCGATGATCGCAGGCTTTTCTGCCCGAGCCAGTCTCTCAGCCAATGAGTGAATCGCCGTATCCGACGGACGCACCACCGCATCTACACGAGTTGATCGGCCGGTCTCGATCTCCGCTGTCGCATTGAGTATATCGCCGGGCAGCGATATAAAAACTGGTCCGGTCGGCGGTGACATTGCGACCTTTGCCGCTCGACGCAAAATTCGAGGCAGATCCTCAAGGCGGGTTACCTCAGTTGACCACTTCACCAGCGAATCTACCATCGGTGGTAGTGGCGCATACAATAGTGGCTCGGTTAATCCATGCCCCTGCTCCTGTTGACCGGCCGTTATAATAAGCGGCGAACCGACCCAGTGTGCGTTGTAGATTGCCCCCATGGCATTGCCTAGCCCGGGCGCAACATGCACGTTGCACGCGGTGAGCCTGCCCGATGCGCGACTATAGCCGTCAGCCATTGCAACAACGACTGACTCCTGCAGACCCAGCACATAGTTGAGTTGAGGTAACTCCGGCAGAGCTGCCATAATGGGTAACTCGGTGGTACCCGGATTGCCAAATAAATAGTCGATACCTTCATCGAGCAGGATCGATAAAAAAATCTCCCGCCCCGTTAACTGCGCCATTTTATCCCTGCCTCAGATTTCAACATGAAACTATCAGAGGTCACAATGACGGCTTTTTTTGTGTTTGACAATCCCCGGTTTATTTTTCCGGGTGAGAGCTGCGGGCTGAGCGGCCAGCCCTGAAAAATCCGGATTCGTTGTTACTTGTGGTAAGGTAAATTATACCACCCGGAGAATCCCATGAAAGCTGTCGTCGTCGATGCAGTCGACAATTATTCCGTTCAAAACGTCGATCTCGCCGAACCAGAATATGGCGAAGTACTGGTGCGCATGAAAGCCACTGGTATCTGCCATTCGGATCTCTCTCTAATTAACGGCACTATTCCCTGGGTTTACCCCACCGTTATCGGCCACGAGGGTGCCGGTGTGGTCGAGCAGATTGGTGAAGGGGTTAGCAACGTGGCTGTCGGTGATCATGTCGCCATGTCATTCGTACCCAATTGCGGCGAGTGCTTCTATTGCGAAAATCATGAACCCTATTTATGCACCGTGACCAAACCCGACGGCATGCTGCTCGACGGCACCAGTCGGGTATCGCGCAATGGCGAGCAAGTGGCGGTTATGACCTACCTTGGTAATATGGCTGAGTACGCGGTGGTTCCATCGGTTTGCGTTGTCTCTATCGACAAATCCTTCGATTTCAAAGCGGCCGCTCTGGTTGGCTGTGGTGTGACCACCGGCGTTGGTGCGGTGATCAAGACCGCCAAAGTCGAACCCGGTTCAACCGTCGCTGTATTCGGTTGCGGCGGCGTCGGCCTGAACGTGGTTCAAGGTGCAAGAATTGCCGGGGCCAGTCGGATTATCGCCGTTGATCTCAGCACAGAGAAGATGGAGATGGCCAGGCAGTTTGGCGCAACCGATACCATCACACCAGGCGGCAATGCGGTAAAGGAAATCTATGGCCTGACTAACGGTATCGGCGCTGACTATGCGTTCGAAGTGGTCGGAAACGGTAAGCTGGTTGAGGCCTGTGTTAAGAGTGTTCGCAAAAACGGTATGGCGGTACTGGTGGGTGTAGGCAGCCAGTCCGATAAATTTGCCATTAACTCGATGGTGATGCCGCTGATGTCGAAAACCATCAAGGGCTGCATGTACGGCAGTTGCAATTTCAATATCGATTTCCCGCGCTACCTGAATTTGTATCAGCGCGGTCAGCTGGATCTGGATCGACTGATAACAAAAACCTACTCTATAGATGATGCCGTTAGCGCATTTGATGATCTCGAAAGTGGCGTTAATGCGCGCGGTGTGATTGTCTATAACTGACAAACCGTATTTCCTGTTTGCAACGCTTCAATCCTATATACACACCGGGTGATCCAGCTTTATGCGCAGCAGTAAAACCATACATGTTGTCTCTTGTCATGCGGAAGGTGAAGTGGGTGATGTGATCGTCGGTGGTGTGTCGCCGCCTCCAGGCGCCACACTGTGGGAACAGCGCACCTTTATAGAGCAAGATGAAACACTTCGGCAATTCGTTCTGAATGAGCCACGTGGCGGAGTCTTCCGCCACGTTAACCTGCTGGTGCCACCGGTGCATCCAGAAGCTGATGCGGCTTTTATTATCATGGAACCGGAACACACACCGCCGATGTCCGGTTCCAACTGCATTTGCGTAGCCACAGTATTACTCGACAGCGGTATCGTACCAATGACCGAGCCGGTTACCACTTTGTTGCTGGAAGCACCGGGAGGGCTGGTTGAAGTCAAAGCGGACTGTGCAAACGGCAAGGCGACTCGAATCACGCTAACCAATGTAGCGTCATTCGCAGACAAACTGAACACGGCACTCGAGGTTCCAGAGCTCGGCACGCTGCAGGTGGATACAGCCTTTGGCGGAGACAGCTTTGTAATTGTCGACGCCGCAGAACTCGGCTTCGCAATCATTCCCGCGGAAGCACGTGATATCGCTCGTCTTGGCAACCGCATAACTGCTGCCGCAAACGAGCAGCTGGGATTCACCCACCCGCAAAACGCAGACTGGAATCATATTTCTTTTTGCCTGTTTGCCGGTCCGCTGCAGGAAGCAGGCAATGGCTTTGCTGCGCGCGCCGCCTGCACGATAAACCCGGGAAAGATAGATCGCTCACCGACTGGAACTGCGTTGTCAGCGCGCATGGCGGTACTGCATGCTAAAGGGCTTCTGCGTGAAGGGCAAACACTGCAGGCTCGCTCTATTATAGACTCTGCATTCGATGGAAAAATTGTGGCAACCACCCGGGTTGGGCAAAAACCCGCCATAGTCCCTGAAGTATCCGGGCGCGGCTGGATAACCGGAATACATCAGCATATGCTCGACCCCGATGATCCATGGCCCGCCGGTTACCGGATTAATGACACCTGGGGGGTACAGTGAACATCAACAGATCAGGGTACAACCGGCAATTCATAAGTCGGTAGCCGATCTCCAAGAAATCTATATTCCTCACGCACGCGCTCTATGGTGCGCCGGTCTATTGTCAGGAACTGCAGATCTTCTGCATGTGCATCAAATTTAAACGGCGGGTTTTCCGAGTCAACCCACGGCTTGCAGAATACCGAATCACCAAAATGCGGCCCCGCCCGATTCAAACTCAAAAAATACAGCTGATTTTCGATTGCCCGTGTCGTCACGAACTGATGCCAGCTATCAAATGAAGGATCGCGCGCGTAAGCCCCCATGTGCAAAATAGCGTCAACATTGTGCTGCAGTGCCAGTGTCCGGCAAAGCTCGGGAATTCTAATGTCATAGCATATTATGGTTGCGAGCTTAAAATCGCCGACATTCAATACCAGCAGTTGCGACTTTCCGGCCGAGAAATACTCTTTCTCCATGGAATCGCCAAATTGCGCAAGATGGAGCTTGTTGTATAAGCCGACAAACTCGCCATCCGGAGATATCGCTGCCGAAGCGATTGAATAGCTCTGATCAATTCTATGCGCAAACCCGTAGACCAGCCAGCACTGATGACGCTCTGCCACTTCCTTCCACACCTGGAACGACGAACCGTCAACGGGTTCCGCCAGAACGTCAAGATTAGAAAACGCGGATCGTGAATAATCAATTGAAGAAAGCTCGGGCAGTACCACTATATCTGCATGATCCCCGCTGAGCTTTTCATCGACCAATGCGGCGCTGCGTTGCAAATGACGGTCGCGTTCACTGGCGCTGGTCATCGCGGGCACCGCCAACTGGCAGGCCAGCAGCCTCAGAGAGGCATTGCTATGGTTCAAAGATACCTCCTGCCATCAGCACCCTGCCCGCCGGCTCTATACTACGGGATAACATCGGGCTTTATTAAATTCACGCAGTCTGGCGAACACATCCACACCAATCTGCTGATAGACATCCAGCAGATCCACCAACACCCAGTTTTCGCGAATCAGGCCATTTTCGCATCGCCAGAAATCCAGACTGCGCATGGTGATTTTGCGGTTAACCGGAGCAATCCCCAGAAAGCCGTCACCGGACAGAGTCATCTCCATTCCGGGCCAGGCGGTATAGCCAACGTATTCTCCTTCGCTGAACAAATTGCCGGCACCGGCAGAGCGATCAGGCATGGCGTTAAGAAAAGGAATCTGATGCCAGTTACGAAAACCCTTAATACCTCTGGCAGTGCCAATACCTGACGGCCCATACCAGCTGAACGAGGGGTGCCAATAGTCTTCGAGCCGCATCGCCTCTGTGCCGCCAGTCGAAAATTCACCCAGACCCGACAACATACTTAAAACCAGCTGGCAACTTGCCGTGGTGACTGTGGCTTCCTGCGCCGCCCCTTTGATGCCATCTTGTGTTGCCGGACCTGGTACCTGCCATTCGCGCCCGAGACTCGGCGCCATCGGCCAGGCATTGGCCTGCAGCATAACCTCCGGTATATCCCAAAGCCCCTGGAACTCCACCACCTGATTATCTTCTATACGGTAGAACTCATGGTAGCGCATGGCAACCTGATGGCCGGTAGCTGGTATATCGAGCCAGGGTCGGGTGAAAGTACCTGTGTAGTAGCCCACACAGCCCACCCACTCACTACCGTTGTCCGGCATACCGGCAATAACAATAGTGTCACGCCGTTCGAGGTCCGGCACGGCTGTATGCAAAGGCTTGTAGGCTTCATTATAGAATGCATCAGGTCCGTCCGGATTTTCAAACGGGAAAGCCAGTTGTATTTTTGCATTCGCGGAAAATACTGCATTCAACGCAGCGCGTACGCTATCCGGTTCAAAATTATATTGCGACAGACGAAGCTCAGCCAGTAGCTGCCTGTTTCTGCAAGCGGTATTCATCGATGCCCGCCTTTCACAGTTATCATAGTGAGTGATCCGGTGCCGGTGGTACCGCCTCGCCGCGATCAAATTTCTCCCACCCTTCACCGGCGAAAGGGTCTACCCCCAGCTGCTGCATCACGTGAGGAAAATCAACCATCACCCAGTTATCTGTGATGCGACCGTCTTCCACCTTCCAGAAATCCATATAGCGAATTTCCACGCGCTTGCCGGTAGCGGCAATCCCCATGAAGTCGCCGCTGTGGTTAGCCTCCTGGCGCCCGAATGCCGCCGCCCATTCGCCCATGAACAGGCGCGCTTCATCGATACAGACCTTATCGGAGAATGCCGCCTGAAACGGTTTCTGCCAGTTATTCTGAAACTCGGTTAAGCCGTTTTTGGTACCACAACCGGCATTGCCCATCCATCGAAAAGTTTCACTGAAAAAGGCTGACATACCATTGATTTCATGGTCATTCAAACCGTCAACCATGGTTTCGATAACCTTACGGGTTTCGGCGGTTTTAGTCATATCGGTTGCTGCGGTTAAGGCAGCTTGCTGGGGACGCGATCCGCGCATTGTGTGCTTACTCCTGCGGCACTGCCGCATTATTGACCCGGAGCGAAATTGTACTGGAACAAATGCCAGGCTCCTAGGATCTTGTCCGAAAATGATGATCAACTGCGGGTGTGAATTTTTGGCCAGCTATTGCGATCGATTTTGTTGAATATGAATAACTATTCGTCTCAATCGATCGCAATATCTGACTCAAAATCTCACACCCTCGCTACGCCCCTTATTCTCGGACAAGCTCCTGGCGCTGCAAAAATAAATGATCAGCTACCGATGCGATCAGCCATGAAAAGATGCTCCCGTTTTTCCAACAAAATTACCCTTAGGAAATGGTGCATTTTCTGCACTGACCATTTATCAGGCAATGATCAAAAGGATATGACTCTTGCTAATTCGAACGGGACTGTTCGCCACATCCATTGCGTGCGCCATATTCATGACGCCTGCCTCACCGGTTTCTGCCGCCGGTAATCTCCCGAAATGTTTGTATATCTCCTCTTATCATCAGGGTTATTCCTGGTCTGACGGAGTCGAAGCAGGTTTACGTAAGGGTCTTCGCGACCATTGTGCAATACGCCAGTTTAATATGCACAGCAAGCATAACAATGCAATCGACAAGAAGGTTCAGGCTGCCACCCGGGTGGTTGAATTAATCGATCAGTGGAAACCCGATGTAGTAATAGCCTCCGATGATATTGCGGCCAGGTACGTTATAGCACCACACTTTCGCGATAAGGACGTGCCGATTGTATTTTGTGGCATTAACTGGACAGTCGACGAGTACGGATTCCCCTATAAAAACATGACTGGCATTGTTGAAGTAGCCCCGGTGAAGCCGATGTTACTACAGGCACAGAGTATTACCAGAGGCCGCAAAGCACTGTATCTAGGGGCAGACACCCTGAGCGAGAAAAAAAACTACCAGCGCATTGCAGAAGAAGCCGGAACAATAAATATAGAAGTTGATCACCTGGCAATAACCACATTCGATGACTGGCTGCAGTCCTATCTGGCTCCGGGTGACTACCACTTTATTATTCTTGGCAGCAATTTTGGCATCGACAACTGGGACACTACAGCAGCACAGACTCGCATACAGCAAAACGACAACCTGCTCAGCGTGACTAACCACGACGGCATGATGCCCGTATCCACTCTGGGGTATACGAAAATTCCCAGCGAACATGGCGAATGGGCGGCCGCCGCTGCCATTCAGATTCTGAACGGGATACCGCCCGACGAAATCCCTCTGGCATCGAGCAAGCAGTGGGATCTCTGGGTGAACGAACAGTTATTGGACACGACAGGGCTTACGCTGAGTCAGTCACTACTTAGAAAAGCTAAAAAAACACGGCCTAAATACACACACACAGGCGACAACTAGTTTGAAACAGATGCTCCGAACGCCGCTTTTTCTGCTTTCCTGTGTGCTGGTTTTTTCCTTCAGTGCCTACCAATGCGCGCGCTTATCGCATCAATCGGAACAAAAATCATTTGAACAGAATGCCGCCGGTATTGCTAACGATATCTACAAAGATCTGCTTTCTATTGTCAGCGACTTGCGCTCAATCGGCTCTCTGCATCAAACCTCGCCCAATGGATTCAACTACGCACAGCATGAGCACATTTCTGCAACGTTAGCGGAGCGAATTACTGCCGTCGACGCCTCTGTGCGATTTGATCACATTGATCACATTGATCTCCCCCGGTATGTTGAAGAACTACGTGAGCAGGGGATGTTTTCGTTTCAACCGAAATTCATTGATACAGACGGTAAAATAGTCGCCCTGCCCGCCCGCGACAGTTATTTGTCTGTCATAAGCTACAACCCCGGCAGCCCCAGCTCCAACCGGTTTATCGGGCTGGATCTCTTGCAACTACCACAACTGCGAAGTGCTATTAAAGAGTCTGTCGCCCGCTACAATGTCGTCGCCATTGCTGCACCAGACAACTGGGTTAACGAATCCGACCTGTTGATTCTGTTTCCATCATTCTACGGCAATCAGATTCCCGCGGACCCCGAGAGCAGATTGCTGCAGACAGACGGCGGCTATCTGGTTTCAATCAGTCTTGAAAGGATTCTTAAGAAATATATACCTGCAGGCACAATCGCCGCGGCAGAACTCCACAGCGCGCAGTCGAACTCAGAGTACAAGGCCCTTTATAACGAGAGCGAAAAATCCTCTGACGCCAGCCTGATGAATTATCTGTTTAAACCCGCGCAGCTGGATTACCGCATTCCGATCGGACACTCTGCACTCACCATCTATATGTCTTCGCCCGCCAGCGCAGCACGATATAACACGGGCACAGCGATCGCGGTCGGATTAGTCTGTCTGTTTATTTACGCAGCACTGGTATCAGCCTTCTCCACACGAAAACGCTCCATGCGAACGCTCGCAGAAAAAGACAGCGCAATAGCACGAGAAAAAGAAAGAGCGCAAGTTACCCTGCGCTCAATAAACGATGCCGTTATAACCGCCGACAGCAACAACTCGATCGATTACATCAATCCGGCCGCAGAGCGACTGCTGAACCTGAACCCGGACAAGCTGCTATCGACCAACCTCTTTGGTATTGTTGATCTGTTTACCCACCCGGAGCAGATAGGGCCACTGGTGCAAACCGGGGCGGATTTTAAAAAACCGACCAGTATTCTTGAAGAATCGAGCCCTTCAACGCTGTTAACCAAAGACGGGCTTGTTGTGAGTCTGCAGGTTTCCGCACTATACGATGCGGCGCAAAACCTCCACGGCACGGTGGTAACAATGCGTGATATCAGCAAGGAGCACGCGCTCACCAGCGAGCTGGCTCATCAGGCAACGCATGATGCCCTGACGGGCATTGCGAATCGCAGACACTTTGAGAATTCAATTAACCAGCTTCTAGGAGTAAAAAGTGAAAACGTTAAGTATGCGGTTAGCTATATAGACCTTGATCAATTCAAGTTAATCAATGATACCGCAGGGCATGCGGTAGGCGACGAACTGCTGATCAAGTTGTCGAACGATCTCACCAGCCAGTTCAGTGACGCAGCTTTACTCGCACGCCTCGGCGGCGATGAGTTCGGGCTGATACTTTCGGCGCAAACCGAAGCACAGCTAGTTGCCAGAGTTAGTGATCTCTACGCATTTTTTCAAACATACTACTTCAAAACAGAGCAGCAGTTCTTTTCGGTACGGGCCTGTATTGGCATGACACACATCCGTGACCATCATCGTACTATGAACGATGTACTCAGTGAGGTAGATCTGGCCTGTTACGCCGCCAAGGACTCAGGCCGCAACACACTGCATATATATGATCCCGACAACAAAGACACCCGGCAGAGACAAGGCGAAATGCAGTACCTGCCAATCTTGCAGACGGCACTCAAAGAAAACCGTTTTATATTATATGTTCAGGCGATTGCCCCAACCGATGATGTCGATATATTTTCGCCAACGCACTACGAATGTCTGCTAAGAATTCCCGGTGAAAACGGGCAGGTAATCACTCCGTTTAAATTTATCCTGGCAGCCGAGCGCTACGAAATGATGCGCGATATAGATCGCTGGGTGATACACCATGCATTCGAGCAAATATCGTCGTTTCGCCATACGATTCCTGCCGATCACCGTTTCAGTATCAATTTGTCCGGCCAGAGTGCTGTTGATGACACCCTGCCCTCTTTCATTCAGGCAAAACTCACCGAATTCAGGATCGCGCCGCAAACCATCTGCTTTGAACTTACGGAAACAGCGGTCATCAGCAATTTATCACAGGCTCAACAGTTAATAGGCTATCTGCGCGAAACCGGCTGCAGTATCGCTCTGGATGACTTCGGCTCGGGCGTCTGTTCCTTTGGTTATCTAAAGAATCTGCAGGTCGACTATCTGAAAATAGACGGTCAGTTTGTAAAGGACATTACACATGACCCGATAGATCTGGAAATGGTGCGCTCAATCAATAATGTAGGCAAAGCGCTTGGTATTAAAACAATCGCAGAATTTGTTGAAACACGCGAAGTTATGCAAACACTTGCCGGACTGTCTGTTGACTATGCTCAGGGTTATTACATCAGCAAGCCATTTCCGTTAACGGATCTGCTGCAGGATATACAGCTGCCGAAAGTGGCTTAAGGCTGCAGCGCATATTCGCTGTTTTCGCGGAAAAAAAGCTGTTGTTGCTTTCTTAAACCACAAGCTTATCCGCTTTTTATCTCAGAATTAATACAAGCGCCACCGCAACCACACAGGCAACAAGCAAGCCTCTGCCAAAGGGTTGCAATTTAATTTCAGGAACCGCTCGGCCTTCAGGCCACGGCATTTTCCCGGTTATCATAGCTGTTATAAGGTTGTGCTTTGCGTACAACAGGTAAACCATCACCGCAAAAATATGGATTGCGATCATTACCTCCAGAAGCACAGCGTTGGTTGTATGGACGGTGTACAGCCAGTCGGTTGTATCTGAGCTCAGCACACCATAAAAAGCCCCTTCTATGAGTTCATCTTCATCGGCGATAAAACTGCCGCTGACAGCCTGAATGCCGATAAGCAGCAGCATGATCAATACCGCAAAACCACCGGCCGCATTATGACCTCTTTCGGGTTCAACGCGACCTCTGGCCAACTGCTTCAGATGGTCAAACGCTTTTAACGGCCTGACCAGTGCAGCCACCTTTGCATTACTACTTCCTGCAAGCCCCCACAGCAACCGGAACACGACCAGCCCCAGTACCCATTCGCCAGCCAAACGGTGCCAGTCATAAAAACCAACACCGGTTTCACCAGTGATTAGCAATACAGCAATGGCGATAACAAGAGACCAGTGAAACAAACGGATCCACTGATCCCAGATCGCAATTACGTTAGCGCGCGACACCCGTACGCCTAAACGCTAATCTACTTCTTTTTCTTTGCGCGATAATCGTCATGGCAGCCTTTGCACGCTGCACCGACATCAGCCATATTGGCTTTCAACGCATCAAGGCCATTACCGGCATTCTGCGCCAGCACACCCGTGGCTTTTGTCAATGCTTCGCCTTTTTCGACAATCTCCGGATAGGTATCCCAGATGGCTTTCAACGCGCGTGTTTTTACATTTTCATCGTTGGAATTATCTGAACCCGCCGGCCAGAAAGTGCTTTGCCCGAGATTGGCCGCAGCATCGAGATTCTGCGAGGCTTCAGCTGCAATCGCCGCATCGTAAGGTATTTTACCCTTAGCCATGCCTCCCAGTATGCCCATGTGATAGCCGTAGAGCTTGAACATCGCCTGGCGCGCTTGAATTGCCTTGTCGTGCGGACCACCATCCGCGGACAGCACCAGCTGGCTGGTAGCAACGAGCATAATGCCAGTACAGGCAGTAAGTAAAATTTTTCGCATGATAGATTCCTTTTAATGCCGGTTGAATCTTTATACTAACAGCCTGGAGGCTTGTCGTCTGATCAAATATTGATCATTTTCGATGCAATATGTTACCAATTAACCGCAAAATGTCATCGCTAATGTTTCGAGCGCGCTATTCATCAGACGTAGCCATTGGAGGATGCCATTGAGATTAAGACAGCCACCGGGAGTTTAAGACAGCCACCCGGAGATTACGTCACCATCCACACGCTGGAAAAACCACCAGACGCCTGTCGCCCCGATCAGCACTGACGCCGGCTGTGTTATGCGCCTGTAGTACCAGGGCTTATCCCTCAACCACAACCCGAACAATAACAGACAAGCTAGAATTACGGCTAACTGGCCCAGTTCAATGCCTATATTAAACGCGAGCAATGCCACGATATAATGATTCGACTCAAGACCGACCTCGATCAGTACACCGGCAAAACCCAGCCCGTGCAGCAGACCGAATAAAAACACCAGCGGCACTCGCAAGCGGCCAATTCGGGCTGGAAATATATTCTCCATGCACACCACCACTATCGACAGGGCGATCAAAGGTTCAACTACACTTGCTGAAACGTTAAGCCAGCCAGTCGCCCCCAGTATCAGGGTAATAGAATGCGCAATCGTGAACGTTGTCACCTGCAGTAATAGCGGCTTCCAGCGCGGAGACAAAAGAACCAGAGCAATAACGAACAACACATGGTCCCATCCCTTAGGAAGAATATGTTCAAACCCCACAACCAGATAATTGCCTGCTTCCTGCGTAATGGAACGATTAACTTCACCGAACAATGCAATCGATCCACTGCGCTGGCCCGGTGACAGCAACGCAGCATAGCCCTCCGTTCCGGTAGAACCGGCCTCAGTGCGAACAATTATCTCGCCAAATCGCTCAGCCCATTGCCACGTTACAGACGCCTCTTGCGGTTGCGGTATAAATGTGAGCTCGATGATGGTGTCCCGTGCAATGGCAATATCTCCAACCGCTGGTATTTTCAACGCTTCCACCTGCAGTACATAGCGGCTATTGCCTACACCGACAACAGAAATCGCCGAGATAAAACCGGTGCGAAAATCTTCAAACTCAGCTTCAAGCAAAGTGGGTGGCAAACTTCGCAACTGCATGTATCGATCGCCGTTAGCTGATTCACCGGTATCTGAGTGCTGTGGACCGACCTCTGCAATCAGGCTCTCAAGATTCACTAGAAGACTGATGCTGATCTGCCGGTGATGTTCGACGGTCACAGTGGCCACAGCCGGTCTGATTTCATGCGCGCGCGCATCACTACCGGACAATGCGGCGATGCAGACAAAAATTGCGATTAAGGCATCGCGGGCGAAATTCAAGACGAGCAAACTCACAATGGTGCAGGGAAACAATTTCAAGGTTACCCTACCCGCGGACAAATAAGAATACCGCCTCTTTAGTCGCTTTGGCGATGGTGGCTTTTACGACCCCTTTCGCAATTGAGCAAACCGCATTATTACTTAATTCTGTTGATAACACCGCCGGCAACAACAAGGGAAATAACCCGGCAGACGGTGCTATAGTGGATTTGCGTTCAAAAGATATACACTGATCTATGGCTGAATATTCACACCAATACCTTAGTTCTTTTGCAGGCCTGCTTCTCGCTTGTTCCACAATACTTTGGCCTGCCACCGGGTTGTCACACGAGTACTGGCTTGATCCCGTGCAATACCATATTGCGGCGAACGACCAGCTCAGCGTTAATATTCGAAATGGTCAGAATTTCAAAGGAACAGCGCTGATCTACGACGCCGGTAAGTTTGAGCGGCACTACGTAATTGATAGCAACGGAAAAACCAACATTAAAAGCCGCATTGGAGACTACCCGGCACTTCAGCACAACGTCACACACCCCGGATTGAGCCTGGTGTTACTAGACACCAGGGAAAACACTCTGGTATACCCGACACTTGAACGGTTCCATGCCTTTCTCGAGTACCACGCACTTGAATCGATCAAAGAACAGCACGCACAGAGGGGCTTTCCAATCGAGGGTATCAGGGAAAACTATTTTCGTTTTACCAAAGCACTGATCGAAGTGGAACAAAGCAGCCAAAACCCTAACCCTCAATTGCTACAGCCGCAGCAGCAGGCGCTTGAGATTGTTGCTCTTGAGAACCCCTATAGAGCCGGTGATAAACTGAATATCCAGATTTTGCATAACAGCCAACCGCTGGGCAATCGTCAGGTCGAAACCTTCAGACAGGCGCTGGATACAAAACGCAGCATAACTACAACCGATGATAACGGCTATGCGGAGATCGATATCAGCGAGGCTGGAAAATATTTACTGAATGTGGTATATGTTGTCGATTCGACACAAGAGGAATCACACTGGAAATCCCTCTGGGCCTCAATGACATTTCTGATTAAGAACAGCGATAATTGATCACACTGAACACAAGGCTTTCGTTCAGCGCGTTGTTGCACTAATTTCTATACTTGCCTGGCCGGGTAAAGGAACACGCCGAATTACCGTTGGGGCATAAGCGGAATAATTCGCTATTTGCAGAGGGCTGGCGTATTTCCGGAAAATTTTTTTGCAACGCAGAGTTCACTGACAGTGAGTTTTTCTTCACTTCGAATATACTATATATACCCTTTTATACCTGTTTTCCGGTTCTGAATTGCCGCCGATTTATGCAACCCCGGGGTTCAGCTAAAATTGCGAATGGCAAAGATCTCGGCCAGGGCAAGCTCTCCCTCGTGGGCTATCCTCAGCGATCGGGCACCGGGAATCCGCTTTACAAACTTCTCATCTAGAAAGTGCCTGCAAATGGCACGTCCGACAATTCCCGCTACGTGTGGACGGCGTTCGCTCCAGTCCAGACACGGCTTGCAGACCGGCCGCCTTGATTTTCGTTTCCCGTTATCCGCAGCAACCGCAATACCGAACGACTCCAGATGAGTGGCACCCTTTTTTGAAAGCGTTCCGGCTTCGTCATCGAATTTTATGTATCTGCTTCGGATCAGGCTATCGGTAATAGCCACGCCCAGCCGCCCGGCGAAATGATCGTAACAGGTACGCGCCTTGCGCATCGCTTCGTCTTTAGGCCCGGTAACTACCGTTCGCGCCGGTGCCTGACCAATCGCTACTTCCATCACCGATTCAAGCATTTTCGCTATGGCCGGGGAGGCAATGCGATGATAGCGATACCGGCCTTGCCGGTACACGCTGAGCAGTTTTGCCTCCGTTAGTCTGGCCAGATGCGCACTTGCCGTTTGCGGTGTGATATTCGCACATCGGGCGAGTTCAGTGGCAGTTAGGGCCTGCCCGTTCATTAACGTTATAAGCATTGTGGTGCGAGCCGGTTCACCAATCAACATTCCAATATTTGCAAACTGATTTATATTCATACCTGCCCCTTGTTTTTAAAACACGATTCGTTTTTACAACACGATTCCAGTGTACTGTAACCTTCAAACTCCACCAATGAGTCAATCAACCAAAGCGCCTTGTTTTTTATCTAGATTCATGGAGTTTCTGAGCCTGGGGTTATTATTTATCATAATCATAGCACTTTGCTCGATTGCCACTTCGTGAGCTCGGCATCTGGCCCACAGCTGCGTTGTAGCTCTTGAAAAGGGAGTGGCCATTGCCTGCGAGCTCCGCCTTGCTGTAAACCAAATGACAAGCTCTCATCCGTAGACTTTGAAGGTTACAGTACACTAGCATGCCATTTTACAGTGATACTTCGGTCTGCAACGAATTATCGCGCACCCACTTCGACCCTTGACGAAACAGTACTGTCGCGCTCGGCGCTATTCTTCTGGCTTACTGAAACCAACAGGGGAGCACCATCGGCATGATGAAACAGTCCAGCATTAAAAACCACCTGGGAAACACGGAAACCTCCTATCGCGGAACTTTTAAACCCTCGATAAAATCTTTTTTTTCCCGCCGTATATCGACTATATCCGGCAGCATGAGCAGGCTGCGCCTTGCACTGCAAATCTATCAGGAACGAAGAGACCTCAGAACGATCAGTGAAGATAGCCTCCGTGATATCGGTATCGACCGTGTGTCTATTAACCGCGAAGCTGATCGATCTATATTCGATATTCCGGACAACCGGCTCTGAAGCGCCAGCAACCTGAGCAGGAATTAGGGTCGTAGCGAGGAATAGCTGACTTAACCCGCTTTATTCACGGGATTGACCGGATCTCACTTGATCTTTGGTTCCACAGAGAATTTTTTCTCCCGCAAATATCAGTAAGTATTCGACGCGAGAAGAAAATCCACTGTGAAGTCCCTTGCCGTGAATATATAAGGTTTAAGCGATATCCTCGCCACCCCATGAATAATGCGGGTTAAAGACCACAGCTGCAGCAGAGCAAAGCACTCTATACCAGGTTCCAGAAAGCAGACACTATCGGGTTAACCTGATTCCTCTTCAAGGTACACAGCCCGACATTGTAGGGCGCAAGCCCGGGCTTTACATCCAGGATGCGCACACTCCCGGCCAGCGGGCTGTTGTCAAGCACGATCTCCGGCACCACCCCGACCCCCAGGCCCAGGCTCACCATACTGACTATCGCCTCATTGCCTGCAACCTGTGCGTAGATTCGAGGCGTGACACCAAGATGTCGGAACCACTCGTTTACCCGTGCGCGCGCAATACCGCCCTCAGACAAAATCATCGGAACCTGTGCCCATCGAATTCTGCCGTTGCCACCCGGCAACGGTAAATCCAGCTCACCGGATTCAACGGGCACTATAAACAGCAGCGGCGATACAATTAGTGTTTTGAATTCGACCCCACGCGGCACAGAACGCGGCTGTGCCGCCACTGCAATTTCCTCCTCACCGGCAACGACTCGACTAATCGCATGTTCCGGATCACCGGTGTGAAGTTTGATCTCGACTCCGGGATAATCGGGCCGAAAGCGATTGAGCAGATCAAACAATAAGCTGTGACTGGCAGTAACAGAGCAATACAAACTGAGTTCGCCACGCAACTCGTCGCCGCTGTCAGTCAGTTCGCTGCATATCTCCCGCCATTGACGGGTCGCATCTTTCGCATAGCGGTGAAACATTCGTCCTTTAGCCGTTAACCTGACAGTTCGATTATCACGATTGAACAGCAGCACACCGGTCTCTTGCTCCAGCTGTCGAATCGTGCGCGACAGAGCCGAAATACTGATATTGCTTGCAACACTGGCCTGGCCAAAGTGCAGATGCTCGGCCAGGGCCAGAAAGTGGTTGAGAGAACGAATATTCATGCAGCACAGTGTACCGGCATTTTCATAAAACGGGACACTGTGTTTCGCTTATTTCAATTTACGGCATATACACGATCAGTTAGAATCCGTCAGGTTCGGATACCCTCTGCCCTCACACGGCACACTCACCAGACAACAGAAGGCGCAATCATGTCGAATAATTACTTCAACACCCTGTCACTGCGGGAGCAACTGGAACAGCTGGGTAAGTGCCGTTTCATGCACCTCGACGAATTCACCGATGGCGTCGCTGCTCTTAAGGGCAAAAAGATGGTTGTGATCGGTTGTGGCGCTCAAGGCCTCAACCAGGGCCTGAATCTGCGCGACAGCGGTCTCGATGTCTCCTACACCCTGCGTGCTGAAGCAATCGCGGAGAAGCGCCAGTCATGGAAAAACGCCACCGAAAACGGCTTTACTGTCGGCACTTATGAAGAACTGATCCCGACCGCAGATATCGTCCTCAACCTCACACCGGATAAGCAGCACACGCCAGTCGTTAATACCGTTATGCCGCTAATGAAAGAAGGGGCCTGTCTTTCGTACTCGCACGGTTTTAATATCGTTGAAGAAGGCATGAAAATTCGGCAAGACATCACCGTAATAATGGTGGCACCGAAGTGCCCGGGCTCGGAAGTACGCGCCGAATACGTCCGTGGTTTCGGCGTACCCACACTGATCGCCGTACACGAAGATAACGACCCCAAAGGCGAAGGTCTGGCACTGGCTAAAGCCTATGCGGTTGGTACCGGCGGCCACAAGGCCGGAGTACTTATGTCTTCATTCATTGCCGAGGTTAAGTCCGATCTAATGGGCGAGCAGACCATTCTATGTGGCATGTTGCAAACCGGCTCGCTGCTGTGTTTCGACAAAATGATCGAAGAAGGTATCGATCCCGGCTACGCATCAAAGCTGATCCAGTATGGCTGGGAAACCGTAACCGAAGCGCTTAAATACGGTGGCGTTACCAACATGATGGACCGGCTGTCAAACCCGGCCAAGATCAAGGCATTTGATCTGGCAGAAGAAATGAAAGACATCATGCGTCCGCTCTACAACAAGCATCAGGACGACATCATGACCGGCAAATTTTCAGCCACCATGATGGCTGACTGGGCCAACGACGACAAAGACCTACTTGCCTGGCGCGCCGATACCGCTAAAACCGCCTACGAACAAACCGAGGCAGCAGATGTCGAGATCCCGGAACAGGAATACTTCGACAACGGCATACTGATGGTAGCGATGGTAAAAGCCGGCGTTGAACTGGCCTTTGAAACCATGACTTCCGCGGGAATTATTGCCGATTCGGCCTACTATGAATCGCTGCACGAAACACCACTGATCGCAAACACTATCGCGCGCAAAAAGCTATACGAGATGAACTCCACCATCTCCGATACCGCCGAGTACGGTTGCTATCTGTACAACCATGCCTGTGTCCCGCTGCTCAGTGACTTCATGAAGAATATTAAAAGCGATGTTATCGGTGCCGGGTTGCAGCTCAACCATACGGGTGTCGACAACGCCCGCCTGATTGAAGTCAACGAGGCCCTGCGCAGTCACCCGGTAGAAGCTATTGGTGCTACCTTGCGCGGCTATATGTCTGACATGAAAAAAATCGTCTGATCACATACTACCAGTCGCATTTTATAGTTCAGCTCATCAAAGGCCGGTTACCTCCGGCCTTTTTTATACCCGCAATCAGAACCAGCACAAACCCGACATCCTCACCATGCCTATACGCGAATCTATAAAGCTTAAAAATATCACCGTTGAGTTTGATAAAGGTTTTGTCTGCAAAAATATCAACTGGACTATCCAGTCAGATCAGCACTGGCTGATTTGTGGCAGCAATGGCTCCGGAAAATCAGCGCTGGCGGCGATTCTCACTGGTGCCGGTGATATAGAAAGGGGAGTCATCAGCGGTGTACCTCGTCGCATTGGCGTAGTCTCTTTCGAAGCCCAGGCCGAACTTATTGAAGCCGAACGGCGTAAAGACGATGCCGACATCATGGACGTTATTTCCGAGGGTACACCGGTATCAGAGATAATAGCCGGGGTATGTAAAGATCAATCGATGGCTGATGAACTTTGCACGAAGTTCGGCTTAAACCCTCTACTGAATCGTGCGTTTCGCAAACTCTCAACCGGTGAATCCAGAAAGGTCATGCTGATCCGCGCCCTGACCTGCAACCCGCAGCTGCTCATACTGGATGAGCCTTTTGAAGGACTGGACGCCAACAGTCTAAAAGCTCTGCAGCAACACTTACTGCACGTATCGGCCCGCGTACCGATTGTCATTGTGCTGAACCGCCTCGATCAATGCCCCGACTTTATAACCCACGTGGCCTATGTCAGTGACGGTGAGCTGACCCAGCAGATACAACGCGACGACAAAGAATCGTACCAGCAACTGCATCAGCTACTGCACTTAAAGACTGCCGATTTAACCGTTCCGCCGGCAGATCCGGACACCACCATTCCTGCACTGGACCCTTCTCAACCGCTGGTGCAGTTAACCAGCGCCTCGATCAAATACGGCGATACCGTGATATTCGATCAGCTTGACTGGACTATAAATCCGGGGCAGCACTGGCAGCTGAGCGGACCGAATGGCAGCGGTAAAACGGCGCTGCTGTCACTGATTACCGGCGATCACCCGCAATGCTACGTCAACGATATATCAGTATTCGGCTTCAAGCGCGGCAGCGGCGAGAGTATCTGGCAGATAAAGCAGTTCATCGGTTATGTGTCTACAGCTCTGCAATGGGAATATACCGTCGGCACCAGCCTGCGCAACGTTATTATTTCAGGCTTCTATGACAGCATAGGTCTATACAGCAAGTACACTGATCATCAGCGCAATATCGCAAACCAATGGCTTGATGTACTGGGCATGAGGGATCGCGCAGACGAAACATTCACCGGGCAGTCCTACGGGGATCAGCGCTTATTACTGATTGCACGCGCGATGGTCAAGCACCCGCCACTGCTGATACTGGACGAACCCTGCCTAGGTCTGGATGACATGAATCGACAGCGGGTACTCGCGCTGATCGAGATAATCTGCGCACGCAGTGAATCGACTGTTCTATACGTGAATCACCACGCTGAAGACAAAATAGCCGGTGTGGAGAATTACCTGGCTCTCGGGACGTAGTGAAGTTTATCAACGGGCATTGTGACCTCCTGCAACAGACCGAGCTCATGCCCCCCGGTGTTTTTCGTCTACCTCGTTAATTGCCTGGACATTCGCGGCTGATCGACCGCCTTCATCAAATGAATGCGATAAAAATTCATCTGCAATTGATTTGGCCAGCTCAGTGCCAATCACTCGTGCACCCATCGTGATAATCTGGGCATTATTCGACAACGACGCTCGTTCCGCTGAATAGGTATCGTGACACAACGCTGCGCGTATGCCCGGTACTTTATTCGCCGCTATGCTCACACCAATGCCGGTACCACAAACCAGTATCGCCCGCTGATACACACCTTCAATCACCAGACTGCCAACACGATCGGATAAGTTGGCGTAGTATTCATCCGCACCTGCATCGCCCTCCGAAATCTCGGAGACATCAAACCGACCCTGCAGATGTTCCGCCAGCACCACTGCAAGCGCTTTACCGGCACTGTCTCCCGCAATTGCAATTTTCATTGATTGAACCCTTTATCTCTGAATATCCATTTATGGTGGCCGCTAGCCGGGCTGAATTTTTCTAGCCAGGCAGCGAGCTGAAATCAAATTTAAACGGAAGATCCTGATCTATACATGCCAGTATGGCAGCGGTTAGTGGCAATACATGAGCATCCAGTTCCCCATTCTCGCAAGCGGCCTGAAATCCGGCTGACAATTGCCTGCCGGTATCAACGCCTTCAACCGTCACCCCATGCATTTCGTTGCGCTGAACCTGCTGCAAGCGTCGACCGCTGCCAAGGTATTTACCCAGTCGACTGTTCCTGCCACCGCCAACAGTTACGTGTAAATCACCCATACCAGGCAAATCAAACGCAGATAGTGTTCGGTTCGACTGACTGAATTCATCACTGTCATCAACATCGGGTTTCGCAACACCTGATACTATCCACCGACTCAACAAATCTATTTCCAGCACCGCCTGATTAAACAACGCTGCAAGCGGGTTTTTCGCATGCCCTTCTTCTGTTGCATAGGCGGTATACATAGCACTGACACCAATGCACATGAAATTCTTTAGCGCCGCGCACGCCTCAAGGGCGGTTATATCGGTGCTTGTGGTGACTCTATAATACTCCGTTTGCAATAGATCACGCAGATCGTTGGCTGCGCTTAACTGTAGTGCGGCAAAGCTCACCCGGGTGGGAATCCCTAGTGCTAATTCGCGTGCAATGCACGGGCCGCCTATACCCACAATACGCCCTGCGGTGGAGGTGAGTTGAGGGTCAATATATTGCGCATAGGTTTGCGGTGCAGCCCCAGCACCTGACACCAGCCCTTTTGTGACCAGAGCCAGAACGTCGGGCTTTGCCCTGTAGCGTGCTATCTCAACCAATGCCCAGTCGACGCCCGGACTGCTGACACCAATCACAATGACATCGGCATTTTCAAAGGCTGCGGTATTTTGTTCAGATGCTGTTGAAACCTGAATACTCTGAGGTAAATCTACGTTCAGACCCGGGTGGCGCCCTGTTTCACGAACCTCGCTGATAATTGCATCGTCCAGCGGCGATCCCACCAGTGTGACGGAATTGCCTGCAGCTGCCGGAACCGATAGCGCACTGCCCATTACTCCCGCACCCAGAATAACTATATTCGCCATCAATAATCTACCATTGAAACTCATCGATCCCGCGGGTCATACCGGCATTGAATCCGCAAACTGCTGAAGGCCCGTGCTGTCATCGACTATATCGAGCATGCTGAACCGATCGCGAATGAATCGTGCACCGGTGACAGCCTCTCTATAGAAACCACTGTCCAGGCCGAGGTCTGTGGCGGTGCGCTGGCAACCGGCCTGCTGCATCGCTTCGCTCAGAGTTTCATAGGGCAGCATCACTTCTTTTAACCGGCCGCGCAGCGTATCCCAGTCGGTTTCAAAGCGGGCATTAAGCTCATCTGCGGCTTGTTGATCGAGTGCCTTTTTAGCTGTTTCTCTGATCATGTTGTCAACACTCTGTGCATCACACCGGGCCAGCAGGGTGTCTTTGTCGATTCGGGTCGGCTTCATTACCGGTGCAGTGGCACTACCAAGCACCTGATTTTGCAGCTGCGACATGGTAATGGTGGCAACCCCTACCTGCTCACCGTGTGACGATTTCGGATGCCTGTCTCGAGCAAACATATCTATATAGTGCGAGATCATGTGCTCTGCCATGCTGCCGCTGTGCGTGGTATCGGTAAACGTGGTACCGAGACCCATGATCGCTGAAATCCGCGTTAACATGCCCAGGGCATCGATATCGCCTGTCAGCATGTCACTGGCACCGCGTATCATTCCGGGTTCATCGTAAGCCAGTAATGTATAGGGTGTTTCGACATAAGTTGTAGCAAATAGCAGATGCGACAACAGCCAGTCCAGCTGTGCGGTGGTGCGACAGATTACATCGGCAAATGCAGCAGAAATCAATCTCGGCGGGCAATTTGCCAGCACCGATAAATCAAAATAAACACCTTTCGCCCCGCGGCAGGAGATCGACTTTTTAAAGCCACCGAATGAAACAGACGCCGTGGCGGTTGTGAACGCGTTCATCGGAGATGTTGCAAACACCGAGTATTCTCGCTCATCGAGAAAGCAGGCGTATTTCACTGTGTCGTTGACGGTACCGGAGCCAACAGCAATTCGAGCTTCGCAATGGCGCGTTGCATCGCGTATGTGCTCTACTCCGGCATCTGAGCACTGAGGGTCTTTCCAGACATATTCGGTAACATTCTGGCCGCCAGCCTTAAGCGCTTTATAGATACGCTGACCGAGCGCATCATGGGTATAGGGGTCCGAAACAATTGTGATCTTTTTACCGTCATGCTGCGCTGCGATTAACTCTGCTTCGGCCCCGTCGAGGCTATCGCGAATGACAATATCCCTGATGCCAACGTCGTACTGCCTGCCCGTATCCGGTTCCACCCAGGTACCGGCCACAAGCTCACTGAGAATACCGCTGTAGTCACTCATCTATTGTGTTTATTCCAGATTCTATTTGTCAGCTGCAAAAGCAACAAGGGATTGATTGATTTCTGCCGTGGCATGGTACATTTTCCGGTAGATCTCCAGCAATTCACGGTAGCGGGGATATCGGGCAGCATCCGGCTCCACAACCGTACTGTCCCCTGACATAGCATGCGCCGCCTCCGTGATACTCGGAAACCAGCCCGCACCACAGGCGGCAATCATTCCTGCTCCCAGTGCAGAGGCTTCAATCGTCGGGCTTACCAACACCGGCTTACCTGAGGCATTTGCCAGCATCTCTCGCCACAACGCACTCTGAGCACCACCACCAATGGCCAGATAATGATCTATTTTGTGCCCGAGCTCGTGTTCCATGTCTTCCGTGCTCATCACTGAATCGAGTGTCATCGCTTCAATAATCGCTCTATAAATATGCGCTTCATTGTGGCTGCCGCTCAAGCCGAGCATCACCCCGCGCGCCGATGTATCCCAGTGCGGATCCATCACGCCCGAAAAATACGGCTGCACGAGCAAGCCATCAGAACCAATCGGCAACTTTTCCGCGGCCTTTTCCAGCCTGTTGAACACCGTCGCATCGGCCTTACCGTGTGCGACAAACTGATCGACAAACCAGTTTAATAGAAAAGCGCCGGATCTAAGGCAGTTTTCGTATATATACCCTTCCCCCTGAGCCGCGAGCTCTGTACGCCAGCTTCTGCTGTATCGATACTCCGGGGACCAGACACCGGAAACAACCGCTGTACCCAGATTGATATAGGCTCTTCTAGACGAGGTGCAATCGGTGCCCAGCCCGGCACATTGTCCGTCGCCACCGGCGGCAAATACCGGCAAATCAGCCGGCAGTCCGGTCTCTTGTGCATTTTCAGGGGTTATCGTACCCAGTAACGAACCGGGTGCGTGTAATTCAGGCAAGCGGGATTCATCAAGTCCCAGCGCTTGGAGGATCGGCTTTGACCACGTCCGTGAAACCATATCGACTATACCCATGGGATCGGCGCTGATCCAGCCGGTGCGAAATTCACCACCGCACAGGTGTTGAACCAGATATGCCTGTACATCAACAAAACAAGCTGTTTGATCCCAGATATCGGGCTCATTTTCTCTCAGCCAGATATAGCGATACAGGCACGGGGTTATATCCGGTGGCCGGCCGGTTATACGGTGGATTTCTTCTGCACCGAACTGCTGCGTAAACGTTTCCACCTGCTCGCGACAGCGCTCATCAAGCCAAACCATGGCCGGATATACGGGTTTATTATCACGGCCGATAAAGCCGAGGGTCTCACGCTGATTTGATATAGCCAGCCCTTCAATGGATGAAGAACCCAACCCTTTTGACTGAAGCTCGGCAACACAGGCAGTCAGTGCCTTTTTGCACGAAAGCCACCAGTCGACGGGGTTCTGCTCAAAGCGATCAAGACCGGGATTGCTCATGGGAATATCAGCACGACCAACCGCAATATCTTCCCCCGAACGGTTCCATGCAATAGCCTTTGTGCTTTGGGTTGAACTATCCAGGCCGATTACCAGGGATTCCGCCACAATCTAGAACTCCTGCCGGGTTGGTGTAACAACCATTTCCTGTATCAGTACATTTTGCGGCATCTGGTAGGCGAATAGAATCATGTCGGCAACATGATCAGCCGATATGCCACCGCCTATCCTCTGTTTATTTTCCTTATAAGCCTTGAGAGTATTCGGATCAGTAACATGGTCAAGCACCTCGGTATTGATAATACCCGGCGAGATAACAATAACGCGCACATCGTGCGGCGCCAGATAGCCACGCAGGCTTTCAGAAATAGCATGAACAAAAAACTTGCTACCACAGTAAACGGTATGATCGGGATAAACTTTGCGTCCGGCTATCGAGCTCATATTGACAATGGTGCCTGTCTTGCGCGATTTCATGCCTTGAATAAACGGGTGCAACGCGTTCATTACCCCCTTGATATTGATATCTATCGTTTCATCCCATTCTTCAGGATCCTGCTCGCCTATATCGGCCAATCGAGCGACACCGGCATTATTAAACAGGCAGTCGACCGGGCCATAAGTGTCTTCCGCCTGCTTTACTGCACTGGCAATAGCAGTTCGGTCTCTTACATCAACCGCCTGGCACAGCGCATCCGGCAAATTCAGCGCCTGCATACGATCGAGCCGCCTGGCCATCAGTAACAGAGGGTGCCCG
This sequence comes from Chromatiales bacterium (ex Bugula neritina AB1), assembly GCA_001730015.1. Classification (GTDB taxonomy): domain Bacteria; phylum Pseudomonadota; class Gammaproteobacteria; order Granulosicoccales; family Granulosicoccaceae. The sequence continues at coordinate 22,318 of MDLA01000131.1, read as the reverse complement.
GCTGCAGAAAATGCACGTGCCGTTGCTTCACCGATACCGGAACTCGCGCCAGTAATTGCTATCAGAGGTTTAGTCATAACTTTCATTCCTACAAGTTAATTTATGGACCTGCCCTCCGGGAGCCCTCCAAATTACACCGCCAATTCGGATTCAGCATCGAACAGATGCACATGCTCCAGATCGGGTTGAAATTCTATAGATTCACCAGGTTCCCATAGGACCCGATCACGCAAGATTGAACAGACATCCTGACCAACCAGCTTTGAATACACATGAATTTCAGGACCGGTTGGTTCAACCACTCGCACCACACCTCGGGCTGCATCGCTTGCTGCCGCACCGTCTGCAACTTTGCACGATAAAAAGTGCTCGGGTCTTATGCCGTAATAGATATTCTGCCCCTGCACAACATTGGCATTGGCGGGAAGAGGCAATTTCAAATCATCGCGGCAGGCGAACAAGGTGCCGTGGTGGTCTGCAACCTGGCACTTGATAATGTTCATACCGGGTGAACCGATAAACTGTGCGACAAATAAATTCCCCGGATGATCGTAGATTTCCATTGGCGAGCCACTTTGCTCTATACGACCATCGCGCATGATAACCACCTCATCAGCCATAGTCATCGCCTCTATTTGATCGTGCGTGACATAAACCGTGGTTGTTTTTAATCGCTGGTGAAGTTCCTTAATTTCGGTGCGCATTTGCACACGCAATTTTGCATCAAGGTTTGACAGCGGCTCGTCAAATAAAAACACATCCGGATCACGAACAATGGCACGTCCCATTGCCACACGCTGCCTCTGGCCACCGGACAGCTCCTTCGGCAATCGATCAAGGTAGGGATCAAGCCCCAGTATTGAAGAAGCCCAGGCTACTTTTTCATCAATAATTTTTTTATCCGTACGCTTCAGACGCATCGAGAACGCCATATTTTTGCGTACGGTCATGTGCGCATAAAGCGCGTAATTCTGAAATACCATGGCAATGTTGCGATCTTTCGCGTGTACATCATTGACCCGAACATCGCCGAACAGAACATCACCGGCGGTTATAGACTCAAGCCCCGCAACCATCCGAAGCAACGTTGATTTTCCGCACCCTGACGGCCCCAGAAGAACCACGAACTTGCCGTCAGGAACCTCTAGATTCAGGTTATGCAGTACTTTAACCGAGCCATACTGTTTGTCCAGATTTGTTATTTTTACTGAAGCCATAGCAATTCAATTTTGTATTCGGACATTAGTATGGATAAAGGTAATAAATGGTCCCCCGCACTGACTGGCAGGGGACCGTCTCTGACTTAGCCGAGTTCGGCTTCATCAACAACCGCATCAACCAGTTTGGCTATTTTATCCATACACTTTTTGGCGTTGCCGTCATAGTCCTGCCCGGTTAGCAGCTTACCCAGTTCGGTTGGAATTTCGTTGTTTGCCACACCCGCCCAGATCGGTAGATCGGGCTCTGATGCCATCACGTTATCAATAGTCCACTTAACGGTATCCAGATGACGTGTTGTGCCGCCGCCTTCACGATCCTTCCTCTCAACTATACGTGGATCGGTGTAAGACGAGTTCCGCATAGGTGCAAAACCACCGGCAAGCGTGCATCGAGTCATGATATCTTTTGAACAGGCCCACTGTAAAAATAACCAGGCCGCATCGACATTTTTCGAATACCTGGATAATGCGATGCTGGAACCACCCTGATGCCCCCAGTTCGGGATTTCGCCAAAGCCTACATCATCGCGTGATCGCAATGTTGCTGGCCCTTCGAGAGGTTTAGCCATCTCCCACAAGCCTTTTACGGCCGAGTCATCGGCATTCCAGCCGGGGAAGAATTCCGCCCAGCTCTGACACATGGCAATTTGTCCGGCAGAACCCATTTGCCATTGGCCATCCCAGGTAGAGGTAACCGATGCAGCCGGCGAGTTAGCCAGCAGATTCATATACCACTCGAGCCCTTCAACACCTTGTGCATCGTTACCGGAGAAGTTTTTATCGGCACCAAAGATAGAACCACCATGACCCCAGACCGCCTGTGTCCAGTCGCATTCGAGAGAGTAATGTCCGGATTTAGCCTGCAACCCCGTTCCGAAGATGTTGTTCTCTGCCTCGGCTTTAGTAATCAATTCTACTGCTGCGGTAAAATCGGTATAGGTCTTTGGAACCTCTATGCCATGTTTTTCCAACAGATCTTTGCGGTACATGAGTGTGAAAATGGGAATATCGAACGGTAAACCGATCCACTTGCCATCGTATTCGCAAATACCTTCCACCAGGGGTTTGGAGAAATCGTCGAAATCAAAACCCGGCATTGCCAGATCAGGCTTAGACTCGTAGTACGCAACCGGGTCTATGGTGTCAGGTGAGAAAGTCGAGGTCCAGGCCTGATCAAGATAATAGATATCGTAGGTGCCCAACTGCCCCTGAACGTCCTGTGTTGCTTTAGCCAGTACCTGCTCCAGCGGCACAATTTCTATTTCAACATTAATACCGGTGAGCTCGGTAAATTCACCTTTCAATTCATTCAGAATATTCGTTGGTGGTGTCGCCTCTGAGGTATAGCGGATAGTTGTTCCGGAGAACGGTTTGCCGGCATCACGCAGAAAGTCAGCGACTTCTTTAGGTGTGGTATTTTCCGCAGCATGAGCAACACTTCCGAAAAAGGGCCTTGACCCTCCCAGCATACCCGCAGAATAGGCAGACAGCCCGACACCCGCCAGGCCCATTTTCTTTAGAAAATCCCGCTTGCTCATTCGACCAGCGCTAAATGCATTAGCACTGTCGATAATTAAATTCTGCTTTTGAAATCTCTTAAAGCTCATTTACATTTCCTCTCTGGTTAATTGATGCAATCAGGCATCAGTCTTTGATGGCACCCATGGTCAATCCTCTCACCAGATGGTTCTGAACGAGAAGGATGAAAATAAAACCGGGAATAATTGCCGCTGTCCCCAGTGCCGAGATATACCCCCATTCCGAGCCGGTTGAGGTAACAAAAGTGGTAATCTTTACAGGTATGGTTCTGATTGAGTTTGTCAGAAACAACGACAATAGAAATTCGGTCCAGGAAAATATAAAACACAACACGGCTGTTGCTGCAATCCCACCCTTGACCATAGGTAAAACAACAAGATAAAAACACTGCAGTCGTGAAGCCCCGTCAATCATTGCTGCCTGATCTATTTCAACGGGAACATCATCAAAAAACGATTTTAAAATCAGTAAGGCGATAGGAATATTGATCAGGGTGTGGGCAATAATAATTCCGAAATGGGTATCCCTCAGCCCGAGATCACGAAAGATAAAAACCAGCGGGATAATAATCGCTATAGGGGGTAGAAAACGCTGCGACAGTATCCAGTGCATATAGCCCTGAGAACCCCGAAAGCTCATTCTCGACAACGCATAAGCCGCCAGTAACGATATACTGGTTGCCAGAAAGGTTGATGAAATCGCTATGATCAATGAAGACGCAATCGAGCCACGTCCATCGTAGGCACCTTCACCACTGGTACCCATGAGCACATTTGAGCCCGATGAAGTATCCGATTTTCGCCCGCCCAGCACGGTAACCTGGTAATTTTCAAAGGTCGGCTGAAAATCGAAAACAACGACCTTGTCTTTATTGAATACCGCAGAGATCGGTTTTACTGATGTCAGTGCAAACCAGGCTATCGGAAAAATAAAGATGCCGACCAGAATTATCGAAACAATATAACGCAGTGCTACTTTAAAGGTGGATGCTGTCACTAAAATCTCACCTTGAATATCTTTATGAAAAGGCTTGCTGTAACCAGAACCAGAATCAAGGTTGCCAGAGCAATGGTTGAGGCATACGGAAAGTTTGCGCTTTTAAAATAGATAGTACCGGCGTAAGCGGTCAGTGTTTCTGTAGCGGTTCCGGGGCCGCTATCGGTCATCACCTTCACATAGTCATAAATACGGAATAAATCGATACCGCGAATCAACACAGCGAGCGCTATAATTTTCGACATCATCGGCAACGTCAGGAAAAAAAACGATTGCAGCGACGAAGCCCCGTCAATTGAAGCTGCCTCGAACGGCTCTTTCGGAAGCGCCCTCAAGCCTGCCAGCATAATCAACACCATAAACGGTGTCCATTGCCAGACATCGGCGACAATCACACCCCACAATGCCGTGGAGCCGGTACCCAGTATCGGCGCTGTTGGCGAGAGAAGATTCAATGCATACAGAGAACGACTAATCACACCAAAGGAGCTGTCGTACATTAACAGGAACATCATGCCAGTGACCGCGGGCGGTACCACCAGCGGCAGCGTCATGAGTGCACGCAACACCCCGAAGCCTTTGCGGTCGGAGTCGAGCAGCAGCGCAATGAGCAAACCCAGCAACAGCTGTAAAAAAAGCGCGATGAACGCATAGGTAAAGGTGACCTGAACGGCATCCCACACTCTTTCATCGGCGAGCATTTTCTCCCAGTTCCATGAGGGCAGAAATTTTTCTTTCCGCGTCGCCGGGTTTCTTTTATAGAACGACAACCAAAGAGAATAAAGAACCGGATAAAGGCCGAATACAACCAAGAGAGAAGTAACCGGAAACAGCCACGGCAGCGGATGTTCCGATGTTAGCCAACGCGGTAACCAGCCACGTTTGGGCATCATTGCTGAGAACGACGCAGGCAAGCGTTCACAGCGCCGATTAAAAACCTGCGTGGATATCCCCCGATGAGAGCTGAATGCGTAATGCTCACAAACTCTGGCCTTCTATTGCTGAGGAATTGGTAAATTCCTGCCATTTTCACCACTGTTGCGAGTGAAAATATTATTGTGGAGAACCGGATGCAAAAAGGCAAAGCTCCCTCGCACCGGTAGTCGCTTTCAGACTGCCACAGCAGAAGACCAAAAACAACACATATGTTTTAGATTGCTGTCATTTGTATCTGCCGGTATGCTGATAAGTAAGATACAGCTGCGCCAGCTACCAGCAAACCGCAACCGGTAATATACTTCCACCACGGAGTTAGTACGTAGAAACTGCAATCTAATGAGTAAGCAAGCGTCCGCTAAATTACCGAAACACACTGAAGTGACCCGACCGGCTTCCAACGGTGACGACTGGCCGGAGCAGCTTGCAGTGCGGATCGCGCATTACTATTACGAGCTCGGGTTAACGCAGCAACAGATCTCCGCGGAACTCGGAATTGGTCGCGCTCGCGTTATCCGTTTACTTGCTGAAGCGCGGGAGCGCGGCATTGTCACAATAAGCATCAATTCACCCCTGGTCGACAATCTGAATCTTGCCGATAAACTTGTACAACGCTTTAATTTGAAAAGCGCGGATGTATGCCTGGTTCACGCTCAGGATGAGCAATCACTGGCGCGCCGGATTGGAGCCGCAGCCAGTGACTACGTTCCCCGGCTGATACAAAGCAATACAACCATTAGTGTGGGCTGGGGCCTGACTCTTAGAGAATTTGTAACACAGGTGGCCCCCCGACCTACAGAAAATGTCTCTGTGGTGTCTCTGCTCGGGTCACTGACCCGCATGTCATCAGCGGCACGCTATGAGGCGACTACTGAACTTGCGGAACGCTTGAACGCGGAGTGCCATTATCTTGCAGCACCTATTGTTTGTGATACGCAAAGCACACGCGATCTATTATTGTCGCAGCCAATGCTAAGCGCTATGCACCGCATGGCGTTGTCGTCTGATCTCGCCTTTGTCAGCGTAGGCGGGCTCGACAGCGCAACCATTAGAAAAGTTGACATGGTAACCGATGAAGAATTTCACAGTATCAAGACTCACGGCGCTATCGGGAATTTTCTAGGCTACTATATCGACAGCAACGCAGAGATAATAGAGCATCCGATCAATCAACGAATTATCGGAATATCCGGAGAAGAATTTCAGAAAATTCCGCGCCGGATTATGATCTCCGGCGGCCCGAGCAAAGTCGCGGCATTGCAGGCTGTGCTGGATCGCAACCTGGCAACGGATCTGATCACCGATACTGAAACCGCCAGAGCACTGATAGAAGGCTGCAAATTATAAAAAACGTTCAGGTACACTGTAAATTTAAACCCGGCCCGACAGCAGAAACCACCAGATCCATAAAGAAACTCTCTCAGCTCCCGACCCCACAAGCAAGTAGCTAAAATGACCGAAACACAACTTCGACAGAAAATTATCGATCTGTGCCTGCAAATGAACAGCACCGGTTTAAACCAGGGTACCTCAGGCAATATCAGCGCGCGACATAAAGGCGCCATGTTTATTACTCCCAGCGGAATCCCCTATGAAAATCTGGTGCCGAAAGATATCGCCAAGGTCACACTGGATGACGGCGAGCTGCAATGGAAAGGCCCGTACAAACCCTCTTCCGAGTGGCATTTCCACCGTATGATTCTACTCCAGAAACCCGAGCTTGATGCCGTTGTACATACACACTCAACATTCGCCACTGTCGTATCGATTGCCCGCGAGTCGATTCCAGCCTGCCATTATATGATCGCTGCATTTGGCGGAAACTCCGTTCGCTGTGCAAATTACGAAACCTTTGGTACACCGGAACTATCTACTGCCATTGCAACCGCTATGGAAGATCGCAGCGCCTGCCTGCTCGCTAATCACGGCATGATTGCCGCTGGTAAAGATCTTGACAATGCCATGTGGGCCGCAGTCGAGCTGGAAACACTGGCAAAGCAATATTATTATGCAAAGCTTGCCGGCAATATGCAGGTAATACCCGATGATGAAATGGATCGGGTTATAGAGAAATTTAAAAGTTACGGACAAAAAGACAAATAAGGCGCCGTATAGATTCAACCGGTTCAAACAACGGCTGCAGGGTAAATCATGCTTTTTATGAGCGAATTATCTTCTTCTGCCTGAAGGCTGAATGCTGCTGGTGATTCCTTCAGGTTAAATCGGTGAGTAATCAGCGTGTCAACGTCTACACGCTGCTCACGGACAAGCGCAATCGCGCGATCGTATACATTGCCCATTCGACGGGAGAATCTAAGGTCCAGCCCACGTCGCCGGGCCTCTGCTGCCGACACAGCACTATAAGTATCGCCATCCGGTATTCCGACCATAACGACACGCCCGCCAATTGCCGCGGCCTGTATAGAATGCAGCAGCCCATCCGGTGAATTGGTTGCCTCAAGCACCAGATCACAACCTCGATCAGCCGAATTCTCAAGAACTGCCTGTAATTGCGTATCGGCAAAGTGCGCACCGAGTGCGCGCGCTTTCTCTGCTCGATGGGCCTGTGGATCAATCGCAATAATACGCTGGCAACCGCACAACGCCAGAAGCTGTATCAGCCCAAGACCAATGCCTCCGCAACCAATAACCGCTACCGAATCTGACCAGCGTGGTCGCCCCAGGTCGATGGCGTGAATGCAAACGCCCAGAGGCTCCAGCATCGCCGCCTGATCTGCTGTTACCGAAGCCGGCAACTTAACCAGCCCTGTTCTGGGCACTGCCAGAGATGGTGTCATTGCACCATCAAACGGTGGCGAACCGATGAACCTCACCTGAGGGCACAAATTATGATATCCCTTATGGCACCACTCACAGTGGTAACACGGTGTAGCCGGGTCGACAGCCACCAGTTCGCCCTGCTGCATATTCAGCTCGGGGACATCAACACTCAGGGTGGCGCTAAACTCATGGCCCGGTATAAACGGCGTGTCAATTACTGCTCCGCCGATTCCGCCATCTTTATAATAATGCAAATCGCTGCCGCAAACCCCGCAAGCGGCAACAGACACCATAACCTCAGACTCAAGAGGCTCACCCGCTACATAATCCCCAACACGGACATCTTCTTTACCATGAATGAATAGCGCTTTGCTGTCGGACAAGATTTATATTCCCGGCGTATAAGTTGGCTTTATGATACGCCGACCTACCGGTTTAAGCAGCAACTTAAAATTTACTGCGACAAATCCAGCGTCATCTGCGGCAGTGTACGGCCCGCGATTGATCCCGACGGTACCTGCCCTGATACACGAAACCCGAGGTTCTCGTAGAACCCGGTAGCAGCCGGATCAGAGGCCAGCTGCAAATTCGTTAGTTCCAGTTGCCTCGCCCGCTGCAAAAGGGCCTGCCAGAGTAAACTGCCAATTCCCTGCTGCTGATGATCGGGGTCAATAAAAAAAGACGCCACCTCTCCCGCTGCACTTCCCTCTATAAGCCTGAGGCACACAAAACCACACAAGGCATCTCGCTCAGCAACCCAGAACTCAGACGATTCCAGGTCAGATTCGGTGACTGCAAGTTCCATTTTGCAGGCCTGCATGAATTTATCGTCGTACCCGTTCGATTGCTTTGACCTGAACGCTATCTGAGTCAACGTATGGACATCAGCAGGACGTGCTCTTCTGATTACCGGACTAAGCACGGAATTTTTCAATCCGCACACATAACAAGGGCTGACCCGTTGGCCAGCCCTTGCAAAACATACTATTATCGCGTTTAACCAAATATATCGGAGGTGATTCCGTCATACCAGCCGATAGATTCTTCATAGGTGGTCTTGCGCAGTGCTGCATCTTCACCGGTTGCACTAATAAATTTCGAAGTCGATGCAATTTTGCCATCCACAGCCGCATACTGTGCACCGACTTTCACACCATCATCCGTGCCGATCAGACTCCAGCAGGTATTGCTGTATTTGGCTGGAAAAACCTTTGAATCCAGCAGATCGCCCCGAATATTCATAGCAGCAACCTTGGCCTGGCTGTTTGCCGAGAAGCCGGACTTCGGCATAGCAAAGGCAATACTGGCATCACCAATCACATAGATATTTTCATCGATTGTAGAACGCATGGAAGCGGCTTCTATGGGGCAGAAACCTGTGTCGTTTGTCAGCCCTGAATTACCCGCTATAGCGCCAGCCTGTTGCGCTGGAATTACGTTCAGCACCGCTCCTTTGAAGCTGTCAAGGTCGGTCTCTACCGTACCGGCTTCAGCATCCACACCAGCAATACCGCCGTGAACATCCGGCCCGTACCACTCGATCATACCGTCATAATGCTTGCTCCAACCCTCCTGAAAAAGCGCCTGCTTGGAGAATTTAGGCTTCGGGTCCAGAACAATTATTTTGCTGTCGTTTAACCCTCTGGTTTTTAAAATATGCGCCATCATAGAAACGCGCTCATAGGGCCCGGGAGGACAGCGATACGGGTTTGGTGGTGGCACCATGATAATATCCTGGCCATTTTCCAGCGCATCGAGCTTGCTCTTCAGCAATTGAGTTTGTGCTCCTGCCTGCCATGCGTGGGGCGCCAGCTCCGAGGCTTCTTTGGAGTATCCGGCAACACTGTCGTATTTGAGATCTATTCCCGGTGCCACAACAAGGCGGTCATAGGCAATGGATGAACCGTCGGCCATTTTCACCGCTTTCGCGCCACGATCGACCTCATTTGCATAGCCATGAACGACTTTGATACCGTAGTCATCTGCAAGCTTTTTATAATTGTGAGTTATAGAATCCAAGGTGCGAAAATCACCGAGATAAAGATTGGAAAAAAAGCAGGTCGTGTAGGTATCGGAGGCAGTGACCAGGGTTACATCAATTGCGCCATCGGAATCTTTCGCTATATAGCGTGCCGCGGTAGCCCCCGCTGCACCTCCACCCACAACGACCACTGATGGCTTACCCTGCGCACCTGCCCTAAACGGCACAGCAAACGATAGCGCTCCCGCCCCGAGCAACGTTGTAAATTGCCTTCTGGTTAATTCAGTCATACATTCCCCCGTTTGTTTTTCGAAAAACTATTTTGCGGCCTGCCAAGCGAGCGGCAACAGTAAATACGCCCGCTTGACTTGCCTTTTTGTACCTGTTCCGACGCCGACCCGCGTCACTTAGAATACGTATGCACCTTATGCCAGCGCCTGTACAGAAACAAAAATTCAGCGCCATGCAGGTATGTTCTCTATCGCCGATCGCCTGAAACTTATTAATTTTCGATCCAACTTGCGTAGCCATCAAGAACGGCATTCTGCCCGTCTTCATAGCCTGCAGTGTAGGCTTCAGTTACCCGTTGCTCTTCCAACGGGGTGTTGTCGAGCACACCAGTGGCCCAGCCGTGTGCATACTGAGGAGACACACCGGACTCCTGCATTTTTTTCAGTGTTGCGTGATAAACTGGTTTTTCCATCCATGCAGAATAAAACAACCGCAAATCGGTTCCAATATCTCTAATTGCATATCACGAAGTGACGGTCATTTTGTTGTTAGCTATTGATCAGCAGGCCAGCCGAACAACCGCCCGGCAGAGCGGGTAATTTGCTCCGCCATATCGGGAGCATCTATCTCGATTATCTGATCAATAACCCAGCGATTAGTCTGATCTTCCCCCATTAATTCCAGCACACTATGGCCCAGGTATCGCAGCAGGCCGTAACCGGGCTGTTCCTCTCGATATTCCAGCCGGGCATAGTCTGAGAATCGTCTATTCAACAACGCTACAAACGGTGTTTTATAGTTCCTCGGCCCGGCAATATCGGTCAGATTATCCTGCATCTGCTCTGCAACATGACCACAGAGAGCCTGTATAAAACCTGCTCGATCTGCCCCGACTTCGTAGTGGTGACTCAAGCGATCAACGTGCTGAATCTGAAAGGCAACGAACTCTGTAATAACGCCAATACGCTGCCGGTCGTCGTCGTAACGGAAATCCTCAGCGTGCAGATTTATCGCCTTGTTGAGCGCTACTTTCCAGATGATATAGGCAAGCGCGCTGGCCTGATCGGCCAGTGATTTTTCCGCTACAACCTGGCGCCCGGAATCATCGGGCGTTGAGTTATGCCAGCGATCCTTGATTCTTCTTACAACCACAATTCACCTTTTCCCGGGTTGAGCCGGGCTGTTGCCGGTCATTCCACACGTATTTACTTTTGAGCAGCAAGAGCAGGGCAAGCAGTCAATGCCAGCAGTAGAATCGGTTATATTCCATCTGCGGTTAACCCGTAGAACACTCCGGCTTACCCACGACGTGATATTCTACGCACTAAACCCGCACTATTCATGGGATTGACGGAATCTCACTTGATCTTTGATTCCACAGAGAATTTTTTCTCTTGCAAATACTCAGTAAGTATTCGACACGAGAAGAAAATCCACTGTGAAAACCCTTGCCGTGAATAGATCAGGTCGGCGCGATATCCTCGCCACCCCATGAATAATGCGGATTAAAACGCTGCCAATGTACACCACGCAACCTAATTAAGCATGAATTCAGACAACCCAGACTATCCACAACCCGTTGAGCTTGTGCCGAACAGCCACATCTACTGTGTTGAAAATACATTGCCGCTATCATTGTGCAGTAATATGATTGAGCGCTTTGAATCGGCTACAGATGAACAGTACCCGGGCAGAGTCGGGCAAACGGAGCAGGAAAACCTGCAGGTAAAGCGCTCCACTGATCTGGTCATCAGCGGCAAACCACATTGGCGTGATATTGACCGGAGCCTGTTTTCATCGCTCGCCTCAGCCATGCGTTTTATGCGGCAACACAACGCTTTTTTTAGCGGACGCTTCAAGGACTACGGCTATGCAATTCAGCGCACCGACCCGGGTGAGTTTTTTCACTGGCACGTCGACAGCGGAAGCCATTCATTCAGCGATCGACAATTAGTCGCAATCTGGTATCTAAACGATGTACCCGGTCCCGGTGGTGAAACAGAATTCAGGCATCAGCAGATAAAGATAAAACCCGAGACCGGAAAACTGCTTCTTTTCCCACCCTTCTGGACCCACGAGCATCGCGGCGTCACCCTACAGGCCGGTGTAAAATACATTGCCACCACCTGGGTACTTTTCGCATGATCGGTACCGTGCAATGCTGAATTCCATACCCCGGGTTCTCACAGACCCTGAATTGTCCGCGATCAATGAGCATCTCCAATCCGCTCGCTGGATCAGTGGAAAACACAGTGCCGGCAAGCACGCTGTTCAGGGAAAAAGCAACGAGGAAATGGATCAGAGCTGCGACAGCTGGAGCCAGATAAACCGCATAGTGGCCAACCGTCTATACCAGCACCCTCAATTTCAGCGCCTCAGCCTGCCGGTAAAACTGTCAGCGGCGTTTGTATCGCGCTATCGCAGAGGTATGGCTTACGGACCACACATAGACGATCCGGTAATGGGTGCAGGCAATAGCTTGTATCGGGCAGATATCGCCATAACCGTTTTTCTGTCAGACCCGGACAGCTACACCGGTGGTGAGCTTTCTATCAATACACCCTATGGCGCAACAACCGTCAAACTCGATGCCGGTAGTGCCATAACCTACCCGGCTGCCAGCCTTCATGAAGTACTAGCTGTCGAAAACGGCGAGCGCATTGCCTGTGTAATGTGGGCACAAAGCATGGTGCGCGATGCACAGCAACGTGAAATTCTAGCCGATCTCGACGATGCACGCCAGGCGTTGCGACAGGCAACACCGCAAGCTCAGATTACTGCAACGCTTGATCGAAGTTACAGCAATCTGGTTAGAATGTGGGCCGAAGTGTAAACGCCTACGGGCGAACGTATGCATAGCCTTTTTCCTGCAGGCTAACCAGTTGCACCACGCCGGACGGCACCAGTGACACCTCATCAAGCAGAGTTATTTCCTTTCCGGCTTTCTTTGACATATTCGAATGTGTATTACCGCACGCAGAGAATGTCAGATTTTCTATTTCAAGCGACATAACAGCAATCCGCTCCTTCACTGGTGAAGTATCTTCCCGCATCATGTGCAAACCGGGACCATAAGCAACCAGCTCAATCGCTACTGTCTCCCCGATCGAGTCATAGTATTTTTTTATATTAGCGACGTTGTTCAGGGCCATATTCATTCGCTTTGGATCATTTTCATCAACGTGAATGGCCACCTTATGGTCCGCCCCTTCGTCTGATGCAACAAGACCGGACAACAGTAAACCGCAGGCTACAATCATCGCCAGCGCAGCGGCCGGCAGGGCATTTCTATTTTTCATGTTCAACTCTCTTAATCAGGCGGAATTCAGACTGGATTCTTACAACAAGCAAATATATAGAATGCCACGAATGCCCCGCTACTGCAAAGCGCTCGCAGTTCACAATCAACCACTCACTTGTCACAGGGCCGGTTACCAATATCTCGATATTATTCAGCAGGCAGCCCGCTCATTGTCTTTGTCATTTCGGCACTTTCGCGTATCAGACCGTGGTCCGATACTGATACAGTCGTTCGTAATGTGGTTTCATTCGGCGATGCACCTGTTGCACACGCGCTGGCGTACTTTGCAGATCTGCGTATTGCCGCTTTTGCGCGACCAACCCGGTGGACGCTTTCAGGTTCTGATGAAAAGAGCCACCATCCCACCAACTATATAGGGCCGTATCGGCACCGGGCTTCCAGCTTAATGCATCCGGCATAAACGGGATTCCCACAGCCTGACAAAACGCCGCGACCATAGCGGGCGGATTTTCCAGTAAATCACCGCTATCAAATACAGGTGGTGTTTCCCCCTTAAGTGCGCTGATTAGATCAAACAAGGCACGCTGTTCGGGGAACCCGACTTCACCTTCATCAAAGTCAGGCCATTTATCATAGATTGATGTGATTGTCAGGGCCGGATCACGAATCAGGAACGCGTGCCTGAAGTGAGAGAGGAATTCTTCATCCCACCGATGACTGATATAGTGCGGAAAGTCTTTGATAAACACCGGGCCCTTCCGGGCACGTCTCTTGATATCTTGCCAGGTACTCTCAATTGTGAGGCCAGGCGTGGTTTTATCGCCTGATTTATATCGATGCCACAGCGGTGCTTCGCCCTGATACCAGGCTTCTCCAAACGGCTCGTGCAGACAATCGAGATCTCCACGCTGTCGCATCATCCATTCGAACGCCGTTGACGTTGATCTTGGTATCGCCCAAAGCGCAATAATTGGATGCATTATATAGAGCCCAGTAACTTGCCATGCTCACCGACAGGCCGAATTCCAAGTGTTTTAAATAACCGCCAGTACAATGCCGTATCGTGCGCCACTACCGGCTTACCCAGAAGCTTTTCCAGCATGGGGGTCTGATGCAACATCCGTTGCGGCTGACCATCCGGCCCGGTTCTAAAATTGGCCATTCCGTTAGCGAGATAGACATCCGCATCAGGGGCTTGCTCGGCGACGTATTCAAAACTCCTGCTCACCAGATCGGCATCGAATACCCAGCGGCATTCATTGACCTGCTGTTGCGATTCGAACCAGCCCTGATCCGTGAAGTTGCCGGCATAGAGCACATCAAACCCCGCTTCCTCTAAAAAACCGACTGTACCGCGCCACCAGTCCGGCCAGTGATACACTGCATTCAAGGCGACTTTTTCTACATTCATCTCTCGAAGCGCCTCCACCAGGGCATAGCCTGCCATATGCAGTGGCACACCATACTTATCTTCCATGTGCCTGCAATAATCCCGAATCCCGTTGACTCCTTTGCCACTTGCATGCACCCAGTTCGAGCCCACTTGCCCGCACACATCAGCGCCGTTGCTGGCCATGCACTGAACAAAGTCGTCTAGCAGATCAAAATTTCGTGTGCGCTGCTCCAGTCGATGACGATACTCGGGTACATGCAACATCCAGCCGTGAACCCCGACTGTAGGCGGGCTGATGCGTTGAAAATCCGATGGTGCAGCGTCCCAGTCGTGTGGTGGGCAGGTGAACCCGACCTGATACGGAAACAATTTATGTTCCGGTCTCCAACTCCCCGGCATTTCTGATTCAGCCATCAACCGACTCTCTCATCCACTGTTGCAATATTTTTATAGAATGCTCCGATCTGACACCACCGTCTGGATCCAGAACCAACGGCCCGGGAACATAGCCACGGCTGTTTAAGCCACGCTGAACCGATTCCACCAGATCTATATCCTCTGCAACCGTGGTTTGTCTGTCCTGCAGGGCGAGATCGTGCAGCATGTCTTTATCTTTTCCGTCAACAGAATACCAGCCGCGCCACAGCATGACATTTTCATGATCGATGGCTCGCCAATGATAGGTGTTCAATACGTTACCGGGGTAAACCTGAAACGACATCATTGGCCACAAGTACCAGCTGGAATACTGCCCTGCGTACGGATTCAAATCGAGATCAATCGGGTAACTCATTTGATCGAGGTTCTGGCATTCAGTGGTATGACGCAGGCAATAGCCCTGCGCCTGAATATCGTAGGTGCTGGCTTTTACAATACCATTCGCAAAGGTTGGATGATTCAACTGGCAGTGATAACACTCCGAGTAATTTTCAACCGATACTTTCCAGTTACAACACTCCGGCACCTGCACCCATTCAATCGGTTTTAGCTGATCAATTTGCGGCACAAAAGCGCTGAGCTCAGCGCGAACATCGGGGAACCATTCGTCCATCGGGCGAGCTTTTACATCGAGATTTGCGAACACAAAACCGCAGAAATTTTCAACACGAACGGACGTCAGACAGATTCTGGATCGATCAAAGCCCTGTACTGAACGCGTATTGGGACCACCACGCAGCTGACCGGTTAACTCATAAGACCAGGCATGATACGGGCAGACAATCATTGGCGCATTACCCTGACCTTCAACCAAACGGTGCGCACGGTGCTGGCAGACGTTGTAATACGCTTTTATTTCAAGGTCGCTGGTGAGCACACAAAACAGGCTCTCTCCGGCAATTTCGAACGTGAAAAAATCACCCGGCTGCTGCAAGCGTGATGCATGACCGGCAAACTGCCAGGTGCGTGACAGCAAGCCATGCTTCTCCAGTTTAAATATTTCCGGATCAGTGTAATACCTTGCAGCAAGTGAGTGAGTCGGGGTGTCGCATCTATCAAGGTCACATTTCACAGGATCACTCCGGTGTCTATCTGCTATTGTCGTGGTACAGGCCAAGCTGATGTCTTCGATCATGGAATGTCTTGACTCGCTCCACTACCCGCTCCGGCCCTATCGCTATGGCAAAAGACAGTATTGTTTCCAGTAATGCGATGGTCGAAACCGATGAAGGGAAAAACTGTGGCGTCTCAGCCGAAACCACAAAACCGTGATCAGCACCGGTGATAATCGGCGAAATCGGACTATCGGATATTCCAATACACTGTACCCCCTGCTCTTTTGCAATACTGAAGGCCTCTACTACCTCAGATCTAAACGGTTTCAGTGTAATTGCGATTAAAACATCGCGCTGATCCGCCCAGGCCAGATCGTCAGCCGGTGTACTGCCGCTGCGCGGAATAGCATGAAACTGCGTCATACCGGTGCTAGCCAGATACGTGAAGTTTTTTGCATTAGAGCTATTCACCCCGACACCCAGCGTAAATACCTGGCGCGATTTATTTATAGCGCGGGCAGCGGCTTGCAGCGTTTTTATATCTATACCAGCAAATGATTCCTCTATATTGCGTATCGCACTGTCGACCATATCGCGATACAACCCGCCAAGTTTTCCACTTTGCCCCAGTGATTGCAGCCAGCGAGCCCGATCAGGAAAGCTCACCACACCGCGCCGTATCTCTTCACGAAACGGAGCGCGAAAATCTTCGTATCCGTCAAATCCTATCGAGCGCGCCATGCGAACCAGCGTATTTGGTCTGACACTGGCAGCTTCCGCCATCTCCCGGATAGAAGACACACTGACATCATTCGGGTTTTCCAGCACATAACTGGCAGCTTTGCGCACCTGGGGGGTGAACTGCAAAAGTTCACTGGACAACGCCGCCAATACATCAGCACTCTGAGTCACATCAGATATTGGTACAGTTATACTATTCATAATTGACAAGAGTACAATTGTATTATTAGGATTGCAATCCCACACACCGCACAGGGGTTACCAGTCTATGGTTCACGCCGATACCCGCAGCATTCCCAAAACCGCCACAGCAGTTATTATCGGCGGCGGTGTCATGGGGTGTGGCCTTGCCTATCATCTGGCCCATGAAGGATTGCATGATGTTGTCTTACTCGAAAAAGCAGAACTCACCTCAGGGTCTACCTGGCATGCCGCGGGGCAGATTACCCATTCCACTTCTAGCCTGAGTCTCGGAAAGTGTGTCGACTACAATATAGGCCTCTACTCCGGAGCGCTTGAAAAAGAAACGAATCACTGCGTTACCTGGCACGGTTGCGGGTCGTTTCGTATCGCCTACGAAGAAGACGAAATGGACTGGCTGCGTCATACTCTGAGTGTCGGGCGATCCCTGGGCTTTAACATCGAACTGGTCGATGCAACATTTATCCGCACACTCCACCCGTTCTATAACCTCGACGGAGTTCTAGGCGCGCTGTATACCCCCGACGACGGCCACGTAGATCCATCCGGCGTCACTCAGGCTTTGGCAGCCGGGGCTCGTCAGTCAGGGGTAAAAATAATTCGGCGCTGCCGCGCAACCCATATAGAGCAGCAAGGCAACGGTGAATGGAAAGTCTCTACTGAACTTGGGGATATCATCTGCGAGCACGTTGTGAATGCGGGCGGCACCTATGCCAGACAAATAGGAGAGTGGTCGGGGCTGCAATTGCCGATGACTTCCATGACCCATCATTATTTTGTCACAGACACGGTGCCTGGATTCGAATCACTGGAGAGAGAACTGCCTGTCGTGCGCGATGATCGCAAGGTATCCGGCTACATTCGCATGGAACAACAGTCCGGCCTGATCGGGATCTATGAAAAAGAAAACCCGAATAGTGTCTGGGAGGATCACTGCCCGTGGGAGGCGGAAAATGAATTGTTCCAACCGGACTACGATCGCGTTATGCCCTGGTTGCAAAACGCCATGCACCGTATGCCAGTATTAGCCGAGCTCGGGATAAAGCGCGATGTACACGGTGCAATCTCCCACCCACCGGATGGCAATCCGCTTATTGGTCCGGCGCCCGGGGTGAGGAACTACTGGTGTTGCTGCGGCACGCAAATCGGGATCGGCTGGGGCCCGGGGCTGACTCGCGAACTGGCCCGCTGGATGGTACATGGCTCGGCAGATATCTCTATGCGGGATTTCGACCCCCGTCGGTTCGGAAGCTATGCCGACAAACCCTGGCAAATCATTAAAGCCAAAGAAGACTATTGTCTGCGCCATGAAATCCCCTACCCGCACTACAATCGGCTCGGCGGCAGACCAGTCAAACCTTCACCGCTGTACCACACACTGAACAGCCAGGGTGCTGTATTCGAAGAAGTGTACGGCCATGAGCGACCACGATGGTTTGCAAAAAGCCCTGTCGAGCAACGCGACTATTATTCATTCAGACGCAACGAAGTACATAAGATAGTAGCAGCTGAGGTTGCCTCGGTACGCAATGGTGTGGGCGTTATGGATATCTGCGCCTTCACCAAAGTTGAAGTGAACGGTATCCAGGCTGCCGTTTTTCTGGAGACACTGGTCGCCAACCGCCTGCCGTCAGCCAGCGGAGGCATCGTGCTCACACATTTTCTCAATAGACGCGGTCGCATAGAGCTTGAAGCGACCGTTGTGCGTTTGGCAGACGACAGATTTTATATAGTCTGTGCCGCTTTCTTTGAGCAGCGCTTACTCGATCACCTTAACCTGCATAGAAAAAACCTCGATATTTCCATTGTAAACCGCTCTGACAGCTGGGGTGCGCTGGCAATCAACGGACCTCGATCAAGAGAAGTGCTGTCACAGTGCACAGAAGCCAGACTCGGCAATCGTGAATTCCGCTGGTTAAGCGCCAGAGAGATCACCATTGCAGGGTACCACTGCTGGGCATTTAGATTGTCCTACGCCGGTGAGCTGGGCTGGGAAATACACACAGCACGAAATCATCTGCCAGCGATCTACAATGCACTATGGACTGCCGGGGAAGCACTGGATATCTGCAACTATGGGTCGTTTGCCATGAATGTGATGAGAATGGAAAAAATGTTCAAGGGCGCGGCCGAGCTGACCAATGAAGTTACTTTGCCCGAAGCCGACGTCATGCGCTTTGTAAAACTGGACAAATCATTTGTTGGCAGGAACGCGACCTGTGAAAGCGCAGATAACGAACTACCCTGGATCTGCGCTTACCTGCAGATAGATTCCAACGGTTCAGAAGACGGCAACGGCGGCGAAGCCGTACTTTTCAATAATGAGGTAGTCGGTTCAACAAGTTCTATTGTCTACGCACACAGCATCAGTAAAATACTGGCTTTCGCCTACATCAAACCAGCCGCCGCAAAGCCCGGCACCCATCTGCAGGTTGTTATCGCCGGTGTAGAACGAGATGCCGTCGTACACAACAAACCGGCATATGATCCAGATAATCGGCTGCCCCGAACGGACACGCAATAAACCGGGTCAGTAATAGAAAGTAACGTCACCGGACAGAATCAATGAAGATAACCAGACTCACCGTCTATCAAAAAAACCTGCCGTTAAAAGACCCGTATTGGCTGTCCGGCGGCAGACTGAAGTTTGAAGTACTCGACGCCACTTTTATAAAAATGGAAACCGATTCCGGTATTGTCGGCTGGGGCGAAGGAACCCCGTGGGGGCACACCTATGTTGCCGCTCACGGGCCAGGCATTCGCGCGGGCATTGAAACCATGGCGCCCTCGATAATCGGCCAGGACCCGCGAAAAGTTGAACTGGTAGAGCGCGCCATGGATGTTTGCCTGCCAGGCCACCTGTATGCCAAGCAGCCCATCGACCTCGCCTGCTGGGACATCATGGGTAAAGCCTGGGAATTGCCGATTGCAGACTTGCTCGGCGGCAAACGAAGCAACGGAACCCCGGCGGCATCATCGGTATCGTCAGGCGAACCTGACTACATGATGGGAATAATCAACCACTATCGAAAACAAGGCTATATTGCACACTCAGCCAAAGTTGGAGGCAGCGATGTCGCCACAGAGATAGAACGCATTAGACACATAGAAGCTAATCGTCGCGACAATGAAATTATTCTCTATGATGTTAATAGAGCGTGGACCCGTCGCGAGGCGAGTATCGTGATGAATGCCGTTGCCGATCTTGGAGTCACATTCGAGCAGCCTGGCGAGACCCTCGACGATATAGCAGAAATAAGAAAAGTGACCACCTCACCGATCAGTGTCGATGAATCACTGGTTACGCTTCAGGACGCCACGCGCATCGCACGCGACGGCATAGCCGACGTATTCGGTATAAAATTAAATCGAGTCGGTGGTTTGACCAAAGCCCGCCGACTGCGCGATATAGCCATCGAGCACGGTATACAGATGTTCATCATGGCAACGGGCGGTTCAGTACTGGCGGATACCGAAGCCGCGCACTTTGCCCAGTCGATACCCGATGCATTTATACGGGCTTGCTGGTCCTGTCAGGATATGCTCACTCTGGATATCGCCCCTGGTAGTGGCCCGCGTTGCGTCGATGGATTCATTACCGTGGATGATACTCCAGGGCACGGTGTTACCCCCGATGAAAAGCTACTCGGTAATCCGGTTGCTATCTATGACTAAATAATTAACCCGCATTATTCATGGGGTGGCGAGAATATCGCGCCGACCTGATCTATTCACACTAAGTGATTTCACAGCGGAGTTTCTTCTCGCGCCGAATACTTACTGATATGTGCAGAAGAAAATATTCTCTGTAGAATCAAAGATCAAGTGAGATTCCACCAATACCGTGAACAATGTGGGTTAAGTTGATTGGATACAAATTATCCGCGTACGTCTCACCTCGATTGGACCTGAACGGCCCGTTCAGGGATGATGGGCATATTCGAATCCATGAGGCACCGGGGAGCGGCAACAGCCCCAACCTCCATACCCTGACGCTAGACTGAAAATCATGAATAAACACTGGCTGGAAAAAGCTCGAAACGTATTACCGGCAGGTAGCCTGGGCAACTTCGATCCCGGTGTTTTCATTCGGGAAGGCAAAGGCTCCAGAGTTTGGGATGAAGACGGTACCGAGTATATTGATTATCTGATCGGCTCCGGTCCTATGTTACTGGGGCACGGCCATCCGGAAGTTCTTGATGCCGTCAGCAGCCAGCTTGGTAAAGGCATGACTTTTTTCGCTAACAACAGTGCCAGCGTCGAATTGGCCGAAGAGATATGCCGCGCTGTGCCGTGTGCCGAACAGGTGCGCTACGTCACGTCCGGCGGCGAAGCAGACATGTATGCGCTACGCCTCGCACGAGCATACACCGGCCGTAATAAAATACTGAAATTTGAAGGCGGATACCACGGTATGTCTGCCGAAGCTCAGATGAGTCTGGCGCCTACCCGCCTGGCCAACTTTCCCCAGGCAGTGCCCGATAGCGCCGGCATCCCCCCCGGCGTCGCCAGTGAAATGCTGATCGCACCATTCAACGATATCGAATCGGTCAAAGCCATACTCGACGAACATGAAAACGAAGTAGCCGCAATAATTGTAGAGCCCTTGCAACGCATCGTCCCCCCTGCCCCGGGATTCCTGCAGGCGCTGCGAGACGAGTGCACCGCCAGATCGCTGTTGTTAATTTTCGACGAAATAGTAACCGGGTTCAGACTCGCCTACGGTGGCGCGCAGACACGCTATGGTGTCATGCCCGACATCTGCACCTTAGGGAAAATTATCGGCGGCGGTTTCCCACTGGCAGCTATTGGAGCAAGCAGTGAGATCATGAGCCATTTCGATAAGGATCTGGCGGGTGATCGTTTTCTTATGCAGCTGGGTACTTTGTCCGGCAACCCGGTGGCCGCCGTAGCCGGTCTCAAGACCATGGAGATACTACGGCGCGATGGCAACTACGAAAAACTGGTTGCTACCGGTGAACGTCTGATATCAATGCTGAAGAAACATCTCGACCACAGCGGCCACGCCTATCAGGTTGTCGGCGATCCCACTTTGTTTGATGTTCTGTTTACCGCAACACCGGTACGTGACTATCGCAGCACCATTACGGCAGATCAAAAGAGAAACGGGCGTTTCAACCAGGTACTCAGAGAGCACGGCATTTTTAAATCTGCGGGTAAAACCTACCCGAGCCTGGCCATTAGCGAGCACGACCTCCAGCTAACGGACGCCGCTATCAAAGCGGCGGCCAATTCTCTCAGCTAAATCGTGACGATGGCCACAACTCAATCAATGAGATAAACCACTCAGTTAATCCATAACACGAGCAAAATAACGCCTAAAAGCTAGCGAGGTAAACCTCAAACCGACAAGCCTGTATCGGCAAAGTGGGATTCCCGGTAGCAGCTGTGAAAGATTGCTCTTTCACCCAATATATTAGACCCTAAGGTCTGGTGGCCGTGAAGGCCTGGCTCCGGGAACCCCAAGAACATGGTACACAAAAACGTCGGCGAAATCATAGATCAGCACGTAACCTTTGAGCT
>MDLA01000130.1 GCA_001730015.1 Chromatiales bacterium (ex Bugula neritina AB1) | reverse complement strand
AGAATCGTTGAATGTATTTACAGTACAAAATACCCACAGATTCTACGGAACATCCAATTTTTTCTCTTGCCAATATCAATAAGTATTCGACGCAAGTAGAGAATCCACTGTGAAACTCTTTGTTATGAGCAAATAAGGTCGGTGCGATATGCTCTCGCCAACCCATGAATTGTGCGAGCAGGTGTTGCTCAATTTACCCACATCATTCGTTATTCTATAGTTACCACCCACGTCATTATCCACTAGCTCGCCAGACAGGAAAATACCGGACTACCGGCTGTTAAATCACAGCAGGGCCGGGAAACCAGATAGTATTCTCACGAACCGGATCAACCTGCGCAACCACTCCCAGTGACTGTATTGCAATCCAGGCTTAATTGCGCTCAAACAACAGCGACACTATTGTTTGGTTACTCTGACCAATGGAGATGTAATGACGAGCCGATTTCCGACTCAGCTTAGTCTCGCCGTGCTGACAATATTCATTCTGGCGTGCGCTACCACCGGCAAGACTGAAACCGGCCCGTGTACAGGCCAGACAATTGAAGGGCCGTGGTTCCGGTTCCTACTTCCCAAAGGGATGACCGTCGACAACTTGTCGAACGGACGGGTAACAACCCCAAGTGTCTGGCTGAAAACCGGGGAAGCCGGTGCGTCGACTGCGTTTTATTTATTCTCCCCGCGCCATGGCGGTAAAGCCTACCCGATCTTTCTCGACGCTAACGAGGTTCGGAAACTAGTCGAATTCGACACGGAGAACGGCGAGACCGTGAAGTACATTATAACGTACGAAAACGGCACCGTTGGTCTCTATGAAGGCAACTCACAACGAGTAACCGGCCTGCGGGTTGGCGATACGCCGCTAGGTCAGGCAGAACATGAAAAATACAATTGCTTTCTAAACAGCATTGAGCAATTTTCGGAATAGCTCGAAATACAAATAAGGAGATTAGAATGGAGTTAAGAATCAGTGATATCAAAACTCTGCAGGAAGTCCTGCAGGAGAACGGTATCTATGACAAAAAGATAGATGGCAAGCCGGGACCCGCGACTATTCGGGGAGCCAGAACATTCCTGCTGGCACACGAAAACAAACTCCCTTCTAACTACAAAATCTGGTCGAACAAGAGAATAATTACCGCTTGCTATCAGATTATAATTTCCCTGGCAGGTCATGAAGTTGGCCCTGTCGATGGTCTCTATGGACCACTGACACGAAACGGATCAGTCTGGTTTATTCGCCAGCGCGAAGGCATTGAAACCGTCGATTGGGAAGCGCTATCACCCGACGATATCAATCCCAACAACTTCCCGTGTGAAACAACAGACGCACTAAACAGCCACTACGGAACAGCAAAGCCACCGACGTCCTGCCCGTATTCAAAAATCGTCCAGGTGCCAAGCCCGTGGAAGATGGGGCTGGATTGGAACATGACCCAATCCCGCAGCCATTTTAATGTGCATAGCCTGGTTGCCGACTCCCTCAAACGAATCCTGGAAGCCGTATTTCAGCACTATGGACTGGAAGGTATCAAAAAGCATGGGCTGAACCGATTCTCCGGCGACCATACATGCCGAAATATACGAGGCGGGTCACGGCCATCGACCCATGCCTGGGGAATAGCCATCGATTTCTACGGCTCACGCAACGAGCTACACCGCTCTACCAATGACGCCACACCTCCACGTCTGGCCCACCCTGAGCTCTCTTTTTTCTGGGAACAATGGGAGAAAGAGGGTTGGTATTCACTAGGCAGAATGGAAGATCGTGACTGGATGCATATTCAGGCAGCAAAGGGCAAGCGGTCGAAATTCTTTCACACCTAGACTGGATTATTCACGGGGTTGACGGCATCTCTCTTGATCTTTGATTCTGATATTTGATGCCACAGCAAATTTTTTCTCTTGCAAATATCAAACAAACTATTGGACACGAGAAGATAATGCACTTTGAAATCACTTCTCTACGCGTTATGCTCGCCACCCAATAAATAATCCAGGCTAGCCACAAACTACCTGTATTCTGAGAAGAAAAAAGATCAGGTACGTATTGTAAACTTCAAACCGAAGTTGTATACAAAACGCCCCTCAATCCAACCGTGCTTAGCGTATGTACATCGACACCAGGGTGCCGACCTGCACCGGCAAAACATTCAGACTGACAGATTGAAATTGATGACCGACCGCATCGTACAACAACATCCCGACCGCGGGACCCGTGAATTCGAGCTGGTAGACGATGCGATCGAATACCGGATTAAAAGTCAGTTTGCCGACGAGGAACTATCTGTCGTTTTGTCGGTATTATCGCCCGAGCCGGTTGTAGACGGATCGATGATGTATTTCCTCAGCGCTGTAAATCGCGAAGCGCTGATCAAGTTGTTTATCGACCTGCCAGATGCAGAAACTTTTGCCAAGTTTGTCAGAACTGTGCAACAACGGATCAGAGAAGAAGATTTCGGTAAGCTCAATGCAGACAACCGCGAATCGGAGATCACACGCGAGCAGGTCGACACAACTATTCGTATGCTGGAAACCTATCTGGACCCAACAAGTATTGACGCGTTACTCTCGGCCCTGGGCCGACTCTCTGAAACACCGGACAATCGGGAATACCTTGATAAAGTAGTCGAGATTTTCAATGGCCTCGGCGCACAACAGGGCGCGGTCCTGACCTATGCACCATTCTTCAATACGCTGCTTTCAAGTACAGATCTGGATGAACTGAGCTGAAGGCTGGAGTTGTGAGCTTCGATTTCAAGGGTAGGTCATGGCAGCGAAAGTAGAGATTTACGGAACCAGTTTCTGTCGGCACTGCCTCGCAGCGCGACAACTGCTGGACGCAAGGCAAATCGACTACACCGAATACCTCATTGATCTAATGCCGCTTGAGCGCGCTGAAATGCTGCGTCGCTGCGGACGCAAGAAAGTGCCGCAAATATTGATCAACAACCTGGCAATCGGCGGTGACGAAGATCTAATGGCACTGGATGCCACTGGCGAGCTGGATCGACTACTGTCACAGTCTTAACCCGCACTATCTACTGGATTGACGGGGCTGCAATCCAAAATGAATTAGTCCTTGCAAAACGCGTCTGCCTTATTCCTCCCTCCAAAACAAAGACCCCAGAATCGCCATAGGTGGCATTCCCGCCCGCATATCCTCACACACCCCGTGCGTATCCATTTGCTTCAATGATAGATGCGCATACCCGTGAATAGTACTCCACGCTAGAATTTCAGCCTGCTCAACAGATGCCTTATCAGTGATTCCATGTAGATCACACAGCGGCTTCACCACCCGTGTCAGCTCGGCATAAGCCTGCGCCGACACCTCACACAGCCGTTCATTTTTATGATCGGGCAGCGGCGACGAAAACATCAGCTTGAACAACTCAGGCTCACCCAATGCAAACTGCACATAGGCATCACCGGCCGATTGTAACCGTTGTTGCAAGGATGATTTCACGTCACCCTCATCGTAGGCCCGACGCAAAGCGGCAGTGAAATCACCAAAGGCAATCACCGCCAGCTCCGTGAGCAGGCCGCTCAGCGATTTAAAATGATGCGATGGTGCCGCGTGAGAAACACCGGCCCTGGCAGCACAGCCACGCAGGCTCAGCCCATGAATCCCTTTTTCATTGAGCACTTCATGCGCAGCCTCCAATAGCGCTTTGCGTAAATCACCATGATGATAATCATTCATCTCTATCCCATTCGTGAAAATGCATTTAAAACACCAAAACTTGACAATGTAAAGTTAATACCATAAACTAATTTTACACTGTAAAGATGGAGCAATACCCATGCAACCGGAAGCACTTTTCTCGTTTTTCAGCACCCTGGCCATGGTTGGCTGGCTAATCCTGATTGTACTCCCACGCCGCTGGTCATGGTTGAACGCAGTACCGGCACTGCTGATTCCACTCAGTCTGTCGTTAGGCTACAGCATGATCATCGGCCTGTACTTTTTTCAGGCCGACGGTGGGTTTGATACACTACAGAATGTTCAACAGTTATTTACCAATCCGATGACAGCACTGGCAGGGTGGGTACACTTCCTGGCGTTTGACCTGTTAATCGGCTGCTGGATCGCCCGCACGGCAGACACCCTTTCTATATCACGCCTCATTCAAGCACCAATATTATTAGCCACCTTTATGTTTGGTCCATTCGGTTATCTGCTATTTAAACTTCTGCAGGGTATAAACACACTAAGCCTCACTAAAGCCAGTCAATCACAGCAGGCCCGCTCATGATCGCAATGGAACAGCAAACTCCAATCAGTCCGCAAGCGTGGCTGGAACGAGACACCCGCCAATTTAATCTGTGGTGGCAGGCAACATTCCTGATGCTAAGCCTGTTTGCCATAACGCTACTGCTCTGGAGCATCGATACGCGTCAACTCGGAAATGCCTCCGTGTGGGCCAAGCCACTGAAGTTCGAATCATCGCTGGCCCTGTATTTCATTACACTAGCGTTACTGGCGGGCTACCTCCCGGCCAATATACGCATGCAAGCCACCTGGCGATCAGCAACGTATATTGCAGTTGCCGCAGGTGTATTCGAAGTTATCTATATTTTCCTGCAGGCAGCCCGAGGCCGCGCCTCTCACTATAATCAGGAAACCACCGTCGAGTCAGCAATGTACGGCTTGATGGGCCTTGGCGCACTACTTTTAGTGGCAGTGAGCTTTTATCTGGGCTGGCTTCTATACCGCGATTACCAGAAACAAAAGCAGGATACTTTTAAACTAGCATCCGCATACGGACTAATGCTGGGTTCTGTATTGACTCTCATTACAGCTGGCATAATGTCCAGTGGTCAGACTCACTTTGCCGGCACACCCGCAGCCGACAGCTGGCAAGTCCCCGTCACCGGATGGCTACTAAGCGGTGGCGATCTACGTATTCCACACTTCTTTGCCACACACCTTATGCAATTTTTACCGTTATACGGTTTACTATTGCAGCGCACCACAAGAAATTCGGCAGACGCACAAAAAAATATCGTGATTTTTTCTATTATCTATAGCTCCGCCGTGCTCATTGGGCTGGTAGCCGCTTTTGTCTACTGAAAGAAGAGATGGCCAATTTAAGGCTCCAACTGTGCAAATCTTTTGCAACCTCCGGCAACGGACCACTCATTCACTTAGGCTTAGCCGTCGTTTTATCCGTACTCATTCGGCAATCGGTGCCGTAAAAATCCAAGCTGGATTGCTACTACATCAACGCCGAATAGGGAGCATTCTTACCCTTGCTCGTTCAACGTCCACAGTAACAAGAGCACCCTCTTTCAACTCTTGAGCTAACTGCTCAACCGCAGAAACCACCTGATCCTTAATTCGCTCAGGCGACGTATCACTCGCACGTATCTGAACGACACTCAGGTCCAGAATTTCCAGATGCGGCAAGCAAAGCGCCGAAATCCAGATCCTGAGTTAATATAATTAAACCATTAGATAGCGCATAACTTGAAAGCAACGAATCTGGCGCACAGGGCTCTCCAACTTTTGACCAATGATCGCCGTCTATCCCTGAGTCTGCAGGAGCCGATAACCAACGAGGAGACAAATTCATATCCAAAAGCACCTTCATCCTGAAGCTAACACTATCTCTCTTTCCTGGGATAACCATGCAGCGTACTGAAGCGACTCGAGCACGTCTTCACGCTCTAAGTAAGGAAAGTCTTCAAGAACATTCTCGATCGTTCTTCCAGCACCAGTCTGACCAACAACCATCCCAACAGTCACACGCATACCCCGAATACAGGCCCTGCCCTCCATAACCGCAGGGTCTCGGATGATCCGAGTCAAAGTCTGCGGAGTCGATGCCTGATTGTTAATATCTGCCTCAGTGTTCATTGGTTCGTGGTTCCTGAAGAAATTCACAGCTGACCAGCTACAGAGTAATGCCCACTCATTGTCTCTGTTGAGTCATTAAACACAGCTCTGGTCGCAAATTGGGAAAACTGTACGTTAGCAAACTCACGCAAAATTCACACACGACCCGATTTAACACTAATCAGCTATTAGTTAGAAATCAGAATTGGCCGACGCCGCAGAAAAGAGACGTATTTTACAAGGCTCAATCAAACGAAATACAGGTGTAGAAGTACTTTTACAAAAGATCAAAATCCAGTCGCCCGCAACATGGCGTCCTGCGTGTTCGCTTTAACCACTGATCGATGCGAGAAGCTTACTCTATGTTGGTGGTCGATGGTTATGTAAATTCCTGCACGAACAAAGGTTTTGCGGCAGCTGAGTCCCGCCTTGATGAGCAACGCGACGGTACACCAGAGCTGACCAACCTCGTAGTCAGCCGTGCAGCGCTTCAGCCAGCCATTAATTGAACTCATCTACTCTGAGTGATCGCTGGATATTATTCACGTGCTCATCGCGAACTGCTGCCTGAGCAGCAAAATCAGACCATTGCTTAACGACGTCAACAATCTCACTGACAAACACTTTCGTTTTGCGCGCTTTAAACCCGGCAACTTCACCGAACGCAATCAGATCGTCTAGATCAAACCCATCGCGCTTGCCATTAAGGCTCATTTGATGCTGCGCAGTCCAAGAACCACTCGGGTTATAACTGTAAGTCACATCAAATGCAGGCGACAGACGCCACTGGCCCTCTTTATTCATAACAAATCCAATGTTCTTGACATGGTCATCCTGATTGCGAGCAACCAGATTGAAAAATGCGCGTCGCACCTGCTGCTCTATATCGTCAACAGCAAGCTTCAACAATTTAATCGCTTGTAGTGCTTGCTCGTAAGAATGAGCGCCCGCCAGGTTAAAGTCATAATGCTGTAAAGCACACAATGACTGATAGTGTCGTTTTTCTCCCGTATTGGTTCGGTCAAAGCGTTGAGTCATGAAGTGCGCTCTCCCTCCTTCCTCATGCAAGCGGCAAGGCATCATCAAAATACCAGCTTGCCGCGCCATCAGATAATACGCGTATTCGATGCGCCCGAAACCCTTCGGGTCGGCAAGTTCCTTGTCTTTGTTTTCTTCCACGCCATCAAATTTCATCAGCCAATGGGTAAATCCCTTCCCCGCATCAACCTGACCTGAACGAAATTCACCGGTCTTTTGATTCCAGGCTAGAATTGCCTTCGCGCGTGCGCCACCGGCGGATGTACCTACACGCAATATGTCCTCGATATCCTCTGCATCACTTTCACCGTCAAAGTGACCGGTAAGTTCCGCACGGTTACTTAAAATCCGGCTCGACAGGGCAACCAGGCGATCTACTTCGATTCTTCGTGCTTTTGTCGGTGCGCCTTTAATCACAGGCTTATATTCCAGCGCACCCATGCCACGAGTTCCGGTATAACAAAGCCGCTCAACCGGGTTAAAACTCGCTTCCGACCTACCCTGTTGCGCAAGCCAGGCGTTAATTAATGCGTTACCGAATTTGTCGGGTAAGCTATCGGCCAACAAGCCTGGCAATCCCTTGAATGTCTCTTTTCCCAGAGCGGGGAACTCATAGGGTGATTCGCGCAAAGGCATTTGCAAAGGAGAAACCTCTATACCGCTTGCAGCAAATTCCGGCGTGTACTGAAAGACGCCTGTATTGCGATCTTCCACCCACGTCACCGCACCAATACGCCTACCCCATAACTCAACACTGGCAGTAGTCATGAAGTTTCTGTCTCATTGTGCTGATCATCCCCCCAGGCCCATTTTTCTGGATCCTGCTTTTTGGGTCGCGCGCGCTGCCGCGGTGATTGGTTTTTTTTCTTTAGTTGATCGAGTGGGCTTAACCCCGGATCAGGCAACAACATCTCCAGATTCTGCGTGAGCTGCAGAGCCTTTAAGATGCGAATGAAGCTATCAAGAGAAATACCCTTCCCCTGCTGAGCGAGCCGACTGATGGTGCTTCGGGAAACACCAGCCTCCCGGGCCAGGCGGCTTTGAGTGATATTGCGATTCAGGCGTATTGCTTCAATCCGCGCACTGAGCGCATCTTCAATAGTTTCGCTCGAAGCCAGATCATAATCATTTTTATGCATCTTATGTCAAACACAATTGTCATATTTTGTATTTAATGTAGCATATTTCAATCATTAAAAAAAACACATGTATTCTGTTAGGTATTAATAGTAGTACTTTAACTCTATATAGCGGATTTACTGCATAATATTCAACACATTAAAATCTTGAATACACCGCCTGATCAGACACCTGGCTTGTATTTCCCTCTCAGCAATCCTTTGAAATAACTCTGCTGTGGATGCTTATCTGCTGTACCCGGTAGAGGTGGCTGTCTGCTTGAGTCATATTCTGCGAGAATGTCAGGTGGCTTGCCAATGCTCAATTGTCGATACCACAACGCGCCTGTATTCAAGGTCATTGGTGACCAGCACCACCGACACGCTCTACGCGCGTCGGCGATGGTGAGGGTATTTGGTCCGATTCGGGCTCCGGCCGCCGTGGAGTCTGCTCGTATGCTCGAATGTACAGCGTCAGCGGGCGCTGGGACGGCAATGCGGTCAACAGTTTCAATCTACACCATCTACACCAACTGCCTCACTCGGTATCTTGAGCGGCGATATCTCGTGCATATGAGTCATATTTTGGCAGATTTTACAAAAGAACCTCTAAAACCAGCACGGATGGAAACCCGACGCGTGAGCAAGAAATGGCGCTCATAGAGCCTCGCCAACGCGTCGGGTTTCCCCTGTGAACTACTTGCCAAACTCCGAATAGTTACAAAGGTTAAGTATTCACGCTGGCATGCAGGTTCGAGGCAAACCTCACTAGTTTTCGCCACACATGGGTTTATTGTAAACTTGTGGTGCAGTGAAACGAACTTGGTATAGCAGTAGGTGATATATGAGTAAATCAGGCGCTCCTTTGTCAGCGGAGACAGAGATTGACAGCGAGCTTGTCATAGGCTTAGTTGCGGCAATAGGTACTGAGGTGTCACTGGTTGTTTCCAGCTTCGAGCAGGAATTGTCCCGCGCCGGATACAAGACAGTTCATATTAAGGAATCCTCAGATGTTATACCGAACCTGCAAAATGTAGACACTAACGGAGAGGCAGAATACGAAAGAATTGACCGCTTGATGACTGCGGGCAACCATGCCCGGAAAGCCGCTTCAGCCAACAGTGAAAACGAAGATGTCGGTAATGCCATACTGGCCTATGGAGCTGCGGCTCAGATATTTGCGCAAAGGGAAACCGATTCTGATGGGAAACCTGTTCCTTTCACACAAACAGCCTTCATCATCGATTCACTTAAAAGACCCGAGGAAGTGGAAACACTTCGCCGAATCTATCCGCAGGGTTTTATACTAATTGGCGTAGACAGCGCGCGAACTCGCCGATTTGAGCACCTGACCGAGACGCTTCAGATGTCTAAGACAGAGGCTGAAAACTTAATGAGCCGAGATGAAAACGAAGCCACGGAATCGCACGGGCAACGGGTCAGCAAATCGTTTCATTTAGCCGATTTCTTCGTAAGACTGACAAACAGTGACGCACTAAGGTACGAAGTTCGCCGAATGGTCGAATTGTGGTTTGGCTGCCCCACCCACACACCTACTTTTGATGAGTTCGCTATGTTTCTGGCGTTCAGTGCGGCATTGAGGTCTGCTGACCTTTCCCGACAAGTAGGAGCAGTGGTCGCCTTGGATAACCAGGTTATCGGTACCGGTGCTAACGATAGCCCACGCGCAGGTGGTGGTTTGTATTGGCCAACCCGCGATGAAAATGGCGAATTTAAAGACAAAAATCGTGGTAGGGACTACACACGCGGTGGGGATTCAAACAGGGAGGAGCAGGTCAGAATCATCGACGAGATAGTAAGTCGAGCGGAAGAATTCGAACTGGATACAGACGCTGTTCGCAACCTGCTGGAACGAAGTCGAATAAGAGACCTGACTGAGTTCGGCAGGGTCGTACATGCTGAGATGGAGGCGATATTATCTTGCGGCCGTCGAGGTATATCAACCGTCGGTGCGGAGATATTCTGTACCACCTTCCCGTGTCACAATTGTGCAAAACACATCATTGATGCTGGGTTGAAGAGGGTTGTGTACATTGAGCCGTATGCAAAAAGCAAAGCACTCGAGTTTCATGATGACTCCATTATCCCTCCTGAAGAGGAGTATTCAGAAGATGAAACCAGAGTTAGGTTTGAACCATTTTCCGGCATTGGTCCGCGCCGGTTTTACGACTTATTCAGCATGCATTTGAGCTCTGGCTACGATTTGGATCGGAAAGATAACAGCACCGGCAAGGCAATTCACTGGAACATTCGAGAAGCTCCTTTGCGACTGAGCATGAAGCCGATCTCGTATATCGATCTTGAAATGCAGGCGAGCCATCATTTCAATGATAAGCTGCCTGACGAAGCGACAACTGGAGACAACTAATGACCAAGAGTGAATTTCAGAAAAAGCTTAATGAAGCGAGCAAGATCGTTGAGAGCTGGCCCGATTGGAAAAAAAATTCTCTTAAAGACAGCTTCAGATCCCGCAACACCACCCCCAGAGACGAAGTAGAACTTCGCGCTCAAACAACCACTGACGATACAGCTTCGAGTCGATAAATTTGCAAGGCATATTAGGGCTGCTCAATTTTATGGATTAGTCATCCATTTGCCGTAATGAATCTTCTCTGTCCATTGTCGCCTGTCTCGGAGTCGTCTTGCAGTGTTATGTTGGCTGGATGACCCCTAACAAAACAAACTCTGGAGAGATTTAACCTGCCACCATGCAGGACAAGATCGGCCTTACGTCTGACAGCCTAACATTGTGGGCGGCACCGCATCAGTAAGGAAATATTTAAAGAGTTGCCCTGCTACATTCCAATTACAGGAACCGCGTCACCCGAATTCAGCAAGGCTGCTGGCAGCTTCCTGTACACCGGCTACAAGAAGCCTACTCTTCAACCCTTTACCCGAAACAAAACTTGGCCTTAACCCGAAACAAAGCCTGCCCTTTACCCGAAACAAAACCTGGAGACTTGATGCATATCGTCGTTTATGACTGTGTGACTGGTGATGCACTGACAGAAAAATATGGCCGTACCGGACCTCAGGTTATTGAGTGGATTGAACGCTACTTGCCGGAGGCCAGCTTTTCGGCTGTTCACGTTGCCGGTAACGAAGCTCCGCCGCAGCCGGGGAATGTTGATGGCATTATAATCTCTGGTTCAGAAAAGGGCGTCTATGACAACACGCCGTGGATGCAACCGCTGCGCGAAAATTTACAGCTGATGCAATCGGCCGCTGTTCCGATGTTTGGTATTTGCTTCGGACATCAGATCATGGCGGATGTTTTCGGCGGTAAGGCGATTAAATCGGACAAGGGTTTTGTTACCGGCACCAGGCAATTCACTGACCGTGGCAATACTGTGACTGCCTACCTGGCTCATCAGGATCAGGTCGTCGAGGTACCGCCGGGCGCTGAAGTTATTGCTTCATCTGCGCACTGCCCGGTGGCGGCGCTATCTTATGATTTTCCGGCGCTCTCGGTGCAATTTCATCCTGAGTACGATGGTGAATTTGCCAAAGACCTGATCGACATGTTTGGTGCCGAATTGATGTCTGAGGAACAGTTGCAGGCCGCACGAGACAGCTTGAACACTGAGGTGGGCGATGCGCTCTGGTGTGCGGAAGTGGCAGACTTTTTCCGCAAGTATTCCACCTGAATAACCAACCGGTAAACCAGAGCCGCATTTAAAACCCCATGCCCGGTCGCAACAGGTAGAATACGATCGAAAGAAGCGGTATAGTTCCCAGCCGCAGCAGGTTCTCAGCTCAGCTGGGTGGCTGTCTGAGAATGAGGGTCGTAGCGAGGATGTCAGATTTTGAGTCAGGTATTGCGATCAATTTGGGCGAATAGTTAT
>MDLA01000129.1 GCA_001730015.1 Chromatiales bacterium (ex Bugula neritina AB1) | reverse complement strand
AAACCAAGAAGGCGAATAGAGTTATCCCGTATTTTTGTGCCATTACAGCAGCTATTGTAGTGCGATTTAAGGCCCGAAAAATAAAACGGCAAATCGTGTGCGGAGAAAAATGTGAGCGCCGGGAGCTCGGATACGAAAAATACGGGGCTCTAACCAGCATATAACGCGGTTTTTCGGCGACAATGAACAACGCATTAATACTTACCCAGCCTCACCTCTCACCGCACCCTACGATATAGATTGGTTTGCTTGTGGTACTGTATTGATTGGTGGTTTTATGTTTGGAGGGTATGATTGCGGGTGGCGGGTTTTGGTGGAAGTTTATATATATAAATATGTGTTTCTGTTTTTTTTATAGGGAATCACTTTTTTATAAAGCGGTGGTGCGTCTGCCAGGCACTTTATCGGCACTTTTACGATTGCTGCGTTCGATGTTTTTCTTCCACCTCCTCCACCACCTTCTTCTTCTTCTTCCGCAATGACTAGTAGTGGAGACTTAGCGTCGCAGCCACACTCGTAAATTCCCGATTTCTCTAAACCCGATAGTCGATAGAATTTCGATTTCTTCTTTGTCTCCGTATCCAACAAGTACCTTTTCAGGATGACGGCGTGCTACATCGGCTACACAATCAAGGATGCCATTCGGGAGACCAAACACGTTGGAAATGCCAACGGATTTTCCGCTTTGGTTTGTCGCAAGGCCGGATACTACACGGCCGTTGTGTTCGGCAAGTATCAATTCTACTGCAGTGTTTTGAAGTAGCGGTGAAGTAAAGATCCTTTGTTCTTCGCCCCAGGCTTTGACCCAGCGATCCAGATCGGACTGAGTCTTTACTGCGTTGACTGCAAGTGAGCTTTTGAGATTAGTGATCGGGCTGGGAATTCGACAATACCAGTTCGCGTCGAAGGCCAGGGAAAAGCCTTTGCCGCTTAGGTCGAGGTTACCAAAGCTGTCTTTGATTCCCCAGCCGGGCGCTAGTCGGGAGTCAATGGTTTTAATCAGCTTATCAATTTGGGCATCTTTGCTCAGGGTAATAATATTGGGGTAAAAGGGTGGCATCGGGTGGTCGCAATGCCACACTGATTTCTGCCTATGCGTAGCAATACCGTGGGAGTCGGCAATTGCATTGCACCACGCAACGTTATTTAATATGGCTTCATCTGGTTTGCTGTCATAACTCATGAATTTAACTGATTTCAAAGCCTTAACGTTTGATGTGTATGGAACTCTGATCGATTGGGAGGGTGGTATGGTTACCGCTCTGAAGCCGTTGACGGATCGAGTGAGCCGGGGCTTATCCCGCGACGAAATCCTGGAGGCGCATGCCCATTATGAGTCTACTACGCAACGCTGGACGCCGGCAAAAAAGTACTATGAATTACTTCCGGTGGTGTATCGGCGATTGGCTGAAGAATGGGGTGTTGAGGTGACGTGGGAGGAGTGTGTCGCCTATGGGCTTTCGGTTCGTCAATGGCCTGCGTTCCCTGATAGCGCAGAGGCGGTAAAATACCTGAAGCAGCACTACAAACTTATTGTCCTGACGAATACCGATAATTTGAGCTTTTCGGGGTCAAATGCTCGCCTGGATGTCCATTTCGACGGGGTCTACACGGCTGAAGATATTGGCAGCTATAAGCCTGCGGACCGGAATTTCGACTACATGATCGAAACGCTGAAACGAAACGGTATTGAAAAGCACGAAATACTGCACACTGCTGAGAGTATGTTTCACGATCATGCGCCGGCTAATAAACACGGTCTGGCTAACTGCTGGATTTATCGCCGCCATGAGAAGGAGGGTTTTGGTGCAACGATGAACCCGGGGGAGATGCCCGAGTATAATTTCCGCTTCAACAGTATGATGGATCTGGTTTTGGCGCATCAGGCAGAGGTTCAGGCCTGAAATATATTTACTTGCTCGATGGGCCACAGGGGCCCATCGCATAGTGTTGTGGTACCAGCAGCTAGCTGGTTTCTGCCCTGTTTCGCCCCGACCGACGCCCCGACCGACGCAGTGCCCACACAATAGCTAGAAGTGCCAGCAGAGGTAGTGTCGGGTCTATTCTTTGATGCACGGTGCCGAAACTGCATCCACCACCCGGTACCACTATCGCAGCTCCGGTCTCCGGCTCTTCATCGCCATTTTCCAGAAAGTCCGGTATGCCGTCACCATCGAGATCAGGTATCGACGAATAGGCCAGAAGCTCGTCGGCGATTCCATCTCCGTCGGCATCAACACCGCCGGACTCGACCAGATCGCTTATTCCATCGTTATCGGAATCCAGATCCTGATAGTCAGGGATATTGTCACCATCGGTATCGAACCGGTCAATTGGCAGAACCTGCGCGCCGTCATCAATACCGTTGTTATCTTCATCCACAAAATCGTCAATCATGCCGTCACCATCTATATCTGTGCCGCCAGTTTCGACCAGATCGGGAATACCATCGCCGTCGGAGTCGATGTCCTGCGAGTCATAGCGGCCATCGCCATCGCCATCGGTGTCGGCCGGGGCAATGGGGTCCTCGCGCAGCACATCATTAACGCCGTCACCGTCGGTGTCGCTGTAGTTGTCTAAAATGCCGTCGTTGTTGGCGTCTGCAGCTGTTCCAAAGGCCTCTACGGTATCGGTTATGCCATCGTTATCGCTGTCGGAGTCACGAAAGTCTGCGAGTCCGTCGTTATCGGAATCTGAGGGTGCATTACCGTCTGCCTGCAACAATCGACTGTTGATCTGCGTTGTTTCCAGCGGCTGGTCATTTAGTGTGGCGGGCTCTTCTATATCATCAACATAGCCGTCCAGATTTGCGTCCGGTCGATTGGATTCGAGCGTGTCGAATATACCGTCGTCATCTGAATCGGTATCGAGCAGATCCGGAGACCCGTCTGCATCGGTATCTGCTTCGCCTTCCAGGTTGTCGGCCAGGCCGTCGTTGTCGCTGTCGGTATCGCGATAGTCGGGAATGCCATCGCCATCGTTATCTGTCAGGGTGGTCGGGTCGGTACCGATTTCTATGCTGTCTGGAATGGTGTCGCCATCGGCATCGGTATCAAGGAAATCTGCGGTGCCGTCGTCGTCTGTGTCGATCGGATTAAGTGGGTTGATACCCGCTTCGATAGCATCGCTGATTCTGTCGCCGTCGCTGTCAGTGTCCTGAAAGTCCGGCGCACCGTCGGCATCTGTGTCGACCGGATCGGCTGGATTGCCAGCGGTTTCGAATGAGTCGGGCAGACCATCACCATCGGCATCGGTTTCAAGATAATCAGCAATGCCGTCGTTGTCGGTGTCGCTCGGGTTGAGCGGGTCGTTACCGGCTTCTATTGCGTCATTTACCCCATCACCTTCGCTGTCTAGATCCTGGTAGTCGGGTGTGCCATCGGCGTCGCTATCTGCAGGGTTAAGCGTATCACTGCCAACTTCAACAGCATCGGCAATTCCATCGTTGTCGGCGTCGGTTTCCAGGTAATCAGCAATATTGTCCTCGTCGGTATCAGTCGGGTTGAAAGGTGCAGGGCCCGCTTCGATCGCATCGTTGATGCCGTCTCCGTCGCTGTCGCTATCGCGGTAGTCCGGCGTGCCGTTGCTGTTTGTATCCAGCGGTCTGGCTGGATCGGGGCCGACTTCCAGTGAATCGGGTATGCCATCGGAATCTGAGTCGGTGTCGAGGTAGTCTGCGATGCCGTTGTTGTTGGTGTCAGTCGGATTAACGGGGCTGGCTCCGGCTTCAACTGCATCGCTGATGCTGTCGTTGTCGCTATCGATATCGCGAAAATCAGCTGTGCCGTCTGCATCGGTATCTACCGGGTCGGTTGCAGCGATTCCGGCTTCCAGCGTATCCGGTATCAGGTCTCCGTCTGAGTCTGTATCGAGATAGTCGGCGGTTCCATTGGCATCTGTGTCGACAGGGTTGAGTGGGTCTGAGCCTGCTTCAATAGAATCGGGGATTTCATCGGCGTCGCTGTCGGCGTCCTGGTAGTCCGGAGATCCATCGAGATCAGAATCCACCGGCGTGGCCGCATCAGCTCCGACTTCCATTGGTGTCCGTTATGCCATCGTTGTCATCATCCAGATCAACGGAATTGTCGATTGAATCGGAATCGCTATCGATAAGAATTCCCTGCCATTGACTCGCTGTGAGCATGGTGGTTTCTATGGACCCGGCGTGAACTTCAAGATCCCAGTCACCGCCTCGAACCTCTACGCCTGTCAAGTCGTCTGAAGCCGCCACATCTGCACCGGTTAACAGGCTAATGCGATCTATAAACCTCCGACCATGGGCATTTGCGGCCAACTCGCAAGCATAGAATAGTAGGTCGGCGTCGGCGGTAAGGGAGTTTCGCCAGCTTGCCAGGGTGCTGGCATGCGCTTGAAGATTGTCCGGGCCGAGCGATGTTCTACCAAGATAAACCTGGTTTTCTGTGCCATGAGAAAACACATGTAATGCGCTATATCGCGTCAATGATCGGCCTAAATAGGTCGTGATTTGCTGAGTACCGCTAGAATCCGGTTCCAGGGTCAAAACATCAAATTGCTTTTGCGCCGCGGAAGAAAGCAATGCGTCGAGTAGCTTTTCGCTTTCTTCTATACCACTGTCCAGAATGATTAACTCAGGGGCATAGGCGGGGTCATTGTGAGTCGCTACCGATGCCAGACCACGTAGCTGAGTCTGGCTGCCGAAGGTATCAGTGGATAGAAATACAGTGCAAAAAAGAACCAGCGAGATAAAAAACAATTGAGCTGGTGGAAAAACGCGCGGTTCTGGATATGAGGTTTTCAAAACTGTCTGCCGATTTCTAAATGCGAATGGAAATTGATCGTCAGAAAACATCCGTGTACAGATTGGTTTTGTGACATAACTCCCGAAATCGCTTCCAATAATCAGGCCGGATTCACGGTTTCAAGGCTAATTACTTGACCACTGCCGAAAATGGTCTAGCTGCCATTAAGAAAAGAGTTTTTCATAGGATTCGTTATTATTACTTTTCATGAACTTTGTGAGTGAAGCGGCTCTCGTTCACCTGGAAATAGTGTTACCGAAAATGCGTTCGATGGCCGATTCCGTCCGGTCTTTGTCTCGTCAGTGGTGGTCCGATTGCGGTGATCTGACCATCATGACTTCCCCTGAAACACAAGAGACAGAGATGAGCAACTCCACAATTAATACTGCTTTGCTGGTGATCGATGTTCAGCGATCCTTTGAAGAAATGCCGTTTTGGAGCGAAGATAGCTTGCAGGATTATCAGTTTGCCCAGAACGCACTAATTGCACACGCGCGTGCACTCGGTTGGCCGGTTGTGTTTGTGTACCACACCGGAAGGGGGGTATTTTCAATTGATAGTGGCTTTGTTGAGCCGATGGATTGGGTTGACCGCCAGGCCGGTGATCCGGTTTTTTATAAGCGTGTACATAACGCATTAAGTGAGTCAGGGTTGCAGCCCTGGCTGGTACAGCGAGGAATTAGTCATTTGGTTGTCAGTGGCATTCGCACTGAACAGTGCTGTGAGACGACGGCACGCTTTGCCAGTGATGCAGGGTTTGAAGTTGATTTTATTCTTGACGCCACCCACACCTTCGCCATGAGCAATGCGGCAGGAGATCCTGTACCGGCGATCGATATAAAATTGCACACGGCAACCGTTCTGCAACATCGATTTGCTGTTGTGCAGACATTTGATAACTTTGCACTGGTTCCGGAGCGAGGGACCCTCAATCGGCATTGCCCTCGCTCAGGGAAAATGCTCGCAAGTGACTCGCTTACGGAATATCGCGGCTATCAGGTAGGTTTTTGCAATAGCCACTGCAGTTCAGGATTCACGTCAGATCCGGTTGCCAGTCATCTGGACCGTCTTTATTTTGATCGACTCATTGTGCAGCAAGCCGGGGTGCGGTCATTACCGTAGCCTTCAACACGAAGGTTTGAGCATAATGCTCAGTCGACATCGAATGCGATATAGTGTCTGGCCGGGGAAATCGACATTGTCCTGTAAAAATGACTACTGAACAGAGTATTCACATACTGGTTGCGCCGAATGTTCATCTGCTTGATCTGGCTGGACCGGCTCAGGTATTTGCCAGTCCGAAGCTGAACTGCAGTTTGTGCTATATCAGTTCGGTGCCGGTGCTGTCTGCGGCGCAGGGGTTGTCACTGACGCATTTCGAACCGCTACCGGGTACGGTTGCAGAAAATACCTGGTTAGTCGTGGTGGGTAGTTTCCGGATGGCTGAGCAATTGCTCAGTGGTGATCTTGACGCAACTGTTGGCTGGCTCAAAGGTATGTCGCAAATGTATAGCCGCGTTGCAGCCGTATGTTCGGGCTCTCTGTTACTGGCTCGCGCTGGTTTGCTGGAGGGAGTGCGGTGTACTACCCATCACGACCTGGTTGATCAGCTGCAGTCCCTCGCCAGGGGTGCAATGGTACGGGAAAACAGATTGTTTGTTGAGGACGGCCGGTACCTGACCAGCGCTGGAATCAGTACGGGTATAGATTTGAGTTTGCATCTGGTAGCACAACGCTGGGGTGCGGCAGTGGCGCAGGCTGTGGCCCGTGATATGGTGGTGTATCAGCGGCGACGGGGTGACTCGGATACATTGAGTTTCTGGCTACAGCACCGGAATCATATAGAGCAGAAAATACATGACATTCAGGATCAGATTACGGGGGATCCGGGCTATAAGTGGCGATTGTCTGTGTTAGCTGAAGTAGCTTGCCTGAGTGAACGTCAGTTCAGACGCCGCTTTGAGCAAGCCACCGGTATTAAGGTGCAGGAATATATACGACGGGCGCGGCTTGAACTGAGCAAACAGCTGCTGACCCAGACTGAACTGGATTTAAACAGGATTGCGGAACGTTGCGGGTTCAGTGATGAGCGCAGCCTGAGGCGAGTGTGGCAGCAGCTGTCAGGTGTTTCTCCCGGTAATTACCGGAAAAGCAGTGCTGCATAGTTGAGATTTGTTTTTTAATTGCGGTACAACATGATTACCTACCAACTTGATATTAGAATTCCGGCCGCCATTTCTATTGTGGTAGGGCGTTTGGGTACCTTTGAATTTCCGGCAGGACGGTATTTTTATACCGGCTCTGCAAAAACCAATATTGAAGCACGTATTGCCCGCCACGTTCGCGCTGATAAAAAGCTGCGCTGGCATATCGATTACCTGTTAGCGCATGAGTGCGTGAGTATTAAAAAGGTGGAGCGTTTTGCTGAACCCGAATGTGCTGTTAACCAGCGAGTCAATGGGTCTATAGTGGTTGACGGGTTTGGTTCATCTGATTGCAGGTCCGGATGTGGCAGTCATCTGAAACGGCTGCCCTAGGTGGCAGTCCGAGAATGAATGATCTACTGCGGATGTGGTCTTTTGGCCAGCTATTGCGATCGATTTAGTTGAATATGAACAACTGTTCGCCTAAATCGATCGCAATATCTGACTCAAAATCACACACCCTCGCTACGACCCTCATTCTCGGACAGCCACCTAGGTGCTAATAAGTGGAATCTAGGTGCTGTTTGCAGATGGCTCTATTTATAGATAGACAGATCTATTTATAGATAGTTAAGGGCTCGCCGAATCTGCCTTCTTCGATAACCAGCCCGAGTCCCGGGCCTCCCTGCGGCAGTGTGACGTAGCCGTTTTCAATGCGCGGGCCGTTGTGCTCGTCGTAATGGGTTTGGTGGTAAGGATGAGCCAGCCATGCTCCGCGGCTTAATTGCGGCTGGAGTGTAGCTCCCATTGCCACCCCGGCAGCAGCAATGATATCACCGCCCCATGCGTCGTCTGCACTCATTGGGGTGCGGGTTTGCATGCACAGGTCGCGTACTGCACGCATGTTGGTCAGACCGCCGAGTCGGGTGATCTTTAAACCGAAGCCGTCTGCCAGGCCGTTTGCGATCATGCGGGCGATAGCGCCGATGTCGGTTGAATTTTCATCGACCACAATCGGGTGGTGACTTTGCTGTTTTACAGAGCTTAGCTCTGATTCAGTGGCGCATGGCTGTTCCAGTGACAGCGTGATATCTCTGCAGGCGCTGGAAACCTGGATCGCCTCTGCGGTGGTCCAGCCGCGATTGGTATCGATGGCGAGGTCAGTACCTGGTTGAATGACTTCAGCGACAGCGCGAATGCTGGCGATATCTTCCTGGATCGGGCGGCCGCCGGCTTTTAATTGTATTCGGGTTATGCCTTCATTCTGCAATCGAGTGGCTTCGGTTGCGGCGTATTCAGGTGTGCCGATCCCGACCACGTGATAGGTAATAATATTGTGTTGAAGCGCACCGCCGAGCAGATCAACGACCGATCGGTTGAATATTTTGCCACTGAGATCCCAGCAGGCAATATCGAGTGCGGCTTTGCCTTCGCTGTGGCCATCGAGTGCGGAATTCATTATGGCGTTTAGAACGCTTAGCTGTGTCGGGTCATGGCCGATTATTGCAGGTGCCAGAATCGTTAGTGAGTTGCGAACGCCATCGTTGTGAGCTGGTTGATACTGCGGGCTGGCGAGGCAGGCTTCTCCATAGCCGCGGTGCCCGGAGGAATCGATGATCTCGACAATAGTTGAATACGGGGTAGTAACGGCCGAACTCGACATATTGTACAAGTGCTTTGCCGCTAACGGGGTCGAGTAAACTCGAACTTCTTTGATGGCCATGGGTTGTTCCGGCAAAAGTAGTGCTGTTAGTTAACCCGGATTATCACCTGTGTCAGCGGTTATCGCCAGTTGAAGCGCTATTTTGGCAATACCAGTTTCGCGATGACAAGGCCAGCCAGCATAGCGGGCACAAAGATAAGGGTGCCATTGGCTGCAAGCGGCAGCGCGGTTACAGCAGGGCCGGGGCAAAAGCCACTGAGGCCCCAGCCAATGCCGAATAAGCTGGCACCGCCAAGTAATTTGGTATCGAAATGAGTGGCGGTTGGCCAGCTGAATTTCTCTGCCAGAAAAGGCTTGTGTTT
Organism: Chromatiales bacterium (ex Bugula neritina AB1); assembly: GCA_001730015.1. Classification (GTDB taxonomy): domain Bacteria; phylum Pseudomonadota; class Gammaproteobacteria; order Granulosicoccales; family Granulosicoccaceae. Next base: position 97,222 of record MDLA01000129.1, on the reverse strand, counting down.
TTTCCGCAGCAGATAGAAACCGGGCAGGGTCACCAGAATAGCGCCGCACATCACCAGGGCCAGACTCGGGTCCCAGTTGCCGGTGATATCTAGAAAATTCTGTACCTTCGCGGGATTGGCCATACCGGAGATGATCAGCCCGGTGCCGAATAGTAAGCCCGCCAGCAGGGATAATAATATTTGCATGTCAGTTTACTATATGTCTGAGGATATAGACTGTAATAACTGCGGTGATCATGAAGGTTAGTGTAGCAACCAGTGATCTGGCGGATAGCCTTGAAATTCCGCAAACGCCGTGCCCGCTGGTGCAGCCGCTGCCGACGCTGGTACCTATTCCTACCAGAAGGCCGGCTATTATAAGCAAGGGTGCGTTGCTACTGACGCTTTGCGCAGGAAGCTCGCCGAACAATGTATACACCGGCGCGGCCAGTAGCAGGCCGACCAGCAAGGCGAGCCCGGTTGCAAACGAACCGCGCTCTGCCCGTGGTGGCAGCAGGCGTGAAATAATTCCGCTGATACCGGCAATGCGACCGACGCCGGCCATGAACAGTACCGCGGCTGCTCCAATCAGCATGCCTCCGGCCAATGATAATAACGGCGTGAATTCGGTTTCCAAAGTCTTTTCCAGTTGTTGTTCTAGTCAAAAAAATTAATGGTTTACTATAATGAAAACCGAAAAAAATTCAAAGGATTCCGTTGATATGGCGGGTTGCGTTATAGTGCGTTGAACTGAAGCTGCCTGAAGTCGTCGAAGCCGTATTGATATCTACACGAGAACTGAATTGAAAATAGTCGAGAAATTAAGAAGCTGCGGCTTTAGAAAGCTCACCGAGCCGTCGTTCTGGTTGCTGGTGCTGGTGCTTTTGCTGATTTCTATTGTGGTGCCTGCAAAAGCTGAGGTAATTAATATCGACAACCAGACTTTGCTGGAGTTGCTGGACGAGGGTGTGCCGGTTATTGACGTGAGGCGTGCCGATGAATGGCAGTCGACCGGAATAGTCGAAGGCAGCACTTTATTGACTTTCTTCGACTCGGCTGGAAATTACAATGCAAAACAGTGGCTGCAAACGCTGTCGGGCCAGGTTGATACCAGTAAGCCATTGGTTTTGATTTGCATGGTTGGTGGCAGGACGTCAATGATCAGCAAGTGGCTCGGCAGGCAGCTGGATACTGTTTATAACGTGGAAAACGGTATTGCCGGGTGGATAACAGCGGGTAATAAAACGGTCGCGCCCTAGCTCACGGGATTCACGGGATTCACGGGATTCACGGGATTCACGGGATTGACGGGATTGACGGGATCTCACTTGATCTTTGCTTCCACAGAGAATTTTTTCTTGCAAATATCAGTCAGTATTCGACGCGAGAAGAAAATCCGCTGTGAAATCCCTTGCCGTGAAAAAATAAGGTCTGCGCGAGATCCTCGCCACCCCATGGATACTGAGGGCTGGTGTATTGAAACGTGCAAACTGCTTGTGTGAGTCGCTTGATCAAAGTGATTGATTGTCATTGAGAATATTTCGATAGGATCAAGTGCTTACTATTTCTAGATGAGGAGCACTCTGATCAACTGATCCTGCGGGAGCTTGTCATTCGGCGAGCGTCTGCGATAAAGCTCCTGATAAGGGCCAAATAAAATAAACTATGGCCGTTGTCTGCGACTTTGCCTGGCCGCAAATTAAATGACAAACTCTCATTCGTACATTATGTACGTTTCACTACACTAGCGTCTATAACACTGCGGCCGTGAGCATCACGGCCACAGAAGACGCCGTTTGCGCTGGCGATTCACGCTAGTGTGGTTTTGATATCGATTTTCCCGTGCAGTGTTTTATGGACAGGGCAGCGATCGGCTATTTCGGTTAGCCGCGCGCGTTGCGTGCTGTCGAGATCTCCCTCGATGGTTAGCGTGCGGCTGATGACGTCAATCTGAGGATGCTCATCGCTGCAGGCTTCGCAATCTGCTCCGTGCTCGCGGTGGTGCCTGAGCTCGACTTTTACATTGTCCAGTGGCCATTTTTTGCGATTGGCATACAGGCGTAGTGTCATAGAGGTGCACGCGCCGAGTGAGGCTAGTAACATGGCGTAAGGGTCGGGCCCGAGATTACTGCCGCCCACGCGGGTTGGTTCATCAGCAAGCCATTGATGGCTGTCGCTGTAGATGTCTTGGGTGAACTTGTGATCTTTCTCGGCGACCAGTACGTGACCCTTTTGCAGCGTTGGTCGCGGGCTTGTGGCTTCAGCGGTCAGATTAAGATAGCGGTTTGCCCAGGCGCTGATGGTGTCAGCCACGTAGCGTGCGTCGTTGGCATTGCTGAGCAGGTGATCGGCGTTATCGAGGCTGATAAAGCTTTTAGGGTGCAGAGCGGACTTGTAGATTTTTTCTGCATTGCTTACCGGTACAACGGAATCTGATGGTGAATGCATCACCAGCAGGGCGGCGTCAATGCTGCGGATTTTGTCTGGACCTGTGGCGCGCAAGTCGTCAATGAATTGCTTTTTAATCGTAAATTGCCGGTTTGCCAGTGTGACGTTGGCGATACCGTCGTTCTCGATGGTGTCGATATCGCACGCAAACTGATGGATTACGTGCTCCGCTTCTGATGGAGAGCCAATGGTTACAACGCCTTTTACTTCGGGAAGTTGTCCTGCAGCATTGAGTACCGCTGTGCCTCCGAGGCTGTGACCGATCAGTAGCGTTGGTGCCTAGTGCGCTGATCGCAGATACTCTGCCGCGGCGACAAGGTCGGCTACATTTGAAGAAAAGTTGGTGTTAGCGAAATCGCCGTCGCTACTGCCAAGGCCGGTAAAGTCGAACCGGAACACGCTGAAGCCGTGTGCGACCAGTGCCCGTGAAATACGTGAGGCGGCGGCGATATCTTTACCGCAGGTGAAGCAGTGGGCAAACAGAACAAAGCCACTGCTGTCGGTATCAGGTTGCTCCAGCAGGCCTGCCAGTTCGTCGCCCTGGCTGCCTTTGAAATTGATCTTTGTTTTAGTTGGCACTGTTCTCTCCGTTGCGATCGATCCTTATGATTATACCGGACTATTTTAAATTTAGACCGGTTTCTGGAATTGAAAGAACGGGTGGTTCAGCCGCTCTCAGGAGCTTGCCAGACGCTGGCCGGCGGGTCGAAGGTTATAGCGTCTGTCCAGCAGACCGTGCCGTGGAGAATAGCCGCGATCTATGTCTGCAAAGGTATCGAGGTGCAAACGTAAATCGGGGGCGGTTTCCACAAACTTCAGTGCGCTGGTAATTCGCTCTGCAATGGCGTCATCGTCGAAATTGGCGGCGGCGGGGTTTTCCAGTGAGAGCCGAAGATTGACCACGCAATAACAGGGCAGGGAGGTGAACACCCGTTGCATGTGTTGCAGGGTGTCGAGAAGAGAGGCTTCCCACGGGATCTGGAACACAATACCGCTGCATTGCGATAACGGCGAGTAAGTTGCCAGCTGCTCGAGAACGTTTTCATGATCGTGCCACTGAAACCCGGAAGTTACCGTGTGTGCAAACGGCTTGTCGCTGGTGGACGCATGAGCACCAGAGCAGGCGTAACCCAGATGGATGGGTAATTTGTCTGCTGTGATCTGACTGAAGTGCTTTGCGATCAGTGCGGGCCATTCCTGCATGTCGGTGGGCATGATGCATTCGAGGGTAGAGACTAGTGTGTTGTGCCGGCATGCGGCTTCGAGGGCCTGCGGCAGTTGCTCGATACGGCAAAATGTATGGAAACGGATACCCAGGGATGCGTAGTCTGCCATTCGCTGGCGACTGCTGTCTTCCAGTAAATCGTGAATCGGCACCCGTACCTGATCAATGCCCGTTTGCAGCAGTCGCAGCAGGGTGTAATCATTGCGAACGCGTTTGCGACTGAATTCTTCCATCGGGCCGTTGTACGGTAAGTCTATAGATTGGTGCCAGATATGACGCAGGCTGACTGCCAGCTTTTTAGTGGTTGGGCGCTTTCGATACAGTGACTCTGGTAAGGGCTTTTGATCTTGAGATATTTCTTTGCCTTCTGTTGGCAGCAGCCGCAGTCGGTGCCCGCTTGCATAAACCTCTACGATCGCGACACTGTATTTTCCGTGGTCGTCCCGACCGAACTCCGTCGCTGGCATTGTATTGAATATTTCGGCGTAGTCCTGACGGGTAAAGCTGGTGGGTGGCAGTGTGTAGAAAGTAGTGCCACCCAACTGGTTGAAGAAAAATTGATGTACATGGCCCGAGAATACCAGCTCTATATTGTACTGTGATACCAGTTTGAGTAGCGAGTGGCGGCCGGGTTCGGCTATGTTGTCGTAGTGCTCTTGTTCTTTTGTATCGTGCAGGTACGGCGGGTAGTGGGAAAACAGAATAATTCGTTTTTGGCTGTTGGCTTCGAGTTCCTGTTGCAGCCACTGAAATTGCTGGTGCTCTGCTTCTATGCCGGTATTAATCAGTGATGAATTAATTACAACGATACAGCAATTTTTGTGTTCGAACGAATACCACTGCGGTCCGAATTTTCCGGTATAGAGTGACATCGCTGTGTTGTCGATTCCGGCAGCCGGAGAGCCCGGCATCGGTTTATCGCCGATGTCGTGATTGCCGGCAACAAAATGCAGCTTCGGCAGTTTGCTGAATATACTCAGGGCTTCATCGCAGGCCACGTTGTATACCGGCATGCCGGGAAGCGGGTGAACCATATCACCCAGATGAATTACAAATTCCGGCTTCTGAGCTTGCAGAAGAGCTGCGGCATAGCGTGCCCTGGCGTTAGCACGCTCATTAACCGGATACGGGGACGATAAATCCCCCTGGGGTGCACGGATATGCGTGTCGGTAATAATTCCAAATGAAAAGAGTGGTTTATCCATTGAACACAGCTGCTCGGCTGGGGCGGGTATGCTGCCAGACTAGAAATAGCACCGATATCAGTGTTAATACCCAGAAAAACCAGCAAATGCCCGTGGAGAAAAAGATTGAATATTGTCCTTTCGAAATCAGCAGTGCCTGGCGGAAGTTGTCTTCCAGTAGCGGGCCGAGAATAAAGGCAATTAGAAATGGAGCAGCGGGTATAGAGAGTTTTAACATGATAAAACCCAGTGCGCCCATGAGGAACATGACACCGATATCAAAGACGGTGTTGTTCACCGCATAGGCACCGAAAACACACAGAACCAGCACCACCGGAAACAAGCGCTGGCGAGGTATATCGGCAATTCGGCTGATTGCCCGGATTGAAAGCTTACCGACAACCAGCAGGTAAAATGAACTGAGCATAATTCCCATAAAAAGGGCGTAGATTAGGCTGATGTTGTCCTGGAACATCAACGGCCCCGGCCGCAGACCGTGGATCATGAAAGCGCCTAGAATAATAGCGGTGATCACGTCTCCGGGTATACCCAGTGCCAGCAGGGGGATCATGGTGGCTCCGGCGACGCCGTTATTACCGGATTCTGCTGCCGCAACCCCTTCAAGCTCGCCGGTGCCGAATTTTTCGGGGGTTTTGGAGTTGCGCCTGGCTTCGCTGTACGACATAAACGCTGCTGGTGCGCCACCGATGCCCGGTATTGCACCGAGCACCACACCGATAAAACTGCCGCGTACAATTGATTTGAGGCATTTTTTAAGGTCTTTCCAGCCAGCACCTGTACCGGCTAGCTGACTCTTGTTTGCGGTTTCTCCGCCTGAAATAAAATAATTGATAATCTCGGGCAGGGCGAACAGACCGATTAAAACCGGTATAAAAGTCAGGCCACTCATTAGATTGACCTGGCCGAAAACAAAACGGCTGGTGCCATAGATCAGATCGAGCCCGATGGTTGCCAGCAGCAACCCCAGGCAGGCCGCTGCGAATCCTTTAAGCAATTGCGCACCGGATACACCGGCAATTATGGTGAGAGAAAATACGATTAAAGTGAACAGTTCGGCGGACCCGAATTTAAGCGCAAATGTTGCAAGAGTACCGGCAAACAGTATTAATGATAGGTTCGATATGAAATCGGCTATGCACGACGAATAGAGCGCGATGTCGAGTGCTCGCCTGGCTTCTCCCTTGCGCGCCAGCGGATAGCCATCGAGAACGGTACAGGAAGCGGCTGGTGTACCCGGCGTATTGATAAGTATTGCGGTGATTGAGCCGCCATAGATACCGCCCTTGTAGACACCAAGCAGCAGTAATATGCCAGTGACCGGCGCCATGGTAAACGTAAAAGGCAGAGTCAGAGCGACTGCCATAGGGGTTGTCATTCCCGGTATTGCGCCAACTATAGTGCCGATAACCACACCGATAAAAAGTGCGAGTGCATTATCAACGGTTGCGAAGAGTGCGAATGATTGTGCGAGTGTATCGAGCATTTTCTAGCTACCGACCAGTATGGGTTGCAAAATGCCTGTCGGGATAGGAATGTTGGCAACTTTGGTGAAGAAAAAGTACAGCAGCAGCGGCACTGTTATCGGGATGGATATCAGTGCCCAGGCCTTTTTTTCTCCGGCCAGTAGCATGAAGGCAAGTAAGGCTATTGTTGAGGTAACGACAAAGCCCAGGCTAAGCAGAAACCAGTAATATAGAAATAATATTGCAGTGATCGCCAGTAGTATCGGTAAAGCTTTGCGGTTGTGCTGTGTTGTTGCTTGCTCGTTTGAAACCGATTTTTCAGTGGTTTCACGTTGCAGAGCCCGGCTTAGCGCCAACAGAATGCCAATGGCAAGCAGGCAGTAGCAGACTAGCCTTGGATAGTAGGACGGGCTGAGCGCTACAAACTTAACTTTTTTTGGCTCCTGTACCCCGAGTGGAATGGCTACCCAGATGACCGCAACCGCAATTGCGATAAACGCGATTCCAGAGAATATATCCAACATACGTGTCGATTTCATGTGGAATCTCTATGCTCTCATGGCGGACGGTTTAAATTGTTGCAGATCGAGGCTGTCGCAGAACAGAAATGCATCGAGGCCGGTTCGAATTGCGGCATCGATACTACTGATTGAACATAAAGAAACAGCGCAGTGAGTTGAGGTTTCGATTTGTTTATCTGCAGGTGCGGAGAAGGTGAATGATTTCTTCACGCCTTCGAAATAGTCGGGTTGACGGCAGGTAGCGCCCGCCAGAAAGATCTGCTCGGCGGCGAACAGCGAAGCCAGCGCGTTCAATCCATAGCCGAGGAATTTACCGGCCCGGTGAAACTCAGCTGCAACACTACGGCGGGTTGCGGCCAGTTTAATCGCTGCATCGAGTTTCTGGTTGAGTGATAGATTGTGGCCAATCAGACCGCGGTGTTTTTTTTCTATAGCATCGACCAGTGCAGCGCCTGAGGCGAGTGCATCAAGGCAGCCGGATTGACCGCAGTAGCACGTGGTTGGATTGGACGGTATGGCGTAGTGAGACAATTGCCCCAGGCGCCCTTCGCCTGTTTCAAGGAGTTTGCCGTTGAGGGAGGCGCTTGAGCCCATACGCCAGCCATTGTTTACCAGTATCACGCTCTTGTTGTCATTTGCAGGCTGGCACCACAGCTCTGACTGCAGCAGAGCGACTGCCCGTGTTTCCAGGTGTACCGGCAGGTTTGTCATGCGTGCGATTTCATGTGCAACGGGTATGTCGTCCCATTCCAGTATTGGTGAAGTTATTCGCCCGTCGTTGGCAGGTTTGGTGAGAGCTGCAACCACTATAGAAACGCCCAGAATGCGCTTTCGATTAACCTGGCTTTGCTCTATGAGATCGTTAGCTGCCGTGGCAAAAATTCGGAGCGCTTTGTCTGCCTGCCCGAGATTAACGCTTTCCAGTTCAACGGATGCCTGTACTTTACCGCAACTATTTGCAATAGCGACTGACCGTCTGTTTGCGCTGATCACCATCGCGATTATCCATGCGCCATTCGGGGCAAGTTGCAGAGGCTGCGTGCGTCTGCCCCGGTTACCGGTGCCGGTTGAGTCGGGAATCTCCTGGAGTAAGCCGACATCAATAAGCTGGCGGGTAATTCGGGAAATTGCCGCCGTGGTAAGACCGGTACTGCCGGCGAGTTGCAGGCGGCTCGCCGCACCAGCGCGTGCGATCGATTTAAGTACGCTTTCGCGGTTGATTTTACGTAGATCACGGCTGGAAACTGAAAGCATCTGGCGGCCAAGTTATTTAATTGACGGCGGTAATTAATTGTTGAATAATGCGATTGAAAGGTCAAGCCTTTATCTGGACTTGCTTTCGATCAGGAATCTTTTAGAACTCTAAATATAAATGTTCGATTGATTTTCAACAAAACTGAGGAGGTAATTGTGCAACTAGTAAATCGTATAGGGGTTGCTGTCGGGCTGGCTGCGGCTTTAGTGGTTGGTGCGACAACAGCGGTGGCGGCAGACTATCCGAGTCGACCGATTTCACTGGTTATACCTTATGGGCCGGGTGGTGCATCGGATTTATCTGCGAGGCTGATTGCCGGTAGTGCACCGAGCTATCTCGGTCAATCGATATTGCCTGTAAACAAAGCGGGGGCAGCAGGGGTTACAGGTTCTGCCTTTGTTATAAACTCTAAAAAAGACGGCTATACCTTGCTTTCAGCGCGGGTAGGATCCCAAATGGGGGTTCCGGCGATGAATAAAACCATACCGTATGGCTGGGAAGATTTTACCATTATCGGTATGACAGAACAGAATCCGTTTGTACTGATTGTTAACCCGGATTCGCCCTATAAAACGTTTGCTGATTTTGAAAAAGCGGTGAAGGCCGGTGAAGAGCTGACCTATTCATCCGCCGGGGTCGGAACGCTGCTGCACATTGCAACAGCAGTAATGGCCGATGCGATGAACGCTGATGCAGACAAACTTACCCATGTTCCGTTTAAGGGGGGTGGCAAAGCACGTACGGCTGTGGTTTCCGGTGCCGTCGATTTTTCCTGGGGCAATCTGTCCGCATCAACCGCTGCTCTGGCGGCGGGTCAATTGCGGGCACTGGCGGTTACTACACCGGAAAGATTCGAAACCATCCCCGATGTACCTACTGCCTCTGAAGTCGGCTACCCGGCACTGGAGCAGATTATAGGCTGGAGCGCTATCTACGGTCCTCCCGGGTTGCCGGATGAGGTCGTGACAAAATGGGCTGATACCCTGCAGAAGCTGAAAGAAGACAATGGCTGGCTGCGGTTGACTAAATCGCTGGGTAATATTGTGAGTATTATGACTCCGGAAGAAACCAGGGCCTTTGTCGGGAAGCAATACGAGGTTTTTGATGCAGCGATCAAAAAACTTGATATGACGATTGAATAGATACTGCAGGAAAGGGCCTCCAATTGTACTGTAACTATCTAATCATTGGTGGTTTGGTGGATACAGTACGTGTTGGAAGGTTATGGTTTTTGTGTCAGGCGGAGTTATCTCCGCCTTTTTTATGAATTCTAGATAAAGACTGCCGTGACGACTTCACAACCCAATATACTCTTCATAATGGCCGATCAGATGGCGGCCGCGGCGTTGCCGATGTACGGCAATAAAAAAGTGATTGCACCCAATTTGCAGGCACTCGCCGATACCGGCGCCGTGTTTGAAAACTGCTATTGCAATCTGCCGATGTGCGGCCCGTCCAGAGCCTCATTGCATACGGGTATTTTACCGTTCAGCATGCAGATGTACGACAACGCCAGTGAGTTTCATGCAGATAAACCGGCACTGCCGCATTACCTCCGGGGACTTGGTTATCGTACCGAGCTTGCGGGGAAAATGCATTTTGTCGGGCCCGATCAGTTACATGGATATGAAAAACGGCTGACCACGGAAATCTACCCGGCAAATTTTGCGTGGACGGTTGACTGGTCTCAGGGGCGCGAGTATCGACCCACCAACCTGACGATGGCACCGGTAATTGAGTCGGGGACCTGTATCCGCACGTTGCAGATGGATTACGACGATGAGGTCGAGTACCACGGTGTACAGGCGATCTATGATCTGGCGCGCAAGGCTGACGATAAACCGTTCTTTTTGACCGTTTCTTTTACCTCGCCACATTCGCCATTTGTTATTAGTAACGAATTCTGGGATCTTTACGATCACAACGATATAGAACTGCCAACTGTTGCTGAAATACCTCTCGACGAAAAAGATCACCTGAGCCGCAACTTGCATTATTGTCAGGCAAGGCATCTTTATACCGTCACCGATGAGCACCGCCGCAATGCTCGACATGCCTACTACGGAATGATCTCCTATATCGATTCAAAAGTCGGCGCACTGATGAACGCATTGGAGCGCTCGGGTTTGCGAGACGACACCGTGGTGGTGTTTACATCTGATCACGGCGAGATGATGGGAGAGCGCGGCATGTGGTTCAAGCAGCACTTTTTCGAGTGGGCGTCTCGTGTGCCGTTGATTGCTTCGTGGCCGAAGCGGTGGCAGCCTTCCAGTATTCAAAAAAATGTATCGCTAATTGATCTGATGCCTACCTTCCTCGATATAGCGAATGAAAAGCCTTATGACGATTATGTAGACAGCATTGACGGTCAATCGTTGCTGGCCTCATTGCAAGGGGATGACAGTTCGCTCGACGATGTTGCAATAGCGGAGTTTGCGGCCGACGGATCCACCGGTCCAAGTCGCATGGTAAAAAAGGGAAGCTGGAAATATATGTATCTGGAGGGTGTTGATACCTTGCTGTATAACCTGGCAGATGATCCGCACGAGCAGACTGATTTGAGTGGTCAGGCGGAGCACGCTGCTATAGAGAATGAGCTGCATGCTCTGGTAATGGAGAACTGGGACCCTGAATACTGGAGGGAAACCATAGCGCACAATCAGCGACAACGGTTGAAAATACACCGTATAACCGGCGGTGACCCGACCTACGTGTATAAACTTCGCGACGATGATGGCGAACGCTATATAAGAAACGCGGGGGCGGCGGATACAAAAGCGCGAGCACGCCTGCCTTTGGTTGCAGCAGCGCAGCCTGACAAAAAGCGGTAGATTTCGATTCCCGGACAGCCACCTGGGTGTTAGCCGGTGCGAAGGTGCTTGTCTGCCACGCTTTTAAGCCACGTTGGATCCATTTCCGGAACCGATTCCAGTAGCAGCTGGGTGTACTTGGGGTGCGGCGGAGACAATATCCGCGATTTCAGCCCCTGTTCAACCACTTCCCCCTGATACATCACAACGATTTCATCTGATATGGCTTTTACCACGGCGATATCGTGAGTAATAAATAAATAGGTGATATTAAATTGCTTCTGCAGGTTAACCAGCAGCTTGAGAATACCTTCCTGAACGATTTGATCCAGTGCAGAAGTGACTTCGTCGCAGATGATTACTTCTGGTTCAGCTGCCAGCGCACGGGCTATGCAAATGCGTTGCTTCTGACCGCCTGACAGCTCAGAGGGCAGGCGATCTATAAAGCTCTCATCGAGCTCAATCATCTTCAGCAGGTCGATTAATCTGGCTTCAAGAGCAGCGCCGGTTGTACCATGATAAAACGTTAGCGGACGGCCGATGATTTCACCGACTGTCTGACGCGGATTCATTGCGGTATCGGCCATCTGGTAGATCATTTGTATACGCCGCAGCTGATCTTTAGAGCGTTCTTTCAGTTCTGCTGGCAGCGTTTCGCCGTTGAATATAATGCTGCCTCTGGACGGTGGCAGCAAGCCGGTTATTACCCGTGCAGTGGTTGATTTCCCTGACCCGGATTCTCCGACAATTGCAACCGTTCTGCCGCGCGGTACATTTATATCAACATTGTGCAGTACCTTGAGTGCTTTGCCGTAGGCGGCATCCACACCTTTTACCGAGATGACGATATCATCGCTCGGGGATTCAGGTTTTTCGAGGGATCTGACCGACCACAGTGATTTAGTGTAGTTTTGTGTCGGGTGGGAGAGCATCTGCTGTGTTTCTGCCTCTTCCACTTCTTCGCCATAGCGCAGCACTTTTATGCGATCTGCCATCTGCGCAACTACGGCCAGATCGTGAGTAATATAGATAGCCGCGGTATTAAATTTTTCGACAATTGCCCGCATAGACAGTAATACGTCTACCTGTGTGGTGACATCGAGTGCAGTGGTCGGTTCGTCGAAGATTATTAAATCCGGCCGTGGTGACATGGCCATTGCGGTCATTACCCGCTGCAGCTGGCCACCGGAAACCTGATGCGGGTAGCGCTGCCCGATGGAATCAGGGTTCGGCAGTGAGAGGGAATCGTACAATGCTATGGCGTCGGTTCGTGCTGCGTTTTCTGTCGAGACCTGGTGATCAACCGTGGCTTCAATAGTCTGATTAATTAATCGATGTGCCGGGTTAAACGAGGCGGCAGCAGATTGCGCAACGTAGGCTATTTTGGAGCCCCATAATGCGCGCTTTTCGTTTTCACTGATCGACATTAAGTCGATGCCGTCAAATACAATATGCGAGCCCGGCAGAATTTTGCAGCCAGGTTGTGCATAGCCCATAGCGGCTTTGCCCAGGGTGGACTTCCCGGCACCCGATTCACCGATTAGACCGAGTACTTCTCCGCGCTTCAGTGTGAGATTGACACCCTTTATTATCTGGTGCCATTGTTCGTCGCTGAAGCCGTCAATGCGCACGTCACGCATTTCCAGCAATAGTTCGCCTTTATTACTGCTATTGCTATTACTGCCTTGCTGATTGCTCTCAGTGCTCATCGCGCAGTCCACTGGTTTTGTGTAGAAACCAATCTACAACGAAGTTAACCGCAACCGTCAGCAGACCGATGGCGGTGGCTGGCAGCAACGGAGTCAGGCCGGCAGTGATGTCGTACTGTGCGAACTGGATCATTGAGGCGTTGTCGCGAACCATTGATCCCCAGTCTGCCGTTGGTGGCTGGATACCAAGCCCTAGAAACGATAATGCTGCAATCGTTAGAAATACGAAAGAGAAACGCAGGCCGAATTCGGCGACCAGTGGCGGCATAATGTTCGGTAGAATCTCGCGTCTCATGATCCAGCCCAGTTTCTCGCCCCGCAGCTTTGCCGCCTCGACGTAGTCCATGACGGCCACATTAACTGCGACTGAGCGGGTAAGCCGGAATACCCTGGTGGAGTCGAGCACTGCAATAATAATGATTAGCGAGGTCACGGTTGAACCGAATATAGAAAGCAGCATCAGTGCAAAGATAAGACTGGGTATTGCCATCAGCACATCGACAAAGCGGCTGAGCAGCTGATCTATCCAGGAGCGATTGATTGCGGCGACCAGCCCCAGCCCGCCGCCGATCAGAAATGAAAGCAGAGTGGTGGCGAGCGCGATGCCGATGGTATTGCGAGCCCCGTAGATGAGCCTGGACAATACATCACGGCCGATTTGATCGGTTCCGAAGCGGTGCTCAACGCTCCAGGGTGCAAACGGTGTCGGGAAAATCTGTGCTTCACCGTAGGGGGCCAGAACGGGTGCGAAAATCGCGCAGATCAGGTAGCCGCTGACGACAATCATGCCGAACCATGCGGAGAAAGGTGCTTTTTTCAAAGCTATCCATGCTCTTTGCCAGCGACTGCGCCGAATTCTAACGCTGCCGACTTCTGTGGCGGCGGAGTAGCCGCCATCAACTGGAGGGCGATCCGGCTCGGGGGTATTGGGGTTTTCTATGCTCATCTGGGATGCAACAATCTTGGGTTGGTGACAATGCCGATGATGTCTGCCAGCAGGTTTAACAGGATATAGGTGCCGGCGAAAATGAGTGCGCAGGCCTGCACGACCGGTATATCTCTCGAGGTGACTGCATCTACCATGAGTTGTCCGATCCCCGGGTACACAAACACTACCTCGACTACTACAACGCCGACAACAAGATAGGCCAGGTTAAAAGCAATAACGGTTGCGATCGGGGCCCAGGCATTGGGCAGGGCGTGCCGCAGTATCACCTTGCTTTTCGACACACCTTTCAGCTGCGCCATCTCTATATAGGGGCTCGCGAGCAGGTTGATGATCGCGGCGCGGGTCATGCGCATCATGTGGGCGACAATAACCAGTGTGAGTGTCAGTGCCGGTAGCGCGCATTTGTATAGACGTTCGCCAAGTGCCATGTCGGGTGTGACGTTTGCCAGCGACGGGAAGATTGGAAAGATGGACGCAACCAGTAGAATCAGTATGTAGGCGACAAAAAATTCGGGCAGGGAAATGGTGGTCAGTGTCGTGGCATTGATCAGACGATCGTAGATTGAGTTGCGCTTAAGGGCTGCGGTAATACCGAGAAAAAGTGCCAGTGGCACCGCGATGAGGGCGGTGATACCCGCCAGAAACAGGGTATTCCACAAGCGCGGTGCGATAAGCTCGACTACCGACCTTGAGCGGTCGACCCCCGATGCAGCGCGACCGGAAAATGAAGTGCCGAGATCGCCCTGTAAAACCGCCCCGACCCATTGCGCGTAGCGGCGCCAGGGAGGCTGGTCGAGGCCTAGTTCTTCGCGGAATGCAGCGACGGTCTCCGGCAGTGCCGCCTGGCCGAGTACTGCTTCGCCGAAGTCGCCGGGTAACATGGTGATTGAGGCGAATATTATAATAGACACAAAAAAGAGCGTCATAACGCCGAGGGCCAGGCGCTGCAGGACTGTTGTCAGAACCGGATGCATTGTTTCCTCATACTCAATTGATTCATGTAGGGTAATTCATCTAAGCTGGAGTTGCTGGAAAAATGTTCCAGAAACGCCACCTAGTTTTGCACAGCAGCTACCCCGTTGAGCTGCGTTGAACGCTATCTAGTTGATTCATGGGGACTTTGGTTGAAACACTACTGAAATCAGATGGTTAATGATACGCTATTACAGTGATAATCGTCGCTTTTCTGTTAGCGCGGTCGGCAACTAACACCAGTCTAACAGGTCAGCATTGTTGTAAATCCGACTGGAGAACATTTATATGCGTGATATGAAAGATATTTATATTGCCGAGCAACAGAGAAAGCTCGGCACCGGCGGTATCAGCCGACGGCAATTTATAGCATCAATGATAGCTGCGGGTTTTGTTCTGCCCGGGGCACTGACAATGTCTGAAAGAGTTCTGGCTGCAGTGCCCAAAAAGGGCGGTAAAATGCGAATTGGTCTGGGCCATGGCTCGACCACTGACTCCCTCGACCCGGGCACCTACGAAAACGGGTTCTCCCAGAATACCGCATATATGTTTGCCAATCACCTGACAGAAGTGGGCAGTAACGGTGAGCTGATTCCCGAACTTGCTGAAAGCTTTGAAACCGATGATGCCAAAACGTGGGTATTTAAAATTCGCAAAGGGGTAGAGTTTCACAACGGCAAAACCATGACGCCGGATGATGTTGTCGCTTCTATAAATTATCATCGTGGTGAAGCGTCTAAATCTGCAGCCAAAGGCGTGTTATCACCGGTTGTCGATGTAAAAGCAGATGGCGATAACGTGATCTTTGAGCTGGATGGCCCGAATGCCGGTTTCCCTTATATTGTATCGGACTACCACCTGATCATTGTGCCTTCGGTTGATGGCAGTATCGATCCCGGCGCTGGCATCGGTACCGGTGCTTACTCGATCACAACCTATGAGCCCGGTGTGCGATCAGCCGGTGTTCGCAATCCTAACTTTTTCAAGGAAGACCGGGCGCACTTTGACGAGGTTGAAATTCTTTCACTGATTGACGTAACAGCGCGCCAAAATGCACTGATGAGCGGCGAAGTGGATGTGATTGATCGAATCGATCCGAAAACCGTTTCATTGATGGGGCGCAACCCGAATATCACCATACTTGAGAAGACCGGCACGCTGCACTACACATTCCCGATGCGTGTCGATGCGGCGCCGTTTGACAACTACGATCTGCGCATGGCACTGAAGCTTTCAATTAAGCGGCAGGAAATGGTTGATAAAATTCTACTGGGTCATGGTGCACTTGGTAACGATCATCCGATATCTACAGCTAATGCGTTCCATGCGTCTGACTTACCGCAACGTGAGTTTGATCCGGAAAAAGCAGCAGCGCATTACAAAAAGTCGGGCCATTCCGGCAAAATTCAGTTGTCTTCATCTGATGCGGCATTTGCCGGGGCAGTGGATGCAGCCCAGCTGATTGCCGCCTCTGCCAGGGAAGCTGGTATCGACATTGAAGTTATTAGAGAGCCAAAAGACGGTTACTGGTCTAATGTGTGGAATAAAAAGCCATGGTGTGCCTGTTACTGGGGCGGTCGACCCACTGAAGACTGGATGTTCTCATCTGCCTATGTGGATTCCAGCGAGTGGAATGACACTGCCTGGAAAACCACCGATGGTGCAAAGAAATTTAACCAGGTGGTTAATGCCGCACGCGGTGAACTCGATGAAGCAAAACGTCGCCAGATGTACGCTGAAGCGCAGACACTTATTCATGATGACGGTGGCGCGATCGTACCGATGTTTGCCAATTATATTATGGGGCATTCGAATAAAGTGGCGCACGGTGATGATGTTGCGGCTAACTGGGATCTCGACGGCGGCAAGCTTGCTGAGCGCTGGTGGTTTGCCTGATTTAATCGCAAGCAGCTAGTTCTGTTTTAAGCTGTATACAGCTGGATGAAAAAGGCGGTTAGGCAACCGCCTTTTTTTCAGGTTTTATACTCATATGCCATCGTAGGTGGGCGAGGCGAAATCACGGTGCCAGGTCCGCACCAGATGCCTTTTAAGTGCAGGGTTGGGGTTATCGGTGAATTCGCTTCGATAATGCACAATACTGGTGTTGCTGAGGTATTGAATATGGCCTCGTTCTATAGGCAGTTCGAACCACAGCGATGGATCGTCCCCGACCGTTTTTAATGCAGCGAGCGCATCGCTTGTTTCGGCATCGAGTTCGGTTTCGGCAACGTCGTAGCCTTTGCGGATCAGGCTCACATTAACGCGGCCGATCAATTGCTCGCCATTAAAACTAAACACCGGTGCTCGCGTTACTTTCGGTGCATCAGGCGTGTGCTCGGCCTGTCGGTCCCATAGAACCGGCTGGTATAGTCGTCGGAGTGCTTGCGGGAAGTCTTTCAACAGTTTGTTATGTATAGAATATAAACTGCAAAACCGGCTTATACCGCCTTCAAGGGCGGGCTGAAAACACAATAGCCCGACATAGTCAGGCGGGGAAATGCCGAATGCGTTGTCGTTATGAAACATCAGTTCGACATTGGTGTGCGAACCCCGGACTCCATATTCGTATTTTTTGCCACTGTCGCGGACACTGTACAGCATGGTGCCATCCCACTTTTGTGCGACCTGACGCCCGATAAACCGGCCGAGGATCCAGTGCAGTGCGACGGCTGTTTCCTGATCCATTTCATCGAGCGGTAATGCATCGATCACGGCGACCCCGCGTTGTGAGTCGAGTCTTGTTTTAACCCGATTCATAAACCCCGGCAGCAGAGACATTTTGAATTGGCTGGCTTCGCGTAGCAGTGCCGGCAGGGGATTGAGTTCTATCTGCCTGGCGATACTCTGAAGCTCACTGAGTTCCGCCTGACTGAGTGTGATTTTGCAATCGGGCGGGTTGATGTCTGCGCCTAGCCAGGCGCGATGATCATCAACCGGTTGATCCAGCATTTGCGGTGCCTGATTCACCGCCAGATCTACGTATCGGGCAGGTTCTTTGACGGTGTTTGATGTAGAGTTCATGTAGTTCATTTAATCATTAATCAGGAAAATAATGAAGACAGAAGCACTGCTTGATGAGGCAACCCGATGGCGACACGATTTCCACCAGAATCCGGAGCTCGGTTTTGACGAGCATCGTACTGCAGACAAAGTAGCCGGGTTGCTTGAGTCCTTTGGTATCGATGTGCACCGCGGGCTTGGCAGAACCGGCGTAGTCGGGGTACTGCAAAAAGGTAACGGTACCGCCAGCATTGGTTTGCGCGCCGATATGGACGCGTTGCCAATCGATGAGCTGAATTCATTTTCCTATCGTTCCGGCACTCGGGGGGTCATGCATGCCTGCGGACACGACGGCCACACTGCTATGCTGCTTGCTGCGGCGAAGTATCTTGCACAAAGTGGCAACTTCACCGGTAAGGTGGTTTTTATATTTCAGCCCAATGAAGAGCACGGTCTGGGAGCGCCTGCCATGCTGGACGATGATTTGTTTGGACGCTTTCCGGTTGATGCTGTTTATGGTTTACATAATATTCCGGGTATGCCGGTAGGTAGCTTCGCGACTCGAACAGGGCCGGTTACCGCCAGTGAGAGCCTGTTCGAGATAACTATTAATGCGCGCGGCGGGCATGCGGCGCTGCCGCATATGGGTGTTGACGCCATTGTGGTTGGTGCCGAAATTGTCAATGCGCTGCAAACCATTGTCTCTCGAAAGTTGAACCCGGGCCTGAACGGAGTGGTGTCGGTTACCGAATTTATTTCTGATGGCAGGCGAAACGTGTTGCCGGGCAGGGCGACGTTAAAAGGCGATGCACGCGCACTGACCCCGGAAATTAATCAGATTATAGAAAAGCGGATGAGGCAGATTACTCAGGGAATCTGTCTGGCGCACGATGTCGAGGGAGAGGTGAGTTACGATACTATTTTTCCATCGACCATTAATGCTGCAGGGCCTGCGCGAAATGCAACCCGGGCGGCCCGGGCACTTGTCGATTCACACCATATAGACGGTGATTGCGAACCGAAGCTCTTCTCTGAAGACTTTGCCCACATGGCCAATGCCATACCCGCTTGTTATATTCTTATGGGGAATGGAATTAGTGGATCAAATTCCAGACCTTTACATAGTGCGGACTACGACTTCAACGATGAAGCACTTTCTTTCGGGTCTTCATACTGGGTGGAGCTGGTCGAGCAGCAACTGGTGTAGGGCACTTATCCTCAGGCCGTCGCTGATTCGTATGGTGACGACATTGTGCGAAGAAAAAGCTGTTTTGTGCTGAAATATATCGCTTGGCGATAAGCTACCGCTGCGCGACTAAGGTACTATTAGCAAGTTCCCTCTGGCACCTTTGGCTGCCGGTATTCAACCATTGGACACACTTAAAGAATGACGCGCTTTTCAGCATGGAGTGTTTTCCGCAACGGCCTGCGAGGACAGCAAGACTGGGATCGCCAGTGGCGGGATCCGGAGCCCAGACCACACTACGATATTGTGATCGTCGGCGGTGGACTGCATGGTTTGGCTACAGCCTATTATCTGGCAAAAAATCATGCTCAGAAGAATATCGCCGTTGTCGAGAAGGGCTGGATAGGCGGTGGTAATGCGGGGCGTAATACCACTATTGTGCGGTCGAATTATTTCCTTCGCGGCAATCGCCAATTTTATGAACATTCACTGAAACTTTGGGAAGATCTCAGCCACGAACTCAACTACAACGTTATGTTCAGCCAGCGATCTCATATTTCTCTGCTGCACAGCCCTGCAGCAATGGATGGCGCGGCGCGGCGCTACAATATCATGCGCCTGACTGGCACACCGGACGCTGAAATCTGGGATCTGGCAACACTAAAGAAAAATGTGCCGCACCTTAATTATGGTAGCGATGCGCGTTTTCCGATTCTAGGAGCAGCGGTTCAAAAGCGTGCCGGTACCGCCAGGCACGATGCAGTGGCCTGGGGCTATGCCCGCGCTGCCGATCAGCTGGGTGTAGATATACTGCAAAATTGCGAAGTCACCGGTACCTCACGTGAAGGCAATCGCATTACTGCACTGGAAACCTCCCGTGGCAGAATCACGGCCGGCAAAGTGGGTTTTGCGGTCGCTGGCAATACCTCAAGGCTCTGGCAAATGGCGGGTTTTTCTACCCTGCCGATCGAATCACACAAGCTGCAGGCTTTTGTCAGCGAACCTTTGAAACCTTTACTGGATCAGGTAGTTGTGTTTGGAGTCGGCGGAGCACACTTCTATATATCCCAGTCCGATAAGGGCGGAATGGTCTTCGGTGGTGACCTCGACTGGTATAAATCCTACGCGCAGCGTGGCAACCTGCCAATTGTGCAGGACGTCGCCGAGTGCGCTGTATCGATTTTGCCGTGTCTCGGTCGGGTGCGGCTGTTAAGGCATTGGTCCGGTGTGATGGACATGTCTATGGATGGCGCGCCGTTTATTTGCAAAACCCCGGTATCAAACCTCTATTTAAATGCCGGTTGGAATTACGGCGGCTTCAAGGCGAGCCCGGCTTCGGGTTGGTATTTTGCCGATCTTATCGCCAATGATCGACCCCATGAATACATAGCCAACCATAATCTTGAGCGCTTTGAACGCGGCATCATGCTTGATGAACGCGGTGCTGGCCCCGACCCGAAACTGCACGGATAGGAATCAACAAATGATCCGTATAAATTGCCCGTTCTGCGGCGAACGTGACCACAGTGAGTTTACCTATGGTGGTGACGGCAGCATCGTTTACCCGGCTCTTGATGCACCGGCTGAGCAATGGCTGGATGCAGTGTTTCAGCGCGAAAATATCCGTGGGGTGCAAACTGAAAGCTGGCACCACGTTAATGGCTGTCGTCAGTGGTTGCTGGTTGAACGCGATACCATGACACACGAAATTCATTCGGTAAGAGCTGCTCATTCTGGTGTTGCTGCGGTGCTGGAGGAAGGTCAGTGAGCGCAAAACGGCTTTCGACAGGCGGGCGTATAGATCGCGATACCCGGGTGGATTTTACCTGGGACGGTAAAGCTCGCAATGGCTTTGCCGGTGATACGCTGGCATCTGCCATGCTTGCCAGTGGTGAGCAGATTATGGGGCGAAGCTTTAAGTACCACCGACCCCGTGGTGTGATGTCTGCCGGGGTGGAAGAGTCGGGGGCTATAGTCACCATCGGTGAGGGTGCACGCCGTGATCCCAATGTTAAAGCAACGACTCAGGAACTGTTCGATGGTCTGTGTGCGAGTGGCCAGAACGCCTGGCCTAACGTTCGTACAGATTTAGGTGCGGTGAACGGGCTGTTCAGTAAATTTTTCGCTGCAGGTTTTTACTACAAAACCTTTATGGGAATACCACCGCTGGAGTGGGGTAAAAAGGGTACCGGCATCTGGATGCAGTATGAAAAACTGATTCGCCGTGCTGCCGGTATGGGTACGGCCTCCAGAGAGCCCGATCCCGACACCTACGAACACGGCCATCTGTTTTGCGATGTGCTGGTGGTGGGATCTGGTCCGGCAGGTCTGGCAGCTGCAGTAGCCGCGGCACAGGCGGGGCTCGATGTTTTGCTTGTCGAACAGGATTTCCTGCTGGGTGGGGATTACCTGAATCAGGGAAATGCCGATCTGGAAGATCGCCGCACGCAGGCTATCGCAGCGTTCGAGAGTGCAGGTGGCCGTACAATGACTCGTACAACCGCATTTGGACTGTACGACTACGGAGTAGCCGGACTGCTCGAACGTGTGACCGATCATATGGCCGCACCTGACAAACATCTGCCACGGCAGCGTTTTCATACCGTACGGGCCGGTCAGACAATTCTGGCAACCGGTGCGCTGGAACGCCACATTGCCTTTGGCAATAATGATCTGCCAGGTGTGATGACTGCCAGTGCGGCCAATACCTATTTAAATCGCTATGCGGTGCTGACTGGTGAAAATATTGTAATCGCTACCAACAACGATTCCGCCTATGGCACTGCACTGAACCTGGTCAAAGCCGGCGCTGCGGTAACGCTGCTCGATGCTCGAACTTCGGTGCCTGATTCAATAGCCGGACTGGCAAAGACCAAAGGTGTTGAATTAAAAGCCGGCACGACCGCGCTAAATGCTTTGGGTAAAAAAGCGCTGCATCGAATAGAAACCGCATCCGCCAGTGGTGATGGCTGGTCTGCAGCTGATTCCTTGAGTTGCGATTCGCTGCTGATTTCCGGCGGATGGTCGCCGGTGGTGAATTTGCTGTCTCACCGTGGCGTTCGACCCGTATGGGATGCTGAGAACTGTTGCTTTGTACCTGCTGCAACTGAAGAGCCGATCTATATGGCCGGTTCTGCATCGGGGGTATGGAGCACCGGTGACTGCGAAGATTCCGGGCGTGCGGCAGCAAACGCTGCCATCGCAAACAGGGAACAAAAGACGGTGTCGTTTACTGCACCAAAAGCCGGTGGCTGGGAGAATCCGATCAGGCCGCTTTATGAAGTGAACGTGGCGGGCAGGAAACTCAAGAGCTTTATCGATCCGCAGCATGATGTCACCGCCGAAGATGTTCGACTGGCTCATCGGGAGGGATTTATATCGGTAGAGCACCTGAAGCGTTACACCACTCTGGGTATGGCAACTGATCAGGGGAAAATGGGTAATATCATCGGCATGGCACTGATGGCCGAAGCCCTGGGTAAAGAGATCCCCGATGTGGGAACAACAACCTTTCGCCCGCCCTATACCCCCATTAGTCTGGGAGCGCTTACCGGTCGTGGATGTGGTTCGCACTTTAAACCGCTGCGCCGGACCCCGATGCACGACTGGAATCTGGCCAGTGGTGCAACAATGACTGATGCCGGTCTGTGGCAGCGGCCCTGGTATTTCGCGCGTGAGGGTGAAACCATTACCGAAGCCTATATCCGCGAGACAAAAACCGTTCGCGAAACGGTTGGGTTATGTGATGTGACATCGCTTGGCAAAATTGCAATTCAAGGGCCGGATGCTACCGAATTTATAAATCGGGTCTATACCAATGCGTTCGCCAAATTGCCTTTGGGAAAAGCGCGCTACGGCATCATGTTGCGCGACGACGGTGTGGTAATGGATGATGGCACTACCTGGCGGTTCTCCGAGACCGATTATTTTATGACGACCACCACTGCACATGCAGCAAAAGTGATGGTATGGCTCGAAGAACTGTTGCAGATGCGCTGGTCTGATTTGAAAGTACATGTGACTTCAGTCTCTGAGCAATGGGCAGGCTGCGCGGTAGCCGGGCCAAAATCTCGCGACGTGCTGCAGGCCTGTCTGGCTGATCCCGGCGTGGCGACGAACGAAAACCTGCCATTCATGGGTGTTATAGAAAGCACGCTGAGTAATGGTGCGCTGTGTCGCATAGCACGTATCAGTTTCTCCGGTGAAATGGCGTTTGAAGTATACGTCGAGTCAGATTACGCCGGCTGCCTGATGGAGTTACTGAATAATGCCTCTAATAAAGTTGACGGCTGTTTGTATGGCACTGAAGCGCTTGGCGCTTTGCGCATTGAAAAAGGCCATGTGACCGGTGTTGAACTCGACGGCCGTGCAACTATAGATGATGCAGGCCTGGGCAAGATGGCCTCTGATAAAAAAGACTATATTGGCAATGTGCTGCGTAAACGCCCGGAAATGATGGCTGAAAACCGGCCGCGTCTGGTTGGTATTTTCCCCAAGAACAGGGACGAAAAATTCAAGGCAGGTTCCATTCTGTGTGCCGGGGATAAAATCGAAGGGCATGGCGAAGGCTGGATTACTGCAGTTACGCATTCGCCTACGCTGGGGCACTGGATCGGCCTTGGATACATTGCCGGAGGCGATGGCTCATGGCGGGGTAAGGGTGTCGTTGCGGCAGACCCGGTGCGCACCGGTAATGTTGATGTAGAAATCGTATCACCACATATGGTGGATCCTGCCGGAGAACGCATGCATGGGTGAGACAAATACAGTAAGAGTATCGGCCCTTGACGGACACTATCTGCCTGGCCACTACGGCATTGAAGCTCAGGGAGTAACAATCACCGAGGTCAGGGAACTGGTACTGTGGCAATTGGCCGTGTGGCCGGACACCGTGCAAAGTGCGTTTGCCGTGGCAGGCTCACCAACGGGATTAAGTAACATGCCCGCCAATTGCCGGGCAGTGAGTAACGGTAGTGAATCTATATTGCGAATAGAACCGCTTAAATTCTGGGTTCACGGGGCGACTCTGGAAACCCCTGATGCCGGGCAGGCGGTGGTACTCGATATATCGCACTCACGAACTCAGTTGCGCGTGTCCGGCCCGGATGCCTGCAAACTGCTGAATGGTTATCTGCCGCTGGATCTGCGCGAGCACGCTTTTCCGGTTGGCTCTGTGGCGTCATCGGCGTTTCATCATGTGGGAGTCACGCTGTGGCGTTCAGAGCTCGGCTATGAACTTTTTCTACCACGTGGATTCGCATTGTCGTTGTGGGAACTGCTGCAGGAAAGTGCTTTGCAGTATGGCTTGACTGTCGAGTAGCGAACTTTTCAGTTGTTGTATCAGGCTATCAGCTTATGTGCAGATTGCTGTGATTTCAGAAGCTGTGCTGCTTTAGCAGCGGTGACTGGCGGGCTGTAAAAATACCCCTGTATTTCGTCGCAGCCGAGTGATGCCAGATAATCCCACTGATCTTCGGTTTCAGCGCCTTCGGCTACTATTTTGAAGCCCAGACTATGCCCCAGATCGACTATGGCACGTACAATCGCTTCGTCGGTTGAACTGCTGCCGTCCGGTTTTTTTAAATCTTTGATGAATGACCGGTCTATTTTCAGGTGAGTCGCGGGTAACCGTTTTAAATAATTCAGCGACGAATAGCTGGTGCCGAAATCGTCGATCGCCACTTCTATCCCAAGGTCACGCAGCGATTGCAGTTTGTCGATGCTACCTTCAATATCATTCATTGCCGATGACTCGGTTATCTCTATTTCTATAAACTCGGTACTGACGCTATGACGGTAAAGTGTCTCCTGAATCTGCGCTACCAGATTGTCCTGCAGCAGCTCTCTGGTTGATAAATTTACTGAGACTTTGGTTTGCAAGCCCTGCGACTGCCAGAGCTTGATTTGCTGTGTAGCCTGATCCAGTGCAAATTTGCCAAGTTCGTCGATGAATCCGCTTTCTTCGGCGATGGGAATAAACGTCACGGGCCCTATCATTGAGCCGGGGTTGCCGTGTTCGTCAGGCCGTTGCCAGCGCAGTAGCGCCTCGAATGATTCTATATTACCGCTTGCCGGATTAACACGCGGCTGGTAGTGCAGAAAAAACTCACCGTTCGGCAGGGCCTAGCGCATGTCTTGTTCCAGTTGCCATTTGTTGATTGCGGAGGTAGTCATCTCCTGTGTGAATACACAGCAGCTGTATACCGTAGAATTTATAGAGTGGCGTAGTGCGGTGTATGCATTGCCCAGCAGCTCTTCTGCGTTTGTACCATGAACCGGATAATGAGCTATACCTGCGCTTGCATTAACACAGATTTGCCTTCCCTTCATGAGATAGGGTGCGTTAACTATTTCGACTGCCTTTTGCGCAAGCTGTGTTGCTTCTTCGACGCTGATGTTGTGGTGACTGATGATTGCAAATTCTCTTTCTCCGACGCGGGCAATCAGTTTGGTAGAATCGAATTCATCGGCTAAGCGAATCGCCATCGCTCGAAACAGATAGTGACTGTCCTGTCGATGGTAAGGATTGTCGAGGATGCCGTTTTCACCGATTCCGATCAGGATTACAGGGATCGGTGCAGGCTGTTGCTCGCTGTTAACGATGGCCTGATCGATCTGGTGGACAAATAAAGACCGGTTGGGTAGACCGGTAGTAGAGTCGTAGTTGGAGCGTTCGGCGAGCTCCCGGTTTATTTCCTGGAGTTCGGTAGTGTGTAGTTCCTTTTCCCTGATGCGATTTATATTGTGCAGCATGTTGGAAATATTACTTGAGATACTTCTTAGCTGCAGTGCGTTGCAGTTGTTGTTGCTGACCAGCAGGTAACCGTACTGGACGTCGGTTGAATGCAGTGTAGTTAGAACCAGATTGTTGTTGCACAGTATTGGATGGTATTGCTGCGGCAGGATCTGTTTTCCAGGGAATGATTTATCGCGTGTCAGTTGTCTCTTGCCGTCGACGCGCGCGTATGCCAGTTGCAAGTTGGCGCGATCACTGTCACCGCGGTTACCGTCCGGGTACAGTACCAGAAAAGCGTTGTTGATACCGGCGCTGGCAAAACTGCTGTCGATGAAATCGGGTAAGCTCCCCGCGGACCGGCATTTAGATAACTGCCGCGAGAAGTTTTCATGGAAATTTTCTGTGCGTTGCCGCTCTTGCGTGGCTTTGCTGTCGTAGTTTTCGATTAATGTGTCGAGATGTTGTAGTGCCAGAGCTATTTGTGTAAAGCCCGGAAGAACGGTTGAAGTGTTTCCCATGGATATATATAAGCGATTCAGAGCCGAGCGCGTCTCACGCAGCGAATTACAGTAGCTGATTCCACCATTATCGATGCATACGGTTTTTAATTGATTGAGAAAATTCTCGTCGCCGCTCTGAAGGGCTTTGTTGAGTAATCTGGTCCACGGGATATCTACAGAGTTAACCGCTTTCTGACTGGATTGCAACAGGATCAGCTGGCTTGTGATTGCCATGCAGGCACCTTGCGGATTGTCGAAAAGTTCTCTTTCAAGTTCCAGCGGCGGTGATTGTGCCGGATATGTTAAATCGTGTGTAGTCGGGTAAACACTTACTTCAGCAGGTATTCGAATCGTGTTGTCGGCGTTTTGATTGAGAGGCGTCTCGAGCCGTCTGACGATGGCAGAAGTTACGTTGTCAGCCAGAGTTTCGGGGTTGATGCGGGCAGCCGTTAGATTGGGTGTGCATTCATTACTGTCGACACCGTTATCAAAACCGCTGACGACAACATCTTCCGGTACGCGTAGTTCGAGATCATATAGTGCATTGACAACAGAGGCTGCAACGCTGTTGTCGCTGCAGATAATTGCATCGATGTTGCGGTCTGATTTTAATAGATCCGATGTGGTCTGATAACTGTTTGAACAGAAGACACTGGCCGATAAAATTCTCTCTTCAACGACGGGTAATGCATTTTCCGCCAGAACATCGCGGAACACCTGTTCGCGTTCAATGGAATCTATATCGTGATCGCAAGAGCGCAGAAAAGCGAATCGTCGCCGATGCAGATTGCTGATCAGGTGGTGCATAAGGTCCCGGATTGACTGCTGGTTATCAGCGGCTACGGTAGTGACGTCTTCCAGTGCCGCACCGATACTGACTATCGGGACGTGTCTGTACTGATCTATAACGGCACGAAATTCAGGCAGGGTTAAGTTATTTCCCAGGCCACTTGCGAAAGCAATTACCGCGTTTACATTCAGTGTTTCGGGGTGGCTTGGGAATACCGCAGTGTTTTCAGGTGAACCAGGCAGGGGTTGCTCGACAACAGTAATAAAACTGCCGATTCTAAATGACTTCAGCTTGTTCTGAATTACCTTTGCTGTGGCCAGCTTTTCATTGCTGAGGTAATCCATGATCAGAG
The DNA here is from genome assembly GCA_001730015.1 of Chromatiales bacterium (ex Bugula neritina AB1). Lineage (GTDB taxonomy): Bacteria > Pseudomonadota > Gammaproteobacteria > Granulosicoccales > Granulosicoccaceae. The sequence continues at coordinate 70,122 of MDLA01000129.1, read as the reverse complement.
CGACCAGCGGCTGGCGCTTCGCTGTCGGGCCCGCTGCTGACGTGGTTGCCAGTTGTGTTGATTTCTTGGTGGTGGAAGCGGGTGTGGAGTTTATACGTTCTATTGCAACTGGATTGCGGTCTTGCTCATGGTAATTGACCACCCGACCGCGCCCGGTTTGCTTGGCGAGGTAGCAGGCTTCATCGGCGTGAGACATCATTTCCAACGCCGTTTTACTGCCATCGAGTGAAATGATTCCGGCGCTTGCACTTATTCGGTGTGCGCGTTCTTTCCATTTAAACGGCGTACTCGTCAATGTTGAAATCAATTGCCCGGTGAGTTTCAGACCTTCTTCTATGTTGCAGTCTATAATTGCTGCGAATTCGTCTCCACCTACGCGACCGATAATTGAATTTTCGCTAAAATGGTTTTTAATCAAAGGCCCGAGTTGCTTCAATAACTCATCACCGGCTGCGTGCCCGCTCTGATCATTGACTTCCTTGAATTTGTCAAGATCTATCATGCATAAAACAAATTGCATTTTTCTGGTCCGGCATTTTGACAACGATTCGTTGAGTGCCGTTTCAAATGCGCGCTTGGTCAGAAGCTTGGTGATGTAGTCATACTGGGCATGACGTACCAGCTGCTCTCGCAGCAACATCTGTTCGGTTACATCGGTACCGCCGCCGAAATAGCCGGTGAAAATGCCATGCCGGGTAAAGCGTGGCTCGGCCTTTATGCGGCTATATATCTTTCGATCGTTGTCGTTCAGCCAGGTGAGTGTGACGTCGAGCGTCTGGTGATTTAACAGGGCCTGGTTGTGCTGATCGAATTCATCGTCATGCACAACGCGATGCACCATAGAGTCTATGCGCGATTGACCGATAATTGAGCTGCAGTCTATGCCTGACGGTGGAGCTCGGTGGGTAGAGTGGTAACGATAACAGAGGTTTTTATCGAGCTCCCAGAACCAGTCACAGGCAAGTGCTGCAAATGAATAGAAGTTTGCCTGACTGGTGTGTATTTCATCTTGCTGTTTTCGCAGTGTGGTCACATCGAAGGCTATAAACATTGATTCGCCGGAACTGACTTTATGGTACCGGATTTCAATGGAACGACCGTCATGTAGATGATGATAATACGAGTAGTTCGGCTCACCGAGTAACTGACACTGATCATCCAGCCAGGCATCAAGGTCAGTGATTCGGGGCAGGTTCTGGATGGCTTGATGCAGATAGAACCGGCGCAGATACTCGCGGAACGAAATGCCGGGCGTGATATCTTTTGCAAGCGATGGATAAAGCTGTGGGAAGTTGCTTGAAAAGGCGGACAATATTCCGTTCTGATCGAACACACAGTATCCGTCAGAGTACCTCAGAAAGGCCTCGTCATAGACTGATTGTGACAGCAGGTTTCCTGTATGAGCCAGAGAAACCTTCATTCTGGATGGATTTTTTACAGCACTCAAGGTACGTCTGTTTTACTCATTAGTATTTAAGTCAGATCATCTGGCGCTGGTGGTGGAATAGCTGACTCACCGGGGTTGTACCGATTGGTGTCAGTTTTTTGTGCTTCGTGGCAGATGGGCTTTCGCTAAATTTTGCGAACTAGTTCGGCGGGCAATTTTCGTACCGCGCAATTCGCCATGTGAGGTAATGATTGCGTCAGTAATTCAGCGGCGTTACTTTGGGTGATATAAACGCTGAAAGCTATAAAAAGTGGCGATAATTATCGCCACTGTACCGGTGGGTGTTTTTGGCCTTGCTTTTGGTATTTTGTCTGGAGCTGATCGGAAATCAGGGCAGTTCGCGTTTAAAATCCGGTATATCACTATCTGTTTGTCTGCCGAGATTTATTGCTGTCTCGTAGCCCGCGTAAACGGCTTGCGCGATGAGCCCCGGCGCGCGGCAATCACCAGTGTGTTGCAAAGAGGTGAGTTTGCTTCGATCGGGGTGTGTGAGCAGGCTTTGGTAAAGGGTATCGTCAGGGTGTTGTCTTGTCAGTGGAATTACCCAGTCTGCCGAGTGGTGAAACAGTTCTTTGGAAAAAATACAGCGGGTGACGATCTCCGTGTCGCTTACGCGGGTAAGCAACTGATTGGTGGCAATTTTCACGTCACTGTTATAGAGGGCAACGTTGGCTGCATGGTGTTCGTCGGTATGTCGACCCCAGTCACATAGCCGGCCCATGGGGTTAACGAGTGTTACCTGATTGCCGCGCGCGAGCAGTTCAGCCGCGAGAACCGGACCCATATAGAAGTGATCGTCGTCGAATATAAGGTAGTGCCCGATTTCGCTGTGGGTGTTGTGTAAAATACTATCGGCGGAAATCACACAGGGATGATCATGGCCTTCAAACGTGGTATAGAGGTGGCGACCGATACCGTCTGTTGTCCAGTGACTGCCGGTGGCAATGATAACGTGGTTTACGCCGGTGTCGAATACGTCCGTTGCTGTCATATTGCTGTCGAGGTATAGGCTGACGTTAGCTTGCTTGTTAATTTGGCCTAGTCGCCAGTCGGTTACCCGCGACCACTCTGCCAAACCATGTAGTCTGCTTTCACAGGCTACCCGGCCGCCGGCCTCGGTTCGGGCTTCCGCTATCAGAACTTCAAATCCGCACTCACCGAGTACGCGTGCGGCTTCCAGCCCGGCAGGGCCGGCTCCGACGATCAGGGCGGTCTCGTTCGGCTTGCTCATGCGGTTGATAATTTCCGGGTGCCAGCCTTTGCGCCACTCCTCGCCCATTGTCGGGTTTTGCGTGCAGCGTATTGGTATACCCAGTGAGTTGTGTGCATAGCAGACGTTGCAGCCAATGCACTCGCGGATATCATCTATTCTGCCTTGCTCAATTTTATTCGGTAGAAACGGGTCTGCAATTGAAGGTCGGGCTGCGCCGATCATATCTTGTGTGCCATTGCGAATAACCTGTGCCATTGTATCCGGTGAAGTAAACCGGCCTACGGCTACTACAGGTTTGCTGGTGAGTGCTTTGGCTTTGCTGACGTGTGCAGACAGTGCGGCTTCTTTGACAAAACGCGACGGCCCCATTTCTATATCATAGTCATTGACTGTGAGGTCCCATAGATCGGGTAGCTCGGCCAGCATTGCGAAAGCATCATAGGATTCGCTGTCAGCGAGATCAACACTGAACCGCGTGGCTATAGCGCATTTGTCACCAACGGCTTCACGGGTTGATTCTATAAGTTCCTTAACAATACGAACGCGGTTTTCGAGACTGCCGCCGTATTCGTCGCAGCGATCATTGCTGGAAGAGTCAAGAAATTCTGACAGCAGATACCCGTGGGTGGCATAGACATAGACAATATCAAAGCCCGCATCAACCGCGCGCCGGGCGGCGTTGCTGTGCCAGCGAATGAGGTTTCGAATATCTTTTTTATCGACACGTTTACTTTGCACCGGATGGATGCCGTGGGTAGAGGGGCGGCTTTGCAGACCGAGCGGCGGTGTGCGTGAATCGTAGTTAGATATATAGTTACCACCCAGCCACAGCTCTACACCGGCGAGCGAGTTGTGTTCATGTACCGCATCGACCATCAGTGCATTGGCGGTGATATCCTGCTGATCCCACAGAGTTGCAAACTGATACGCTGCGTCATCTGACGTGGGGTGAACTGAGCAGTATTCAGTACATACGACCCCCCAGCCACCCTCTGCCTTCATTGCACGCATGGCCGCCAGAGTTTTCGGGCGGGAGCGACCCATGCCGGAACAGTGCGGTACCTGATAGAAGCGATTGCGGCTGGTTACCGGACCGATTTCAAGTGGATCAAACAGAACATCATATCGGGGATCACGCATTGGCAGTTTCCGGTTTCTCTAAGCGGGGCTTCGTGGTAGAAGTATACAATTGACCGCTACGGAGTCTCCAATGAGTGCTGACGCTGCTCGACATAATTCACCGGCACTAACACCTGTGCAGGTTCGGGATAATCAGTTTATTCATCCCTGGGATGATATCAACAGCTTTGATGTCAACCGGCGCACCGTGTTGTCGCGCGGGGAGGGCGTGTATGTTTACGACTCAGAGGGCAATAAACTACTCGATGCACCAGCGGGGATGTGGTGTATAAATATTGGCCACGGGCGTCGTGAAATGGCTGATGCCGTGGCGGAGCAGATTATGCAGTTGTCATACAACAGCCCCTGGAGTCTCGCCAGCGAGCCGGCCGGGCAACTGGCGGAAAAGCTAGGGGAATTATCGCCTGGTGACCTGAACCATGTGTTTTTTACAACCGGGGGGTCAACTGCTGTTGATACTGCCATACGGTTTGTCTGCTTTCGCAATAATCTGCTGGGCCGAGCGGAAAAAAAACACATTATCGGCCGTGAAAACGGCTACCACGGCAGTACCTATCTGTCGGCCTCGTGTTCCGGTAAGGCGAAGGATAAAAAATACCTTGACCACGATACAGAACGCTTCCATTACTTACGCAATCCCAACCCGATTCATCGTCCCGATGGCATGTCTGAGTCTGGATTCTGCGATCTGCTGGTCGCGGAATTTCAGGATAAAATCAGTGCGCTGGGTGCTGGTAATGTTGCCGCGTTTATAGCCGAGCCGATACTGGCGTCGGGTGGTGTGGTGGTTCCGCCAGCCGGTTATTATTCACGCTGTGCCGATCTGTGTCGTGAGCACGATATATTATTTATAGCCGATGAAGTCGTGACGGCTTTTGGCAGGCTCGGGCATTTTTTCTCGTGTGAGGCTGTCTTTGGCGTGGTGCCGGATATAATTACCACGGCCAAGGGCATCACCTCTGGCTATATTCCTCTGGGCGCCACGCTGATATCGGACAAGCTATTGCATGAGCTTGCGGCGCTCGGTCACGAAGAGAAGATTTTTGCCAACGGATTTACCTATTCCGGTCACCCTGTTGCCTGTGTCGCGGCGCTGAAAAATATCGAGATTATGGAACGTGAAAACCTGCTTGAGCACGTACGTGATGTCGCACCTTATTTTCAGCAGCAGTTGCAATTACTGCGAGACAACCCGATGGTGATAGACGTTCGCGGCGAAGGGTTGATGGCGTGTGTTGAGTGTCGGGATGATCTGATCGATGAGACCGCCGGATGGAGTGTCGGGGAGTGTATAGATAAACACTGTCAGGAACTGGGGCTGATTGTCCGCCCGATTTATTCAATGTGCGTGATGTCGCCGCCTCTGGTTATCACGCGGGAGGAAATCGACCATCTGGTGTCATTGCTGCGTGAAGGGCTTCGGCGTGCTTACGATGAAATCAACGAAAATGCCTGAATTCACCTGTAGATGGGTAAATTAACGTGAAAGATGAATGTTCTGATCTACTGGCTCCGTGGACTTACCAGTCTCAGGAGTTTTTCAATCTTGAGGTTGAACACCTGTTTAAGGTTAACTGGTTGCTGGTCGGGCATATCAGTGATATCTCTGAGCCGGGCGACTACCTTACCTTTGATGCTTTTGATGAGCAGATTGTGGTGATCAGGGATCAAAGTAATGGCATTAATGCGTTCCACAATGTATGTCGGCATCGGGGCGGGCGTATAGCAGCGGGAAAAAGCGGGCATTGTCCCCGTGCCATGATATGCCCGTTCCACGGCTGGTCCTACTCACTTGAAGGAAAGTTAAAAGGTGTGCCTGCCCTGGCCACATTTGAAAACTTTGATAAAAAATCCATTGCTTTAAAATCGGTAGAGCTTGAAGTGTGGATGGGTTTTATTTTCGTTCGTCTGCAGTCAGGCGGGCCTGCGTTAAGAGCGCAGTTAGCGCCGATTGCCCATGAGGTTAAGCCCTATCTGCCAGAGCAGTTGCAGCCCTTGTATGAGAGTACAGAGGAACACAAGCCCTTTAACTGGAAAACAATTCACGATATAGACAACGAAGGCTATCACGTGCCGGTCGGTCATCCGTCGCTATACCAGCTCTATGGTCACGATTACCTCGATACCGAAGAGAGCGGGTTTTTAGTTTCACGCGGGACGGTCAGCGATCGTCCGGCGAAGGCCTGGAGTGTCCGCCATTACCAGCATCTGTTGCCGGAGTTTGATCATTTACCTGCAGACCGGCAGAAGCTCTGGTTCTATTTCCAGCTGTTTCCGAATCTGATCTTCGGTTTTTATCCGGACATGATGGAAATCTATATGACATTGCCGGAGTCACCGGATTCCACCCGTTATTTGTCGCGCACTTACGCCTTGCCCGACAAGCGCCGGGAGGTTCGTGCGGCGCGCTACCTGAATGTTCGCATCAACAATGAAACGGCTAAGGAAGATGATGACTTCGTCGGGCAGTTGCAACAGGCGATGCGTTCCAGCGCATGGAGCCCGCCGAGATTGTCGAGCCTTGAGGAAGGCGTGCGGCTGTATCACCACCGAATACAATCGCAGTTGCCGGTTGCCCGGCTGTTGCATGCGCCTCCGGAACAGGAACTGGCCGCAATAAACGAGAGTATGCAACGAGCTGGTCCGACTGCATGATCATAAACCCGGCGGAAAAAGGATTGCTTACTGCCGTCGCCGGGCAAACACGGGCCGAAGATTACGGTAGAATGACGGTGTGGCAGGCGGAGTTTCTACAGCTGTCTGCGTGACTCAGAGCTGAATTTAAGTATATTAGTTCAATAACTTAATTGGAGATAGTTCGGTGTATTTGCCGGACTGAAATCAACACTTTCTGGAGGATCAAACGAGTGAGAATAATCCGACACATACTGTGCACTGTAAGCACAGCGGCGTTACTGGCTTCAGCCAGCCTTGCCCAGGCCGAAGGCACATTGAGTGTCTACAACTGGGGCGAGTATATTGGCGAAGAGACAATCGCCAATTTCGAAAAAGAGTATGACATAAAGGTTACCTACGACAACTACGACTCGGTAGAAACGGTCGATTCAAAGTTGCTGGCCGGCAGCACCGGTTACGATGTTGTCAGTCACTCCGGTACTCAGATTGCGCGGCTTATTCCCGCTGGTATTCTGCAGCCGCTCGATAAGAGCAAGCTCGATAACTTCAAGCACATGCGCAGTGATGTGATGAACCAGTTGTCGTCCAACTGGGATGAGGGAAATAAATACATCGTCCCTTATATGTGGGGAACGCACGGGGTAACCTACAACGAAGAGCTGGTAAAGGCGACCTATCCCGAAGCGCCAATCGGTTCTCTGGATCTAATTTTCGACCCCGCACACATGGAAAAAGTGGCCGAGTGTGGTGTGTCATTTCTCGATTCTCCGACCGATGTTATCCCGATGGCATTGGCCTACCTCGGTCTGAACCCGAGCTCCACTGACAAAGCTGACTACGCCAAAGTAGGCGAAATGCTGGCTAAGATCCGCCCGTTCATCAAAACGTTCGATAACTATGCCTACCAGCGTATGCCTGAGAAAGAGTTCTGTGTTTCCGTCACATGGGGTCCGGATGGATTACTCGCGATGTCTGGTGCTGCAGAAGCTAACACTGGCGTAGTGCTCGACTTCTTCGCACCTCCCGGCGAAGGAAAGGCCAATGTCTGGGTCGATGGCTGGGTTATCCCCGCTGATGCCAAAAATGTAGATAACGCTCACTTGTTTCTAAACTACATGATGCGTCCGGAAGTGGCAGCGGGTGATACCAACTTTGTATGGTATGCCACTGCTAATGAGTCTGCGATTCCATTGATCGATGAAGCGGTTACCAGTAGCCCTGCGGCATTTCCTACTGCTGAAGCGGTAGCAAACATGTACACACTGAGTGTGCTGCCACCGAAGCTGCAGCGGGTACGCACGCGTTTGTGGACCAATTTCAAGGCGGGAAACTAGAAATCCAGTTGTGTATTGCGTTGCGGCTGTTGTCGCATTGCTGAAAACTCACAGGCAGGTGTCGGACAGACAACTCCTGCCTGTGAGCTCTAATGAAACACCGAATAATCTGAGTGAATAATGGACGCCCATAGTCAGCCAGATAATAGTCAGCCGGATAGACTGGATAAGTCATTTGAGCAACCGTGGCTTGATCCCGCGGCAACACCGTTTATAGAAGTAAAAGGAGTAAGCAAATCCTTCGGCAATTTTACTGCCGTGGATAATATAGATTTACAGATATTTCGTGGGGAGCTGTTTGTATTGCTTGGCGGTTCCGGCTGCGGTAAAACCACGCTACTACGTATGCTTGCAGGTTTTGAAATGCCGAGTAGTGGTACGTTGTCTATTGATGGAGCCGATATGACAACAACTCCGCCATATGACCGGCCAGTCAATATGATGTTTCAGTCCTATGCCTTGTTTCCACACATGACGGTGGAAAAAAATGTAGCCTACGGTCTAAAGCGTGACGGGGTGGCCAGGGCGGAAATCGCACAGCGTGTCGATGAAATGCTGCAAATGGTTGAGCTGCAGGATTTTCGAAAGCGCAAGCCGAATCAGCTGTCCGGCGGGCAGCGTCAGCGAGTAGCGCTTGCCCGGGCGCTGATCAAACGCCCCAAAGTGCTGTTGCTGGATGAGCCGCTTGGCGCACTCGATAAACGCCTGCGTGAGCAGACTCAGTTTGAACTCATGAACCTGCAGGACAAACTGGGCACTACGTTTATTGTGGTAACGCACGATCAGGAAGAAGCCATGACGCTGGCGACTCGCATTGCGGTTATGGATCAGGGGCGTTTCCGACAGATCGGTACTCCCGCCGAAATTTACGAGACACCGGCAACAAAGTTTATTGCGGGCTTTATCGGTTCTGCCAATATGCTTGAGGGAACGGTAGCCAGCCAGCAGGGTGGCACCGTCCGTGTAGATATAGCCGGCGGAGGTTTTTCACTGCAGGTCGATCACGAGAACGAGGTTGCCACGGGAACTGTAATTACTGTGGCAGTGCGTCCGGAAAAGATCCAGGTGAGCAAACAAATGCCTGAAGACGCTGAAAATGTAATGCAGGGAACGGTCAAAGAGATGGCTTATCTGGGGCGTAATTCCACCTTGCGGGTTGCGGTGCAGGGCGGCCATACCATAGAGGTAAATTCACAGAATCAACACCGTTCGCGAGATGGTCAGCATCAGTTTGACTGGGACGATCAGGTCTATGTGTGCTTCCCCGCGGTTAGCGCCGTGTTGCTTACCTCGTGATGGTCTGGGCGCGATGACGACCCCGGCCACACACACTGATCAGCAGGCGCTGGAAAATAATTCCGCACCTGCCAGGCTGAGTCGGTTTCTACAACGGCATTGGAAAAGCCTGATTGTAGTTGTGCCCTTTGCGTGGCTGCTGGTGTTCTTTTTAACCCCGTTTTTTATTGTATTGAAAATTAGTGTGGCGGAAGCTCTGATTGCCAGTCCGCCTTTTTCAGCCTTGCTGGAATGGGGGGACGGACTTTTGCCTTCGGTTGCTATAAATACCGAGAACTATGCTTATCTGTGGGAAGATTCGCTCTATGTGAAAACCTATTTGAACTCGCTGAAAATCGCCAGTATCAGCACCATTATCTGTCTGTTGATTGGTTATCCAATGGCCTATGGCATTATTCGTACTCAGGGGACTGCCAAGTTTGTGTTGCTGTTGCTGATCATGCTGCCGTTCTGGACCTCATTTCTGCTTCGGGTCTATTCGTGGATGGGGTTGCTGGCAGATCAGGGGACGATAAACGATATCCTGTTGTGGCTGGGCCTGATTGAAAAGCCCGTGCGGCTTCTGTACACCGAGGTCGCAGTCTATATTGGTATAGTCTATACCTACCTGCCATTTATGATCCTGCCGCTCTATGCCAATATGGAGAAACTGGATTTTTCTTTGAATGAGGCAGCGGCTGATCTCGGGGCCAGGCCGGCGAGCGTATTCGCTACCGTGACCCTGCCAATGACGTGGCCCGGTATTGTTGCGGGGTCATTACTGGTGTTTATCCCGGCTACCGGTGAGTTTGTAATTCCTGATTTACTCGGCGGTGGTAATGTGCTGATGATCGGGCGGGTGCTTTCCAGCGAGTTCAATGCAAACCGTGACTGGCCTGTTGCCAGTGCCGTGGCGGTGGCACTGCTCTTCGTATTGCTTATACCGATGATGCTCTACCACAGAGTTCAGGCGCAAAAGGAAGGGTAGTAACGGTGCATAAAAATCGCTCTACATTTCTGATTACCTGCCTGTGCTTTGGCTTTGCGTTCCTCTATATCCCTATTTTCCTGCTGATACTTTATTCGTTCAACGATTCAAAGTTATTACCGGTCTGGGGCGGTTTTTCAACGCGCTGGTATGTCACGCTGTTCAATAGCGAAGATGTCTGGAATGCGACACTTCTGAGTTTGCGCATTGCCTTGATCAATGCCACATTTGCAACCCTGCTCGGAACAATGGCTGGATTGGCGCTGGCGAGATTTACCCGCTTTCGTGGTCGCACATTGTTTACCGGAATGATATCGGCACCGCTGGTGATGCCAGAGGTGATTACCGGTTTGTCGCTGCTGCTGTTGTTTATTACATTGCAGCAAATTATCGGCTGGCCGGGTAGCCGCGGTATGACAACCATAACCATTGCTCACATTACTTTTTCAATGGCCTATGTTGCCATTATTATCCAGTCACGCCTGATCAACGATGATCTGTCGCTGGAAGAGGCGGCACTTGATCTGGGCGCGAAACCGTTCCGGGTACTGATCGATATTACCTTGCCTTTACTGGCGCCGGGTATGACCGCTGGCTGGTTGCTGGCGTTTACTCTGTCTCTGGATGATCTGGTTATCGCGAGCTTTGTGTCGGGTCCAGGCTCGACAACCTTGCCTATGCTGATCTACTCGCGCGTTCGATTGGGGCTGAAGCCGGATATCAATGCGCTCGCGACTATTTTAATTGTAACCGTTGCCCTCGGTGTTTTGCTTGCAGGCTGGATCATGCTCCGCCAACATCAACAGAAACTGAAAGCCGAGCAATTGGCTTCACAATAGCTGTTGATGTTGGGTCGAACAAGCGGAGAACCAGATGAAAGCAGTTCAGCAGAATGAACGCAGGATCGCGAATGTTAACGATGCCGAATTTAAGCCATGGATGAACGACGGCGGCGAAGATTCCGGTCAGAGCGTATTGCAGCTCGATAACACCCGCGGAGACGGTGTAGGGTTTCACGTATTCCGCATGGCTCCCGGCACCACCACTGAATCTCATCAGCACATGGAAGATGAGGAATTTTTTGTTCTGGAGGGGGATTTAACGGATAACGACGGCACCGTCTACAGACCCGGTGATCTGGTTTGGATGAAAAAGGGTACTGAACATAACTCCTACAGTGAAAACGGCTGCACATTGATTGTGTATATCGGGCGAGCAGAAGTACCGGTTTCGTAGTTTTCAATTTTCCCTGTATTTCTTTCAGATCAGGTGATCGCAGGGCGTTTTGTTTTTCTCCAAAAATGCTCTGATTAAACGGCACAAATCACGTTTTATTCTGGTTACTCTACACTTAACGGCTGACGTTGACTCAAGCGCCAGAGCCTGATTTCCTGTCCGTCTGGATCGAGCCGCAAAACCGGAAACGGCGTTGCTGCAGTGATCTGTAATTCCTTCTAAAGTGAACACCATAAACGATGGTTAATACCACTCTCCCCACTTTGTATCGGCGTACTGTACTGGAAAATCCGGTTGCGATTATTCTGGTATTACTGGTGACTCTGGCTTTATTTGCCTCGCAGATAGGTAATTTCTCTCTCGATGCGTCGGCGGATGCCTTATTGCTCGAAGATGACGAAGACCTGCGCATTTTCCGTGAAGCTCGTGGTCGCTACCGTTCGCAGGATTTTCTGGTTGTAACCTATACGCCGGATACTGATTTGTTCAGCGATGACTCACTTGATGAGCTGGGCGAGTTGCAACAGAGACTTGCGAAAGTCGAGTCCGTTGAATCGATTTTCGGTTTGCTCGATGTGCCGTTGCTGACCAGCTCAGGCATTGAGCTGACAGAACTGGCTGAAAATGTTCCGACACTGGCGAAGAATCGGGACGTTGATCGTGCAGAGGTCAGAAAGGAGATTGCTACCAGCCCGGTTTTCGGAGAGTCAATACTCAGCAAGGATGGTGGTACAACGGCTTTGTTGCTGAATCTCAAGGGCAATGCCGAACTTGAAACGATCTTCACTGAACGATCGGCGCTGCGCCTGAAGCACTTGCAGCAGGGGCTCAATGCAGCAGAAAAGAGCCGCCTGGCGGAGGTCAACGCAGCTTATGATCAAGCGAAAAGCGTTTTCGATGGCCAGCGCCATAATGATATTGCCGCCATTCGTGAGGTGCTGACAAGTTATAAGGGTTCAGGACAGCTGCATCTCGGCGGGGTACCAATGGTCACTGACGACATGATTTCCTATATCGGTCGCGATCTGGTGACTTTCGGTATTGCCGTGCTGCTGTTTATTGTGCTGATACTGTCTTTGATTTTTCGCCGGCTGCGCTGGGTTGCGCTTCCTATTTCGAGCTGTTTTTATTCCGGTTTACTAATGATCGGTCTGCTTGGTTTTACCGGCTGGAAAGTAACCGTTATATCGTCGAATTTTATTTCCCTGATGATGATCATAACCATGTCGATGAATATGCACCTGGTGGTGCGCTTTCGGCAATTGAAGATTGATCAGCCGGGATGGTCGCATGTTGATCTGGTCTGGCACACAGCCAGGCGCATGTTCTGGCCTTGCCTGTATACTGCGCTGACGTCAATAATCGGTTTTAGCAGCCTGGTGTTCAGCGGCATAAAGCCGGTGATAGATTTTGGCTGGATGATGTCGATCGGTCTGTCTATAACCTTTTTCACCTCGTTTCTGTTGTTTCCGGCGCTGTTGGTATTAATTGGTCCGCTGGTTGATGACGGTCAGGCGGAAAAACCGGTGCACGCAACCTCTGTGCTGGCCCGCTTCACGCAAAATCACGGCACCATAGTGCTGGCTGTTGCGGGGATTATTGCGGTGCTGAGTGCTATCGGTATCTCGCGTCTGCAGGTCGAAAACAGCTTTATCAATTATTTCCGCGATCACACAGAAATTTATCAGGGAATGAAACTGATCGATGAGCGGCTGGGTGGTACCACACCGCTGGAGGTGCTCCTTGATGTGTCGGAAGAAGAAGAGGAAGACGAGTGTGCAGATACATCGCAGATGAGCGAGGAAGATAAAGAATATTGTGAGGAGTTATCGTTTATTGAAGATGACGACGAAGAAGAGGAAGATCTCTGGTTCTCTCCCTACAAGATCGAACAGATTAAGAAAGTGCACGACTACCTTGATTCACTACCTGAAGTGGGCAAGGTTCAGTCACTGGCGTCTATATTACGGGCCGGGGAGCTGATCAACGATAATCAGGAATTTACACCGTTTCAGCTCGCGATACTGTACAAGCGTATACCGGCTGATATTCGTGAAAAAACGATTGATCCCTATATATCAATTGAAAACAATGAGGCACGTGTGTCGTTACGGATTCTCGATTCCCAACCCGATTTACGGCGTAAGGAATTATTAGATAAAATCCGTAGTGATCTTCAAACCAAGCTGGATATTCCCGCGGAAAAAGCGACGGTTAGCGGCATTCTGGTGTTGTACAACAACATGCTGCAAAGTCTGTTTCAATCGCAAATACAGACTGTCGGTGCTGTGTTGCTCGGCATTGCGCTGATGTTTGTGGTGTTGTTCCGTTCGATATCACTGGCCGTTATCGGAATTGTTCCCAACGCGTTAGCCGCGGGTTTTGTGCTGGGTATTATGGGGCTGGCTAATATTCCACTCGACATGATGACGATAACCATTGCTACTATCGCTATAGGAATTGCTGTAGATAACAGTATTCACTATATTTATCGCTTCCGTGAGGAGTACGCCAGACAGCAAAGTTATAATGCAACGATGGATATCTGCCATGCAAATATCGGCCGGGCGGTGCTTTATACATCTGTTACGATAATATTCGGCTTTTCAATTCTGGTGTTTTCGAATTTTATTCCAACCATTTTGTTTGGCTTGCTGACGGCGCTTGCCATGTTCATTGCACTGATAGCGGTACTGACTCTGTTGCCCCGGTTGATTGTTTTATGGAAGCCTTTTTGATGCAGGCTTTTGAGTCGAAGTTAGTGGTAAAAGTTGATTGGAGGCAGGGACGCGACTGGTCAAAAAGCGGGGATTGAAAATAAATTTGAGTTGAATGCTGAAATGCTTCAAGCTTGAATGAATAATCTGCAAAGAGAAAACAGCGTGTCTGTAAACGATAAAATTGTCTCAGACTTGGTGAAGAACCGGGTCGAGTTTGTAACCACCGTCCCGTGCAAGCAGCTGGCAGGGGTGATTGATAAGATCGACTCCAGTGAAGATATCTACCATATTCCGGCTAATAAGGAAGACGAGGGGATGGGCTTGTGTGCCGGAGCGTATATGGGGGGTAAGCGCTCTGCCATTATTATGCAGAATACTGCGATCGGCGTGACCATCAATACACTGGTTACCCTCACTCAATATTACCGCATGCCACTACCCATGCTGATCAGTTACCGCGGTGAGATTGGAGAGCCGGTTGCCTGTCAGGTGGAAATGGCAGTGCATACCAAGGCGTTGCTGGCCCAGTTGAATATACCGACCTATCACTTTCACCATGAAGACGATGTAAAGGAACTCGACGCAATATTGAGCCATTGCTTCATGTGCAATAAGCCGGTTGCTGTACTCACCGATGCCGCATTCTGGAAGGGGTATTAAGATGATCAGGTCAGACGTACTTAAAAGTCTTATTCCGGTAATTTCTGATCACTTTGTTGTTTGCAACATTGGCTTGCCTAGTCAGGAACTGCACATGCTCGATGATCAGGCCAGCAATTTCTATATGCTTGGTACCATGGGCTTGTCATCGTCAATCGGACTAGGTCTGGCGCTGGCACAGAAACAAAAAGTGATTTCCATAGATGGCGATGGATCAGTGCTGACGAACTTTGGCACCTTGCCGACGATTGCCAATAATGTTGCTGATAACTTTATTCTGCTGATTATCGATAATGGCAGCTATGGCTCAACCGGTGATCAGCCAACCTATGCAGGTAAAAAGACATCGCTGGCCGCTGTAGCCAGTGCCTGCGGCTGTGACAATGTTGTCGAGTGCCGGGCGGAAGATGCGGTAGAGACAATGCAGGCAGCTTTGGCCAGCGATAAAATGACCATAATCGTGTGCAAATGTGAATCGGGAAATATCAAGGTGCCGGTTATTACTATGGATCCGGTGGTTATCCGGGACCGCTTCATGAAGGAGCTTGAAAAGCGTAATGGCTGATAGCCGCGCTTAATAGAATGCAGCAAATGCCGGAATTACACTCAACCGCTGATGCGCGGGATACCGCGCGCAAGCGTCTGCCATGGATGATCTTTGATTACATCGATGGTGCGGCCGGAGATGGTTTTGGTGAGTCACTGAACCGGCAGGTACTGCGCGAGCTGCGCATGCAGCCACGCGTGCTCAATAATGTAGAAAAACGAAGCGTCGCGGTTGAGCTGTTCGGAAAAACGGCTGAGCTGCCATTTGGTATCAGCCCGATGGGTATGTGCAATCTCTCGGCGCCGGGTGCTGATCTGATGCTGGGGCGGCTGGCCGCACGTTACGCTATCCCGGTGGGAGCCTCGACCGCGGCATCTACCTCACTCGAAGATATCATCGAGGCGGCTGAGGGTAACGCCTGGTTTCAGCTGTATTTCAGTGGCAATAAACAGTCTTCGGATGCCCTGATCAAACGTGCCGGGGCAGCGGGTTATCAAACACTGATCCTCACGGTCGATGTGCCG
This sequence comes from Chromatiales bacterium (ex Bugula neritina AB1), assembly GCA_001730015.1. Taxonomy (GTDB): domain Bacteria; phylum Pseudomonadota; class Gammaproteobacteria; order Granulosicoccales; family Granulosicoccaceae. The sequence goes on along the minus strand of MDLA01000129.1, from coordinate 54,401 downwards.
GAAGTCGGTCGCAGACCGCGGGAACTCAAACGGGGTTTTAAAATGCCTTTCCGGATCGGACCAAGGCAGTTTATAGACTTTGCCCTGCATCCGCGCTGGTCGATAAACGGTCTGATCAGCGGTCGTCCCGGGCTTGCCAACTTTGGTGGCGATTTTGGTGAGTTTGATCGTACTGCCAGTCGTGCTGGAGCCGATTGGACACTGCTGGAAAATTTACGTGATAACTGGCAGGGCAAGCTTGTTGTTAAAGGGGTTCTTGATTGCGAGGATGCAATCAAAATGAAAGCGATCGGCGTCGATGCGATCCAGGTGTCCAGCCATGGTGGCCGACAGCTGGATAGCGCTCCACCGGCAATTGAGGCTTTGCGCAATATCCGCGCTGAAGTCGGCGATACCTACCCGCTGTTTTTTGATAGCGGCATACGCAGCGGAGAAGATATCATTAAGGCCTATGCAATGGGTGCTGACTATGTGTTTCTGGGAAGACCATGGCTGTTTGCCATAGCGGCGGCGGGTGAAGCGGGGCTTTTGCAAATGGCTGACTTACTTCGCCAGGAGACCAGCATCGCACTGGCGCAGTTGGGTTTGTGTGACATCAACTCAGTCGGACCGGCGCAACTCAAACTCTAGAAAGTCCAGACGTGCTGGCTGATCGACGTGAGGCTTGACGCAGGTTCAGGCTTTAAGTACGGAGGGCTCGGTTGCGGTTTCAGCGTAATTCAAACGCCGTCTGGCGCCGAACATATAGGTTGCCATTCCAGCCAGAGCGAGCAGTGAACTTGCAATTGGCAGCGTCGCTGTTGCCAGACCCGCGGCTGAAAGATGTACCAGGATAAAACCGGTTAGCGCCAGACGTTGCCCCGGCTTTGCCGGCTGCAGGTAAATATTACCGAGATGTGTTAGTGATTTACGTATACCCATCTCAGGGAGACTAGCGCAACGGGCAGTTTGTATCTGCCAAGTGTGAAGCAAAACGAAGTGCGCGCGGGGCACTGATGGCAGTCTGAGAATAAATGATCTACCGCGGATGCGATCTTTTGGCCAGCAATTGAGATCGATTGAGCAGAATATAAATAACTATTTCGCTTGAATCGATCGAACTGTCTGATTCAAAATCTCACACCCTCGCTGCTACCGCCTTCATTCCCGGACAGCCACCTGAGCGAGCGCCGCTTACGGCGGCGCTTGATTTCACTGGGTTTTCCATATCTTCCTGAATCTCAGGATAAGCGCTCAAACACAGTACTGATGCCTTGTCCCATGCCAATGCACATTGTTGCGAGACCAAATTCGCCATCGTTTTGCTGCATTATATTCAGCAGGGTGGTGCTGATACGGGTTCCGGAGCACCCGAACGGGTGCCCCAGTGCAATTGCTCCACCGTGCAGGTTGACTTTGTCATCGAGGGAGTCAAGCAGGTTGAGGTCTTTTAACACCGGGATCGACTGTGCTGCAAAGGCTTCGTTGAGTTCTACATGAGAGATATCTTCCATCGACAAGCCTGCGCGATTCAGCGCTTTGTGGGTCGCCGGAACCGGCCCATAACCCATAATTGCCGCTGGACATCCAGACACAGCAATGCCACGAATGCGTGCGATTGGCTGTGCTCCGATTTCCCTTGCCTTGGCGCCCGACATCACTAGCATGGCCGAAGCGCCGTCAGATATTGCCGAAGAACTTCCCGCAGTGACGGTGCCGACTTTGGGAACGAACGCTGGCGGCAGAGCGGACAGGGATTCTGCGGTAACATTTTCGCGGATGACTTCATCAACTTCGATCAGTTTTTTGAAGCCGTTTTCGTCGTGGCCTTCAATGGGAATAACTTCATTGGCGAAGCCGCCGTTAAGCGTTGCCGCATGAGCGCGCTGGTGTGACCGGGCTGCAAACTGATCTTGCTCTGCGCGGCCGATATTGTGCATTTTTGCCAGCATCTCGGCGGTGACCCCCATCATCATCGAGGCTTTTGCAACGTGCTTGCTCATGGCCGGGTGCAGGTCCAGACCGTGCAGCATCGGAACATGTTGCATGTGCTCTACACCACCGACAATAAATACATCACCATAGCCGGTCATGATGCCCTGTACCGCCGTGTGCAGGGCTGACATAGAAGAACCGCAGAGGCGGCTGACTGTTTGAGCACCGACGGTGTCTGGTAAATCGGAGCGTATAGCGACAGAGCGGGCAACGTTGAAGCCTTGCTCCAGCGTTTGATTAACACAGCCCCAGATTAGATCCTCTACGTCATTCGGGTCGACTTCCGGATGCCGTTCGAACATAGCCCGCACCAGTGTGGCAGACAGATCCTCTGCGCGAACATTGATGAATCCGCCTTTTTTAGAGCGTCCCATTGGTGTTCGTACACAATCGACGACTACAGCATCGCCAGTATTAAAGTTCATTGTCGAGCGCTCCGGTTAAGCTTTGGGGTCGTCAAAGTATCGCTGGCCGTTGGCGGCCATCTCTTTCATGCCATCTGTCGGTTGGTAAAGCGGGCCGAGCTCCTGATACTGCTCGCACAATCTGCAAAAGTTGTCGAGTCCGATGGAATCTATATAGTGCAGTATTCCGCCGCGAAACGGCGGGAAACCTACACCGTACACCAGCCCCATGTCGGCATCGGCGGGCCCGCTGACAATCCCTTCTTCAAGGCAACGGACGGTTTCAATACACATGGGGATCATCATGCGTTCGACAATTTGCTCATCGGTGAATTCCCGATGCTCTTTTGCCGCTGGACTTATTATGTCTGCAACCGTCGGATCAGCCAGTTTTTTAGGTTTGCCGCGTCTGTCTATTTCATAGCGGTAGAAGCCGACGTTATTTTTCTGACCGTAGCGTTCAGCTTTATAGAGTAGGTCGGAAGCGCTGCCGTCTACATAGCCCATGCGATCGGGGAAGCCCGCTGCCATTACCTGGCCGGCATGATGACCGGTATCCAGACCTACCACGTCCAGCAGGTAGGCCGGTCCCATCGGCCAGCCCCATCGTTCCATAAGCTTGTCGACCCGGGTAAAGTCGGCACCGTGTTCCAGCAGTTTGCTAAAACCGGCAAAATACGGAAACAGTACGCGGTTGACAAAAAAGCCAGGGCAATCGTTGACAACAATAGGAGTTTTTCCGAGTCGGCGTGCATAGGCCACCGTTGTGGCGACAGCGGTATCGTTGGTTTTTTCACCGCGAATCACTTCAACCAGAGGCATTAGATGCACCGGGTTGAAAAAGTGCATGCCGCAAAATAATTCCGGACGCTGCAGACTTTCCGCAAGCTGGTTGATCGAGATAGTAGAGGTATTGGATGTAAGAACGGCGCTATCGCCGATTTTCTGTTCGACTTCTGCCAGCACACTCTGCTTGATCTCGGGGTTTTCCACCACTGCTTCTACCACGAGATCGACATCGGCGAAATCACCGTAGCTGAGCGTAGGCAGAATTCGATGCATAGCCGCGGCGGCACCGGCCTGGTCCAGACGTCCGCGTTTTACCTGTTTGAAAAACAGCTTGTCGGATTCGGCAAGTCCGGCTTCTATAGCGGGCTGGGCTATATCTTTCATGACAATAGGTACGCCGCTGGATGCTGATTGATAGGCGATCCCGCCGCCCATGATACCGGCTCCAAGGACAGCAGCTTTATTCACCTCGGTGGCCGCCTTACTGTATTGTCTGCTTTGCTTTTTCAGGTATTGATCTTTAAGAAATATTCCTATCAGTGCAGCAGAGACAGGAGTTTTCGCAAGCGTTGCAAATGCGCGGGCTTCAACTTTGGCAGCATCACTGCGGTGCAGCGGGGCGTGCTTCTGGACGGTATCGATGATAGTCATCGGTGATGGATAGTGCGGGCCCGCTTTAGCTCCGACCACACCGCGTGCAGATTCAAATGCCATTGTCTGCTCGATTGTGGACAACGGCAGCGGTGATCGCTTTTCATTGCGTCGCTGCTGGTAATCGAATTTACCGTCAACGCAGTTTTGCAATAGATCGAGTGCGGCATCGCGCAGTTTATCCAGCGGCACGATAGCATCAGCTACGCCGTCTTTTAATGCGGCGGCCGGGCGCTTGCCGGAACCACCAGCCATCCATTCTATGGCGTTGTCTATACCGATAATTCTAGGCAGCCGGACGGTACCGCCCCAGCCTGGAAATATTCCGAGTTTTACTTCTGGCAGGCCTACTTTGCTGTTATCGGCCACAACTCTATAATCGCAGGCAAGGCAGATTTCCAGTCCGCCACCCAGTGCTTCGCCGTTAATAGCCGCAACGGTCGGACAGGGAAGGTCTTCCAAACTGGCGAACAGTTCGTGTATTTTAAGGATGCCGGCGATCAACTCGTCGTCAGGGCTTCGGAACAGAGTACCGAATTCGGTGATGTCTGCCCCGACAAAAAAGCTCTTTTTGGCACTGGTGAGTATAAGCCCTTTCAAGTCTGAATCACGTTGCAGCACGCTGACCGCTTCGCCGAGTTCTGCTATGGTGGACTGGCCGAACTTGTTAACGCTCTCGTTTTGCAGGTCGAAGCACAGTTCGTACAGACCATCGCGTACTTCTTTTATAGAGAGTGATTTACCTTCATAGATCATGACAATAGTCCTAGAAGCTGAAATGATCGGCATCGAGTGCCATCAGGGAATCTGCACCGGCTTCCATCGTTGCAACCAGAGAGCGAGTCCGTGGCAGCAGGCGATCAAAATAGAAAGCGGCGGTGGCGAGTTTTGCGTGATAGAACTCGGGTTCAGTGCAGTTTTCATCGGCAAGGCATTGCAGTGCGGTTGCCTGCTGCATTGCCCATAGATAGGCCAGCACGATATAGCCGCAGTACATCAGGTAGTCTACTGATGCTGCACCGACTTCGTCGGCGTCGGACATGGCCCGCATGGTAATTTGCGTGGTGATCTGTTCCCATTCGTCACAGTGTGTGCGCAGTGTTGCTACGCTATTGGCCATCTTGCGGTTGCGCTGGTGCTGCTGGCAGAAATCTTCGATCTCCTGCAGGAACGGACGCAGCAGTCCACCCTGTGAGCCGACTACCTTGCGGCCTAAAAGGTCAAGTGCCTGAATACCGGTGGTGCCTTCGTACAAGGTTGATATTCGACTGTCGCGAACATTTTGCTCCATGCCCCATTCCTTGATGAAGCCATGGCCGCCGAAAATCTGCAAACCGTGGTTGGCCGATTCGAAGCCGGTTTCGGTCAGGAATGCTTTGCCGATAGGGGTGAGTAGTGCCATGCGCTGCTCTGACTTTGCCTTTTGTTCCTCTGAAGCTTCGGAGTGCGCGACATCGACTTCCATGGCCATTATATAGGCGAACAGCCGGCCTCCTTCGGCAAAGGCTTTTTGCGTCAGCAACATGCGGCGTACATCCGGATGGACAATAATTGGATCTGCCGGTTTGTCTGGGCTTTTGTGGCCCGACAGCGAGCGCATTTGCAGACGTTCGCGGGCGTAGCTCAGTGATTGCTGGAATCCGGCTTCAGCATGCGCCAGGCCTTGAAGTGCCGTGCCGAGTCGCGCGGCATTCATGAAGGTAAACATGTTGTTCAGGCCGCGATTCGGTGCACCAATAAGAAAGCCGGTCGCACCGTCGAAGTTCAGTACGCAGGTGGCGTTGCCGTGGATTCCCATTTTATGTTCTATAGAACCACAACTGACTTTGTTGCGCTCACCGGCTGATCCGTCGTCTGCGGGCATGACTTTAGGTACGATAAACAGCGAAATTCCGCGGGTACCCGAAGGTGCATCGGGCAGTTTCGCCAGTACGATATGAACGATGTTGTCGGTCATATCGTGCTCGCCGGCCGATATAAATATTTTTGTACCGTGAATTGCATAGCTGCCGTCTTCGTTGGGTTCGGCGCGGGTGCGTAATAGTCCGAGGTCGGTGCCACAGTGTGGTTCAGTCAGACACATGGTGCCTGTCCATTCCCCTGTGGTAAGTGGTCCGAGATAGGTTTGCTTTTGTTCGTCGGTGCCATGAGCGGTTATGGTCGCGTGCGCGCCATGACTGAGGCCGGGGTACATGGCCCATGCCCAGTTGGCGGTGCCGCACATCTCACTGAGGACAGTCGATAGTGACGGAGGCAGGCCCTGGCCACCGTATTCCGGATCGGCTGACAGACCGACCCAGCCGCCATCGACAAATTTTGCATAGGCCTCGCGGAAGCCCTCGGGAGTGGTTACCACGCCATCATCCCATTTGCAGCCTTGCTGATCGCCGGATTGATTTAACGGGGCGAGCTCCTGCTCGACAAATTTAGCCGCTTCGTCGAGAACGGCATCGAGTAGTTCTTCGTTTACTTCTTCGAAACCACCCAGCTCTGTGCACTTATTTGTGTATTGAAGTACTTCGTGCAGACAAAACCGCATATCGCGAAGCGGTACTTTAAAATCGGCCATGATTAACTCCTGGATATACGACGTAGAACAGGGATAAAAAGCAGCTATTTGTTTTCATTCGAAAAGTGTTTGACTTAATGTTTGCGTGTTAGCTGCAGACAATAAATACCGTAAAGCCACAGTGTTACAGTTTACATGAGGGTGCAGACGCAAGATCAAGGTGCTTGCGAATATCAGGCAATAGCAGGCTGTACTGAGGCATGTCTTTGCACCTGTTTATTAAACGTTATTATATCGGCGCGGGATTACGATGCAGCGGGTATAGCGGCACGAAAATCCGATAGTTAACTTTATAAAGGCATTGCGGCAGGGAAGTGATCTCTGTAGTGTGACGCCGCTCTTTATTATGGCCTGCAGCCGGCACCACTCTTTGCTCTGTGGCGAAGAACTTCTTTATAGACTGGAACAACACCTGCAGTCGGGCAAAGAGTGAGTACCGGCGTCAATGATAATCTTCTGCTATCTGTTGTTCGGTGTAATAGCCTTTTTGTAAATCGTTCTGAATGGCATCGGCAGATCGCTGTGCGGGATCTCCAAAACCGCCACCACCGGGGGTTGCTACTTCAACCCGGTCACCGGCTTTTATGTGGATGCCCTGGTCTTTTGACAGATGCGGTGGAGTATAGGCTTTGCCATCGCGCCAGACGGTTACTACGTTTGGGGCGCCGTCATTGCCGCCCAGCACTCCCTGTGGGCCGTAGCGCCCGTGATCCATCACAAATGAAGCGGTAGCTTCGCCGCGCCGGAGTTCTATACTGTACTGGATACCAAACCCCCCGCGGTGTTTACCGGCACCACCGGAACCTTCGCGCAAGGCGTATTCACGATACAGGACAGGAAAATACTGCTCCATGACTTCGATAGGCGGCGTTTTCGATATGCCAATGGTCGAGCAGCCGTTGGTGAGTCCATCGTGGTCGTTGTTGCCGCCATAGCCTCCCCCTGATAGTTGGTACATAACATAAGAACTGCCCTTAACGGGATCAAAGCCGCCGAGCGCAAAATTGCCGCTTGAGCCGGCAGGTGCGGCAGACACTCGTTCGGGCAGGGCAGGCACCAGTGCAGCAAACACGGCTTCAGCAATGCGCTGCGATACCTCGGCCGCACAGCCCGATACCGGACGCGGGTATCGGGCGTATAGAAATGTGCCGTCGGGGTCTTTGATGTGCAGTGGCTCAAACGCGCCTGCGTTAATAGGTACGTCAGGAAAGATGTGCCGCATGGCAAGATAAACTGCAGACTGTGTGGTGGCGAGTACCGAATTCATCGGCCCGGCACAGGGTGCGCTGCTGCCATCGAAATCGATCGCAAGCTCGGAACCGCTTTTTTTCATGTTGATACGGATAGTCAGTGGTTCATTGACCACGCCATCAGAATCAACATAGGCGATTCCGGTATAGGTGTTGTCTTCAATTTCGGACAATCGCTGTCGCATTTGCTGCGCGGCGCGTTGCCGAAGTTCTGCGATAGCGCTCTCTAGAGTTTCGGCGCTGTATTTTTCGATCAGCTGAGTGAGCCGTTCCTGACCGACTAGCAGAGCGGCAGATTGGGCTTTGACATCGCCGATGCGTTGATCGGCAACACGAATATTGGAGCAGATGATAGAATAGATTTCCTTGTCCAAGACTCCTTTTTTAAACAACTTGACCGGCGGCAACCGTAAACCTTCCTGCTCCACCGCGGTAGCGTTGGCTGAAAACCCGCCGGGTACCGAGCCGCCGATATCCGGCCAATGGCCGGTATTGGAGAGCCAGCAGAAAATTTCGCCGTTATGATAAAAGGGCAGGGCGAATCGTACATCCATCAGGTGTGTACCACCGAGGTAGGGATCGTTCACAATATAGATATCACCGGGATCAGGGCTTGCCACTTCACCACTGGCGATCATTTCAATCAGAACGCGTGTGGAGAATTGCATGGTGCCGACAAATACCGGCAGACCGAGTGCGCCCTGTGCGATTAGCTCACCGTTTTCTGCCGAGTAGATACCATCGGAGCGATCATTGGCTTCTGCAATGATTGGCGAAAACGCTGCCCTTGAAAAGCTAAGATCCATTTCATCGCAGACCTGCTGCAGACTGGATTGTATGACAGCGAGTGTGATCGGATCAATCGGGTTGCGGGTGCTTGCTTGGTCGGTCATGTTATGAGATCTCGATCAGGAGGTTGCCGTCGGCATCGCCGCGTGCTGTGCAGTCAGGTTCTATGACGACAGTTGTGTCTGACTGCTCGACAATTGCCGGGCCATTGATCACCGCATCGATAGGCAGCAGTTCCCGTTGATAGATCGGGGTGTCGTGCCAGTTGCCGTCAAACCATACGGGGCGCGAGGTGAGCTGTGCCTGATCGAGTGTAGGCTTGCGTGTGTGCGGGTCTATCAGGCGGGACAGATCCACCTCCGGCCGACTACCGATTACCGTGGTGTTTAAATTCACAAGGTTAGCGCGTATTTCACTGAGTTCTACATGAAAGCGATTTAAATACACCGCTTCAAAACGCTGCTGCAAATCATCACAGCTGATGCTGCGTGAACTGATCGGTACACTCAGCAGGTGTGTCTGGCCGATGAACTGCATGTCGGCTGTGTGAATAAATTGAAGATTATCTATAGTGATTGACTCTTCAGCAATCAGTTTTTCGCCGCGTTCACATTGCGCGGAAAAAACTTGCGTGATGAGGTTGTCGTTAATTGTATCGAGTGGACGATTAACTGTATTGACGAAATCGTGGCGAACGTCTGCAACGACACACCCGAGTGCATTGGTAATTCCGGGGCGGGCTGGAACCAGTACTTTCGGTATCCCGAGCTCACGTGCAATGGCTACGGCATGCAGGGGGCCGGCACCTCCGAATGCAAACAGCGCAAAGTCTCGTGGATCGTGGCCACGGGAAATAGAAACCATGCGCACGGCGCCTGCCATTTTATTATTGGCTACGGTCAATATTGCGCCTGCAGCTTCGTCGACAGATAAGTTAAGCGGAGATGCGATTTTTGCATCTATTGCCGCTTTTATAGTTTCGCTTGAGATAGTTCCATCGACGGAAAAGAGGGCTTTATCGTTGAGCCTGCCCAGAGCAAGGTTTGCATCGGAGATGGTCGGCTCGGTTCCACCGCGTCCATAGCAGATGGGCCCCGGGGTGGCGCCAGCGCTTTGTGGTCCGACCTGTAACAGGCCAGCGTCGTTAATGCTGGCTATAGACCCGCCGCCTGAGCCGATGGTTCTAACATCGACCATAGGGACATGAATCGGCATTGCATATTCTATTTCGAGCTCATGGCTGACGCTGGGTACGGCATTGAGTATGAGAGCGACATCAGAGGAAGTGCCGCCCATGTCATACGTGATAATATTTTCTATACCAGCACGCTTAGCGGTATAGGCTGCAGCCATGACTCCGGATGCAGGGCCAGACATCACTGTTTTTGCTGATTCGCGGGCGACAAGTGCGGCCGATACCATGCCGCCGTTGCCATTCATTACCAGCAGCTCTCTGTGATATCCGGCTTTCTTGAGCTCACCTTGCAGTCGATCAATGTAGTTGTCGAGAATAGGTTGCACAGAGGCGTTAATTGATGCGGTAACTCCCCGTTCGTACTCACGGTATTCAGATAGCAGTGAGTGGCCGGTTGTGATGTAGTTGTTGGGCCACAATTCCTTTGCGATCGCGGCGGCGCGCTGTTCGTGTTCGGGATTGGCGTAGGCGTGGAGAAAATGGATAACCAGAGCTTCGCAACCCATTTGCAAAAGAGAATTTATAGCTGCCCGGCATTCGTCTTCATCGAGATCAATCAGTGTGTCGCCGCTGGCATCTGTTCGCTGGGTGATCTCCAGCCGCAATTCGCGCGGGATAACGGGTTGAAATTGCCCGTGCATTCCGTAGGGCTGAGGCCGGGTGCGTCGCCCTAACTCTATGATGTCGCGAAAACCGCGGGTGGTGATCATGCCAGTGCGGGCAAGCTTGCGTTCCAGCACAGCATTGGTTGTCGTCGTCGTGCCGTGCACGATGGTATCGAGTGAGGTTATTGATACACCGCTATTGCTCAGTGCCTGCATTACACCAAATGCCTGGTTATCTATTGTTGTCGGGGTTTTGCCAAATAGAATTGAGCCGCGGGAATCAAACACCAGCAAGTCGGTAAATGTGCCGCCGACATCAATACCGGCTATTACCTGATTGGTCGTTTGGCAGGTTTTGTCTGGTTGTTGCTGCGTAGTCACGATGGTTTCCCGCTGCTGCAAATTCCGGTTTCTATCAGTCGTCTGCACTCGTCATCGCTTAACCCGAGATGTGTTTGCAGGACCTCTAGTGTGTGTTGCCCCAGTGACGGTGGGGCACTTTTGTAGACAGGCGGAGTTCCGGAGAGCCTCAGTGGTGAGGCGACCCCGGGTATGCTGTGCCCATCTTCACGTGACAGTTCTATTTTCAGTCCGCGATCTATAACCTGTGGATCTTCGAATACCGCCTGCATATCGTTGATCGGGCCGCAGGGCACCTGGTGTTGTGCGAGTGTGTCTATCCAGTAGGCGGTGCTGTGTTCTTTTGTTGCCGCACTTATAGATTCGAAAAGTGATTCCCGGTTAGTCACCCGTAAATTGTTCGAGCGGTATCTGGCGTCTGTGGCGAGGCTGGTGTTTTTAAGCGCGGTGCAGAGGTTGTCAAACTGGCGGTCGTTGCCGGCGGTTATGATCAGGTGTCCGTCGGCTGTTGGGAAAACCTGATACGGCACGACAGTCGGGTGAGCATTGCCCATGCGTTGCGGCGCATTGCCGGTAACCAGAAAGCTTGATGCCTGGTTCGCCATCGCCGCAACTGATGTATCGAGCAAGCTCATGTCTATGTACTGGCCTTCACCGGTTTTGTCTCGATGGGATAAAGCGCCCAGGATGCCAATGCACGCATAGAGGCCCGTGAGTATATCGGTGAGGGCGACACCGACTTTCATCGGTTCATCGCCAGCGCTGCCCGGTGCTTGCCCGGTTACACTCATGAGTCCGCTCATGGCCTGTATTATAAAGTCGTATCCTGCACGACTGGCATAGGGTCCGGTCTGACCAAAGCCTGTGATTGAACAGTAGATGAGCTGCGGGTTGATTTTTTTCAGGGAGTCGTAGTCGAGGCCGTATTTTGCAAGGCCATTGAGTTTGTAGTTTTCAATGAATATATCGCTGTCTGCAACCAGTTCCCTGATTATTTTTGCTCCTTCAGCGGATGCGAAGTTCAGCGCCACTGATTTTTTATTGCGATTGGCGGTACAGAAATAGGCGGCATCGTGCTCAGCGTTTTGAGGGTCTTCACCGATGAAGGGAGGGCCCCAGGTTCGTGTGTCGTCGCCACCGGCAGGCCGTTCGATTTTGATAACGTTGGCGCCGAGGTCGGCGAGTGTCTGGGTCGCCCAGGGGCCTGCAAGAATGCGGGTCAGGTCGAGCACAGTCAGGTGATCGAGAGCACCAATCGGGGGCTGTGACATATTTCCTCTGAGGCGGTAGTCGACCACGCAGTCGGGTTGACTGGTGGCGGTTGCATGGCGTGAGCGCTATTCGTTAGTATACCAGCAACCCTAATCGTGACGAACGCCTGATCGCTTCGTTGCCCGATGATCAAAAACTATAATTTATTGAGGATTAGCCTGTGACGTATGTCGTCGTAGAAAGTTGTATCAAGTGCAAGCATATGGATTGCGTTGAAGTGTGTCCGGTCGATTGTTTCTATGAAGGCGAAAACATGCTGGTTATTCATCCTGATGAATGTATTGACTGTGGAGTTTGCGAGCCGGAGTGCCCCGTTGATGCGATTGTCGACGATACCGCAGACGGCCTGGAATACTGGTTGGATCTAAACGCAAAGTTCGCAGAGGAATGGCCGAATATTACAGAGATCGGAAATGTGCCGGAAGATGCTGAAAAATGGAAAGATGTACCGAACAAGAAAGAGCTGTTTTCAGAAAAGCCCGGAGGTGGGTGAGCCGTTGGTGCCGGGTTGTTTTTAGTCATTCAGTTCGTAACGAAAACCTGTAATCGGGACCGAAGAGTTGCAGATACAGAAAAGCCGGCTGAAGCCGGCTTTTTTTATGCGTTACTGTAAAGCGGTTACTGAACAGTGCGGTGAATGGTCCATTCATCAGCCTGGAAGTAGCCATTGCCCCACCAGATTTCGGTGCCGAGCAGTATGTTGGCCATACACCAGCTGTCCTGAATTGGTACGGTGTTTGATCCCTGGCCGAATTCTTCATTCACGCGATGGGCATAGGTTCTGGACCAGTCGACGAAGGTTGTCCAGTTCAGTTCACCGGAGGTCGTTGGGTTTTTCGCGACGAATGCTATGTATTCACGGTCAGATGGTTTGGTGTAGACGTCGTAGGATTTTCCATCGAGGTCGACTGTGGTGACATAATCACGAGGAGCGGCGGGTAGTCTTTCGGCTCCTCTGTCCAGCCAGACCATGATTTCGTATCGCTGGTTGCTTGAAGTGCCATTTCGAATGAGCGTATTGATGTCACAGTCGCCGCCGAGTTCATGGAAGAACGACTCAACAGCAATGTTGCGTTCGCCGTTTAAGCGCTGACCGTTAAAGTCTTTGCCGCGTGTCGGGTATTCGTCACTGGAGAAAGAGTAGTTGATTTTATAGTACGGTAACTCGTTGACTTTTGCCGGCAGACCTGTTTTTTCAGGAGTTTCTGCCAGACTGGGTCCCGAGAACTCATTGGGTGATTTGATGCCGTAGATGATTTCCGGGTAGGACTTAACCAGCCAGACGGCGCCGTTTACATCTGATTCATTACCCCAGTCGTAGTCCCAGCGTGGTTTAACCACCCCTGAGGAGTCGTCAACCGAAATACATTGCTCCCAGTCGGGCAGAGATGAGGCGCAGAAGTTCCAGGCATTGGTGGCGAGAATAAAATCACCGAATGCCAGGTTGCGGTGAAATTGTACCAGCGGACAGTTGCCGCGTTCATTGAGCAGCGGGTTGCCGTTTTCATCTACTACAGGACGAAGGCACAATTGGCCGCCGTCGCGGACCGGGCTCATGGTGCTTACATAGGTAGTACCGAGCGAAGGTGGAGCGGTAGTCAGCGATGCATCATTTGTAGAGGGTGGGTCATTGGCCAGCTGGCCACCGCTGCTGTTGTCAACTGTGTCGGAGCCCGGGTTTGAGCTATTACCGGAACCTGAATTTCCGCCATCGCTGGAACCACTGCCACCGAAACTGTTGATGCTGTTATCGGAAGTAGTGCCACCGTCACTTCCACCGCTGCCGCCAAACTGGTTGATGCTGTTGTCGTCGGATACTGAGGGAGTCACGCTGCCCTGCTGATCATTGGAAGGTGTTCTTTCGATCCCTTCACTGCCGCAGGCTGAAACACCAATAAGGATGGCGCAGGCGGAGAATAAATTTCGCGTTTGCATTAAAAGCCCTGGTTGGTTGACTGGTGCGAGGAGTTTACGCATTTTCTTTACGGATTAACAAAGTTGAGCAGCTGTGTGGACAAGCCAAATAGTGTCTCAATGGCAATTATTAACGGTTTGTCATTTTCGAATTACTGTAGGTAGTTCAATGTGATACAAGTTGTATCATAAGTATTACAAAATATTATTGTTCAGTATCTGGACTATCTGATTCTGCAAATGTACGTTGAGTGCATTTTATGTGTCATGACATTAAAATGCAATCGCGAATTTAACTATTTTTTCGCGAATCGTTTATGATGTGGAGTGCAGTACTCCTCTGCACCGTATTCAGGTGCCACTTTCGTTGACAGATCCAACCTCGTTAACCGTTAATCGCGGCATCTTCTGGATGCTGGTCACCGGATTTTGTTTTTTAGGTGTGACGATTACCGTGCGTTACACCGGTTCGGGGATACCAGCTGCTGAAGCGGCATTTATTCGCTATCTGGTTGGAACGTTGTTTCTGGTTCCTGTGTATTACCGGATTATCCGGGGTTCCACAGTGGTGCCGTTACCCGGAATAATGACAGTGCGCGGTGTTGCCCATGGTCTGGGGGTGATTCTGTGGTTTTACGCGATGGCGCGTATTCCCATGGCGCAGGTGACAGCGCTGGGTTATCTGACGCCGGTGGTGGTCACAGTGGGGGCGGCGCTGTTTCTGGGAGAGGTGCTGCATCTGCGCAGGCTGGTGGCGGTAACTGTGGGCTTCGTTGGAATGCTGGTGATATTGCGGCCCGGCTTTACCGAGATTTCTCTGGGGCAGATTGCGCAGCTGCTGACGACGCCATTGTTCGCCGTGTCTATGTTGCTGACCAAGCGACTCAGCGCCGAGGCCGAGCCCGCCGTGATTGTGGCATCGCTGTCACTTGTTTGTACCTTAACTCTGTTGCCATTGGCGATGATCAACTGGGTTACCCCGACACTTACAGAGGTTGCGTTGCTTTCCCTGACTGCCGTGTTTGCAACTTACGGACACTACACAATGACGCTCGCTTTCAGAAATGCGCCGCTAACCGCCTTACAGCCGATCTCGTTTCTGCAATTGCTGTGGGCAACTATTGCCGGCATTTTATTGTTTGACGAAGGGCTGGATATCTATGTAGTGATCGGTGGCGGTATTCTGGTGTTGTCAGCAACTTATATTGCGCATCGGGAATCGGTGATTAATCGGGCAGAGCGGGAAGAAGCGGTCCGGGCAAGCGATTAATCCGCCTGCCAGCCGCAGGTCGGTATAGCAGGTCGGGATATTTAGTGGGCTATGCTGCAGTTGTCTATTATCGAGAAGCCTTCACTGTATAGTGTGATTTGAGCAAAATGAGCCTCTGCAGGTGCGGCCAGGCTGCTTGCAAAAACACCGCCTGTGCTGGCGCTGCTGATGGGTACTTCGTTTGTGCTCAGGGGTTGAGAATTGCCGTCGAGATAGGCAAGTGTAATGCTTGAGTAACCGTCGCCGCTGGTCAATGCGTCGCAGCCCAGCTTAATAGTCAGATCGCTTCGGCTCGATAGTGGTTCACTGATATCTGTTGTTTGACTGATACAGCCACCGTTAGAAATGGCGAGTTGCTTATTGCTGCTATCGAGCGCATTGTTCAATATGGTGATATCACCCGTGCCGTTGTCGCACGTTTGCCAGCCGTTTAGATCAGCGCTGAAATCTCCGTTGATCAAAGAGGCGTCAGCGAGTCTGATCACGCTGCAGTTGTCGACTATAGCTTCGGCGTCGCTGTAAATTAAAACCTCTGCCGATTGTGCTGCAGCCGGGGCAGTGAGGGTACTGCTAATAGGGCTATAGTCGGCACTGATAATGGCAAGTTCCTGTACTTCGATGGGCGATGAACTCTCGTCGATAAACCCGAAGGCGATACTGGAGTAAGCATCCCCGATAACCATCCCTTCACAGTTTAATGTATAGGTTGCGCCTGCGATTGCTGTAATGGTTTGTGAGACGCAGCTACCGTTTGAAAGTGATAAAGCGCCGGCGCCTTCACTGGGAGCTGCATCGGTGTTGATGTCAGAAACCGGTGAGCATGAGCGCCAGTCATCGTCACTGATGAAAGTTTCAAAACCTCCGTTGAGCAGCAGATTTTCCGACGTTTGTGCCAGTGCCGCGCCAAGTTCCGGTGTGGTAACAGTGCTGAAGATTACAGCTGAGTCGCAGGCACTGACACTGAGTGCTATTGCGCATATCCAGGCGCTTTTTAGATTGCGGTTGCTCATTGTCATGTCGATTAACCCAGCGATGTAATGTCTATTTCGCCCGCGCGATTAACGTGAGCAGATCTACCTGATTGTGCTTCTGCAAGGGTAGGTATCGGACTGCTGCGGTTGACCTTTAGTGAGTGTTTTCTGAGCCTGGTAGCCAGTTAAAGTAATTGGGCGCGTTGCAGCGAGAGAGTCGGCTTAACCTTCAGGCTGGTGTTTACCCTGGTGTTGCATAAAATTCCGGCCCGGAACCGCTGCGCTGCTTCAACAGCAGCATTTAAGGCGCTGTGCTCATTTTTCCTGAATATCATTTAGAATGACCAGGCTCAATCCGGTAAAAAACTCCGTGCAGCGCCTTTTATACAGCTCTATAAGCTTCTGGACTCGAAATTTTATTCAATACCAGGGTTTACGCTTGTTGAATCTGTCAGGAAAATATACCGTGAATGAATAATCCGCTGTTACTGCCGCGCTGTCTGTATGCCCAGTAGCGTGTGCCGCAGTCGCCGCGAACGAGATAATAGTCACGTCGCACATCGGTGCTGTCCCACCAGCCGGTTTCTATTCGTTCTGCATCGCTCTCTTCAAAGCAAAGTCGCTGACTTAATGATCCGGTTACGGCCCAGGGTTGTTCCAAAAGCCATAGAGGGCGGTCGGGCCAGTCTGCGTTGGATTCTGCCTGTGATCCGGGCTGGGTTTTTTTCCAGGCTTTTTCAGGGCGGTGGTCATCTACCGTGGAAAGTGTATATAAGGCGTCGTTGCCGAGCCGCGAGCAGAGTTTATCGATTACCTCGCCAAAGCTGTTTTGTTGTCGTCTGCTTTTAACGAAAAAATCGCTGGCGTCACGTTCTATTTCGCTGAACTCATCTGCCAGAAGATGCAGGCCGCTGACCGGGGCTGGCAGGGTGATTTGCGATAAGCGTTCGGATAATACCCGGTGCAGATGTCTGGCCTGACTGGTCGCCTGCAGGAAGCGCAGCTGTAATGGTGTGTCGTGATGTTTTTCATGGCGCAGGGTGAATGTAAACTTATTCAGGCCGTTGTCGTGTGCTACCAGAAACGCGGCCAGTTCGCTGATCATGCGCTGTGTTGCAAATTGCAGGGCACTGGTGTCGTGAACTTCCAGTGGCAGATCGAGGGATCGCTCAAAGAAGCTGGTGAGTCGCAAGGGAGTGCGCGGATCGGGGTGTCTGCCCAGCAGACAATCCAGATGTTTAACACAGGCGGGGCCAAATCGCCGTGTCAGTGAAGCAGGAGATACGGTCAGCAGGTTTCCAATCTTGCGTATGCCCGAACGATGCAGCCCTTCGAGAGTGTCCGGTTCAAGCTCAAGGTAATTAATAGAGAGCTCTTTCAGTACCCGGGGCAGTTTCTCTGTTCGAACAATACCGCGGCGAATATTCGCACGTGCAAGCAGGTTGGCGGCAAGCGGGGTGGGGGCAATACCCATCAGCCCGTTATAGCCAAGTGTGGAAAGTCCCTGTTGTATCAGGGTGGCGAGTATCTCGAAACTTTCAAACAATCGCTTGCTGCCGGCGATTTCAATCAGGACGTGATTGGGTGGATGCAGGCAGACGACGGATGAAAATTGCATCGCCCATTCGCCAACCTGCTGCAGCAGTACTGCTTCGTGTGCGGCGTCATATTCCGTAACGGTCAGTGCCGGTACGATAGCATAGGCACTGTTCAATGCCATGCTTTTGAATAGCCCGGCCTCACTTGCGCAGTGGTTGCAGCTGCGGATTTGCTGCCGGTTATTTCTGCGTTCAATAACGGCTATAGGCGTCTCGATATCATGTTGCATGGTATCGAGCAGCAGGTCAGGCAGATACAGGCTTGCCCATAATTGACTGGCCGGCTTCTCCTTATGCGGGCGTGCTTGCTCTTTACTGTGCTGTTGAATGATCCCGCTATTTTTTTTGTGCTTATTCTGTTCTGGGTTCATGAATTGTCAGGGGAATAATTAGATACGGATATTTTCTATTTTTGTTTATCCGGCCGGGCCTCGTTCGACACGCGATTTTTCCAGAGATGAGATGACTTGACTGGTGTTGCTTTGGTTGTTGTCTGATGAGGTGTGGGTCAGGCTGCGCAGGCGGCCACCGCGATTTTTTATAATATCGATTTGCAACTGACCATGATTGTGCCGCAAAACCATACGCAGGCCAGCGGGTGATGATGTTTTTGCTACCCGCTCAGGGCGATAGCAGACAGCCCAGGCCTTGCCCTGTTCTGCGGCTAATTGCAGGCGCCGTTGCTGGCGTTCATTGCTGTTTTTGGTGGTCCATAATATTACTGCTGAAAATACGCCGCTGCGCAGTAATTGCTCAGCTGCCCAGAAAGCGTTTTTATCGTTGTGGTTTTTATCGTTGTGACCGGGCTCGTCTTCGGGGTCTACAATCAGCATTCGCTCAAGCGAGATGCCGGCGTTAGTTAATGCCGGTGCATAGGGTATATGGGGCGGCGCGACGAGTGCTACCCACTGCTGCTGTCGGGTGAGCGCGTCGAGCGCAGGTAGCAGCAGGGACAATTCACCGATACCTTCACGGGCAACCATTAACTCGGTCAGTGCGCCGAGTGGCCAGCCTTGTGCGGGTAATGCTGCATCCAGACCGGGGTGGCCGGTTGAAATCGTTTCTCTCCCTTCGTGTTGCTGTCGGCCTTTCCAGAGGCCTGGATGTTTTAGCAGCGCGTCGAGATTCATGTGTTGTCAGTGCATTTGTTAATTCATGTAATTTAATTTATATAAGGCTATTTTTTGCCGGTTTTATAGCGCAGCACACCCACGTAGATTCCCTCTATTGCGAAGTCCTGATGTTTCAGGTCGACTTCGATGGGGTCGAAATCATCGTTCTCCGGAAACAGGGTGACTTTGTTTCTTGCCTTGTGGAATCTTTTCACGGTTACTTCGTCGTCAACCCGTGCGACGACAATTTGCTTGTTGCGCGCCTCGTGTGTGCTGTGCACTGCCAGCAGGTCACCGTCCAGTATGCCGATGTTACACATGCTCATTCCCTTTACCCGCAAAAGGTAATCTGCGGGCGGATCGAACAGTTGAGGGTCAATCAGGTGGTGGTCCTCAACGTTGGAAATTGCGAGAATAGGTTCGCCTGCAGCTACGCGGCCAACGACGGGTAGCGGTACAGCCTCGTTTTCTGTTGTGAGGATCCGGCACTGTTCCACGTGTTCGGCGGCGGCCGGCAGGATAACAATGCCGCGTGATGCCCCGACCAGTATATCGATCATGCCTTTGCGCTCAAGCGCGCGTAGGTGGGATTCTGCAGCATTAGCCGAGCTGAAGCCCAGGGTGTAGGAAATTTCTGCGCGTGTGGGCGGCATACCGTCTATGCGGATACCATCGCAAACCAGTTCCAGTACTTCTTTTTGCCGCTCAGTCAGTAGTGGTTTCTTTGAGCTTTTGCTTTTTTTAGCGGGCATAGTTATTTGGCCGGGTTGATCTGATTAATGGAAATAATGAGCTTTTATTCAGTTGCTGTTTTTATATACAATATTTGAGAATTTCTCAACCAAAATCTTACTTAATTTATAAGAATTGAGTGGAATCCCTGTGTTCAGGTGTCTTCTGTGTGAAAACTGCAACAAATATTAACCTGGATTATTCATGGGATTGACGGCATCTCACTTGATCTTTGATTCCACGGCGAATTTTTTCTCCTGCAAATATCAACAAGTATTGGACGCGAGAAGAAAAATGCACTGTGAAATCCCTTGCCGTGAATAAGTAAGGTCTACGCGTTATGCTCGTCACCCGAAGAATAATCCAGGTTAGGAGTTGGCTCAATCTGCAGAGGTGCTGGCGTTTTTGCCGGTGGCCGGGCTGTATTGCAAAGAGTTACGGTATCCCGGTTACAGCTTTCTCAGCAGAACGCCGTCAATGGCGTGGTTGCTGTCCTTGTGTAGAATCAAGTCGGCCCGTTCTCTGGTCGGGTGTATATTTTCGTGTAAATTTACCCGATTAATGGTATCCCAGATATCAGAGGCTGTAGCGGTGGCCTCTTCCTCTGTTAGACCGGCGTAGTGCGAAAAGTAGGCTCCCGGTTGCTTGAAAACACTGTGTCGAAAGGTCAGGAAGCGTGAGATGTACCATTGCCTGATATCGGCTTCATCGGCATCGACATAGACAGAAAAGTCAAAAAAATCCGAGACAAAAACACCGGGCACGGCGAGATTGGGCTGCAGAACATTCAACCCTTCCACAATCAATACATCGGGTTGATCTACCGTGTTGAATTCGCCTGGAACAATATCGTACCGCAGATGTGAGTAGACCGGTGCAGATACTTTGCTCCGGCCACTTTTGATATCAGACAGAAACGCCAGCAGTGCAGGTCGGTCGTAGCTTTCCGGAAAGCCCTTGCGATGCATCAAATTGCGCTTTTCAAGTTCGGCGGTCGGCAGTAAAAAGCCGTCGGTGTTGATCAGGTCGACGCGCGGGTGACCCGGCCATCTGGCAAGTAGTGTTTGCAGAATCCGGGAGGAGGTGCTTTTACCGACGGCAACACTGCCGGCGACACCGATAATAAAAGGGACTTTGGGAGTGTTGTCGTGCAAAAAAGCCGATGTCTGCTGATTCAGTGACTGCACCGAGGCTACGTAATAGCTCAGTAAACGCGACAGGGGCAGATAGACATTCTCGACTTCCATGATAGAAGCCCGCTCATTGATGCCGCGAAGTGCCTGTAGCTCGTTTTCGGTAAGAGGGACCGAGGTATTGTCTTTCAGCTTTGCCCACTGTTGAACACTAAATTGACGAAAAGGCGAGTAGGGCACGCGAATTTAATTCCTGACCGTGAGATAGACGGCGAGCGGATCCGGAAGGGTAGTTTCGTTAATACCGTCAGGGAGTGCAATAGATAAATGCAGAAAGCGGAGCAAACGCCCCGCATTTCATGCTTCGATACTGCAGTTAGCGGTTATCGATTACTGCGTAAAACCTTTTAGTGTTTCCATCAGTGGGCCAACGACCGGACCAATAATGCCGGAGACGCCGGGAATCTCGTTAGCTTTGTCGATGACTGGCGTCAGCTTGCCAAGGTTATCGGTGATCATGCCACTGAGCGTTCCACGGCCGGCTTCGGGTATTTTTTCCCAAAGGCCACTCAGACCATCAACTTTCCCTGATATTCCTTCAAATGACGGTATCGCTGCCTTGGCTGAGTCGACATCGGTAATGTTGGAGACGGTTTCGGTAGCTGAGCTGAAGATATCACCAAAGGCTGCACTGACATCGGTGCCACCCACATCAATGGCCGGAATTGCGCTAGTGACAGCATCAGTCATGCTGTCTGCATCCGGGGTTTTTCCACCTGAAAGAAATTTCCAGCCAATCAGTGCGATTGCTATCAGCGCGGCGACAGGCAGCAGTTTGCGTAACGCTCCGCCACCTGATGCGGCAGCGTCGCCAACATTGTCTGCAGCGTTTGAAACAGCATTTGAGGCGGCATTGCCCGCGCTGCTGACTGCATCCCCGACAGTGCTCGCAACATCGCCGGCTGCAGCACTGACACCACCGCCGAGGCTGTTCATGTGATCCATAAAGCCGGTTGTTTTCAGTTGATCAGCGAATCCGGCCGGCATGGCGGCCTGGACGTGGTCTTTCTGGCTATCAAGCAGCCCCAGTAATCCACCGGCGTTCTGGCTGAAGCCGCCACCGCCGAAAATCTTGCGCTTGATCATTCCGAGGACGATTGGAGCGAGTATTCCCATCAGGCCGGAGGAGGATTTTCCACCGATTCCGGTCAGGCCGGATATAGCGCTGGTCAACCCGCTGAGTGCACCGTTACCTAGAAGTGAGTTAAGCAGATCACTGCCCTGATCGGTGACGGCCTGACTGTTGCCACCGGTGAGCAGACCGCCGATGTTGTCAAGAAAGCTATCGTCCTGATCTTTTACGGCATTAAACAACGATGCGCCGCCATCTACTTGCGCGGTGCTGGAAAGGCCACTTAACAGACCCGGTATTGCGGCACCCAGTGCCGATTCGGTTTTGTTGCTGTCTTCACCAAGCAATGCGCCTAACTGACCCAGAGCCGGGCCGCCGAGTTGACTTTTAACCAGATCAACTAAATTGAATGACATAATGATTAATCCCCTTTACGTAAAAGGTGTTTACAAAAATATCAGCGATTCGTACGCTGATGGGTGTATGACGACTGTATGGATAAATACAGTGTCGAATAAAATCTCGATAGGTGGATCGGGCAGTCGAGAGCTGCTCTATAGTTGGTGTGTGTCAGATAAACATTCCCTGTATTCCGTTACCCGGAAACTGAAGCCGTTAAGGCTGGATAGACTCAGGACTGCAGATGAATTTCCGTTGCTCGATAGAGTCTGGTGATACGCGAACTATCCATTATATGAGGGCATGTTGCCACTCTATTGTTGTTTAAATTTGTTAAAATACCGCGTGTTCGGTAGAAAAAGGCTGGCTTTCTTGCAAGACGAGGTGTTTACAAAACGATACATATCCGGTGAGCATGCTTTTGCTGTTGCACCAATGATGGATTGGACAGACAGATACTGTCGTTATTTTCATCGTTGCTTAAGCAGCGAGGCTTTGCTTTATAGCGAAATGTTGACGACAGGTGCTGTGATACACGGTGATCGTGATCACCTGCTGGGCTTCGACAGTGCCGAAGGCAAAGTGGTCCTGCAGTTGGGCGGCAGTGACGCTGCTGCTATGGCTCAGGCGGCAAAGATTGGCGAAGAGTTTGGCTATGCACAAATAAATATGAATGTGGGATGCCCGAGTGACCGTGTACAAAGTGGTCGGTTCGGGGCTTGCCTGATGGCTGAACCTGAAATTGTTGCTGATTGTGTCGCAGCGATGCTGGCGGCGGTGCGGATACCGGTTACCGTCAAGTGTCGGATCGGCATCGATCGGGACGACTCCTTCGAGCCCTTTGCAACATTTGTTGAAAAAATAAAAGTAACGGGCTGCGATACTTTTATCGTGCATGCCCGTAAGGCATGGCTTGATGGTCTTAGCCCGAAAGAAAATCGTGATGTGCCACCGCTGAAATATGAATACGTACAGCGAATCAAGCGCGAGCTTCCGGATATCCGCTTTATTCTAAATGGCGGGCTTGAAACGCATGAGCAGGCAATCTCCCTGTTGTCCGGTTCTCTAGATCCGCAAAGTAGCTCGGTAAAGCTGGATGGGGCGATGCTTGGCAGAGCTGCCTATAAAAATCCCTGGCTGTTGCAGCAGGTGGATGAGCTCTACTATGGTCGGCCAGCTGCAGAGCGGTCGCGTGCAGATGTTGTTAACGAGATGCTGCCATATATCGAAAGCAAGGTAGACGAAGGAGTATCGCTGGGTCGCATTACCCGACATATGCTAGGGCTGTTTCTGGGTCAGCCGGGCGGGCGAATCTGGCGGCGACACCTGAGCGAAAATGCCTGGCGCAAAAATGCCGGTATTAGCGTTGTTACCGATGCACTTGATAAAGTTACTATTGCAGCGACTAAAGTGGCAGCTTAGTGCAGTTTGGCCTCCAAACTGTACATAATGAGTCGGTTAATAAAAGTGCCTCATTTATATACAAAATGTTGCGGGGGAGGCGAATATACAACTGCTGCTCAAGGACAGTATGCACTTTCATCAACCGCCCCTGCGGGACTTCGTCATTCGATCTGCAACTGCGTTAAAGCTCTTGAAAAGGGAGGGGCCATTTTCTGCGAGCTTCGCCTTATTGCAAACAAAATGACAAACTCTCATTCGCACACTTTGAAGGTCAAACTACACTAAATGCCAGACACTCCGGAATATCTGACTACAAAAGAAGTGGCCGAGCTGCTGCGACTGAAAGAGCGCAAAGTGTATGATCTGGCGGCGGAGGAGAAAATTCCCTGCACGCGCGCCACCGGCAAATTACTGTTTGCAAAACAGGCTATTGAAAATTGGCTGCTCGAGAATTCCAGTGGTTTGGTCAGCCAGACAACCGCCGTGATGCCGTTGATTGCCGGGTCACACGATCCCCTGTTGGAATGGAGTATTCGCGAATCCCGGTGCGGTATTGCAACGTTGTTTGACGGCAGTCTCGATGGGCTTCAAAAAATGCAGCATCAGCAGGCCGCCGTCTGCGCTTTGCACTTATATGCTCCGCGGGAGCAAAGCTGGAATACCTCTCAGATCGCCGGGCAATTTGCGGGAAAACCCGTTGTGTTGGTCAAATGGGTACTGCGTAATCGCGGCCTCGTATTCCGGCCGGGTCTTGCAGTACCGGAGTTTACCCGCATCAAAGCTCTATCTATTGCCGCACGACAGGCCGGTGCCGGTAGTCAGCTGTTGCTTGCTCACCTGCTGGAAGAAGCCGGAATTGACATTAGCGATATAGATTTTCCGGTAACAACTCACAGCGAGAATGATGCAGTGCTGGCAGTAGCTGAAGGTGCCGCTGACTGCACCCTGGGATTGCAGTACCTGGCCAGGCAGCACCAGCTCGATTTTCTGCCGTTAGTCGAAGAACCACTTGATCTGCTTATCGAGAGACGATTCTGGTTTGAACCATCCATGCAGCAGTTTATTGCATTCTGCCATTCGCCAGTGTTTCAGAAACGCATTTCCGATCTGCACGGCTATGTTGCCGATGAACTGTTTCAGGTGCGTCTAAACGCCTGAAAGCTGTCCCTCGTTCTAATTATCTATTTTGCGCGTTTGAATAAAATAGTTGCTGGCCATCAACCTGATAAGAGTCAATCAGATGTTGTCCCTCTGTACTGGTAAGCCAGTCGATGAATTTTTCCCCGGCGGAGGATTTCACCCGCGGGCATTTTTCCGCACTGACTAAAATTACACCATACTGGTTAAACAATTCGGGTTCACCCTCGAACAGAATCGTGTGATTTTGCCGGTTGCCGAAGCTGATCCAGGTGGCCCGATCTGTCAGCGTATAGGCGCTCATACCAACGGCGGCATTGAGAGTGGCTCCCATGCCGGAACCTGTCTCGCGATACCATTTACCACTATCCGCACTGGCATTAACTGCTGCGCTGTGCCAGAGGCTGACCTCCTTTTTATGGGTGCCGGAATTGTCACCGCGGGAGGCAAATACGGATTTAGTTTCGGCTATAGAGCGGAAGGCTTCTGCTGTGCTAGTCAGTTTATTTATATTCGCCGGGTCTTCTGCAGGACCGACTATCACAAAGTCGTTGTACATCAGATCGTGTCGGGCGATTCCGAACCCATCTGCAACGAACTGTTCCTCAGCGCTTTTAGCGTGAACCAGCAGGACATCGGCATCGCAGTTTTTCGCATTGCGAATAGCCTGGCCGGTGCCTACAGCCACTATGTTAACGGAGATACCACTGGATTGTTCAAATGCCGGTAACAAAAAGTTGTACAGACCCGAATTCGCGGTTGAGGTAGTGGATTGCACCAATATAGAAGTGTTTTTTGCAACCGCTGCGCTAGTCCAAAAAGTAGCAAGCCAGAAGACGGCAACCCATAGGCGGGCAGTAATTCGAAACGGTGGAAGGCGGTTAATCATGAGGGTTGCTGTTCAGAGTTCAGGGTATTTAGATAACTCGCCAGATAGGTAGCTCCGGCGAGCGATGTTGGTGCGTGAAAAAATTGCGCGGCAGCAGTGTGCTCGGCAATGGTGCCATGGTCCATGAACACAATGTCGTCTGACAGACGCCGTGCCTGGCTGAGATCGTGAGTAACCATAATCACTTTTATGCCATGGTGGTTTGCATGTCGTACCTGTTGTTCTATCTGCCCGGTGGCTTCCGGGTCGAGGCTGGCACTTGGCTCATCGAGGAACAGCACCGACGGACCGGTGGCCAGTGCTCGGGCAATAGCGAGTCTTTGCTGCTCGCCACCAGACAGAGATCTGGCGTATTGCGCCGATTTATCAGCAAGGCCTGCGCTTTGCAGAAGTTCATTGCGGTACTCAACAGACGGCCGCTTTCTTAGATTCAATACGTAGTCGATATTCGCAGCGACACATCGCCGCAGCAGCACGGGTTTTTGAAAAACCATCGATTGCTTTAGCCGTACAGATAGCTCGCTGCTGTTTTTCCGGTTCCAGTGAATTGTGCCGGTGTCCGGTTCGAGTAAACCGTGCAGCAGTCTCAGCAGCAGGCTTTTTCCTGCGCCATTGTGTCCGAGAATCACGGTGATTCCGTTATCGCTGATGCAAAGGTTGCTCGGTGATAACAGCTGTTTTCCCTTTACACGAAACGAGATTTCTGTGGCTTCCAGTGGCAACAGGGCGTTCTGGGCGTTTGCCACTGAGGTATCCGTTGGGGTTTGAATACTCAATCTGAAGCCCTGGCTTTGGTGCTGAGGACAATGGCGTTAATGGTTAGCGAAATCAGCAGCAGAACGCTGCCGAGAGCCAGAGCCAGAGCCAGTTCTCCTTTCGATGTTTCAAGAGCAATGGCCGTAGTCATTACGCGTGTCAGATGGTTAATGTTGCCACCCACCACAATAACCGCCCCGACTTCAGATATTGCCCGCGCGAAGCCTGCAAGCGCTACGGTCAGAAGGCTTGCTCTGGTATCCCATAACAGGGTGCTTATGGCCGTTGTCTTCGGCACACAAAGAGAGAGAAACTGCTCTCGATAGCTGCGCCAGTTATCGTCGATAATCTGCCGAGTCAGCGCTATGACGATAGGAATGATCAACAGGGTCTGGGCCAGTATCATAGCGCCGGGCGTGTACAGCAACTGCAGCCAGCCGAAGGGGCCGGCATTTGACAGGGCCATATATAAAATCAGACCCAGCACAACCGGTGGCATTCCCATCAGCGTATTAGTGGTTACCGTGACAAACCATTTGCCAGGGAAGGACAGTGTTGCCAGTGCGGCTCCCAGTGGCAGCCCGATTACACAGGCAATGACGGTCGAGGTAAGGCTGACTCGCAATGATAAAAATATAATCTCAAGCAGCGCTTCGTCGCGCTGAATCAACAGATCCAGTGCGAGCGTAAATGCTTGAGTAAAATCGGTCATAATTTCCCGATAAATGATAGTGAGGGGAAATTTTGCCTAATTATGCAGTAATCTTCAAGCCGGGCTCTGAATTACCCGGGTTGGTTGTCGGACCTTAGTCTTTGCGGAGATCAGCTCTCAGTTGCGTATCAGACTCAGGAATTCGTTTCTGGTATTGCTGTTCTTCTTGAACCGGCCCAGCATGACTGAAGTGGTCATGGTGGAGTTCTGCTTCTCGACGCCACGCATCATCATGCACAAGTGCTTGGACTCCACCACCACACCTACTCCCTGTCCATTGGTGACCGACTGAACGGCATCGGCAATTTGTTTAGTCAGGTTTTCTTGAATTTGCAGGCGGCGGGCATACATATCAACAATTCTGGCTACTTTGGATAGCCCGATAACTTTGCCTGATGGCAGGTATGCGACATGACACTTGCCGATAAAGGGCAGCATATGATGCTCGCACATCGAATAAAGCTCGATATTTTTCACAATCACCATCTCGTCACTGTCTGATTCAAACACAGCATTATTTAGAATTTCTTCAAGGGTCTGGGAGTAGCCTTGAGTCAGGAAGGTCATCGCCCGGGCTGCCCGTTCCGGGGTTTTGACTAATCCCTCGCGATCGGGGTTTTCGCCAATCTGCTCTATTATTTTTTTAAATTCTTTGTGCAATTTATTTTTCCGGTTGTCCCATGATTAAATGGTCAGGGCAGTTCTCTGATATTTAAGAGTCAGGGCATTGTGCTTTACCTTGACATCGGTTTCAATTTTCAAACCGGCTATGGCCAACTATCCTTAAGGGCGTTTTGGTTTTCATGGGGACTACGCCTGTTGAGAGTCAACTTAATTACTTCGGAATGCTTATGACCATTCTTTTTGGAATACTGATTTTTCTTGCCATGATTTATTATCTGGCAAATTTCCAGCAGACGCTCAAAACTATCTCTATTGCTGTTGCTGTGGGAATGGTTGCATTGACTCTGGTGGGTGTAGTCAGTGGCTGGGTCGGTGTGGTCATCTGGTTGTTGCTTATTGCCATTGCTGTCGTGATGAATGTCGAATCGATTCGGCTGCAAGTGCTCAGTGCTCCACTGTTGCGCTACGTTCGCGCTGTGTTGCCGCCGATGTCGCAGACAGAACGAGACGCAATAGAAGCGGGCACGGTCTGGTGGGAAGCAGAATTGTTTCGCGGTAATCCGGACTGGTCGAAACTAATGAGTACCCCTCAGGCTGGTTTGTCTGCTGCCGAACAGGCGTTTCTCGACGGGCCGACCAATGAATTATGCAAGATGCTCGATGATTGGGAGATCACCTACGAGCACAATGATCTGCCACCGCATATCTGGGATTTCATTAAAAAGAATCGCTTCTTCGGAATGGTAATTCCTGAAGAGTACGGTGGGCTGGGGTTCAGTGCATTTGGTCACTCGGCGGTAGTCACGCGAATATCAGCTCGCAGCGTTACCGCCGGGTCGACGGTCATGGTGCCGAATTCACTGGGACCTGCTGAACTGCTCCTGCATTACGGCACCGATGAACAACGCAATCACTATCTGCCAAAACTGGCAGTCGGGGAGGAACTCCCGTGCTTTGCACTGACCGGCCCGTCGGCAGGATCAGATGCGGCTTCACTACCTGATTACGGAATAGTCTGTAAGCAGATGCACGAAGGAAAAGAAACGCTGGGGCTTCGCGTTAACTGGGACAAGCGCTATATAACGCTGGGTCCGGTGGCAACCATTGTCGGTCTGGCGTTCAAGGCATATGACCCCGATCACCTGCTCGGTGACCAGGAGGATCTGGGTATCACCTGCGCACTGATCCCGGCCGGTACCCCCGGAGTTACTATTGGTCGTCGCCACTTTCCGCTCAATCAGGCATTTATGAACGGGCCGAACAGTGGCAAAGATGTGTTTGTACCACTGGAATGGATAATCGGTGGCCGCGATAACATTGGTCAGGGCTGGCGTATGCTGATGGAGTCGCTGTCGACGGGGCGTGGAATTTCATTACCCTCTTCCGGAGCTGCCGCGGGTATGGCCGCTGCGCGATTTACCGGCGCCTATGCACGGGTTCGCAAGCAATTCAATATTCCGATCGGCAAGTTTGAAGGAGTTGATGAAGCTCTGGCTCGAATTGGCGGGCTCACCTACCTGATGGATGCCGGGCGCAGGCTTACCTGTGCTGCACTGGATCAGGGCGAGCGCCCGTCGGTGGTCAGTGGCATTTTGAAGTACTTTAATACGCATCATATGCGATCGGTTCTGAACGACGCCATGGATATACACGGCGGCAAGGGCATTTGCATGGGGCCGGGTAATTATCTGGCCAGAGCGTACCAGGGGGTGCCTGTGGGGATCACGGTGGAAGGTGCGAACATACTGACCCGGAGCATGATTGTATTCGGGCAGGGGGCAATGCGCTGTCATCCGCACCTGGTTGCAGAGATAGAGGCCGCTTCATTGCCGGATGAAGAAAAAGCACTGGAAAAATTCGATACCGCCTTGCTGGGTCATATTGCCTATGCTGTCAGCAGTGGAGCCCAGGCTATGTTTCATGGACTCACACGCGGACGCTTTGCCCAGTCTCCGGTGAGCGGGCCTACAGCTAAATATTTTCGCCGCCTGGCGAGAATGAGTGCTGCCTATTCTTTCCTGGCAGATTTTACCTTGTTGTTTCTGGGTGGCGAGCTCAAACGCAAAGAGAAGCTTTCAGGTCGTTTCGCTGATGGTTTGATTTACATGTACATGGGATCTGCTGTTCTCAAACGCTACGAGGATGATGGTCGCCCCGAGGCAGACCTGCCGCTGGTCGAATGGGGTGCAAAGTACTGCATATATGAAACGCAGGTAGCGCTTGACCAGATTTTGCGAAATTTCCCGAGTCGCACGGTCGGATTGATTCTCCGTGGCGTCATGTTTCCTCTCGGGCGACGATTCAAAACGCCGAATGACCGGTTAAGTCACCAGATGGCGAAATTGCTGCTGGAGCCGGGGGCCAGTCGTGATAGATTGACCGGTGCCTTATATATTTCCGAAGATCCTGATGATGTTACCGGATGCCTGGAAGTTGCCATGAAACTGGCGATAGAAGCCGACCCCATCGAAAAGGACCTCAAAGACCGCGGGTTTTCCCGACCTTACGATTCAGATTACGAAAGCTGGATTGCATCGCTGTCTGCTGATGGAACGCTTTCTGCCGAGCAGGCGCGGGTCTTGATTGAGTCAGCGAAGGCCACTCACAAGGTGATTTCGGTGGATGATTTTGAGCGCGAATTCAGGCAATCCGGAATGGCATCTGTGCCCCGTGCGAGTGCAGTGGCAGCGCATGGTTGATAATAAAATCGTGACATATTGCGGAGCAGTGGGCAGGTATCTCGTTGAATACTGATTCACCGTCGCCATATTTCACTGCGGGCTATGATCTGTTTAATGCCGATCATACGTACGTGAATCAATAGTATACTGCCCGAATTTAGAAACGCGTTATACACAAACAGCCAACAGGCTATTCAGGTGTTACACATAGTGTCGAAAGTATTAGTGTAGGTTATGTCTGAACGAGAGTATTCCGAAGATACCGGAACAGCGGTTGAGGTCGTAAAACCCGTCCTTAAGAAACCTCCGATGTATAAGGTTGTCTTACTTAATGATGATTATACGCCGATGGAATTTGTTGTTACGGTGCTCGAGAGCTTTTTTTCCATGGACAGGGAAAAAGCAACTCAAGTCATGCTGCATGTACACAGCCGCGGAAAGGGGGTTTGCGGGGTATTTACCCGCGAAGTGGCGGAGACAAAAGTTGTCCATGTGAACCAGTTTTCACGTGACAACCAGCATCCTTTAATGTGTGATATGGAGGAAGCATAGCTTTGATATTGATATTGATAATGATAAAAACAATAAATAACTATATAGAGAGAAACGTGAGATGTTGAGCAAAGAACTCGAATTCACGCTAAACAACGCTTTTAAAGAAGCTCGGGAAAAACGTTATGAATTCATGACGGTCGAGCATCTGTTGCTGGCGTTGCTGGACAACCCGACAGCTGCGCAGGTTTTGCGCTCATGCGGGGGGGAGCTGGAGTCTCTGCGGGCGGAACTTGTTGAATTTATTGATGAGAACACTCCGTTACTTGAAGATTCTGATAATCGTGAAACCCAGCCAACTCTGGGATTCCAGCGTGTTTTACAACGCGCAGTATTCCACGTGCAGTCATCAGGAAAAAAAGAAGTTACCGGCGCAAATGTACTGGTCGCAATTTTTGGCGAACAGGATTCTCATACGGTTTATTTGCTTAACAAGCAAAATGTGACTCGACTTGATGTTGTCAACTACATCTCTCATGGCATTTCAAAAATTGCTGATGAAGAAAAGGGGGAACTTGAAGACCTTGGCAACGAAGTCACCATGGAAGAGGGTGAGGCCGAAGTCTCTCCGCTTGACAAATATGCGACCAACCTGAATAACAAAGCAAAAGAAGGCAAGGTCGATCCACTGATTGGACGCGAAAAGGAGATTGAGCGTTCTGCGCAGATTCTCTGTCGTCGTCGAAAGAATAACCCGTTACTGGTTGGAGAGGCCGGTGTCGGTAAAACAGCGATAGCCGAAGGTCTGGCGCTGAAAATAATTGACGGCACAATGCCGGAAGTACTGCTTAACAGCACAATCTACTCACTTGATCTTGGCGCGCTTGTCGCCGGTACCAAGTATCGCGGTGATTTCGAAAAGCGTTTGAAAGCGGTTCTTGCGCAACTGCAAAAGGAAGATGGCGCAATTTTGTTTATCGATGAAATCCACACAATTATTGGTGCCGGAGCCGCTTCCGGCGGTGTGATGGATGCATCCAATCTGATCAAGCCAATGCTGGCCTCCGGTGAATTGAAGTGTCTGGGCTCTACAACGTATCAGGAGTACCGGGGAATATTTGAGAAAGACCGTGCGTTGTCACGTCGTTTTCAAAAGGTCGATGTTACCGAGCCGACTGTCTCTGAGACGGTAGAAATTCTTAAAGGCCTGAAGGGCAATTTCGAAGAATTCCACGATGTTAAATACTCAAGCAATGCGCTGAAGGCTGCGGCCGAGTTGTCTGATCGCTACGTCAATGACCGGTTCCTTCCTGACAAGGCTATCGATATTATCGATGAAGCCGGTGCCAGTCGTCGTTTGCAGACAAAACAAGGCAAGAAAAAGATTGATGTAAAAGAAATCGAGACAATCGTTGCCAAGATTGCCCGAATTCCTGAAAAGAGTGTTTCTTCAACCGATATGGAGAAGCTCAAGAATCTGAATCGTGACCTTCGAATGCTGGTATTCGGACAAGATCCGGCAATTGAACAGTTGGCCTCGGCGATTAAAATGTCGCGCTCGGGTCTGGGCCCGGAAGATCGCCCGATTGGCAGCTTCCTTTTTGCAGGCCCGACCGGTGTTGGCAAAACAGAGGTAACCAAGCAACTGGCTACCGTTCTGGGTATTGAATTTCTGCGATTCGATATGTCCGAGTACATGGAGCGACACACGGTTTCGCGTTTGATTGGTGCGCCTCCAGGCTATGTCGGGTATGACCAGGGTGGCCTGTTAACAGACGCTGTTATTCAGAATCCACATTGTGTATTGCTACTGGATGAAATCGAAAAAGCGCATCCTGATGTCTTTAATCTGCTGCTGCAGGTAATGGATCACGGTACCCTCACCGACAACAATGGCCGTAAGGCAGATTTTCGTAACGTTATACTAGTGATGACTACCAACGCAGGGGCTGAATCGATCAGCAGGCCGAGTCTGGGATTTACTGCTCAGGATCATTCGTCCGATGGTATGGAGGCGATCAACAAGTTCTTCACACCGGAATTTCGAAACCGCATTGACAGCATCATCCAGTTTGCTCCGCTTGATAAGAGCATCATTCTCAATGTGGTTGATAAGTTCCTGTTTGAACTTGAGTCTCAGCTGAATGAAAAGAATGTAGTAATCGATATTGCAGAAACTGCAAAAGGCTGGCTCGCAGAGCACGGCTTTGATTCGAAAATGGGGGCGCGGCCGATGGCTCGTGTTATCCGTGAAAATATTAAGAAGCCACTCGCTGACGAAATTCTGTTCGGCACTCTCTCTAAAGGGGGTAAAGTCCGGGTTGAACTCGACGAGTTCGGTGAGCTGGCTTTTGAAATCGAGGATGCCGAAGCGACGGTTTAGGCAGTGTGTATGAAATAGCGTGTCGAGAATAAATCGGCGCTGCTAAAAACAAAAGGCACAACAATTTGTTGTGCCTTTTTCGTTTATATGCTGTAAACCGCTCGACGATACCAGCGACCGGAATCTATTGCCTGAGACTATCGGCTCCGATAGGTGATCCGACCTTTGGTCAGGTCGTACGGAGTCATTTCAACGGTGACTTTGTCGCCGGTGAGTATGCGGATATAGTGCTTACGCATTTTTCCCGAGATATGTGCAGTAACAATATGCCCGTTTTCGAGCTCTACCCTGAACATGGTGTTAGGCAAGGTATCGACAACGGTACCTTCCATTTCAATTGCTTCTTCTTTTGCCATTCAACTCTTCTTTTGGAACAAAAATCCATCGGGCAAAGCCTGCGTGATCATCCGTGTGCGCTGTGTGGCGCTGTACGGGATGAAATGCCTGATTTAACCGGATGCCCTAACAATATACGTACCGGACCAGCAAGTTTAAAGCCTTTTACTGGTGATTTGAATCAATTTGTTGCATTCATGATTAAACGGCTGGCGGCCAGGTGGCTGTTCGGGAATTGGGGTCGTAGCGAAGGCATGAGATTTTAGGTCAGATATTTTGATCATTAGAGACGTATAGTTGATCTTCTCTTTACGAAAATGATCGGAATATCTGGCCAGAAGATCGCATCCGCAGTAGATCATGCAGTGTCGGACAGCTATCTGCCTGATCGTTGCAACGTGGAATTTTGACCGTGTGTAGCCAATGTTCGTTTAGAATGACATACAATGATTATAATTAGTCAGGCAGCTGGATACTAAAGTCACGATGCATTGCACGGTTCGACGCTCACATAAAAAGACAACAGATCGATTCGGCAATCTGATGGAGCTTTACGAGCAGAATTACATGCAGCTTCGGTTGCTGATACCGCAGTTGCGACACGGCGCAATAACCACCGCGGTATCACGAGTGCCCGGGTGCTTGTCTCTCTACATGCAGCTGACAGAGCAAAGCCCCTACACCTCCACATTGCGTCTGACCTACCGATTCGTCAACTGCGGTGATGAAACGCAACGGGCCACAGCGGAGCCGGATCTGTATCTGCGCGTGTATCATGATGCGCGTTCAGCTGAAGTATTGAGCGGATTTCTGCATGGCCAACAGCATATTCCCCGACAAACGCGTGGTCTCGATGGCTCGTGGAAGCTAAACCGGTTTCTTTACAAATGGTTGCGTTACCTGCTGTATCGCGGTCATCGAATTGAGGTACCGGTTATTGCCGGAAAGTAAGCAGGCTTCAGAATCTGCATTCTCGCGAGCGAAAACTTACCATCTTGAAGCTAAAGGCGAATATACGGTGATGGGCCATTTCGATTGATATTCGTCTTTCAGACAGACTAAGTTAGTGCCCATCCATAAACCAGCGCTACTGCGGATCCCTCAGGACACGCGATCTTTCACCGACTATCTGTAGTATTTAGAATGACTAAACGCCCACATGTGGTAGCGAAATCTCACGCACCTGAGTGACCCTCGCTACGCCCCGGTTTGTGGATAGGCACTAAATATTCAACTCACAAACTGTTAGTTTTTGCATCGTTGATCGTAAGCACTTTGATGTTCCCTGAGTTTTAGAATGACCTCATCCATTTGGGTATCGGAGGTGGCGCGTGCAAACTGGCTTTCCAGAATCAGCTTTGTCTGCTTCAGACCGATACATTCTTCGGTTTCGTAGGCTAGTGGTGTGCCGATTGCCGACTGGACTACGGTTTTAGACTTTGCGACTGAAATGCCGGATCTTTTCAGCGATGGATCATTAGCGTACCTGACAGGCTTCCACTTGGCTGGCTTGACGCTGGAATCAGTAATCTGGTTGGTAATGATAGTTTTCGGAGCCGACGATTCACCCGTGTTACTTTTGCTCGCGATTGCAGCCGCTGGCTGGTTTTTCAATGGCTCCAGATTGTCACCTACAACCGTATAGGCCACGCCTTTTGGTGGTGGTTCAGGGCTGTAGGTCGGTGTGCCATCTC
This sequence comes from Chromatiales bacterium (ex Bugula neritina AB1), assembly GCA_001730015.1. Taxonomy (GTDB): domain Bacteria; phylum Pseudomonadota; class Gammaproteobacteria; order Granulosicoccales; family Granulosicoccaceae. The sequence goes on along the minus strand of MDLA01000129.1, from coordinate 19,174 downwards.
TGCCGTGCCATAGATAAAGCTGTCCTGCGATTGCGTATTGGCAGGTGAAAATTAAATACAGGGTGATGAAACTGGTGAGTTTTTTCATGATTATCTCTGCGTACTCCAGCTCGAATGCCAAGGCGTCGGAAAATAAGCATCGACCATGCCGATACCGATACAAAGCCCGCTTGAAAAAGGACGGCTGCATTCGATGAATAGCCTGATTTACGTGGCGCTTGGAGGTGCCATCGGTGCGGTATCGAGATACCTTGTGGTAGCCGCATCTGTGTGGCTGGGGGTTGGCTTTCCCATCGGCACCTTATTAGTTAATACTGCGGGTTCTTTTGCCATTGGCTTGTTCGCGGCCTGGGTGTCCGTCGACTGGGCCGGAGAATTGGCTGGCAGCAGCCGTTTATTGTTTCAAACCGGCTTTCTCGGTGCGTTCACAACCTTTTCAGCGTTTTCACTGGAGACCCTGACATTGTGGCAGAACGGCCACACCAGATTTGCGACCGCGAATGTACTGTTAAATGTTGTGCTCTGTCTGGTTGCTGTGGTGGCTGGACATACAATCGGCACCCAGATTAGCGGTTCAAAATAGAATGTGATAATCGGGTTCGGGCAAATCTGAATTAGAAATATATGTCTGTCAGCATTGTGCTCTAAGTTGCTATACTCTCAGAATAATTACCCATGAGCTTTTTGACTCTACATGCTTGACGCTAAACTGTTCCGTACTGATCTTGAATCTCTGGCCAATGAACTCGGCCGTCGTGGCTATGAGCTCGATGTAGACGCTGTGAATTCTCTGGAAGACCGCCGCCGCGACCTGCAGATGAAAACGCAGGATCTGCAAAATCAAAGAAATGCCCGTTCCAAGGAAATTGGTGCGGCGAAGGCTAAAGGCGAAGATATCGAACCCTTGCTTGCGCAGGTGAACGATATGGGAGAAGACCTGAAGCGATGCGAGCAGGATCTGAGCGAGCTGCAGGAAAAACTGCAGGCGATTGGTCTGGCGGTGCCGAATTTGCTGCACGAGTCTGTACCGACCGGTAAAGATGAAGATTCAAACGAAGAGGTACGTCGATGGGGCGAACCAGCGCAATTTGACTTTGAGGTGCGTGACCATGTCTCACTGACCGAGGGTGGCGCGCTTGATTTTGAAGCCGGTTCTCTGCTTACCGGATCCCGCTTTGCCGTAATGCGCAATGAAGTTGCCAAACTGCACCGGGCACTCGCGCAATATATGCTTAATCTGCACACGACCGAGCACGGCTATGCCGAGACTAATGTACCCTTTATTGTAAACTCGCAATCCCTGACCGGTACTTCCCAGCTGCCGAAATTTGCCGAGGATCTATTCGCGCTTGAGGGTGATTCAAACTATTATCTGATTCCGACATCCGAGGTGCCCCTGACTAACCTCGTTCGCGATCAAATACTCGACTCGGCACAGTTACCTATCAGGGTGACAGCGCATACACCATGTTTTCGTTCGGAAGCCGGGAGTTACGGCAAAGATACACGTGGTCTTATCCGACAGCACCAGTTCGAGAAAGTGGAATTGGTCCATATTGTTCACCCGGAGAAGTCATGGGAAGCGCTGGAAGAGTTGGTTGGGCACGCTGAAACCGTGTTGCAGCGGCTGGAACTACCGTATCGAATGATGAACCTCTGTAGCGGCGATATCGGTTTTGCGGCAAGCAAAACCTATGATCTTGAAGTGTGGCTGCCGGCTCAGGATACCTACCGTGAAATTTCCTCCTGCAGCAATTGCACAGACTTTCAGGCTCGTCGCATGAAAGCGCGTTTTCGAAATGCTGCCGGCAAGACCGAGTTGGTGCATACCTTAAATGGTTCCGGGCTGGCAGTGGGTCGCACGCTGGTAGCGATACTGGAAAACTACCAGCAATCCGATGGCAGTGTGAAAGTGCCAGCGGTATTACGAGACTTCATGGGCACTGACGTTATTCTAGGAGCCCGTTCGTGAGTGAATGATCACAGCGGATGCGATCTTCTGGCCGGCTATTTTGATCATGTTCGTTAAAGAAGAACAACTATTCGCATCAAATGATCAAAATATCTGACCCTCACCCTCACCACAACCCTGATTCCAGGTCAGTCACCGGGGAGGGTTGAGCGCCTTCGGCACAGTCCGGCACACTACCGCGCGGTTTGCTAACACACAGCCAGAATATGAAGACGGTACCGGACGCGGGACCCCGCTGAACTGATGCCAGCGGGCTGATGTCAGTGTGTGTCGATCCCGCTTTCCTGAGCGCCGTATTTTGTGTTGACGATAACTTCAGCGTCAATATACTACCCACTGAGAAAATTCCGCGGCCGGACGGGCATCATTGCTTGTCCCATTGTAGAATTGAATCCTCGTCGCCTGTCTGAGGCGGCAACACCCCGCTAGAGGAAATGCAATGGGTATTTGCGAGACCGATTTATCCGTCATTGAGTTGGTGCCGGGTACTTTATCTGTGAGCCAGGCGTAATGGCTGATCCTGTGCCAGCGAAAGCGCTGAACACGTTTCCGCAATACCTGTTACGAAATGCAAGCCAGTATGGGTCTCGCCCGGCGATGCGCCACAAAGATCTCGGCGTGTGGCAATCCTGGACCTGGAGTGAGCTGCGTACCCAGATTCAGTATTTTTCTCTGGGATTGCAACAGCTTGGTATTAAAGCTGGTGATAAAGTCGCTGTCGTTGGCAGCAACCGACCTCGCCTCTACTGGAGTTTTGCGGCGCTGCAGGCACTCGGGGCGGTACCTGTGCCGGTCTATGCGGAATCTGTGGCAGAAGAAATGGAGTACGTTCTCGAGCATGCCGAGGCTAAATGCGCAATCTGCCAGAATCAGGAGCAGGTTGATAAAATTCAGTCGCTGCTTGAGCGCTTACCGAACATTAAAAGTCTGGTTTACGATGAGCCGCGCGGCTTGCGTGATTATGATCATGAGTCGCTGCAGTCCATAACGGGTACTATAGAAAATGGCCGTCGGATGTCTGAGGACGCGGGCACTGTAGAGCAATGGGAAGCGTCAATTGCTGCCGGAACCGGATCGGAACTCTGCGTGATGCTCTACACCTCGGGTACTACAGGTCGCCCGAAAGGTGTGATGCTATCGAACGACAATCTGCTGATTTCATCGCTTAACGGAAATGTATTCGATCAACTCGACCAGACTGAACAGATCATTGCCTACCTGCCACTGGCGTGGGTGGGAGATCATGTTTTTTCCTATGGGCAGTTTTTCACTGCCGGTTACTGCGTTTGCTGTCCGGAGAGCGCCAGTACCATCGACGTCGATCGCAGAGAAATTGCTCCAACGTACTTTTTTGCGCCACCCAGGGTATTTGAAAACCTGCTCACTGAAATTATGGTGCGGATGGAGGATGCCGGTGGCTTTAAACGCAAATTATTCAAGTACTTTATGGATGTGGCAGATCGCTGCGGAGAGAAAATTCTAAATGGATCGGCGGTCTCTGCGAAAGATCGACTGTTGTATGCGCTGGGTAACATTGCGATCTATGGCCCCTTGCGCAACCGGCTGGGCATGAGTCGAATCAAGGTGGGTTATACCGCAGGGGAAGCAATTGGGCCGGAGATATTCCGTTTCTACCGTTCTCTTGGAATTAATCTGAAGCAATTGTATGGTCAGACAGAAGCCAGTGTGTATATCACAGCGCAGCCGGATGGTGAGATATATCCTGATACCGTCGGGAAACCGTCAATTGATGTTGAGCTGAAAGTTTCTGATTCAGGAGAAGTTCTCTATCGCTCTCCCGGTGTGTTTATGGGGTACTTCAAAAATGAGGAAGCGACCGAAAGCACCAAAACAGCGGACGGCTGGGTGCTTACGGGTGATGCCGGTTTTATCGATGAGCGCGGACATCTAAAAATAATTGATCGTGCCAAAGATGTTGGCAGGCTAAATGACGGATCCATGTTCCCGCCTAAATATATAGAGAACAAACTAAAATTTTTTCCGAATATCAAAGAGGTTGTAGCATTCGGAGACGGCCGCGATTTCACCACGGCGTTTGTTAACATTGATCTGACCTCTGTGGGTAACTGGGCCGAGCGAAACAATATAGCGTATGCTTCTTATCAGGAGCTGGCAGGACACCCGGAGGTTTACAAAATGATTGATGAGCACGTCAATCAGGTAAATCTGGATCTCAGCGCTGAGCCGATGATGGCAGCAGCGCAAATAAAGCGATTTCTGGTGCTGCATAAAGAACTCGATGCCGATGATGGCGAGCTGACACGTACACAAAAGGTTCGTCGCAGCTTTATAGCAGAGCGATATATGCCGCTAATCGACGGTTTATACGATGGCTCCACTGAACGTGATATTGCAACTGAAGTTATATTTGAAGACGGACGTCGTGGCGAGATATCGGCGACAGTCGCTATTCACGATATGCAAACCTACGCCCCGCAACCTTTGCAGGAGAGCGCATGAGTCGCCATAACAGGGGGCACTGTGTGTGTCGTAGCGTGAGTGATAACATTATAGTTATCAAAATCGGGTTCGCACACCACGGAATCGATCACCACGGAATCGAACAATGAACCGCGGTACCGAGCTGGCCCGGAATGTAGCGCCGGGTGAAGAGATATTGAGCGTGCAGAGTATCTCGTTGTCCTTTGGTGGTGTTAAGGCCTTGAGTGATATTTCCTTTGATATCATGCGAGGCGAAGTACGTGCGATAATCGGCCCTAACGGCGCCGGAAAATCTTCCATGCTTAATGTGATAAACGGCTTCTATCATCCGCAGCTTGGTGAAGTCCATTATTGCGGTGAGAAACGAAAAGCACTCAAGCCACATCAGATTGCCAACCAGGGGATTGCGCGAACATTTCAGAATATTGCGCTGTTTAAAGGCATGTCTACTCTAGATAACATCATGACAGGCCGCTTCACCTTTATGAATAGCAGTGTATTTAAACAGGCTATATGGCGCGGAGCTGCTGAAAAAGAAGAAGTGGAAAACCGGGAAAAGGTTGAGGGCATAATCGATTTTCTCGATATACAGTCGATACGCAAAACCCCGGTTGGCCGCTTGCCCTATGGTTTGCAAAAGCGTGTTGAGCTGGGAAGAGCGCTGGCTGCAGAACCGGTGATGTTACTGCTGGATGAGCCGATGGCGGGAATGAACATCGAAGAAAAAGAAGACATGTCGCGGTTCATCCTCGATGTACAGGAAGAGTTCGGCACTACTATCGCTCTGATCGAGCACGATATGGGCGTGGTGATGGATATATCTGATCGCGTCGTGGTGCTCGATTACGGAAAGAAAATAGGCGATGGAACACCCGATGAAGTCAGAAACAACCAGGCGGTTATTGATGCCTATCTTGGAGTTCCACATGAGTAGCCAGCATGTCACCTGATTTTCTATATACGGTAGAAGTCATACTCAATGGTCTGATGGCTGGCGTGATGTATTCGCTTGTTGCGCTGGGCTTTGTACTGATCTTCAAAGCGTCCGGTATATTCAATTACGCGCAAGGTGTAATGGCCCTGTTTGCCGCGATGACACTGGTGGGCTTTCAGAACGGGCAAATACCTTTCGCACACCTGATCAATGCTGTGTTTGGAACCAAGATTCATGGTTTTGGCTGGACGCTGCCGTCATTTGTGGCGATATTGTTAACGCTGGCTGTCATGGTGCTGTTCGCGTATCTGGTTGAGCGGCTCGTGCTGAAGCATCTGGTGAACCAGGAACCGATAATATTGTTTATGGCAACGATAGGCCTGGCCTATTTCATGGAAGGGTTCGGCGATCTGATGTGGGGATCAGAAATTAAAATCCTCGATGTTGGCGTGCCACAGGGTGCTTCGTTCTGGCTGGAAGACTACACAGCAGGGTGGGCGGCAGAAGGTACTGAGTATTATGGCATGTACATAGACAAGCTCGATATTGTCGCCACTGTTGTAGCTATCGTACTGGTTATATCGCTAACACTTTTTAGTCAGTACACACGCACCGGGCGCGCACTGCGTGCTGTTGCCGATGATCACCAGGCGGCTTTATCGGTTGGTATCAGCCTTCGAAAAATCTGGGTGATTGTCTGGGCAATTGCCGGCTTTGTGGCAATGGTTGCCGGTATCATGTGGGGTGCTAAATCCGGGGTTCAGTTTTCGTTGTCGCTTATCGCTCTAAAGGCACTGCCGGTACTTATACTTGGCGGCTTTACTTCGATACCTGGTGCGATCATCGGCGGCTTAATTATCGGTGTGGGTGAAAAGCTCTTTGAGTATTCTATCGGCCCGATGATCGGCGGTGCCACGGAAAACTGGTTTGCCTATGTTTTAGCCCTGATCTTCCTCGTCTTCCGTCCGCAGGGATTGTTTGGCGATAAGATCATTGAACGAGTCTAAGCGGAGCTAACTATGTTTTATCGTCAGGCAGGTGACTTTAAAGAAAGCTACCGCGAAGACCTTCAGACCTTTTCACTGAAACAGGATCGCTGGGCGTATTATGCGCTGATGATCTTCGCGTTCTGCGTTGTGCCGTTTTTTATAAACGATTACTGGGCCAGTGCAGTTTTACTGCCTTTCCTGATTTTATCGATTGCAGCGCTCGGTTTGAATATTCTAACCGGCTACTGCGGACAGGTGTCTCTCGGTACCGGCGGTTTCATGGCCGTGGGTGCTTATGCCTGCTACAAGATCATGACGTTCGCGCCGGACCTGAGCATTTTCATTGTAGTGCTGCTCGCTGGATTGATTACGGCACTTGTCGGCCTGATCTTCGGTATACCGTCTTTGCGAATCAAGGGATTTTATCTGGCCGTCGCAACGCTTGCGGCGCAGTTTTTTCTGGTCTGGTTATTTAACAAAGTGCCGTGGTTCTATAATTATTCTGCGTCAGGTCAGATCAATGCACCGGAGCGGACGATTTTCGGCCAGGCGATAACCGGCCCGAACGCCGATGCTCCGGCTCGATACCTGTTTTGCCTTGTGATTGTGGTGCTGCTGGCCTGGGTTGCGCGTAATTTGACCCGCGGCAGGATTGGCAGAAGCTGGATGGCTATCCGGGATATGGATATCGCAGCAGAAATCATAGGCGTGAATCCGCTCAATGCTAAATTGCTGGCCTTTGCGGTTTCCTCTTTTTATATCGGTGTTTCCGGTGCCTTGTTTTTTTCAGTGTATCTGGGGGCGGTAGAGGTAGGAGAAGTGTTTGGTATAACGCAGTCTTTTCTGATTCTGTTCATGATCATCATCGGCGGATTAGGTTCAATACTGGGCAGCTTTGTGGGTGCTGCGTTTCTAGTGCTGATGCCGGTTCTGTTGAAAAACACCATGGTTAACGGATTGGGGTGGCCCACTGATATCGCGGCTCACATAGAGATCAGCTTAATTGGCGCGTTGATTATGGGCTTTCTGATTGTTGAGCCGCATGGACTGGCTCAGTTATGGCGGTTAACGAAAGAGAAATTGTTGTTGTGGCCGTTTCCACATTAGTTTAAAGATCATAGGCCGGAACAACGCGTGTTTAAGTGGTCCGGGTTAAGATTGCTGGGGTGATTACCGGGAAACCGGTTACTTTTAATCAATAATACGAGGAATTTATATGAAAACCTTAAGACTCGCGAGTCTTGCCGTTGCTGCTACGCTGGCATCATCGGCTGCTGTAGCTGACCTGGTTTTCCCGTCTCTGAGTTATCGGACCGGTCCCTATGCGGTTAACGGTATACCGTACGCAGATGGCTATGCAGACTACATGACACTCGTCAATGAACGAGACGGTGGTGTGGGCGGTGTCAAAACCAAATTACTGGAATGCGAAACCGGCTATAACACGCAAAAAGGTGTTGAGTGTTACGAGGCCACCAAAGGTGAAGGTGCGTTGGTTTATCAGCCGCTTTCCACTGGTATCACGTATCAGTTAATACCAAAAGCCACAGCAGATGGTATTCCGGTTCACTCCATGGGATACGGACGCACCTCAGCTAAGAATGGCAAAGTATTCAGCCATATATTCAACTATCCGGCGAATTACTGGGATGGTGCCTCACACGCTGTGAACCACGTGCTCGATATCAATGGTGGAGACATCAAAGGTAAAAAAATTGCGCTGGTTTATCACAACTCGGCGTATGGCAAAGAGCCCATCCGCACTCTGGAAGAGCTAGCCAAAATTCATGGTTATAAATTCACTCCGATTGCCGTGGATCACCCGGGTCAGGAGCAGAAATCTCAGTGGCTGCAGATCCGACGGGAGCGTCCTGATTATGTATTCATGTGGGGCTGGGGTGTTATGAACCAGGTTGCGATTCAGGAAGCGGCGAATATCCGTTTCCCGATGGATAACTTCATTGGAATCTGGTGGTCAGGGTCTGAGAATGACGTGCTGCCGGCAGGGCCGAAAGCAAATGGCTATAAAGCACTGACCTTCCACGAGGTCGGAAGTAATTTTCCGGTTTTCGACGATATCCAGAAGTATGTTGTGGATACCGGCAAGGCCGCCGGTGCCGGTGACCAGATAGGTACCGTGTTGTATAACCGTGGAATGTACGCTGCGATGCTGGCTGTTGAAGCGGCGAAAACAGCGCAGGAAATTCATGGCACAAAAGACATTACTGCCGCGCAGATGCGTGATGGTATGGAAGCTCTGGTTATTGATGCTGCGAAGATGGAATCAGTTGGAATGGCAGGCTTTGGTCCTGAATTCACCGTTGACTGTAACAATCACGGCGGACCGGGTCTCGGCGCTGTACAGCAGTGGGATGCTTCAACTGGTACATGGTCTCTGATCTCCGAGTTTATGCCATCTGATATGAAGGTGATTCAGCCTCTGATCGATGAAGACAGTTCAGCGTTCGCGGCTGAAAATAAAATCGAAGAGCGTGAGTGCGCTTAAGACGAGCGGCTTCAGAGAAGATACCTGCCTGACTTGCCTTTTTCGTTCCTGTTCAGTCGCTGACATTCGTTACTTAGAACAACTAGGTGCCTTATGCCAGCAACTGAGCAGAACAGAAAATCCGACGCAATGCAGGCAAATTCCCTATAGCCGATCGCCTGTGTGATAACCCAGGTATCATCCCCTGTGTGACAGCCTGTGTGACAGGGGATGATTTTAACGGATAAACGTTCGATGAATACCGCCGCTGCTGAAACTGCCGAGTCTGAGTCTTTACTCGCCGTCAACAACATTGAGGTTATTTATAACCACGTCATTTTAGTTCTGAAAGGTGTCAGTCTGTCTGTGCCCAAAGGTGGTATTACCGCGTTGCTGGGCGGCAATGGAGCGGGTAAGACGACCACACTCAAGGCCATTTCGAATCTGCTGCACTCGGAACGGGGACTGGTCACCAAAGGATCAATTTCTTATAGAGGGAGCCCGATTGCTGACTTGAGTCCGGAGGCGCTGGTTAAAAAAGGCGTGATTCAGGTGATGGAAGGTCGCCATTGCTTTGAACATCTGACCATCGAAGAAAACCTTCTGACCGGTGCCTATACTCGAAGTGATGGAAAAGCGGCGATCGCTAAAGATCTGGAAATGGTTTACACCTATTTTCCCCGCCTGAAAGAACGTCGGAAGTCGCTGGCTGGCTATACCTCCGGTGGTGAGCAGCAAATGTGTGCGATTGGCCGGGCACTGCTGGCTAACCCGGAAACGATCCTTCTGGACGAACCTTCCATGGGGCTGGCGCCGCAGCTGGTTGAAGAAATCTTTGAGAATGTGAAGCGGCTGAACGAAGAGGAAGGCGTGTCGTTTTTGCTCGCAGAGCAAAACACCAATATAGCACTGCGCTATGCACACTATGGCTACATACTGGAGTCCGGTCGTGTAGTTATGGACGGCCACGCCGATGTGTTGCGCGATAACGCCGATGTGAAAGAATTCTATCTTGGTGTAAGTGAAGGCTCGCGTCGGAATTTCCGCGAGGGCAAACACTATAAGCGACGCAAACGCTGGTTATCCTGATCGGTCAGGTTTGGTGTCAGTCGTCCCCCTCGGATTACAGGCAAACCGTGTGTCGACATAACTGGTCAATCCCGTATTTGGCCAGCATTTTTTTTGGCTAGACCCCTATAAGGGCTGGACCCGTAGTGAATACCTCTATTCCTCACTGAAGCAGGAAAGCAAATGACAGGCGACTTCTACGATAAACTCGAAACGCGCGATTCAATGACGCGCAACCTGACGCTGCAAATGGAATTGCCTAAACAGATCGCTCATGCAAAAGCGAATACAGCTGCGTATGCGGAAATACTGGATCAGGTGGATCCATCAACCATAACTTCTATTGAGGCGCTGGCAGCGTTACCGGTTACAAGAAAATCGGATCTTATAGAACGCCAATCAGCCAATAGGCCTTTTGGCGGTCTGGCGAGCGCACCGGCAGGGCAGATGAAGCGTGTGTATTCTTCACCGGGTCCTATCTATGAGCCGGAGGCAGAGGTCGAAGATTACTGGCGAATGGGGCGGGCGCTTTATGCTGGCGGACTTAGACGCGGAGACCTGGTGCACAATACATTTTCCTATCATTTTACACCGGCAGGGTTCATGTTTGAGTCCGGCGCTCACGCGATTGGCTGTGGGGTGTTTGCAGCCGGAATCGGACAGACTGAACTGCAGTTGGCGGCAATAGCTGAGCTGCAACCGGTCGCCTATGCCGGCACACCGTCTTTCCTGAAAATACTATTGCAGAAGGCGACAGAGATCGGCAGTGATACTTCTAGTTTGAAAAAGGCATTGGTATCGGGTGAGGCATTGCCACCCTCCCTCAGAACCGAACTGCAGGGTTACGGCATCACGGTTCGTCAATGTTATGCAACCGCAGACGTGGGTTTGATTGCCTATGAGTCTGATGCGCTGGACGGATTAATCGTAGATGAAAACATTGTGCTGGAACTGCTGACGCCGGGTACCGGTGATCCGGTTGCCGACGGAGCTGTTGGAGAAATTGTAGTAACCTCCTTCTCGAAGGCGTATCCACTGGTGCGCTTTGCTACCGGCGATCTCTCCCGCGTGCTGCCGGGTGAAAGTTCCTGTGGCAGAACCGGTGTTCGCATAGCGGGCTGGATGGGTCGGGCTGATCAGACCACTAAAGTGAAAGGAATGTTTGTGCATCCGGAGCAGGTGGCCGAGGTCGTCAAAAGGTATCCGCAAATAGTTAAAGCCAGACTGACCGTAACCAGTGTGGACAATGCAGACGTCATGTCACTGTGCTGCGAGACGGATGAAACCGGTGATCAGGAGCTGATCGGAAAGATTGCCGCTACAGTGAAAGATGTATGCAAACTTCGAGGAGAGGTTGAATTAGTCACAGTCGGGGAATTGCCGGATGACGGCAAAGTGATTGACGACGTAAGATCCTACGAATAACGTAAAAGCAATCGGGATTGAAGGAATAACACATGACAACTAAAGCAGCTTGTGCCTGGCCATTGCCAGTACTTGGTGAATTACCTGCTGATGTGCGCGAGCGTATAGAAGAAGTAGAAGCTAAAGCGGGATTTATTCCTAATGTGTTTATCGCGTTGTCCCGACGTCCGGCCGAATTCCGGGCATTTTTTGACTACCACGATGCACTGATGCTCAAAGAATCCGGCAACCTGTCAAAGGCCGACCGCGAGATGATTGTGGTGGCAACCAGTGCCGCAAACAGTTGCCATTATTGTGTGATAGCACATGGTGCGCTACTGAGAATCTACTCAAAAAAACCACTGCTGGCGGATCAGGTAGCGGTTAATTATCGAAGAGCTGATATCGATGCACGCGAACGTGCGATGCTGGATTATGCAATGAAGGTGGCTTTGTCGTCCGGGGCGCTGGAAGAGAACGATAAAGCACCTCTCTATAAGCAGGGCTTTGATGACGAAGATATCTGGGATATTGCGGGTATTGCGGCATTTTTCGGTATGTCCAATCGGCTGGCTAATGCCTATGATATGCCCCCGAATGATGAATTCTATAGTATGGCGCGCTAGTTATGCTATCTGTCAGCGTAATACGCCGTAACTGGTCATGCTGCCCTTACAACACTATTTTCATAACCTGCTCTCTGGTAGACACTGATGCCGGCTAAATTATGGCAACCCTCTGCAACTCGTGTTGCAAACTCCAATATGACGGCTTTACAGCAGCGCATCGAGCGTACTTTTGATATAGAACTTGCAGATTATCAAGCCTTGCATCAATGGTCGCTGGATCAACCGGAACGTTTCTGGTCAACTGCCTGGGATCAGATGGGAGTGGTTGCCGAAAGCAAAGGTGATCGAGTTCTACTTGACCACGATAAAATGCCGGGTGCGCGCTGGTTTCCGGATGCGCGGCTTAATTTTGCTGAAAATCTGCTCAAGTACCGTGGTCCGGAAGATGCTCTTGTATTTCGTTCGGAAGCCAACACCGGACGCACCGTTTCCCGGGATTCCCTCTATCAGCAGGTTGCCAGTGTGGCGGCATTTCTGAGAGCCCAGGGCGTTGAAGCAGGAGACCGTGTAGCGGGCTTTATGCCAAATATGCCAGAAACGATTGTAGCAATGCTGGCGGCTGCCAGCATTGGGGCTGTGTGGTCGTCCAGTTCACCGGACTTTGGTGTGCGTGGTGTTGTTGATCGCTTTGGCCAGATTGAACCGAAGGTGCTGTTTACAGCGAATGGCTATTTCTATAACGGTAAGTTTCTCGATTCTCTCGCCAAGGTGACAGAGTTTCTACAGGAGTTGCCCAGCGTTGAAAAAGTGGTGGTGGTCGATTTTGAAAACCCCCGGCAGCCTGTGTCACTATCCATTGAAAATGCAGTCAGCTATGCCGATGCTCTAAAAGCAAGCTCGGACGCCTCGTTGCAATTTGAGCAGCTGCCGTTTGATCATCCGCTCTATATAATGTATTCATCCGGTACCACCGGGGTGCCGAAATGCATTGTTCATGGCGCTGGTGGCTCCCTGTTGCAGCATCTTAAAGAGCAGCAATTCCATGTTGACCTTCGCGAAGGTGATCGATTCTTTTACTTCACTACCTGCGGTTGGATGATGTGGAACTGGTTGGTTACAGGTCTTGCCTCCGGCGCGACACTGTTGTTATACGATGGATCACCATTTTACCCGAATGGCGAAGTAATATTCGATTTCGCTGATGAAACCAACATGAACATACTGGGGACATCAGCAAAATTTATAGATGCAGTGGCCAAATCGGATGTGCGACCGGCACAAACACATCAGTTGGCTTCAGTAAGAAGTATTTTATCTACAGGCTCGACGTTATCACCGGAGAGTTTTCAGTTTGTCTACGATCATATAAAAGACGATGTGTGCTTATCATCGGTGTCGGGGGGGACCGACATTCTGGCTTGCTTTGTTGGTGGAAACCCGACCCTGCCGGTGTATAAAGGGGAGTTGCAGTGCCGAATTCTCGGTATGGCCACAGAGGTATTTGATGATCAGGGCAAGTCAGTAACTGGGGAAAAAGGCGAGCTGGTTTGTACGCAACCGTTTCCGAGTATGCCGGTTGGTTTCTGGAATGACCCGGATGGAAAAAAATATCACCGTGCGTATTTTGCGCGCTACCCGAATGTCTGGTGCCACGGCGACTTTGTTGAATTAACCGCCAGTGGCGGTATGGTGATCCATGGTCGCTCCGATACGGTGCTCAATCCAGGGGGCGTGCGGATAGGGACCGCGGAGATCTATCGTCAGGTTGAACGGCACGCCGAGGTGCAGGAATCACTGGTGATCGGTCAGCAGTGGGATAATGACACCCGGGTGGTACTGTTTGTTACCCTGCGCAACAATGCACAGCTTGATGATGAGCTGGTTGCCAGGATCAAGCGGAGTATACGAACCAACTGCACGCCACGGCATGTACCAGCGAAGGTTATTGCGGTCGCGGATATTCCCAGAACCAAAAGTGGCAAGATTGTTGAGCTCGCGGTGCGGAATGTAGTTCACGGTGAGCCGGTTAAGAATAAGGAAGCATTGGCAAATCCGGATGCACTTGAGCATTTTGCCAATCTTGGTGAGTTGCAGAGTTAATTTGCAAACTAGCTGTCGAGCTTAAACGTTTTCAGGTTTTCCCAAAGCCGTGCAGATTCAGTTTTACCCAGCAGTTTTTCGACATGCTTGTGTGATACATAAGACAAATCATGCAGTGAACCGGGGTTGAGTTTAGCGCTGAGTTTCTCCACTTGAAAAGCGCTGAGTACGGTGTCCACAGGTTTATCAAGGTAGGCATCGCGCCACCCGACTCGATCATAGAACGAGATCGCGTTTTCGAGTTTGACGACAGCTATCCCTTGTAACGGGGCAGGCAGTTTTTCGAAAAATGTCCCGGTCAGCACGTCGTCTTCGAAAGAGACGCCTTCACCCGCCGCAGGTTTTACGCGTAATATTGCATTGAACATATCGGTTTTGAGTCTGTGTTCAAGTGTGCTGTGTGGCTCGCCTGCAATGCGTGTAGCCGTTTGCTGGATCGGGTCTTGACTCATTGTTCTGGTTCTTTATTTCCGGAGATTCAATTATGGCTAGAAAAAGTAGCGCAAGTCTACCCGTAGAAAACTCTGATCACGGAACGGGGCAAGAGCGGAGTCATTGCGGGTATGGGCAAACTTTCGTACCTCGAAGCTTAAACGATAGGATTCGAACACCCGGGTACTGGCCTCCAGCGACAGTGTAGTTGCGCCGCCGTCGAGATCCTGCACTACGCCGAGTAAGGCATCGCTGGTGGCTTCGTCGTTAAATGCCAGGCGCACCCCGGCAAGCAGATCGTTTTGAAACGGGTGGCTGGCCCGCTTGCCGCGCTCATCCCACAGGTACTCCACAACGATGCCGATATCCAGTCTGTCATTGCAGATAAACGATACGATGAAGTTTGTGGAGTCGGCTTCACACCAGTCTGCCGGAATGCTGTCGTTATCCTGTAGTGCTCCAAAGGGTCCTACAAGCGTATATTCAATTCCGGTTACTGCTTCACCGTGGCTTTCGATTTCATCGCCATTGCGGTAAACCGCTTCAATTTTCACACTCAGATCCCCATACAAACCCTGTGCGTCAATACCTGCCTGTTTTATCTGCTGATAACGCGGAATCAGAACCGGGCCGGCGGCACGTTGTTGAAGCTTGAGCAGCGGATCCCGTGCGGTTCCCCGGAAAGCGTGTAAACCTATATCCCAGTAGTCGAAACTGCGTGTCCAGCGGAGCGCGGTATCCAGGTGTTTACGTCTGTTGCCGGATTCGTATTCCACAGTGTCTGTATCCACCGTAAGCCCTGAACTCGGGCGGCCATCGCGTCCGGCAAAGGTTTGCTCACGAAACAATGGCATCAGGTAGATTTCGAAGTCTCCTGCCTCTTCACTAAACCATCTGAAGTTCATCATCGGCTGGCCGAGTTTGTCTTCACCGTCAACACCCTCAACGCCATCTGTCTGGTTGATAACATCGACCAGATGCCGCGACTCGGTAACTCCCCAGAAAACTGTGTCTATACCACCGGTGAATTCCCAGTTGTCTCCGTAGGTTGTCAATTTGAATTCGCGCAGGTCACCGTGGGTTCGCTCGCTATCGCGCTGATCAATTCGCAAAAACGGATTTATGGCAAAACTAACGGTATCTGCGAGATCGTGATAGAACTCAATATCGGCGGCAATGGCGGTATCAGTTTTCCAGGTGGCGGTGCCGTTACCGGTACTCGGGAATACGGTTATTTCAGATGATATATTGCCGCGCCAGTCCGCTGCGGGAGTGATCTGTGAAAACAGCGCTGCTACTATCGCAACAGATAGTGTGTAGGTTCCTGGAGTTCGAGAATAAACTTTGTTCAAAGTGTTCCGGCTATTATTGCGACTGAAAATAGTTAGCACCTGCCCACGATACAAGGCGCTTTTAGCGTATTTTTTTCAAGGCATTTTTCGCGAAATTGGAGGAGGTCAGGCCACTTTGGAATTGATAGTTTTCGAAGGTCAGGGTGGTCGATTTACCAGACTGATGGTTAGTCATTTCCATTGTTCCAGGCCGCCAGTACTTGTTGAGGTACTGGTTGAAATCTGATGAATTCAACGTTTTCAGCAATGTATTTTTACGGTCATAGAATTCAACTTTTATTGCAATATATCGCTCTTTGTCTATCCAGGCGATTTGCCGTGTATAGCCGCTGTATTTATCTGTTGGATAGCGTTCAACAACGAAGGTTTCGATAGCACCCAGAGTTTCATCACGCAGATACTTATAGGTGTATTTATCTACTTCCTGTGAGCCAATGTCTTCGAATGCAAACTCGCTGCCCATAAAAGGGCCGGATTTATTCTTCGATGAGATTCTCTTGACTCGTTTCAATGCAGGAAGATACAGCCATTGATCGTCAGGTTTATCTGCATGAGACCAGGTGAGACTGGCGGTACCTTTTACGTCAGCCGGTTCGTCGAAAATAGAAAGACTCTTATCACCGTCACCCTGAACCTCCAGAGTTTTCACCCGCACGTTTCGAATGCTCTCTTTGCCTGCCCGGTTGCGCAGGACCATGCGCATATTGGCGGTACTGTCAATAAAACCATTGTCGCGTTTGTCACTTTCAACAGCGATTGCAAGGCCTTTTTCTTCGGGTGTTTCGGCGTACGATATAAAAGGCAGAAGCCCGGCTGCAGCGATCAGGCCAGCTGCGAGTAACTGTATTTGCAATTTCATTTTTGATCTCCAGTGATCAATGATCCAATGAACCGGTCTTTCCCTGCCAGGTCATTTTAACCCTTTTTCGCGAACTTATAATAAAAAATAAGGCTCGGGTTCAAGCACCTGATGGTGCGGGTATGGAAGTATCAGAGGGGGAATCCTCTCCGTCTATTGCCAGCAGCAGAGTCGGAAGAAACAGGAAGTCGACCAGTAAAGCGATACAGATAGTAATTGCGGTAAGCAGTCCCATATCGGAGTTAAGCGAAAAGTTGGATTGAGCGATTATCATGAATCCAGCCGTTAGGATTACGGTGGTAATGAACAGCGCGACTCCAACAGTGTTAAACGCATAGCGAATTGCATTCTCTGCATTCATACCGCGCTCTCGTCTGGCTCTTAGGTACTTACTTAAAAAATGGATGGTGTCGTCGACGACAATCCCGAGTGTCATCGCGGCAACAACGGATACGGCCAATCCGACTTCCCCGACAAAAAGTGCCCAGACACCAAATGCCATCCCCGCTGGAACCAGGTTAGGTATCAGACTGAGGATCCCGAATTTGATCGAGCGCAATGATACGATGAGAATCAGTGAAATCAGCACCAATGCGATGGTGGTGCCGGCGAGCATGCTAACGATGTTCCGTTTAGCGATATGTGAAAACATAATCGTGGGACTTGAGCCTACGGTTTGCAGTGCGGGTGTATTTTCCTGCATCCACTGTGCGACGCGTTTTTCAAAAGCTACTACCTGCTTCGTGGATAGAGTTTCCAGAGTGACTGAAATGCGTGAAGCTGATTTATCAACATTAATCTGATTGTTTAGATCCAGACCATAGGGCAGCGACATTTCGTACATAAGCAGGTATTGCGCTGCCAAATCTCTTTGATCGGGAATTCGATAGTAGCCATCGTCATCGGCGTGCATGTTTTTGTTGAGCCTTCGATAGGTCTCTGATAGCGCGTTGACGTGCTTGACTTCAGCTTGTGCTTCGAGCCAGTGCTCGAACAACTCCATTTGCGCAATGTAGTCAGGTTTGTTGATACCACTGGCGTCTTTGGAATCGAGAGAGTAGTCAACAAAATACATTCCGGTCAGATGTTTACTGATGTGATCGGTGTCGGTGCGAAAGGGAATAGATGTATCAAAGTAGTTTACGAAAACATCGTTGAGCTCATTTTTGGGAATCATTGCGATTAGCGCAATCATCATTGCACCGATAAACAACAGAAGGGTCTTACGTTGGCGAATAACAAAATCTGCCAGCGCATCCATAGAGGTTGATCTCCCGGCTGGCTTTTCGTTTACGCGGACCGGAAGTACGGCCATTAATGCCGGGAGAAAAAACACTGAGAGGAAAAAGGCATAAATAACCCCGATGGCGGTTATAGTTCCCAGGTCGTGGAACGGTGGGGAATCGCTGAAATTCATACTCAGAAAACCAATAGCGGTGGTCAGTGAGGTGAGAAAGATCGGATTAAAGTTCAGACGTACACTCTCTTTGATCGCCGTGATTTTATTACTGCCACGTTGCATTTCCTGGAAGAATGTCACTAGAAAATGGACGCAGTCGGCTACGGCCAATGTCAAAATAAGGGTGGGAGCTGATGCTGATGGAGGTGTCAAAGTTATACCCATCCAGCCAGCGGTGCCCATCGCAGCCATGATCGACATCACCATTACCGTAAGTGATCCTAAAGTCCCCCAGATATTTCGTGTGAACAGCAGGAACCCGAATAGGATTACAGCAAACGCAGCCGGTATTAGAGTGGTCATGTCTTTGAGTACGGCATCGGGAAATGCCTTGTTCATTACAACCACGCCGGTCTTGTATAGTTTTACATCGGGATATTTTCCTTCGATTTCGGTGAAAATTGTTTTGAGGTGATTATCTATTTCAACGGGTTCCTTTGCCGGGTCTATATTCGGCAACTGGAACGTAATATTCACTCCGGTCACATGCGCTGTGGGAGAAATTAACCGGTCGACCAGTAACGGTTGTGCGAGAGCGATCTCTCTGATTTCCTGTAAAGTGCCTGAATCGAGTTCCTGCACATTTTCAATCAGATCTTCAACGATCAGATCATCTTCTTCGGCGTAGGAATACTGGAAGTTTGTGATTGAATCCACCCGGGAAGAGTACGGTGTAAGCCACGCCAGTTCTGTGAGATCCAGTACAGCCTGCAGTGTTGTCCGGTTGAACACAACGCCGTCTGCCGGCTCGACCATGATCAGCACGTTATCGTTTTTGGTATAGGTTTCCTGAAGTTCCTCGAATGCGGCGAGCTGCGGATTGGTCTTGCCAAAGAAGACCTGGTAGTCGTTGGTAAAAGCTAGAAAGCGGCCACCTGAAGCTAGCGAGGCAACAATCACCAACGTTGCTGCTATGGCAAACCAGCGGAGTTTGATGAGCGCGTCCACGTATGTCTGTAGCATGCGGATTCCTGGTTGTGGGCTTTTGGCAGAGACGAGTCAGTGCCCATCCATAAACCAGCGCTACTGCGGATCCCTCAGGACACGCGATCTTCCACCGACCACATGTAGTTATTTAGAATGACTAA
>MDLA01000128.1 GCA_001730015.1 Chromatiales bacterium (ex Bugula neritina AB1) | reverse complement strand
GTGCAGCGCCTTTTATACAGCTCTATAAGCTTCTGAACTCGAAATTTAATGCAACGCCAGGGTAAATAGCCGTTGTTTCATGATGTCTGTGTCCGGGTAATTTCTGAACAAGACGGCTTTTTTATTTAGGGCATATGAAGGAAACAGCGGTTTGTCAGTTTTTCGTTCACCTCGCTATGTTTTCAACTACAATTCCCGCCATCAAACTGCCGGCTTAGTCTCTAAAAACTGTTTCATCCGACCAATAGCTTCGAGTATGTTCTCGGTAGAGTTCGCATAAGACACCCGGATATAACCTTCTCCATGTATGCCAAAATCCGGCCCGCCTATTAATGCGACGCCTGCATCCTCCAATAGTGCCGATGCCAGCGGCTTTGCCTGCCAACCGGTTTGACTTATATTCGGGAAAGCATAAAAAGCGCCTTTCGGCACTACACAGGATACTCCAAGGAGCTGATTCAATTCTTTAACAACTACCTTGCGACGGTTATCGAATTCTTTAACCATACTTGCTACTGCATGCTGGGGGCCGGTTAGCGCTTCCAGTGCGGCAAACTGCGCGGGCGCATTGACACAACTCCAGGCATTAACCGCGAGCTTTCGAACGTTCTCATAGAGGGAGTCCGGCCAGATTGAATACCCTAGTCTCCAGCCGGTCATTGCATAAGTTTTGGACCAGCCATTCAGAAGAATTAATCGGTCACGGATTTGCGGGTAGTGCAATAGACTGACATGCTGCTGATCGTCATAGACCATTTGATCGTATATCTCATCGGATAGAATGGCCACTTCTGGAAATTGCTCCAGACCGGCTACCAGCTTATCTATTTCTTCTTTTGGTGTAACACCACCGCAGGGATTCGCGGGTGAGTTTATAATTATGAGTCTGGTCGCTGGTGTAATAAGCGCTAGCGTCTCCTCAGCCGAGAACGCAAACTGATTTTCTTCGCGGATGGGAATTGCCACGGGCTTGGCACCGGTATATTCGATCATGGATCGATAAATCGGGAAACCTGGATCCGGATAGAGTATCTCGGCGCCGGGCTCGCCAAACATCAAAATGGCAGCAAACATTGTGACTTTGCCACCGGGTACAACAATAATATTATCGGCATTCACCTGCACACTGAAGCGACGCTGCAGATCATTGGCGACTGCTTCACGCAGCGCTGGGATTCCGGTGGCAGCCGTATACCCGTGGTGGCCGTCTTGCAGCGCTTTAACAGCTGCCTGCACAATGTTTTCGGGTGTGGGGAAATCAGGCTGACCAATACCAAGGTTGATTACACTGCGGCCGCTATCTGCGAGTTCATTTGCTCTTGCCAGTACCGCAAAAGCATTTTCTTCCCCGATTCGATTGAAATTATCTACGACCTTCATTGCCAACCCTGACTTTCGATAAAATGTTAATCGATTATACAAGGAATCTGAGTGGTACTGAGTTCAATCCAGGACTCAAGATAAAAACAAATTACAGTAAGCCGGTTCGCTTACTTTGCAGGCATTTAGCCTGTACGATCCATGCAAAATCTGAATGAGACAATCCATGACTGAACCTGAGAATATCACCAACGGGGAGCGCAGAAAGCAGGTTATTCTGGTAAGGAAAGACCTTAAAATGCGCCGGGGCAAGGAGATAGCACAGGGCTCACATGCATCGATGGAGTTCCTGGTTTCTTCTCTGCGAAATAGTGATCAGCCACAGATTACCGAACTCGATGCTGACACGATCAGGTGGATTAACAAAGGCATGCCGAAAATCTGCCTGCGTGTAAACTCGGAAGCACAATTGCTTGAACTGCACGAAGCAGCACGTGAACAGGGTTTAAAGAGCCAGCTGATCAAAGACAGTGGCCGCACCGAGTTCGGCGGCGTACCCACTTATACTGCCTGCGCTATCGGACCGAATCTCGCCTGTTTAATTGATCGTATCACTGGCGAACTCACCCCTTATTAGCGACAGTGCTCTACAGCGACCACAGCACGGTATCCGGATAAAACTGCGACCAGGCAAACCAGAAGGCCTGATGGCCGCCTGCGTCTTTACCATCTGCACTAACCGCCCTGATGCCACCGCCGTCCAGTTTAAGCGTAATATTTTCATACTCGACGCTATCACCTTTAGTTAAGGCCAGTATTACGATACTGCGCTGGAAGGCCACTGCCTTACCTGAATCGGTCACTACACCGATGATATCCTCATGAACCGGTAGCCGGGGATCTACATTTCCAACGGGGAAAATAGGGCCGTTGGCGTCGCGATTATTGCGAAAATCAAAGTCACGACCAAGTGCCAGAGATTCCTTCAGTACCGTAGTCTGCGGGTGAGCCTTTCTCCATGTGCCCCAGTCCGTTGTCACCACGCCCGCCTGTTTCAGCTTGATTTTTTTTGCCGCCAGCGGACCGGTTACTGCGTTTCCACGGAACGTATCGAACACGGAGTAACTGTTGATGTCGTACATAACTTTATTTGATCGAATCAGCAGACCGGAGGTCCGCAACACGGGCCGTGCGGTATCGCCAGGTAATTCATCAGTGAAATAGGCTTGCGCTGAACCGCATAGTGTACAGTACGGTATACCGAGATCTCTGCCTCCGAGGGTATCGTTAACCATTTCACGTACCTCCATTATCTGCCGGGGATAAGCACGGTATTCACCGTTTACTTCAATGCCGAATACAATATCTTCATCATCGAGCCAGTCGGCGTCATCTGCACTGGTTACCTCGGGGTTGTCCGCACCGGGTATGCAATTGCATGGTTCATCGGTGGTATCAAAGGCTCTGTCGTCAATCAGCACGCCGCCCCATGAGCCGGGTCTCCAGTCAATATCGCCTTCGACAAATATTTTGTCCCAACCGGGAACCACTGACGTAAATATTTTGCGCTTTACACTCAGATAATCGGGCGGAGCTGGAATATTCCAGGCGATCAGATGATCAGTCGTGCGGCCCCAATGGTTACCCTCTTCGAAGCTGATACCCAGCAAATCGGTAACGGTCGCTGCCAGTGTACCAACGAGCGCCCGATCGGTGACAAAGCGCATGAGATCAGCGATCAGCCAGGCAATTCTCGGATCCGCCGATTCCGCAATTACAGCCAGCTCTGACGCTTGTTCCTGCCTCCACGCTGAAGACTCCATGCTGTCTACAAACACGACCTGCACCGCATGCTGCAGCGCTTCGCTTAGCGGTCCCTCCGGAACAGCCGGCGGTGAGCCAAACTGCTCAATTATATAATCCGGCAATGCGGATTTTCTAGTGTCTGCATGCAATCGTTGTGAATCTATAGCGACAAGTAATAACAGAAACCCCACCATAGAAACCAGCGTTCGCCTACCGATTAATTGAACCATTATAAAGCTCCGATTTCTTCGACTGTGAACAAGTCCATTACCGGTCCTGGGCGATCGGTAATGGAGAATAACCCTGAATGGCACCAGAATTATATCTCTGTTCAAGCGCCGCCATAAGTCGCATAGTTATTCTACGTAAAAAGTGCCAGCGCTTGAACAGGGGCAAAAAGGCAAGTCAGGCGGGTGTTTTCTCTGTTGCCGCTCGCCTTAGTTATTCGGTCTGCGTTACCCGACCATAATTTCTATGAGTGTCAGATCGCCACCATCGACTTCGTATACACCCATGGCACCGGTGGCACCGAATGCCTGATACAGATATTCCCCGTCTTCACTGAGTTCAAGATCCACCCAGTTAGCCGAATCGAGCGGAGAATGACCGACAACGCCATCGCGGGGTCCTATAGCATCATTCTTTGACACAAGTTCAACAGTTTGTGCAGAGTCGATAAAACGGTAGGTTGAGATCGAGGCATCCTGACCATCTGAAACCCAGAAATGAGTGTTGTCGGAGGACATACAAATCCACGACGCCAGTCGCTGACTCGATCTATCTCCAACGGCTGAGCCTCTTGCCTGCACATTAGTGAATTGATCACCTTGCACTCTGTTTCGCGTATCGGATAGCTGATCGGCAACGCCCGTTGACTGGTAACAACTGGATGCAGTTCCCGAGTGTGGAGCGGCTTCAGCTCTTCCCGGCCCATACCCGATTACCGCCAACATCACTGGCAAGCTACACGCTGACAGCGACAACAAGGATGTTTTCTGGAATTGCTGTTTCATCTAGGAATCTCCTTAATCAGTTTAGATCTACTGCGATCACAAAGTTCAAAAATCCTGTTGAAAAATGGCTCTATGATTTGATAACTGCCAAAATAGTTGAACAGAAATATATTTTTAAAAAATCACAGAATGATAAAATTTAATACACATCTGCATTAATAATACTAAGCGCAAGAGGCATAACCATCATTCAGCAGATCTTCAAGCTGACCAGCGTAGTGCAGAGTGTGTAGATCATCGCAGCCACCCATCGGCACACCGTTGAAGAATATTTGCGGTACGGTCCAGCGCCCGAGGGAACGATCAACCATTTCCGATACTTTACCTGCGTCGTGCGTGACATCGTGCTCGATCACTTCAACACCGTACTGGCGCAACAATGATTTTGCGTGGCCGCAATAAGGACACGCCGCCTTGGTATACATTTCAACTTTCATGGTTACAGGCCCGGTTGGGATTATTTAATCACAAAGTTGAAGGTGGCTGCTGCGGACGACAAATGAAATAGCAAGTGAAAATCGTTATAAAAAAAACAGAAACGGCAATCCGTTGTTAGAATTCCGGGACATCTACGTGGATTATTTTGTTTTTTTGTCAGGCGAAAAAAGACAAGTGTTTCTCTGACAATAATGGCACCGGCCGGACTCACCTCGCCATTTAAAGAAGCATTGCGCTAGCTGAACCATACTTGCCGAGATCCGCACGGATCGTATCACCGGCTTTAACGGGCGAAGGCAGTCCAGTTACACCAGTGGTTACAAACTGCCCTTTTACAAGCCCCGTTCCAAGGCCGCTCAGTGTATTTGCTATCCAGACCAACGCGTTGAGCGGCCCATCAAGAGCATCTCCACCGCGACCTGTAGTGACTGGTTCTCCATTTATATACAGTGCGGTTTCATGCTCTGCCAGCTGTTGCGGATCGAACGGCTGCTCCGTGGACTCACCCAGCACAAAGTTCGCTGCACAGGCGTTATCTGCGATTAGGCCGGCCGTACCCGGGCGCCTAAAATCGCTAAAACGGGAGTCTGGAAATTCCAGTCCTGCGTGCAATGAGCTTATACTATCAGCCACTTCATCGTCGGTGTACGGCGCCTCTCTGGAGGGCAGGTCTTTTCCGAGGGTAAATACAAACTCCGCTTCCGCAACCGCCATTCGGTTTCGCCCGAACGGCAACTGCGCACCGTCCGGGTGGCAAATGGATTCATATAGACGTCCGGCGAGAGGACGATCAACGTTTATATGATGACGACCGGCCACAGCAGTCGCGGCTATTTTCCAGCCCTTCACCGATTCTTTGCGCAGAGCGGCGACCAGAGACTGTATGGCATAGCCTTGCTCCGGTGTGTCGGGCCATAGATCCGAGTGTTGATAATCAACTACAGAGCCTTCATTCCAGCACTGATGCAGCACCATTGCAGCACGATTGAAATCACGCAACGAAATATTCCAGCTTGGGTTGGCCTGCGATGGTAGCAATTCATCGTACTTGCAGGCAATGCAATCTACTGCCACAGACCCAACCCCGTTTAGCTGATTACTAAGCCGTGAAATTCACGGGATTGACGGAATCTCACTTGACCTTTGATTTCACAGAGAATTTTTCTCTTGCACATATCAGCG
This sequence comes from Chromatiales bacterium (ex Bugula neritina AB1), assembly GCA_001730015.1. GTDB lineage: Bacteria > Pseudomonadota > Gammaproteobacteria > Granulosicoccales > Granulosicoccaceae. The sequence goes on along the minus strand of MDLA01000128.1, from coordinate 29,231 downwards.
ACTATCCGGCGGGAGAAGACACTCCACTGTGAAAACCCTTGCCGTGAATATACAAGGTCTACGCGATATCCTCCACCCATGAATAATGCGGGTTAAGCAGCCCGTGTGACAGAGCCCTGCAACAAATCAGCTTCACGCCCGATCCTCACACCGCTATTTTTACGAACCCCCTGATCACTGGTTGTAAAATAGTCCATCAATTCACCCAGATGTTTTGCTTGCTGGTCAACTTTCTGACTAGCCGCAGCCGCCTCTTCCACTAATGCGGCGTTACGTTGTGTTGATTCATCTATCTGCGATATAGCGACATTGATCTGCTTTACGCCCTCACTTTGCTCCTCACCCGCAGAGGCGATTTCAGACACAATATTAGTTACCTTATTAACTGAAACTACAATCGCCTCAAGTGCCTGACCTGACTCACCAACGAGCTTCTCGCCCTCTAAAACCTTGGATACACTGTCGTTTATCAAATCTTTAATTTCCTTGGCTGCTGTGGCACTACGACCAGCGAGATCCCGCACTTCACTTGCAACTACTGCAAAACCGCGCCCCTTATCGCCAGCGCGCGCTGCTTCAACTGACGCGTTTAATGCAAGCAAGTTAGTTTGAAAAGCAATTTCGTCAATTACGCCAATAATGTCCGAGATTTCCTTACTAGCGGAACTTATTTCGTGGACGGCTACCACCGCCTTTGCAGCAACCTCACCACCTCGCGTTGCCTCGACTTTAGCGTCCTCCGCCTGTTTTTTAGCTTCATGAGCGTAGTCAGAGTTACTTTGAACCGTCTGAGCCATCTGTGACATCGCGGTAGCAGTTTCCTGTAAATGAGTTGCCTGTTGCTCAGTACGCGAAGACAAGTCAGCATTCCCGCTTGCGATTGCGTTAGCATCGTGATTGATGGTGAGGCCCGCCTGACGAATCTTGTTAACAATAATCGTTAATTGATCTGAGGTCAGATTGCAATTCTCACGCAGCTCAGCGAATACCCCTTTGTGATCACCTTCTATTCGAGTACTCAAATTTCCAGAAGCAAGCGCTTTCAATACGCTGAGAGTTTCGCTCAATCCGGTCTCGGATATCTCAGCGAGTCTGTTGAGCATATCGGCCACCTCAGCATAGAAACCTTCCATACCTCTGGTGTTAATACGATGCGAGAAATCACCAGAGGCTGTCGCATCAACCATAGACTGAACTTCAAGCTCTGCGCTTACCTGTTGAGTTCGATCAAGCCACTCTATTACTGTACCCAGCCGATTTCCGCTTGCATCATTTACCGGTGTCAAAATAACACTCAGCGTTAACCCCGCATGCGTAAATTCATGCTTAACGTTCCCTGTAACTATCGTATCAACTTCACTTCCACTAACCCCACACTCTGCTGCGAAAACGTCCAGACTCTTTCCAATCAGACTACTAGCGCTCGTATAACCTCTGCCGGTATCCGACAGAATTGCTAGATTCTCACTTATAAGCTGAGAGCACGCATTATTAACGTACACAATGTTATGCTCCGAGTCCGCCAGTAAGGTACTTACGGTAGCGCAATCCAAAGCCTGTTTAATTCTGCCGAACTCTGCAGCGCGACGCTCAGAATCGTCCCCCGCCTTAAGGCTCGAACGTACTGAATTCAGTGCAAATGCCAGTTCGCCAAGTTCATCTTGAGCGAGCACCTCAAGCTCCCCATCCAGATTTCCTCTCGCAATGTCCAGGGCGGCGGCAACACCATCTTTAATGCGGGCCCCTATCCCTCTTTTAATCACTATCCACATTAGAAGTGCCAACGCGGCTACTGCGATGCTTCCAAGCATGTAAAAATACTGGCGACCTTCTGCAACAGACTGATTCATGCTCGATGTCTCCCAGGCAGTCACCAGATTGCCTATTCTTGGCTCGCCTTCTTTCATCCTCACTGGCAGGGAAATTAGAATATAATTGTCGAGCTCCACAACAGAAACAGATTCAGCTTCACTCTGACCAGCCTGCTCAATGGCTTTGGCAAGCTCCACGTCTTTAATTTCTTCCGAACTGAAAACAGCACTAATAGATTTTGGCTTATCCGGGAGCCCCTGAGCACTCATTGCAATCAGGTGTGAATGCCCGCCCGCAGTGGCATTTTCAAAGACGGCTTGCACCTGTTTCGCCTTATTCCAGCGAAAAGCAGCCGCCGATGTATCCGCCAGCAGCTTCGTTATAGTCGTGTAATTTTCAACGGCCATGCCGGCTAGCCGAGCCTGCAAAAAATTGCTGGATACGGCTACAAACACAATAAATGACAGCGCCGACATAACTACCATAGTAAAAATAAGCTTCCGACAAACCGTCCAGAAGCCCTTTTCAAACCCGTCGACCTGCGAATTGCCCGATGCATTTTCTGGCGCGCTTGCTCTCATGCCTTCCCTCTCAAATTTGACTAGCTAATATATCTCTGTCAATTTCTATGACTGAGGTAAAAATTCTCATCTGACAACTTACTGGTGGTGACTAAAATAACTGTCAGATCTAGTTTAAGTCATCAAGACTGATCATCTGCAGAGCTTCGGCGTTAACACCAAACGTAGCCGCACCTATAACAGCATTGGAATCCGGATCAACAACCGAGATACTCACTTGAAGTTGGTATGTTTGCGATGACTCATCAAACTCAATATCTGATGTATGAATAGCGTTACCACCAACCAGGAAGGTCTCTTGCCACTTACTTTCATCTCCTTGCCAGTAATCAGAAGTTAACCCGCTTTGACCGACATTAAGTCCACGGTTATCCATAACAAAAATTTCAGTATACAGACCTTCGCCTTCTTCAAGTGCCGCCAATAAATAATCTGACAACGGACTGGCAAGTGTTTTTTCGATCAAATCGCCCGATTGGCCGTCTACTTCCGCTCGCCACTGCAGATCCAATGAATCAATCTGAGATTGATCCAGATTGGAGTGGGCTTCGTTTTGGGCTTTTATGCTATCAACAACAATTGAATCAGACAGAATCGCTTGAAGCTTCTCTTCTGCAAACGTTTTCAGCGCAGAATCGTTAGCCTTTGCCGAACTCAGTGCGAATACACTTGCTGCGACCAGAAGTGTTTTTGATTTAAAATTCATTGTGAGACTCCCTCTCATTTAGTTGTACTTGCATACACTACATAATTCACGGTGATCCATCACCAGACCGTACAAATTCGTCTACATGGTTGCAAAGTCAAAGCACGATTAGTACATGTGTTGGACACCCTAACCAACGGCCATCTGGAGAACGACTTTAAAACTATCAACAGGCCAAATTTAGTTCTTCAGAAAGGCTACGATATGCCATTTGAGATTGGAATGCATTACCATTTTAAGATAACTTACCGTCCAAAAACTTATCACTAGAATAACCAGCAATATATACTCCAGAGGTAAACGAAAAGCGCCTTCAACATTAGTATTCGGGCGCGGGAGAACTACTATAGGGATCCACTCAACTTAAAGCCGGTTGAATTTCACAGCCCGAAGAACACCCCCCCGAGCCGATAGACCTGATGTTAAATCGACGTAATTTTCACTGATTCGAAGAGATCAACCAGTGTGTTCAAATCTGCATTGAGTTTATTGCCGGTATCATGAGGCTGCCGTGGAACTTTTAGAATCAACAACGAACCGACAACCTCCAAAGATACGGGATCAATATTATTTAGATACTGGCGTACCGGCGCTGTCATTACCTTACGCGCGAGTGCATGATCTTCAGCTGTCACATGCACCCGATTGGTGAAAGGTTCGTCATCGGGGAAGGTGACATTATCTTGAGCCAGAACATACTCCAGTGCATCGGTGACCGTAGTCGGACGCGCGCAAAACGGTACCAGTGGTGATTCGCTATGCAATATGCTTATGGTCCACAGCACCTGATTGCGTTTTCTCTGCACGCGGCTCATGGTGAATTTGTAGCGTGTTTCGGGAAATCCGGCAAATTGCTCAACGCGATTTCCTTTGTACACGCCTCTATAGACATGCGAGGCGTTAAGAGTCTTTAGCAAAATGGAGGGCTGATACTCGGCACTTTCAAATGCTGATTTTCCGTGATCCGAAAAACCCAGTTTTTTATAAAATCGACGGACCAGAAAAGGTGCGCTGACTACCTGCCAGAGACTGTAAAATACCAGCGCCGCGAATAGTGCTGTCCAAAGATATCCGGTGTATTGTTCAAACATTGCTGATTTGCTGTAGAAAGGGCGCAGGCTACAGTGCAGCCATTGCCGGTGCAACTTCAATAATTAAAACAATCGCGCCATCTGCTGCTTAACCCGCCGGATTGGTATCGATGATTCAATTGACGCTACCCCCGCCACTTTGGTCAGGCGCCCGGTTAAAAATCGTTCAAACTCATGCAGATCAACAACCGCAATGCGCAGCAGATAGTCACGCTTGCCGGTCATTAACCAGCAATCGACCACTTCACGCATCAATTTGATTTCCCTCTCGAAATTTATCAGGCGGTCATCAATCTGGTGATCGAGCTGCACCGAAACAAACACGCTGAAACCAAAACCCACCGCAGTTTCATCAATATTCGCTGAGTAGCCTGTAATGACTCCCGCCTTTTCAAGAATTCGAATACGACGAGCACACGGCGTGGGCGTTAGCCCTACCCGCTCGCTGAGCTCCTGATGAGAGACACGGGCATTGCCCTGTAATTCAACTAGAATTTTCTTGTCGGTTGCATCGAGCTCAAATCGCACTTGTAATTTCCTCGCTGGTGTTTTTCACCACAAAATTGAATTACACACTAATAATCCTTCAAATTACTAGGTTTCAACACAGAATTTTGTGAATTTCAGCTTCTTAACCAACGATAACATAACAACAACACCTACAACATTGGAGACCTGGCATGGCGGCCCGATTACAGTCATCTGACACTCCCCAGGATGCCGATCCGCTTGAAACCAGAGAATGGGTGGAGGCTCTGGAAGCCCTGAGTTCGGTTCAGGGGCCGGGACGCGCTCACTATGTGCTTTCGCAGGTGCTGGATCGAGCGCGCATTCTGGGCATTACCACCAATGGTCTGCCCTATTCAGCCTACCGCAATACGATACCCGTCCGGCAACAACCTCAGTACCCGGGCGACCTCGATGTGGAGCAACGTCTCAACACACTGGTGCGCTGGAATGCTCTGGCTATGGTTATGCGCGCCAACCGTGCCTATGGCGAACTGGGCGGTCATATCGCGACATACGCTTCAGCGGCGGAAATCTTTGAAGTCGGGTTCAATCATTTTTTCCGCGCCAGAACCGACACCTTCAGCGGAGATATTGTTTACTACCAGGCCCACTGCGCACCGGGGGTATACGCCCGTTCGTTTCTTGAAGGCCGCTTGAGCGAGGCGGATATTTCAAACTACCGGCTGGAGGTTCCCGGCAACGGTTTAAGCTCTTACCCTCACCCCTGGCTGATGAAGGATTACTGGCAGATTCCCGGAGCGTCAATGGGGCTGGGACCCATGTCTGCTGTAAGTCAGGCGCGTTTCATGCGCTATCTGCACGCTCGCGACCTGGCTGACACCCGGGAGCGGCACGTCTGGGGCGTTTTCGGTGATGGGGAAATGGACGAGCCGGAATCTGTTGGCGGGCTGACGCTGGCGGCTCGCGAGAAGCTCGACAATCTGACTTTCATTGTCAATTGCAATTTACAGCGGCTGGACGGACCGGTACGAGGCAATGGTCAGATTATTCAGGAACTGGAAGCATTATTTGTCGGTGCCGGCTGGAATGTGATTAAGGTGCTATGGGGTTCGGAATGGGACCCTCTGTTCGCTCGCGACAAAAACAATGTACTGCTTCGGCGCTTTGCCGAAACGGTCGACGGGGAGTACCAGAACCTCGGTTCCAAGGACGGTGACTACAATCGTGCAAAGTTTTTCGATGCCGATCCCGAAAGTGCTACGCTGGTTCAGCATATGTCAGATCAGGAAATACATGCACTGCGCCGGGGTGGCCACGATGTAAAAAAACTCTATGCGGCGTTTGCAGCTGCCAAGGCTCACAAAGGCCAGCCTACCGTAATACTCACAAAAACCAAAAAAGGATTTGGTATGGGCGGCGCTGGCGAAAGCCGCATGACTGCGCATCAGGCCAAAAAACTTGATGTCACCGCCCTGCTGGAATTTCGAGACCGCTTTGACCTGCCTTTAACTGATTTACAGGTCGAAAATCTGGAGTTCTACAAGCCCTCTGATAACAGCCTGGAAATCAGCTATCTGAAAGATAAGCGCGCCAAGTTAGGCGGGTCTATCCCGAAGCGTTATCGAAATGCCACATCGGCCACACCCTCGCTTCCAGCGCTTGAATCTTACGGTAACTTTGCCCTGGAAGCCGATGGCAAAGCCATGTCTACCACAATGGCAGCCGTGCGTATGATGAGTGGTTTGCTGAAAGATAAAAATCTAGGCCCCAGAATCGTGCCGATTGTTGCCGATGAAGCGCGCACCTTCGGTATGGATAATTTATTCCGGCAGGTTGGAATCTATGCCCCTGACGGACAGCTGTATGAACCGGAAGATGCTGATTCCATGCTCTACTACAAAGAGAGCACAGATGGGCAGCTATTGGAAGAAGGCATTACCGAAGCCAGCGCCATAAGCACCTGGACAACAGCAGCTACCGCCTACTCTATACACAATACCGAACTGCTGCCTTTCTATATTTATTATTCGATGTTCGGGTTTCAGCGGGTAGGTGACCAGATCTGGGCCGCCGCCGATCAGCGTTCCCGAGGCTTTCTGCTTGGCGCAACTGCTGGCCGCACAACCTTGTCAGGCGAAGGGCTGCAACACCAGGACGGCTCCAGCCATTTGATCGCCAGTACGGTACCCAATTGCAGAGCCTATGACCCATGCTACGCCTATGAACTCGCTGTAATTATGGATTACGGTATTAATCGAATGATGGATGAAAAGCGCGATGAGTTTTTCTATCTCACCGTCATGAATGAAAACTACGCGCAGCCCTCAATGCCGGCTGGCGTTGAAAAAGATATCATCCGCGGCATGTACAAACTGCGCTCTATCGGCGAACCCGGCTCTCCACGAGTACGGCTTCTCGGCGCGGGCACACTGTTAAACGAAGTACTTGCAGCAGCCGAAATACTGCAAAATAGCTTTGGCATCGCAAGCGACATCTACAGCGTAACCAGCTTTGTCGAACTGGCCCGGGACGCAATCTCCGTGGAACGAAGCAACAGACTCAAGGTGGAAAAAATTCCCGCAAAAAGTCATATTGAAGGATTGCTGCAGGGGCCGGAACCGGTAGTAGTAGCAACCGACTACGTACGGGCGCTACCACAGCAGATCAGTCCGTTTGTCAATGCGCGTATGACAATTCTAGGCACCGACGGCTTCGGCCGATCCGCCAATCGACAGGCACTGCGACGTTTTTTCGAGGTTGATCGACAGCATATTGCGTTGGCAGCCATCGATTCACTATACCGGGAGGAAACGCTGCCTCTTACCCTGCTGCACAAGGCGATTAAAGATCTCGGGATCAACCCGGACGCCAGCGCACCGTGGACGCAATAACCGACGGGAGCTCCAGCATATGACAAATACCATAGAAGTATTCACGCCTAATATTGGTGACTTTTCCGATGTGCCGGTTATAGAAATACCATTTTCCGTCGGTTCCAGGGTCGAAGAAGGAGATACATTAATTGTACTTGAGAGCGATAAATCGACTCTCGAGGTTCCGTCAGAATACACCGGCACTGTTGTCGCGTATAAGGTAAAGGAGGGTGACCTGGTCAGTGAAGGCAGTTTGCTGCTGACGCTGACTACCGAGGCAGCAATGCAAAGCCTGCCAGGAAAAACCACTGTGCCCCAAATTACTTCAGTGAATGATCAACAAACAGATGACACTGCAAAACAGCAACCTGCGACAGAAGCAGCCAGTCTAACAGGCAACCCCTTAGACGTTGACGCGACCAGTCACATCTATGCATCTCCGTCGATCCGCCGACACGCCAGAAACCTGGGTGTCGATATGCGCCTGGTTCGCGGAACCGGAAATAAAAAACGCATTACACGCGAAGACGTAGAAGCATTCGTAAAGGCAAAACTGGAAGATTCAGGCTCTGGTATGACGGCGCCTGGCTTACCAGACTGGCCATCGATCGACTACGCTAGATTTGGCCCGATCGAACGCGTCGCACTCAAGCGGATTGCCAGAATCTCAGGCCCGGCACTTGCCCGCAATGCGATGCTGATACCACACGTGACGCACTTCGATAAGACAGACATTACCGAGCTTGAAGAGTTTCGGGCGAAGCTGAATTCTGAAGCACTAGCCGATGATGCCAGAATCACCCTGCTGACCTTTGCAGTCAAAGCGGTTGTTGCTGCGCTTAAAACCTATCCGGAGTTCAACTCGTCGCTGGACGGCAAAGAACTTGTGATCAAGGGCTATTGGAATATAGGTATTGCTGTAAACACGCCGGAGGGCTTGCTCGTTCCTGTTATTGCAGATGCAGACAGGAAAGGCTATCGCGAAATAGCATCGGAAATAACGGCCTTGGCCGCGGCCGCTCGCGATAGCAGAATCAGCCCGACTGACTTACAGGGTGCCACTTTCAGTATTTCATCACTGGGGGGAATCGGTGGTACCAATTTCACACCGATTATTAACGCACCGGAAGTGGCTATCCTCGGTTTACCGCGCGCAGAAATTCAGCCAGCATGGGATGGTACCGGCTTTCAACCCAGACTTATGCAGCCGTTAAGCCTGAGCTTTGATCACCGGGTGGTTGACGGAGTTGCCGCCGCACACTTTTTACGACATATTGCCAGGCTATTATCAGATCTGCGCCGGATCAATATCTGAAGCAACAAATTAACCATGCATGTATATAGAAAGATGGCAATAAGCTGACAATAGCGGTACCGTAAGCGCACTACAGCAATAAGGGACTCACATGCTGGCACTTGCAACCTGCTGCCTGATGACTCTGGCCATGGGCACACTGCACGCCTGGTCTGTTTTCAGCACCGATATAGAAGCAACCCTGGGGCTCAGCAGAACGCTTTCGTCACTGGTCTATTCCTTAACACTGGTTACGCTGACACTCACGGTTCTATTAGCCGTACCACTATTCAGTCGTTACAAACCGGCCAGTTTGTTTGCTGCATCTGCCATCGCAGCAGGTTGCGGAATAACGCTGGCATCCAGCGGTTCCGGCTTTCCTTTATTTATTGGCTATAGCGTAATATTCGGGATAGCCAATGGAACCGGCTATGGTTTTGCGCTGCAGTTATCGGCTCAGGTATTCCCACACCGAAGCGGCTTCGCGATGGGAATAACAACTGCGGCCTATGCACTAGGCGCAACAATGGGTGCACAGGTTCTGGGCAGTCTGGTCGCGGCATTCGGATCACTGGCAACACTGCGATTACACGGGATCAGTTTTTTAGTGCTTGCGCCACTGCTCGCAGCATTGATCCACTACAGCAAAGCAACCTACACATTCTCCTCTGCAAAAAAAGTATCACTCACCATTAGCCATTCTCTTATCAGGCGATATCGTTTCTGTTATGGCCTGGCTGTATTTGCTGGCCTGATGGCCATCGCGCATGCTGCAACGTATATAAATTCGTTCGATATCAGCAGTCATTCAATTGCGTTGTGGGGTGCGATTGTGCTCGGACTGGGAAATGCACTGGGCGGGGTACTGGCGGGGGTCGCCAGTGACCGGTTTGATGTGCGCCTGATCATAACCGTGTTACCGATTATCGCCGCCACAGCTCTAGGCTACGCAGCTTTCGCTACAAATGCACTAACGGCTCTGGCAGCGCTTGTTATTATCGGCTTCACCTACGGTGCTTTAATCGCGGTCTACCCTGTGGCCATCGCCCGCCAGTTCGGGCAAACCGCATCTGCCACCGCATACGACCGTGTATTTATTGCGTGGGGCGTTGCCGGGCTGTTAGCTCCCGTTATTGCCGGGCTGATCTATGATGCTTCACAGAGCTATCGCTATTCCATGTTGCTGGCTATGCTGCTTTCCCTGGGATCTGCAGCTGCAGCCTACCGGCTACGAGATCTGCCGGCGAGCGCTTAACCCCCATTATACTCCAACATACCTGGCGGAGGGGCGGATCAGCTTGCTGTTAGCGCTGAATTCGAGATAGTGGGCGATATAACCGAACACACGAGCCATGGCAAATACACTGGTAAAATAATGGGCCGGAATTCCCAGCTGATGAAAAACCGCACCTTTATAGAATTCTACGTTGGCCCAGATCTGCTTACCTTTTTTGTCGAATTCAGATTGGCAGGCAGCCTCGATAGCAACCAGAGTATCAAACAGATTTTTACTCTCGCCGCTACTGCACAGAGCTTCAGCCATCGGCTTTAAAATGACAGCTCGCGGATCAACCACCTTATATTCGCGATGTCCCATTCCCATTATTTTTACTTTATCAGCCAGGCAATCGGCAACGAATTTAGCGGCTGCCGAAGGTGTACCCACTCGTTCCGCCATCTCCAGCGCGGCCTGATCGGCACCACCGTGCAGCTCACCAGACAGTGTAGCAATAGCAGCGACCAAAGAACTTTGAATAGGGGCTAGTGTGCTGGCGCAAACCCGGCCGGCAAACGTTGAGGCATTGAAGCTGTGCTCCATCTGCAATATTTGGGTGACATCCAGCATGCGTATCTGTGAGGAGGTTGGTGCACGCCCGGTAAACGTCATCAGGAAGTTTTCGTGAAACGGCAGATGTGCATTCACCTTTATCGGTTCCTTACCTTTTTCCAGCTGATGCCTGGCCGCAAGCAGACTCGGAATTTTGCTCGCGAGCAGCAAACCGCGCTGCGCGTCGTCGGTGATCCCGTCAATTCCATGTTCTGTGTCAGGATCAATCATCGGCAACATGCATTGCAGCACCAGCATCGGATGAAGCCTTTCGGGAACTGATCTCAGCAGCGATAACTCCTCTGCGCTCAAACTGCTGTGCAATGCCATAAACGATTGCAGACTGGTTTCCTGTTCAACCGTGGGTTCAGCCCCGAATAACACCAGCCACACGACCCGGACAAAAGGCTTTTTGATCAATTCATCGATCGACACACCCCGATAGCTAAGCCGCCCGTCTATGCCCTCGACATTTGAGATACGGGTTTCTCCGACCTGGATACCAGCCAGATCGGGTGAATAAACCGGGTTAGGCATTCCGCTACTCCTCGCTCATGTGCAATTGATCTATTTTACGGCCTCAACTAAAATTAGCTAAGTTAATTCTACTTATTGATTTATAAGTTTACCTAATGAGATTTGAAAACAGCGAACTTCGGGCCTTTCAAGCTATTGTGGAAACTCACGGCTTCAATCGCGCCGCTGAGCATCTGCATGTAAGCCAGTCTGCCGTGAGCCAGTCCCTTGCAAACCTGGAATCGAAGCTCGATATGAAACTGCTGCTACGTGACAAGCAACTGACTCTGACGGAGGGCGGCCGTCGCGTACTTGAATATGCTAACGAGATGCTGCGTGAAGAAAAGCAGGTGCTCGAGGATCTACAGCGAATTCAGCGTGGCGATCAGCAGATCCTTAATCTGGCAATCAATAGCACAATTAACCGTTTTTACGCTCCGGTTCTGCTCAACATTTTTTGCAAACAACACGGCGATACCGTGATAAAAGTAGCCGAATTACCGAGCCGGGAATTGATTTACGGCATTCTGGCCGGACGTGCCGAGCTTGCCATGGGGCCATTTCAAAGCCGCATGGATGCCTTTACGACGGTACCGCTTTTTGCTGAAACCCGTCGCCTGGTGGTGAGCCCCAACCACCCGGACGTTGAAAATATCTGCAACAGTGAAAATACACAATTGCAGCAAACACCGCTTATTGCCTCTTCGCTAGATAACCCACAGATGCGACCCGCCATCCAGCGTATTCGGGACAACTTCAAATCTGTGTGGGAAGTGTCGAGCTTGCGCATGAGAATACACTTTGTAGATCTGGGCCTCGGTGCTGCTTTTATCGATAGCAAACTATTGGACGATGACCCGGTTTGCCGTCAGTTCGTGACCCTGGACGGCATTCCATTCGGTAGTATTGAACGAGATGTTGGCGTGTATTATAAAAAAGGGAAAAAGCTAAGCGCCAGCAGCGGTGCTTTCATCGAAATTTGCAAGCAATTCTGGCCGCCGGAATCCTGATCTCTGGGAATCTATAACTGGTATTACAGTAACCGGAAATAAGATCCTTACTCAGACGGATATGAAATATAGCCGCGCTGTTCGACTTCGGGAAAATAGTCACCTTCACGTACCCAGCGTGTGCCGGAGCGCTGTGGATCAGGATAATGCTCCCAGTTTCGCTTTTCGCCTTTTCCAAGAGACCGCATTAACAATTGCCGTATTCGCTGGTTTCTCATAACACGGGTTTTCAGCTGTGGTAGATCCCACATCGAATTTACCTGATTCAATAGGGTTTCTGTGGTGGTTTTCCAGTCAGGGTGCTGCGCCAGATTAACGCGTTCATTGGTGTCATCAGCCAGATTATAGAGTTGTGTCGGATACTCCAGCGAGTGCACTATTTTTAGATCGCCTTTGCGCAGCATTACACGAGGGGCGCGTGTACCACCATCGAGATGCTCGGCATACACGCTTTGCGATGCGGTATCACCTCTAATTCTCTGCAGCAGACTTCGACCCTCAAAGCGGGTTGCGATGACGTGCTCCGGAATACCGGCAAGCGCTGCAACCGTAGGTAATATATCGAGTAGTGAAGATGGTGTTACTACTCGGGCAGGCAACGCCTTTCCCGGCCAACGCAACATTAGCGGTACACGTATTGCCGGATCAAACAAGTTCTTTTTAAACCACAGACCGCGTTCGCCAATCATATCGCCGTGATCCGAGGTAAACACGATAGCCGTGTTGTCGTCCATCCCGCACTCAGTCAGTGTGCGCAGCAACTTCCCTATTTTCTGATCTATGTCGCTGATCATGGCATAGTAACCATGCCGCGCACGACGATAGATGGGTTCTGTCACGTCAAATTTGTTGAGTCCGTAATGATAATAAAGTGATCGACTGTGCTCATCCATTTCATCCAGCGGAATTGGTGGCACGCGCGGGAGATCGATATCCTGATCACTATAGAGATCCCAGAATTCTTTTCGCGAAACGTAGGGATCGTGTGGCTGGGTGAACGATACTGTCAGGAACAAAGGCCTGGAGTCACCGTGCCGGTTTCGATCAAACAAGTGCTGGCAGGCACGATGAATCACTTCATCATCGTAGTCCATCTGCATAGAGCGAACTTTGGGACCGGCATCGGTAATGGTGTCAACGCTTGATACACCGGGCGCAGGCCCCTCTGACTGTGATTGCTCCGGATCGGTCTGTGTTTCATAGGTTTCAGGTGGCGTCCAGGAAAAATCAGCGGGATAAATTTCAGTGGTTAAGCGAGCCTCATATCCATGATGCTGATCCGGACCGACAAAGTGCATTTTCCCCGAAAGACAGGTGTAGTATCCGGCATCACGCAGATAGTGTGCGATTGTCGGTATAGAAGCTGGAAATTCCGCTGCGTTGTCGTAGGCCGCAATTTTCGATGGCAGTCGTCCGCTCATCAGTGCAAACCGCGAGGGCGCACACAGCGGGTAGCTGCAATAGGCGTTTTCAAAAACCGTTGCTTTTTCTGCGAAGGAATCGATGTGCGGGGTTTTTGTAACCGTATTGCCATAGCTCGATAGCGCAAAGGCAGTTAACTGATCTGCCATCACCAGAACAATATTCGGTTTGCTGCTGCTCATCACCCGGTTACTCGCTATCGAATCAGTGTTGTAGTATCTGGCTTAAAAACAACCGCGTGCGTTCGTTTTCCGGATTTTCAAAGAAGGCGACCGGGTTATTCTGCTCTACGATTTCGCCAGCATCCATGAAGATTACCCTGTCCGCAACTCGCCGCGCAAAACCCATTTCGTGGGTGACGCAAATCATCGTCATACCTTCTTCCGCGAGAGATACCATAACGTCAAGCACTTCGGAGATCATCTCCGGGTCAAGCGCAGATGTGGGTTCGTCAAACAACATAATTTCAGGATTCATGCACAGCGAGCGCGCAATGGCAACACGTTGCTGCTGCCCGCCTGACAACTCACCGGGATACTTGTTCGCCTGCTCCGGAATATGCACTTTATTGAGGAAGCCCATGGCGATCTCATCGGCTTCTTTGTGACTTTTCTTACGGACGAGTGTCAACGCCAGGGTACAGTTCTCCAGCACAGTCATATGCGGAAATAAATTGAATTGCTGAAACACCATACCAACTTCGCGGCGGATTTCGTCAATATTGGATACGTCGTCGTTCAATTCAGTACCAAGCACATTAATAGTGCCACGCTGGTGGTCCTCCAGTTTGCACACACAGCGGATAAGCGTCGACTTGCCTGAGCCGGACGGCCCGCATATCACTATTTTCTCGCCAACACCTACCGACAAATTGATATCTTTCAAAACATGGAAATCGTCAAACCATTTGTTAACTGCCGACATAGTGATAGCCGCATTGGTGTCTGAATTGCTTTCAGCCATGACCTACTCTCAGTGTTCGTTCCAGATAGGCGCCGTATCGTGATAATGAAAAAACAAAAACAAAATAGATCAGGCCGATAAATACATACACTTCGACATAGTGCGGCGTCCATTGTCCTGTGCCGTAAGCAGCATGACCCGACGCCAGTATCTCGAAAAAACCGACTATGGTTACGATCGAGGTTTCTTTAAATGTAATCACGAATTGATTGACAATGGCCGGCAGTGAATTGCGAAATGCCTGCGGCAGCTGCAACCGCGAAACCCGTTGCCAGTAATTCAGCCCCAGAGTTAACCCGGCCTCATCCTGCCCCGTTGGTATTGCCTGCAGACCTGCACGTATGTTTTCCGCCTGGTAGCAGGCAAAAAATATAGCAAAGCCGATGATCACCCGGTAAAGCTTGTCCGTCTGAAGCCAGCCTGGAAGCAGGAAAGGTGTAATAACGGCTGCGGTGAAAAGTATCGTCAACAGTGGCAAGGAGCGGAAAAAATCGATAAACAAACCGGTCATGCGGGCGACAACAGGTAACTTTGAGCGGCGGCCCAGCGCTAACACAACTGAGAGCGGCATCCCTAAAAGGGATACTGCTGCAAATATAAACAGGGTTAGCGCTAATCCGCCCCAACGCTCGGGAGTAACTACCGTTAGACCGAACAGGCCACCATGCATCAGAATATAAAATGCACCAAACCCAAGCAGCCAGAGCACACTGAGCCTGAGGGCACTCCAGACAACAGAGAAACATGAGGCAACAATTGTTGCGACCATTACAAAGCAGGCCAGTGTCGACCGCCAGTGCTCTTCATACGGGAACAGACCAAAGAATATAATTCTATGCCGTGCATCGATCACCGACCAACAAGCCCCGTCTGTCGTTCGGCACACGGGTTCCTCGTCGGCCGACCATACACTCGACAGAAAAGCCCAATCGATCACCTGATATAGCAGATAAAAAAAGAGTGCTGCACAAGCAGTCGTAACAACGATGTCAACAGGCCCGTTGAACAGGTTCTTTTTCAGTTTACCCGCTAACGAAATACGGGGTGGTGTTTGATCTGCAATCGCGGTTTCCATAGATCAGCTTTTAACCTCGTACCCTTTAATCGCAATCTTCTGATTAATGGTATTCATAACGAAAGCTATTGTTAGGTTTATCAATAAGAACCCGCCCATTAGAATTGCCAGCAATTCCAGGGTCTGACCACTTTGATTGATCGAGGTTGAGACAATCATAAAAAAGTCTGAGAAGCCCACAACCAGTCCGATCGTGGTTGCTTTCATTAACTGCACATATTGATTGGTAAGTGACGGCAGTATCGCCCGAACCGCCAGTGGTAGCCGGATACGTGTAAAAATATGATAGGCGCTCAAGCCGTTTACAAAGCCCGCCTCTATCTGCCCGCGTGGCACCGAAACCAGACCGGCTCTTACGACTTCGCCTATATAAGCCCCGCCATACAAGGCAATAGCTATAACCAATGCAGTTAACTCAGGCGGTAGCCGTAACCCGCCCCTAAAGTTCAGCCCTTTAAGCGCCGGCATGTTCAACCATGGTGTATCGGGAGCATGCGATGTAAACCCGATAGCACACAATAACAACAACAACACACACCAGCCTATCAGCTTTACCCGTCGGTAGGATTGTGCTTGCATCTGCCGCCTTTTAAACCATTTCAGTCCGATTAGCCAGGTGACAACCAAAGCGCACATAATAACAACTACCGGCAATCCGATATTCAGTACTGGAAAATAGACTCCGCGGCCGGTTAAGAATATTGAATCACCGAGTGATATTGCTGATCTCGGGCGTGGCAAATGAGAGACAATCGAGTACCAGAACACCGCCTGCAGGATAAGCGGGACGTTGCGGAATATCTCTACGTATACCGTGCCGAGAAACGAGAACAGATAATTACGCGAGGTTCGGATCAAACCGATTAAAACACCAATCACTGTGGCGAAAAATATACCAAGCAACCCTAGCAACAGTGTATTTAGAATTCCAATCAGCAGGGTGCGGGAATAGCTGTCGCTGATGGTATACGGGAGCACAGAAAATGAAAAATCCCAACCGGTGGATCGATTCAGGAAGCCGAAACCCGTTGTGAGGCTCTGAGCATCCAGTGCCGAACGGGTATTCAGAATCATGGCTATAATCAGAACAGCAGCCCCGGACAACATCACTGCCTGCAGAATTGCTTCTCTGAATTTCCGGTTTCGTAGGAGGGAACCCATGATCAGTTGCGCGGTACTATATAGCCAGCTCGACTCATACTACGTGCGTTATAAAAGGGTAAGACACAAAATCAGCGGCAATCACAAACAGATTACCGCCGTATAGAACATGCGAGCCAAAATAGACAGACTATTAACTAGTCAAGGATCATCGGCACGATCACGCCACCGTCACTCCAGAGCGCGTTCAATCCTCGATCAAGCTTGTATACGGATCCATCACCGATATTGCGATCAAAGATCTCGGCGGAGTTGCCAATTTGCTTGATTACGTTGTAGGCCCAGTCATCTGCCAGACCAAGGCGTTCACCGATACCCGGGCTCACACCCAGTAACTTCTCAACTGTTGAGTCAGCCGGATTTGCTTTGTGCTCATCGACATTGGCAGAGGTAATACCCTTTGATTCAGCAATCCAGGTTACTGCGAACATCCAGTTGGCAATATCCACCCAGTTATCATCACCCTGCCGCATCGCAGCTGCTTCTGGCTCGAGCGCCAGCGCGACGTCCATCATGGCATGATCATCCGGATTCTCTGCGCTTTGGCGAGTCACGGCAAGGTTCGGCCCCCAGCCAACAATGCTATCGCAGCGACCGGCAAAGTACGCTTCGCGAGTTTCCTCGCTTTTCTCAAAAGTGATCATTTCGACATCTAAGCCGCGGCTTTTGAAAAAGTTTGCGGCGAGGCGCTCGGTGGATGTTCCAGCATTGGCACACAAGGAACCGCCATCCAGCGTTTCCGGCGTTGTGCTACCCAGTTCTTTTGGCATCATGACGTTGGTGGCACCTACAAAATACGGCACGGAAAACTGTATCCCAAGCTCGGTATCGCGCCCCATTGTCCAGCCAGTCGCTTTAATGATGATATCTATATCGCCGGATTGAAGCGATGGAAAACGTTGTGCCCAGCTGATTGGAACAACTTTCAGCTTATCGTCACTTCCGAGAACGGCGACAGCCATGGCGCGGCAATAGTCGATGTCGTAGCCACTCCACTTGTTGTCGTCAGTAACCTGAACAAATGGCGGAAAGCTACCATTGTGTCCAGAACACAGCAGGCTACCACGCTCCTGTACTGCTTTAAGCGTATCGCCATTACCAGCATAGGCCGGTGCTGCCAACACGGATCCAACAAGAGTCAGGCCTGCTGCAGCGGCAGTAAAAATTCGATTCATCTGATTTATCCTCCAGGGTTGTCGTATCTCTATGATACTGCACCCCGATGAGGATTGCGTCACGACTTTTAGTTCGAGGCACCACGCACAAAAAAAGCCGCAATCGCGGCTTTTTTTACAATAAAAATTTTGTTTTTCGCTCTAGAAAAAACCCTGCTCCACTTTAATTACATCACCGGGTTCGATCGGCTGTGACATTTCAACATTATAACGTCTTTTCTGACCATCAATTTCTCTTGTTAGAAAAATCTTTCGGCGGGATGCCCGATCTGTCATTCCACCAGCAAGAGAAACCGCTTTTGCCAGCGTCAAGCCAGGCTCATAGCCATAGCTTCCGGGGCTCCGGACTTCGCCATCAACAAAGAAAGAGCGATATTTTTCGACAGTCACGTTAACTGAAGGGTTATTCAGGTACCCATCTCTCAGTTTGTCGGTTATTGACTGCGCTAGTTGCTCTGGCGTATTTCCGGCAACCTGAATGGTTCCGAGGTAGGAATAATTTATTGCACCGGATTGCGCAATAGTCTGACGCATAGTCAAATCCGGCTCATCAAACACCTGAATGTAAATCTGATCGCCGGCCTCCAGCACATATTGGCTGGGGGCACCGCCAACTTGCTGAGCAAATGATATGTGGGAAAATCCAACCAACGTAATCAAAAATACGAACGTTTTGGTAAACATAAAGCTGTGTGACTTAGTTGATAATAGTAGTCTGTACATGATTGTTACCGTACTAATATTGTGTGCTGTTGCCTGACGGAAATTGTGAAGTCCCTCAGGCGCGAAAATTAAAAAAACATATGAAAATTTCGAAAATACCTTATCCGGTTAAGCAATTTTAGCAGAGCTAACTGAATCGGCGCTTTCGAGCCACATACTGTTTAACTTAAATAGTCCCGTTTGCGGTGATTCCGATAACAGTGCGATCAAAATCTCTGGAATCATCCTGACCATCACGGTTATCAGTTTCGATGAAAGCACCAATATCCAACCACCGCCGGATATTGT
Organism: Chromatiales bacterium (ex Bugula neritina AB1); assembly: GCA_001730015.1. Taxonomy (GTDB): domain Bacteria; phylum Pseudomonadota; class Gammaproteobacteria; order Granulosicoccales; family Granulosicoccaceae. The sequence goes on along the minus strand of MDLA01000128.1, from coordinate 10,242 downwards.
AGTTGCCGCCGATCCGGAGCCTCAACGTGGTGTCATCAGCGTCGCTATTCGCGACCTGACCCGAGCCGTCAACATCTTTGTTTTTCTCCCAACCGACAGTGACATCAGAAGAAATTCGATCTCTCCAATAGTGGACCCAGTTAACATCGAGCGTCGTGCTAATTCCAATGTTATCGTCGATTATGGCTCGTTCGGTTTCTCGACTACCACCGATTGTGACAGTGGAAAAACGGCGAGGTTTCCATACTATTTCAACACTGTAGCCGGTGTAATCGATATCTTCACCGGTATCGGAGAAATCTTCGTTTACATCACTCACCCGAAATGATCCCGATGTTATTGCTGAGGCATCGAACTCCACACCGGCGAAACTACTTCTGATATCCCGCTCAGAATTCCCGCCCGTAACATTAGAATGGCTGAATCCTGCAAAAACCTGCGTACGGCTACCAAGTCGATACAGCAAGGTAGCACTCGGGGTTACGGAACTTTCACCAAGGCCGTCAAGTCCTGCATTTCTACCGGGGTTCGCGCTGTCACTGCGGAAGTCCCGATCGGTATAACTTAATCCGAATCTCGCTTCACCCCGGGCTTGTGACGCCCCGTAAGATACCACAGCACTCGCGGCGGTGCGATGAAACGAATCTGGCTCAACCAGCGATTGCAGAGTGCCGGCATCGCTGGACAAGCCGGTTCCAAGCGGTTGATTCTCAAGCTCTCGTGCCAACAACAAAGTTGCACGTAAGCGGCGGCTGAATTCCAAACGGCCATTAAGCTCCAGGCGATGATCTTCATAGCTTGCCTTGTTGAAATCCGGTGCTCCGAACTGGCAGTCGCCAGATTGCGACAAACAGTAATCTTCAGTGTACTGAACATAATCACCGGTATATCCGACACTCAGAGTATTGTTGCGTCGCTGTACAATATACTGAACCTGAGGCTGAACTCTCAGAAAACTCGAAGACTTCGACCCTTCGTTCCGACGCAACGGGTTGTCGTCATTGCCGATTTCCAACGCCAGATGAGGAGCGATTGCGCCACCATCTTCGAGCTGATAAACCCGGGGTTCAACGGCTTTCGCGGTCCCTGCAAACATCACTGCCAGCGCAGCAGACACGAGAGTTAACCGACTCAGTCGGGTCGCTGTGGGCATCGCTGTTTTTTCAAGTTGCATTCGCTTCCCTTAAATATTTTGATCTGTAAAATTCTGTCGAGTAGTCGACTTTGCGTCTCAATCATGAGCTGCGTTCTGCCTATGATCTAATAGTGCCACGCATTATTCTTCATAGTGCTTCAGATTTTGTACAAATTGTTATTCTTGACGATTCTGCTCTAAATTTCCATTTTTATGTCATTACATAAAAACAATGGCATTATGCCGAGATTACACCATCAAGGGTAGAACAGTGTTAACAAATTTTGGCACTATTCCCTTACTTACACCAAAATTGGCACACCAGAAGTATTGCTCTGGCATAAACAATTATGTCTGATTTCGCCCACTTTTACTTACAGCGTCTCGGTTTAAATTAACCCATTTGCCAGTGGATTGCTGGTAACCTTAAAACACTAAACATCGACAGAGACCACAAAATGCCATCACTGGATATTTTTCAGTATCCCTATAATTCTGACAACTACGGAATACTGTTACACAGCCGGGAAACAGGTGAAACCGCGGCGATTGATGCCGGAGACGCCAACGCGTTGCAGGCAGCACTGAAAGACAATGGCTGGTCTCTGAGCCATATTTTCATTACACATCATCACGCTGATCACACAGCCGGGCTGGAAACAGCAAAGAAAAACAGCAACTGCAAAGTTACTGGCCCCGGCTTGTCCAGCCAGATACCCGGACTCGACAAAACGGTTGTGCACGGTGACACCTTCCAATTCGCTGGAGTCGAGATACAGGTTATCCACACGCCCGGGCACACCAGGGACATGATGAACTTCTATCTCCCTTCAGAGAACGCCGTTTTTACCGGAGACACCCTCTTCGCGCTAGGGTGTGGCAGGCTGTTTGAAGGCGACGCCGAGATGATGTGGAACAGCCTGGAGCTACTAAAAAAACTACCACCCGAAACCACAGTTTACTGCAGTCACGAGTATACTGAAGCCAATGCCAGCTTCGCGATCACAATAGATCCTGAAAACGAAGATCTGATAAGTCGTATTGAGTCTATTCGAGAAAAGCGCGCAAACAACCAACCCACCGTACCAAGCAAACTTAGCGAAGAATTACGAACCAACCCTTTCCTGCGGGCAGACGCGCCTGAAATTCGAGCGCAATTGAACATGCAGCACGCAAGTGATGTCGAAGTTTTCGCAGAAATTCGTGCCCGTAAAGACAACTTCTAACCCGCATTATTCATGGGGTGGCGAGGATATCGCGCCGACCTGATCTATTCACACCAGGGATTTCACAGTGGATTCTCTTCTCGCGCCGAATACTTACTGATAATTATCAAGAGAGAAAATTCTCTGTGGAATCAAAGATCGAGTGAGGTTCCGTCAATCCCGTGAATAATGCGTGCTAAGCCCCGGACATAATTTGATAACAACAACAATGGAGTTCAGTCACATCTGTTCGTGAGTCCAACGCTCTTCCGGAATAACCACTCAATCCTCCTTCGGTTTGCGAGGAGGCTGCTCTGTGTAAACATAACTATCCGGCTCAACGAAACGCAGCACCGGGAATTCCGGACACAAAACGTTCGCCTTGCTGATCAGTGCGCGCATCATCGTATCCAAACGCCGATCGGACAGGGAGCTGGCATCATCGCAACAGACATCCTTGAGGGAATACCGTTTCATCGATTGTTCCGGATAACGCAACAATTGGGAAAATAGCTCATATTCCTGCGGCGACAGCCTCTCGACTCGATTATCTACGCTGGCCGTAAGTTCAAGTTCATCAAGTAACGGGGTAACTACAACTGACTGTTGTAACAGTCCTTTTTTATTCATATGCTGTGATCTGAATTAGAATATGCGGTACTTGGCTATTCTAACCATGATAAAAAAGGCCCGCTACCAGGGCGGGCCTTCTTTACCTACTGACTGCGCAAGCAGCCAGTTAGTGCTTTAGTTACGTATATTTCGAGCGACTGTTGATAACGCCTGCAGTGCTTGCTGCAAAGAACCCGAGGCCGCACTGAATTCTGCGCTTTGTAATCCCACGCGCTGCTGTTCCTGCAGCAGACTTGAGGCTTGCGAAAATATGTTGTTCGATGAGCCAAAGATACCATTCATGTTTGTCTTTCCGGTTGTTTACTGAATGAGAGCAGTTTACCCGGGCCAACCTAACTTTTCCGTGCTACATGCATCATTATCGAATCACTGTTGCATATTTGTTACAGAAAGAACTTTTGACAAAATCAACAAATCCAGATTTACAAAGTACCCCACGTACCCCGCACTTAAGCTATCACACACAACAGAAAGCCCGCATAAGCGGGCTTTCTACCAGTTTACAACTTGTACTTAATTAGTTACGAATATTGCGAGCTACTGTTGACAATGCTTGCAGTGCCTGCTGCAGTGACCCCGATGCCGCGCTAAACTCCGCACTTTGCAGCCCTACTCGCTGCTGCTCCTGTAACAAACTTGAAGCTTGAGAAAATATGTTGTTCGATGAGCCAAAGATACCATTCATGAGCTTTCCTTTCGGTTGATTGCTGAATGAGATCAGTTTACACGGATCGCTCACTGCCATCCGTGGCACACGTATCATTTTGGAATCAAATGTAAGAATTATGTTACATACAGACAAGGATGACTAATCTAACCTGGATTATTCATGGGGTGGCGTGGACAACGCGCCGATCTTAGTTAGTTCATAGCAAGGGATCCCATAGTCGATTTAATTCTTCTATGAATAATTACAGATAGTTGCAAGAGCAAAAATTCTCTGTGGGATCAAAGATCAAGTGAGATCCAGCGTCATTCTCATGATTAATGCGGGCTGAGTTATGGGCAAAAAAAAACCCGCTTACGCGGGCTTTTTTTCTACGCATACAACTTTAAACTTAGTTGCGTATATTTCGAGCTACTGTCGACAAGGCCTGCAGCGCCTGCTGCAACGATCCTGATGCTGCGCTGAATTCCGCGCTTTGCAATCCGACGCGTTGTTGCTCTTGTAACAAACTTGAGGCTTGAGAGAATATGTTGTTCGATGAGCCAAAAATGCCGTTCATAATCTGTCTTTCCGGTTAATTACTGAATGCGATCATTTTACCCGACTTACGAATACTTTCTGAGCACTATGTATCAAAATCGCAACGATAGTTTCATTTTCTTTACATTATTCATAACACACTAGGATCAACGGCCGGAACTGAAAGTACTTACACGTGATCAAAAAAAAACCCGCATAAGCGGGCTTTTTTTCTTACAACCTGATTTTTACTTAGTTGCGTATATTTCGGGCAACTGTCGACAAAGCCTGTAGAGCCTGTTGCAGCGACCCTGATGCCGCACTGAATTCTGCACTTTGCAATCCGACTCGTTGCTGCTCCTGCAACAGACTTGAGGCTTGCGAAAAAATGTTATTAGATGAACCAAAGATGCCATTCATAATCCGTACTTCCGGTTGCTTGTTGATTGAGGCCAGTTTAGACAACTTCCGGACCACTTTCCGTGTCTGAAGTACCATTTTCGAATCACTTGTATTGTTTATGATACATGCATTCTTCCAACTACGTAATTTACGAGCTGAGTCGTAAGAACTGTATAAACCGATCCCTTGCCGGCAGTTTACGTGCTTGATGTATCAAACCTAAACCACGCGATTCTTGCCTCCAGCCAATGATCTGCCCAGTGGCACACCTGTAGCATTGGCTGACCTGACGATTGACAACTCTTAAGCACACATCTTTCTGACGTCCACCCGCAAACCAATTCGGAATTAGGCAAACAAAGGAAATCCTTGAGTTCGCGATACGCAATTTACTTTTCTCCAGCTGACAACTCCGACCTGGGAATGTTCGGAAACACCGTCCTTCGACGAACTGCCTGCAGCTATGAGGAATGGGAAAACGCCGCTATGCCAGTCCGGTTCGCGGATCAGGCCATGTGGCGTAAGCTGATTACCAAACCAGCACACTATGGCTTCCACGCCACCATCAAAGCCCCTTTTGAGCTTGCCTCCAATACCATAGAAGCGAATTTTATCACTACGCTGAAACAGTTTGCAGCAACTCAAGCACCCATTAGTCTCGCTGGCCTGCAGCCGAAACGAACACAACGATATCTTGCACTCGCGTTTAACTCGGACCAGCCGATCGAACTCAAAATACTGGCTGGCCAATGTGTCGATTTATTTGAACCATTCCGGGCACCGCTATCTGAATTCGACATTAAACGCCGGCGGGAAACACCTCTTAGCAATTCCCAGGATGCCTATCTCGAGACTTACGGCTATCCGTATGTCCACGATGAATTCAACTTTCATATGACGTTATCAGGTGCAAAGCTGACCAATAAAAGATACTTCGCGTGGATAACAGACCTGTATCAGACAATGGTTCGTGATCCGGGCACTCTGGATCGTTTGTGCATTTTTCACCAGCCAGATCGAGGCACCCCGTTCGTTCGCCTCCACGAATTTGTATTTCAATCAGACGCACAAACCGTAATTGAGCCCGACGGGCTCACCGTGAACCAATAATTTAACCCAATAGTATATTGACCGGACTGACATCTGCCCTGCGATCGTTTAAATCGATGAACCAAGCTGCTGTTTACCCATCTGTTGCGGTACCATCTGGTTAACCTTCGCTGCACCAAAGCCTATACCAATGTTCACTCGTAACAAACCTTCCGGATTTGTTCCGGCCATTGTGCTGCTGGTAGTCAGTGCCTTTGGATCAGGACTAACACAATCGGCTGAGTTGTTAGTACTGGAGGAAAAGCACTGCCCTTACTGCCAGAAATTCAACCGCGAAATTGCCCCCTTCTATCACAAAACAGACGAAGGACAGCAAGCCCCATTGCGTCGGATACTCCTGACGGACCCCTGGCCTGAAGACCTCGGCAATGTCACCCCGGATACAGCCACCCCCACATTTATACTGGTGCACAACCACCACGAGGTTGGCAGGATAAGAGGGTATCAGGGAGATGAATTTTTCTGGTTCCTGTTGTCTGAACTAATTAACAAAATTCCCGAAGTCAATGCTTCACCTGACGGACTGCAGCAAAAGTAAATAGGCCCCTGCAAGCAATTCAACACAGATGAGCGAAAAGAAATCCCGGGCAACTTGATTCGCCTTTCTTACATACTACTTTGTGAAAAAATAGCGCTTATAGAATATTAACGATAAAGTACCTTGACACTTAAAGCATACATGCCGATAATTATGAGATCGACGCGGGAATAGCTCAGTTGGTAGAGCACAACCTTGCCAAGGTTGGGGTCGCGAGTTCGAGTCTCGTTTCCCGCTCCAAAGAAATCTTCAGAATAAACAGCGACTTACGATTCATTCGGGTCGCTGTTTTTCGTTGTACAGTGGACACTCAGTGGACATTCAATATCTAGCCCAATGTCCACAGAAATTTCAGTCTGTTTCACCGCAAATCCCCCAATTTGAGATCAGCCTTCACCTCCTGGTAATGATCGTCCCGTAGCTGGCCGGGTGCGTTCAAATAAATGTCTGTCACCTTGTCATCACTGTGAGCCATCAACATGCGCACATACTCTTTTGAATGACCAGCCTCCCTATACAACCTGGATCCCAATCCCCTAATTTCATGAAAAGTAGGTGGCTTGCCTGGGAAGCGTAGCTCACTTGAATCGCGGCTTTTAGCAAATGCCTTGCTGAGGTAACCCGGCTCCACGTAAAAAGGGTGAGGCTTATTTTGCAGATGTTGTGGTCGTTGGCTCGCCGGTCGTCTGCGAACCCAATACGGGCAAGCGATATCATCACTGAAAGCCAATGCTCGAATCGCTCGAATCTGCTCGGTCACTTCGATACGCAAAAACGCCATATCATTAGTACCGCTGGTTTTCTGCCGGACAATGTAAAGCCAGTTACCGCGTAATGCGTTGTCCAGCAGATTACAGCACTCGGATCGTCCCTGCAGCGTGACCAAGCTGAACTGCATCGCCACCTGCAGGAATTTTGGTGCTACATCGTGAATCTGCCAGAACTGCTTCAGGTCGAGCGGCAAGCGCTCCTTTCGATTGGCCGCAAGCTTCAAACTGTTTGACCGTTCCAGCGTAGCTAACGCTTCGTTGTGCTGACACCAGCCCTTGCTGATCGCATATTTCCAGATCTCCCCAAGTAGGTGGCGATGCTCATTATAGGTGTCCGCCTTTTTGGTCCGGGTTTCAAGCCATTCAGCGATGAAAATACGGTCGATTGAGTTGAATAAGCGATCACCAAAATCTCTTTTATAAAGCCGCAAGGCGGCAACCTTGTTTTTTCGCGTCGAGTCTGCCCATGGTTTGAATGGAACAACATTGGAAATGAACATATCGATGACATAAGCCATGAGAGGAATGCCCTGCTCTTCCAGCCTCAACTGTTGCTGTTTGAGATCTACTGCTTTGTTATACAACTGAGCTTTGGCTATCGCATGCTGCTTATCTTTACCAACCCAATGACGCTTACCCGTGAGCGGATTCCAGTACCGATACCTGCCAGTGCCTTTATCTACCGACAGATTCGGTGGTAGCTTGTATTTACGTGGAACAGGGGCCATGTCTAATCGAGCCCAAACGATGCGAGCTCAGATTTACTCATTGCCTCAGCGAGCTCGAGACGCTGTTGTGCCAAGTTTCCTTTTGTTTTTTCCGTTTGTCGGGGTTGTTCAGCGATTTCCCCGCGTACCAATGCACACCAACCATACCAGTCGATCCAGTATCTCCCGTCATCAAGGAATCCCGGGATTTTTCCTGCCTTTATTTTTGAGCGTATTGTTGCGGGGGTGGGCTTGTCCGGGCCATACGCCATTTTTCTAAACTCGCGTATCGTGATCAACATCTCTACCTCCTGATACCGAAACGATATTACGCACTAACCGCTGCTGTCTACACCTTGGGGCATCGCACCAAGCTGAAAGCGCTTTTATCGCCTAACAGTACCATGTGATTTTATTCAATTAAACTTGCGTAATCTGATAGCCTAAACCGCTAATCTATCGGGCTATTAGCCTTTCATAGCAGTCGCAAGTTATGCTTGGCCATTCTCACGAATAGAGCTGGCGTAGGATTCTGAAAGGTCAGAAATTGATCTGATAGCAGTTGTCAGATCGGGGTAAACTCGAGCCGCAGCATTTGCTAAAGCAAATGCCGTTTTCATCCGGGCGGCGAGATAAACGGACAATCACAACGTACGACAAACAATTACGAATGTCAAAACTCTTCCTTAACTGATGAATCGGAATCTGCTTTCTGACAAGTTTAGGATGCGACCTAAATCAGCAGTCTTAGGAACAAGAATATTTTGTTGATAGCCTCGACGAAGCGCCAAGCGCATCCACCATAAATAGGCTTCATTCTATCAGGCAGCAATGTGCCCAAAAGGGTCGTTCAGGATTGAGCGTCCTACAATTACAATGCGTGATAAAGCAGACGTTCACTGGCGCCATTGAGAAATTCATCTTCGTTGAGCCCTTAGCAACTTCTTGCGCTAAAGCCCGGATTGTTTTCTTGTCTAAAGCGGTTTCCATGATTACTTAAGCTTGAATCATAGAAACCACATAGAACTCAAGGGATGTTTCAGCCGATTACCTACTTATACTCGCCCCGCTTTCTTTTTGCATTGTTCGACTGGTACAAAAAGGTATTTTAAGAGCCTTTTGTTGGCGGGTTTTTGACTGGTATAGCTCAGAACTCACCACACAAGCAGTAAACTTACTACCGATACCACGCACTATTCTGCGATCGCCGTGACTCACCTGAATTTCCAATTCTGGTATGTAGTACCCATCAGGATTGGTAAGCACAAGCATATTGTTACTGACATTCTGGGCACTGCATAAACGTTGAACCGCTGTTTCTGCCTGAAGATTCGCAGCGAAGCAAAGAACGACCGAACACAGTGATAAACATAGACCTTTCATTTAATTCTCCGTGGACACAATAATGTGGGATTGTTGAGCAACAAACAGTACAAAGTTGCTTCAATCTGCCATGCGGGTATCAATCACACACGGTGAGACAACACGCAGACGACATCGTGACATACGGGGTGTTCGTTTAACGTTCGCGAACTGGGCACGCATCAGACGGATCGCAAACATCCGGCTTCGTTTATTTCCGGATACTCCTGAAACTGGCCAAATTGTGCAATCAGCATATCGTTTTCGTCAATTGCTGCAGTCGTGTCGCCGATTCTTTTAAGAAATCGAACGCGCTCCAGTCTTGTTCGAATCTCCAGCCAGACTGCCCGGTGCGCTCTAGCCAACTCTATTGATTCACCATACAGATTCATGACATGTTGAATTTCTGCTTCCTCAGCCTCAGAAACCAGCGCATCGACTCTTAACCTCTCAGCTTCCCAATAAATCCGACCACCATCTTTCGCGGTTTTCTCAGCGAGATTAAGACATTCACGCGCCTTTCTTTCATCATGGACCAGCAATAACACCTCGGCGAGCTGTACCTGCAGTTGCGGCAGTAACATCGTGTCGTGCTGTTCGATTTTTTGTATGGAATGTGTCAGGAGCGCTGCTGCCTCGTCGTAACTATCTCTAGCCCATGCAGAGACTCCCTGGACCCAATCCCCATAATCCACTATCAAGCGACTCGGCTCTCTCATCGAAGCGTGTTGATACCAATCACAATAATCAGCCAATTCCGATTTATCCCGCTTGAAAAAGCTTATTTGCCACAATAGCTGTCTGACAAATATTTGATAACGCGCTGGTATTTTCTGATACTCCAAAGATTCAAGATCGGAATACAGGCGGCCGGATTCTGCCGGATTTCCATGCAACCAACTCACGACCGAATGCATCGCCAACATAATAGGAATATCACTGAATTCACTATGCAGCTCCTCATCCGGCTGACGCGACTTATGGTAAATATCTCGAGCACGTTCGAGCGTTTCATGACTACCAGAGTAATCACCGGATAGATATTGTATAAATCCCATGCTCCGTCGTGCGCCAATCATCAGCTGAGGATTATTAGATTTTTTAGCCAACGTCATACTTTCAATATCAATTCTCAGAGCTTTATCGAGATCGATACCGCCAAATACAATTCGAAGCTGATTTAAAGCCAACAGG
>MDLA01000127.1 GCA_001730015.1 Chromatiales bacterium (ex Bugula neritina AB1) | reverse complement strand
AGTTATGGCATAGCTCCTAGCGTAAATTTGGGGGTTTTCTGTCAGGCACTAGTTAGTGTATTTTGTTGATTGGGCATATTGAAAGGCCTGATCGTTCGATGTTAATTTGGGGAATAACAGTTATGACCCTCAATAGCCATTGGTTTTGTTAAGACCCTTTTTCTCATCGTGCCTTCAGTCGATATTGATCGTAGCATCTAGGAACCCTCACCAGCCATCATTAGCTGAGATAAGAGGTTGGAGCCGGGTTTCCTTCCCACCACCACATATCAAAGGTCAACTGTTCTCAGTTGGCCTTTTTTATTGCCCAGCCCCCGCGCTACAGCCCTTATGTGGCAAGGGTTTACGGACTTCGATCACTTTTTAGTCACGGACTTGTCAAACACAATTGCTCTCTGTGACCGTATATTCTCTGCCACTCTCCACTATACCCCCAGTCGAAGTCCGTAACCTGGGGAAAATTAAATCCTTAAAAATCAGTAAGTTATTAACGGACTCAGATGAAGGGTTTGATTGGGGAATTGGGTGAGGGAAGGGGAATAGATGAAGGATCTGGCTTTGTAACCCCCCCCCAGACCTGGTGCCATAAGCCAAATTGAGACCAGATTACCGCTGTTTTGGCACCCAAGACGACGGTGGATTGTCCCACTACCATCTTACTTGCGGTTTTATGTCCCCAATTCGTATATAGTCTGACCCTTAATCAACAGTCATGAGTAGAGAAAATGAGTAAAGGTACGGTTAAGTGGTTCAATGCAGACAAAGGCTTCGGCTTCATTGCACCGGAAGACGGTAGTAAAGATTTGTTTGTTCATCATTCAGAAATCCAAGCTGGTAGTGGTTACGCATCATTGAGTGATGGTCAGACAGTTGAATTCGAAGTTGGACAAGGCCAAAAAGGCCCCTGTGCCAATAAGGTCGTACCGCTGTAGTAACAAGCAGGTTCTGAGAAAGAGAATCTCTGCACGCGACACCTTCACAGGCCGCTTCAGCCAAGGTTTCAATTCGAACACGCTTTCCATTCTTCAGCGGTGTTGTCTGATGGCGACATCTTTTTCGAAACAGGGGTTTCTGCAAAACAGGTTGCGCTTCGCCTGCGCCTACTAGCGAAGTGAAATTAGGCTTCAAGCTACCCCTAAAAATTGTAAATTCCAAACGAAACACCACCAAAAGACAACTCATGTTTATGACAAATAACACCCTTAAACAATACAAAAAAATAAGAAAACTCGGAATGAGCCTTAATGAAAAATACTTACAATGCCTTGATCCACAGGATATAAAAATTTCAGGAAGAGTTTTAGGTATATTAAAGGGAGAAAAATTACTTTTTTCCTCAGAAGAGGACTTGGACAGAATTTATAATTTTGTAGTCTATGACTATAAAAATATTAAAGGAAAGAATCTTGTTCAAATTTATAAAGATAAAAATAAAAATTTAACGGAAGAAGAACTTCTCATAATCAATTCGAGCCTTTCTTCAAGCTCATCACTGTATAAGGTGGTCAGCTTAAATACGCAAAACTGCACCCTAGAGCTCAAGGATTTAATAAACAACGAAAATAAAAATATTCATATGCTAGATATTCAGTTAAGTTCAAATCCATCCGTCCAAAATCTTATCCTATACACCAGGATCATTCCTTTTCCTGGCTTCAATGCATCATCCGGAGCGTCACTATTATTTGACGCTTCTTGTAAAGACTCAATTCTTGAGAAGTATAAAAAGAAAATGAAAAAAATTGTTGTTGGTGACGAGCAAACAAAGTTAGCGGCCGCCTTTTTTCAACTGTATCAGAAATATGGGTTTAAAAACGTGAGGCACCAGTAGAAGAGGTGAGCCTATCATAATTTGATAAGCTGAAGGGATGTCATATGCCTGTTAAGTCAGAGCAAGTAAGCCGTGCCGATTCGGTAGTTGTTCTCGATTTCGAAACCTCCGGCCTGTCGCCTGAGATAAGTTACTTGTAAGTAATATGTGGCAAGCAGGTATGCTTCAGTTGGCGCCAACAAAATAGTTTAACCCCATTGTCGCTATCAGCAACTCAGGTACAATCATTAAAAACCAAATCGGAGAATAATATGGCATTCAACTTAGCACAGACTGTTCTCAGTTACTTGCGAGACTATCCAAACCAAAAGTTCACCGCGCGGGAAATCGCAACTTGGATTTGTAAAGCCTATCCTGATCTATGCCAGGAGAAAAAGCACAATAGCCAGGCGCTCAATACTGATGCCGATCTTCTACAGCAACTGGTGGCTGAAATCGGTTCTCAAAGACCTCGGCTGCAAAAAAAACATCCGGAGCTTAAGACCACCGAAGGTCGGCCGCGCAAGTATTACTACTCCGAGCAATCTGATGATGCGGCAGTCGTGGAAGCAGAGAGTGCAGTTGTTGCGCATGTGGCAGAGGTAAATGGTGCCAAGTTCAGTGAGAATGGTATGTATCCACTGCTTTCTCAGTATCTGCACGAAGAGTTAGGGGTTTACTCTAAACGCATCGATGAGAAGCGCTCTTCAAACAAGCGCGGTCCCAATGGCAACCGTTGGTTGTATCCGGATCTGGTGGGCATGGAGGATCTGGCCGCGGACTGGCACCCGGAAGTGCAGAGCTGTATCGCCCAGCACTCTGACAAGCGCACCAAGCTGTGGTCCTTCGAGGCCAAGCTATTGATCAACCGCTCTAATGTGCGAGAGTGCTTTTTCCAGGCCGCGTCCAACTCTTCCTGGGCAAACTTTGGCTATTTGGTGGCAGCGGAAATAGAGGGGCAGGACACGCTGAAAGAGCTGCGCATGCTTTATGCGGCCCACGGCATCGGCGTGATTAAGCTGGATACCGAAAACCCGGCCGATAGCCAGGTACTGATTCCCGCCCGCGAACGAGATGCTATTGACTGGAATATTGCCAACCGCCTGGCCACAGAAAATCGGGATTTTCTGGAGTATGTCAAGCTGATTAAACAGTTTTACCAGACCGGAGACGCGTGTCCTGTAGACTGGGATTTGCCGGAGCTATTGGATTAGTGCTTTTCTATTTGGCAAGGCGCAGTTGTAAGGCGCGGCTAATAATTCTTGGGTATTCTCCCAGCAACCCTATTCCTCAAAGGCGGGGCGCTGTTATGGGTACCGGCGTGGGCCCCAAGCTGGGGCCCGGTGCGGTTACTCGAGGTGGCCGCAGACCGTTAAATGCTGATCTCCCCGCTGGTAAGTGCCGAGCCAAGCGCTTGCGCCCTCGAGTTTGATTTTCTTAAGCTGCAGCGTAAAGTTTTCGCAATCGCGCATTTTGGAGGTGGCAAAGTCGCTGGTTTCAAAGCGTGCCTCGCGAATCAGCGTGGTGCCCACCGATTTCATCGCCGACTCAAATAGGTCCAGCAGATTTTGCTGCATCCCCTCCTCGATATTGTGGGGTATGACGTCGTCAATAATCGCTTTTTTGAATTGATTGCTCATCATTTTTTCCTCTTTTTTAAGGTTCATTGCAGTGTCTTTGCGGGTACATGTACGCTCTGTTCGGCAACGACATCAAGTCTTATCTGGCGTTATCTGGGAAATAAACTGGCGTCATTGTGATTAAACAACAGCCCCTCTTTTTCTCTTCTGGCAACCAGCCCCGGCAGCACTTTTCCGCCGCCGTAGACCCAGCGTTGCAGCTCTTTGGCGGCACTGGACCATTGGCCCTGGTTGATACGCCGTCGCAGCGTGGAGGCCTGTAGGCGCCCGGCACCGAGGTTAAAAGTAAAATCGACAATAGCGGCGAGACGGTTATCTGTAGCCTGGGCCAGTACCGGGCAGTAGCGCAGGGTGGCAGTTAGGGCGGTGGTCAGGTCTTGCACTAAATAGACCTCGGCCTGGCTGCGCGAGATGGGCGGGTGATCGGGTGCACAGCGGCGGCCATAGCCAATAGTCCAGAATCCCGCTGGGCAGCGATAGGGCCAGGCGCGGTCGGGGTCCTCCTTTGAGGCTCGATGGAAACCCTCGAAGTGCTTGGCGAGTTCGATCGCCGCTTGGGGCACTGGCCTGTGGTGGGCTTTAACAGGATTGCTTTGCGCCATCATGGCCGCACCCGGTCGAACACGCGGCCCAGAAACCAGAAATTCAACACCCCGGCCCACAGCGCCTGATCGGCGTCGCTCCAGGCGTGGGTGATGGCGAGCTCCCAATTTGCCCCGGTATGGATGGCGCTGGTAAAGGCTGCGGTTTTAACCGCGCAGTAGAGGCCCATAAACCAGTAGGTAATGATTGGGCGCACACTGCTGGAGAGGGCATCGACCCAGCGCACTCTGGTGGTCTGGCCCTGGCTGCGCACCGCTTCGCGCAGGGTATCCAGTGCCCCGCTATTCCATGCCCCCTCCACTTGCGCATTGATTTCCTCCATACGCTGGGCACCGCGCAGTTGTTCAAAGGCCAGGGCCTTGTCCTGCAGGGCCAGCTCGTGTCTGCGCTCACCCCGTTGGTCCAGATATTTAAACAGTTCGGGGGCGAGGCGGAAGGCACCGCCGAGCAGGCCGCCCAGTAAAGTCTCGAGCATCACTAGGCCCCCAATCCTTTAAACTTAATCGCCGCCCCCAGCACCAATGCGGCCAGCAGTCCCGCGGTTGCAACCCGCACCAGGGTCTGTCGGGCGGTGCGCCGGACATCGCGCCAGGCGTGCAGCAGATCCCGCAGTTCGCGGAGGTCCCGCTCAGCATGCGCCTGCTCCAAGCCGAGCTGGGCGAGACAGCGCTCGGCACCGCGCTGGGCGGCGCGATCGAGCAGTGCCTCAAAGTCCTCGCGGCGCATGGAGAGCAAGTTTTCTTCAGTAGCGGGTTTGGCAGTTTCCGTCATTAGGGACCTCCATAATGCAAAACCCGCTAATTGGCGGGTCTTGTGCGATTGTTGTTGTCTGTTTGGGAGTTACTGGGGCGAGTAGAGCGTGCGTTTTGTTGCTGGTTCTGTTGGTTCTGTTGGTTCTGCTGGGGACGGCACAGGCGCTAGCTCGCTCAGAGTGCAATACCCGCACTCCAGCCACTGCTCTGGTAAACCGAGAGCACCGCCTCGTCTTCGATATAACAGAGCCAGCCGATGCTGGGCGCATGGTATTCCCAGACATCGGCGATACGCACCGCAAGCTGTCCGGCTCTGTTAGACCAGGCACCGATGCCGTCGCTGGGGATCAGATAGCGATCGCCATTGGTCGGAGTATCCGGGGGTGTTGCCAGGTCGCGATCCAACACCGAGAGGCCAACAACGGCGCCCAGCCGCTTGAGGTTGCTATCCATTTCATTACCCCAGCCGCTCTCCCCAGGGGACCAGCCATAGTTGAGTGCAAGGTTCGGGTCTGTGAGTGCGGGCATCAGAGGCCTCCGTAATATTGGTCGTAATGCAACCCATAACCGGCGCGGGCAAACGCGATACTATGGTGCTGCAGGCTGGTAACCCCCGAGCGGTTGGCTTCGAGTGTCAGCCGCAACTGATCGTTGGGCCGGTTGAGCCCGGAGTCCGCCGCATCCTCGGCCAGGGTGTAGGTTGTTTGGGTATCGGTCAGACCGCTGTAGGTGCGGCACAGGCGCCCCGTCTCGCCGTAGCAGCGCAGGGTATAGGTCACGCCCACCTCTGGGCCGATATGGCCACTGGTCTGTGGAATCAGTGTGACCGTCTGACTCAGTCGATCCCGATGCGCCCAGGTGATCACTAGATCTCCCGCAACCACGGCCGGGTAGAGGGCGTTGTTGATGCGCAGTCTACCCGGTGGGTAGGGCCGGTTTTGGCGCTGGTTCATGGTCAGGGTATCGGTGGGGGCCTGGTCCAGTGGCAGCGTGCCCTTGCCGGTTGTGGTGCCCAGGCGGACATCGACGGTTTCACCGCTGGCGTATTCCGTCGGATCTATGCCCTGGGCCCCATCGGCAAACCAGATGCGCGCACCCACGGGGTGGGCGATTGGTACCGTATCCATCACCCCGCGGGTTAAGGTCAGGCTTTGTGTAGTCGTATCGATCGCCGTGACCAGTACCACTTCGGCCTCGATATAGGCATAACTATTGATCGCCACCAGATCGATATCCAGTCCACTGTGGTAGCGGGTGTTGCTGCTATTTTCCTGTAGCAGTGCCGTATCCAGCACCGCGGTGGGGCAAAATTCGCCCTGGCCTTTTGAGGTGTAGCGCGCACTCGAGTGGCTCTTGCTGTTTAATGTGTAATGGATGGCGCCGGACACCGGCCGGGCCGCCAGGGTTTGCAGGTAGCCATCGGCAGCATCCACATAGGCCAGTTCTGCGGCAGACATGGCTTGCACGAGATCCCAGTAGGGGGCCTCCAGCAAACGGCGCGGTGTCGCCGCCACCGGCGCTGGCACCGGATCGACCCAGCCCGTGGGCTGCGGAGCGGTATAGGTTGCCGCGGGCAGACCAAACACATCCTCCACCGCTTCGATGCGGATTCTGCCATCGGTCAGGGTGCCGCTATCTAAGGTGACGATACGCAACACCAGGTTCGCGATGCCCAGTGTCGGCCAGGTCAGTGCAAACACCGCACCCGGTTGCAAGTCCCATCCCTCTCGATTGACCTGCAAGCGCACCTTGGCCAGTGGTGTCGATACCGTGGCCAGATCGCGCATCGCCACCCGGGCGGCGAGCTGATCCGAGGTGATCCCCGGATAGCGTCGGGTTTGCGATACCACCGCACCCTGGGTCTGGATATTGGCCAGATCCTGCACGGCAATACTGGTCTCTTTAAAGGTATCCGCGCGGGTATAGACCACGACCAGCTCATTGGTTGTCTCACCCCAGGCGGCGCGCTGCAAACTCTCCAGTGCGATCACATTATCCGGGTCGAACACCGGCAGCGCTTCGATCCCATAATCGGCCCGAATCAGCTTTAACACAAAGCGCCCATTGGTCGGCGAAGTGGTGAGCACAGCGCCAATATGATCCAGAATTTCCTGCACAAACTGCTCGATGGTACTCTGCTGCAACCAGAGCAGATTTAGGCCAAAGTCTTCGTCGTAGAGCGTATCGGCCGCCGCTTGGAATGCCGCCTTGTCCAGACTGGTTGTGGGGTAGCCCATGCCCCAGGCGCTATTGGTCAAACACTCATAGACGATATGGGCCGGATTGGCGCCGCCGTTGATTTCTGCCTTGGCCCCATACCAACCGCGAAAGCAGCGCTTGATGCGCAGCGCCCAGGGTTTGATATAGGGATTGTTGGCCGCCATATACACCTGCCTCAAGATCAAGCTCAACACACCGCGATAGGCCGGCTGTGGTGAGCCCAGCTTGGCGACGAGATAATCGTTAGCCACTTGGGTGCTTTCTCCAAAGGCCACATCGATGGCACCGGCTACACCGCCTTCGCGCTTTTCCCCACCGAAGAGTTCCGGTTGGTTGACCGTGATGCGGCCACTGCCGGTGCGTTTACCCTGCCAGGCTCGGCGATCTCCCACCTGAATTTCGGTCACCGCATCCACAGGGCCGTGGCAGATTGCCAGATGCATACCGAGGTAATAGCGATAGCCAACGGTTTGCTTTTTACTGCTACCGCCCATGAATGCGCCCCGCCTCGATCCGCCGTTCGGCAACCGCGACCACCTCTTTGGCCATAGTGTCACCGGTGGCCAACAGCTGTTCGGCGGCAATGCCCCGATGAATAAAAGCCGACCAGTCCAGATGGTGTCGACTAAACCAATCTCTGGCACCGCGGTTGCAATAACCCAGCGCGCGTAGATCGGCATGCAGTACGATAAGCATCATTGGTTCTCCTTTGTTTTTCTTTACGCTTTTACTCTGCTTTACGCTGCTTTATTTTTTTCCCCCTTTAGCGCGAATCGGCGTCGTGCGTAGATCGCCATACCAGACCACATTGGCGCTGCGCACCAGCACAGTGCCAAACACCACTGGCACCGGCCGGCCCTCCTCGGCAGTGGGGGCATCGAAGTCTTTGAGTGCTGCCGCCTGTGGCCGCGGGGTTTTGGGTTGTAGTGCGTACTGCACCAGCACGCTGATAATCACTACGGCAATGGCTGCCCACATAAGCTGGCCTCATAGAACAGAATTAATAAATCGGACTGCCACCAAAAGGGTTCTGCGCGGGAATAAAGGCAAAGCCACCGAAGTTTGCACTGTTGGAAAACTTTTCCTGGCAACGCTTTAAAGTGCGATCACAGCCTGGGTAGAGCGTTATTCCATCGCCCGGATTCAGACCGGGTGGGGCTGCCGACAGAGTAATGGCATCACTGCCATGCTCGGTGATCATGCGTTTTTCGGTAATGCCATTGGCCGCCCAGGTAGCGTAGCCACCGGCAAAATAACCGGCCCCATAGTCGGCAGCAGTCGGCACGCTTAAGCGGTTGCCGGCGATGGATGCCACCGTTGCGGCAACACGAAACACCACCGCACTGACACCACAAGCGGTGCCGTAGAGCACATGGGGACAGTTGCGCTGATAGAGTCTGCGCAGCCCAACCCGCTGCAGGCTGGTATAGGCCGGTTCACAATTGAGCTCCACTTCCGCGCTGCGCCATTCGGCATTGAGCACCCGCCCCATCCATATCGCCAGGGTTTGGTTATCGCCGCGATGTTGTCGATACAGTGTGAGCAGGGTGATCTCTGCCGGCGGTGTGGCAATGAAGGCCTGGGCAAACGCCAGATCCCGTGCACAGGTAATGCGCAGGCCGGTTTTACCCATCTCGGACGCCTGTTCGATATTGCTGCGCTGGATGGGCACGGCGCTGTAGAGGTTGGTAGCGTGGTGTATATCCTGTGCCCCACTGGTGTAGCGCCAGGTGTCACCGCCGCGGCGGAACTCATACAATTCAACTGGGCTGCTGTCGGCAGTTGAGGTTTCTCGGCTGGCATAGCTCATGGTATTACTCGTGAAGATAGAAGCATAAGTAGCATAAAAAAAGGCGCTGCCATTGCTGGGAGCGCCTTTTGTTGATTAAGTGGGTAGGTGATTTATTCGTTAGAAAAGACTTATAGGTTTGTTTTGGCAGATAAGGACGAGGATAAAATAACCGCGATTCGATCCGGTTAAATCGTTAACGCTGCTACTGATCAAGTAGCATCTTTTAAACTGTGCAGCGTCAAAGCGACCTCGGCCAGCTGATCGGTATGGTGTGCAATTTCCACCGCGTCACTGTCCAGACGTACCAGCTGCATAAAGGCGATATAGCGCAACTGACCGGGTAGCACAGCTTCCCCCAACACCTTGTCGAGCCCGAGGCGTTCGCTGGTGTCGGTTAGCTCTGTCGCCCCCGTAATACGCCGAAAATAATGCTGTCCATCGGTGGTGGCGATCAGAATATCCCGGCGCCCAATACGCGCACCGCCATTGGCCGCAAAACCCCGGTTGTCGACGCTGATGGCAGAATCAAAAGCCCCAATCGGGCGGGTCAATGCCAGATCCGCTTGAAAGCTTGGCAGCCAGAAGGGGTTGAGTTGACCGGCGCGGGTCGCGAGCCAGGCTTTAAATTCGGCAATCGCCGTGCGCCCGACCAATAAAAAATGGTGTGCGCGGCGCACAGTGCCAATGTCCGAGAGATCCTCGATGGCGCGGCGGCCGGTCAGGTAATCCAGCTCAATCAGTTTGCGTGTGTGTTCGACGTCCAGGTCTTGAGTCCAGTTGCTGGCCGTCATCAGCACCGGAACATTGCGGTATTGCACCGGTGCGGTGACCGGCTCCGCCAACCACTCGTCCTCTAACAGAAAGCGCGCCCGGGTCTGCAGGATCGCATCGCTTACATATTGCATACTCAGCGTGCTCTGCAGCCGAGCGGGTTTTACCGGCAACAGCTTTGTCCCGGGCGGCCAGCTTTTTTCCAGCGGGCTTTTGAGGGCCAGGGTCTGGGTTTGCACGGCGGTGATTTCTGCAAATTCTGCCGCACCGTCCAATACCAATCCCACTAAACCGCCCGCTTCAAAATCCCTGCTGTCGGCGTCAATGGGTAGAGTAAGAGCACCGGCAGCAATAGCTGTCTGGGTGAACTGTACCTGCTGCCACAATGGCAGCCCAAAGATTCGCGCCTGCCAGGCGTGCAGCAGGTTTTCGAGGCGCACCCGCGCGCGGTGGTTGCCCAGCAGCAGGCGGTATTCCAAGCTGCGGCGGGCGCCGGCGCGCAGGCGCACCCGTTGTTCTCTGCCGGCGTGGGAGACCATCACCTGGGTCAGCCATTCCAGGCGCTCGATCACCGGCTGTGACCAATCCGGGGTAAATGCCCAGCCGACAATGCGCCGGCCGGTGGCGCGCAGCGCGACCCTATCGCGGGCAAAAACAAAATCGAAGCGGGCGTTGACGGTGGGTGGGCCATTGGGCGTGACCGACAGTTGATAGCGTCGCGCTTCGTTGGCACCAAACACCGTGGGCGCCGGCACCGGCTCCCGCAGTGTCATGCCCTCGGCGCCCTGAACCCGGATCTCGGATAGGGTGTTGGCGGTCAGATAAGCATTCCACACCTCAACGGTGCGACTCTGCTCCGATGCCAGACTGCCGAGCTGGATGCGACTGGGCAGCAGGTGTACGCGCAGATAATAGTCTTCAAAATAGCTGGGTATTTTGCCCGCGGTCAGGGCTTTTTGTGCGGGAATCGGGATATTGGGGGCATAAACCCGCGCGCCACTGGTGGCTGTTGGGGTGTCGCTTGCGGTATAGGGATAAATGGGCGCGACAGTATGGCCATCGATTGACAGCAGGGGGTTTGGCAGCCCCGCCTGCGCCGACTCGAGGGCGATGCCGGTCAGACTGGGCATAGGCTATTCCTTGTGGGCGTCCCTGCGCGGTTTGGTTACGGGCCGTCGTAGCGCACCGCCATGGCGACGGTGCCCGAATGATTGGGGTGGTTATATTCTGAGCTATTGCGGTTTTGGGTATTTTTGCGATACACCGGGGCTACAAACCAGCGCTCACTGCCGAGGTTTAGGATTTGCCCGTTATTGATATTGTCATTGCGGAGCATGCGCAGATGGGGCAATTCCGCCACATGGGACCAGAAGCTGGAGGGCTGCTGTGCCATGATATGCACGCGGATCAACACCGCCTCTCCATTCCAGGTGTTGGGTTGTGTAACCAGCTGGGTACTGACCGCGATGGTCGCGCGGGCGTTGTTGGGGTTGACCGGGGTGTTGCCATTGGGATTGTTCCACCAGCCGTGGCGGTTGAAGTCCAGATAGATCGAGCTGGCCAATACCCCAGAGACATCATTGGCCTGCCAGAAGGGCGCCCCCGAGGTGTGACCACTGCCACTACCGGTGCTGCCGTTGGCATCGATCGCTACTCCGGCGTTGGTGTTGATATCGCTGGTGGCGGTGCCCCACTGCCAGACACCATTGCCCAGCACCCCAAAGGTGCGCGCCTGGCCGAGCGCCAGCCACTGCCACCACACCACCTGATAGTTCACCGCGAGGATGATGTCATCGGGCTGGGTGTGCACAAACAGATGGTAGGTCAGCGGATAGCTGAGGGGCGTATTGCCGGATCGCTGCAGCCGATCGGTGATACCGACCCACTTCGGCGCCGGGGTATCCGGGGCGGCATCGCTGTAGCCCAGCGCGGCCCGCAGCAGCAGATTCAGCCCATTGGTACTGAGCTCGCCGACAATCGCTCCCTTCTGCAGCACGCCGTTGTCGGCATCCCAGCGCCAGCCATGCTCGGTAGCGGCGGCTACCACTGCGTTTAACAGATCGCTGGCCGAGTTGGCCAGTCCGGTGCTATAGGGCATCAGCTGAGCTCCAGGGCGTAGTAGCTACTAAAACCGGTGCGCGCCACATCCTGGATGACGACATACTTTTGTTGATCGATGGTGAGGGTGTTTTCCACCACATTGTCGAAACCGGTAATATGGAAAATGCCATCGATGGTGCCGTAGATATTGGCATCGTCGTACAGCATCACCGGGTAGAGGGCATAGGTGCTTTCGGCCGGGCGCACCCTGCTGGCCATGGTGGTGTTGCCCCAGGGGGTGGTGTAGGGGCTTTTCCAGCGGCCATCGTTAAAATGCATGCGCAGATTACCGCGATTGCCTTTCCAGGGCAGGGCGTGTTCGCTGTCCGAATAGCGTGTCGCAGTGGCGCCACCCAACATCCCGGCGGCAAACAGGGGCTGCGGATACTGCCCCGGCGAGGCGTAGGGGAAAAACTTGCCGATGGCGAAGGACTCGTACACCGGGGTGCCCACCTTCATGGCCACATTGAGCCGCTGGCCGTTGACCGACAGCCAATAATCGATGCGCTGATTGTGGGCCGGCACACCACAGAGGGGCGAGATACCCGGCTGCGCGCTAAAGCTGTTGGCGGCCACATAGCCCTTCATGGTGGCGACCGCCAGATTGTAATAATCCCGGCTCTCGTCCTGATAGCAATAAATGCCACAGAAAATCTGCTCACTACCGGACAGTCCGGGGGCCATCATAATCAGTTCGCGCTTGGCCACTGTGGTGTCGTAGCGCAGGATCTCCCAGCCCTCGGCAAGACACACATCGTGCAACTGTTGCAGCATTTGGTAATGGGCCAGCATTGCGCTGTTATCGACATGGCCAGTATAAGCGGTCATTGGAGTCGGCGTCCTTTTTTTGCGGTTGTGTTTTGCAGGTTGTGTTTTGCAGGTTGTGTTGTGAGTCTGTAATGGCGTCCCCCGGTAGCTGAATATGTTGGTTGGTTATCGCTTGGCATTAACGCAACAGCTGGCGCACCGCGCCCGAGTTGCGCTGTAAAATATTGAGGATGGTTTTTTCGCCGGAAGCGGAGCTGAGATAGTCTGCCGCCATCGCCGGGTCCACGACATTGACAATACGCACCGACTGGCCCTGCTCCTGACCCTGTGCGGATGACTGTCCTTGACCCTGGGATTGTGCGGACGCCTGTCCTTGTCCTTGAGGCTGTGCGGACTTCTGTCCCTGGGGCTGTGGGGCGAGTACTTCGGGCACCAGGCCGCCGCTGGCAAAGGCGAGGGTGTCAGCGGCAACTCTGGGTCCTCGGGACAGGCCATTGAGGGCGTGCAAAAAATCCACCCCGACGCGCTTCACCGCCGCGGCATGGATCACAAACTCTCCCGCCGACAACCGCGCCGGGATCGAATCCGAGGTCGCGGTGCCGGGGCCGGTGACCAGGCCACCCGCGGCAAACTGTTTCACATTGCTCAGCAGTGCCATCACCGCGGCCACCATTGCGGCCATCGCCGCTATCGCCAATCCCGGCCCCACATAGGGAATGGACGCCTGGGAGGCGGCGGCACCGGCGCCGGCCTTGGCGGCATCCATCGAGACCACCGCCGTGGTTTCGGCAGACTTTTGTGCCACCTTGGCACTGCTGGCCGCGGCATCGACGACCTGTTCCTGCTGCACAAAGCCGAGTTTGAGGGCCAGCATCCGCGCCTGCATGGCCACCCACTGCTGGAACGGCTCGACCACCAATTGCTGTAAAAAAGCCGCGGAGAGTTGCTGAAACAGATTAACCAGGGCGCTGCGCCAGGTTTGTGCGCCGGTGAGCATGCCGTCCAGGGCGCTGCCAAAGCTGTCGCCGACACGATTCCACAGGGGGGCCAGGGTATCGACGGTCAGGCGGGTTTGCGCTAGCTCGTTGCGCCAGGCCTGCACCCGCACCACCGCATCGGGGCCAATGGCCTGCGCCGCCCGCTGCATCGCCGGCAACAGGTTTTCCAGTTCCAGCGCCGCCTGGCGCTGCAGCGATACAATCTGCTGGCGGGCCTGGGCCTCGGTGAGCAGTCCCGCTTGTTGCTGCAAGGCAAGGGTTCCCTGGGCGTTGCGCAGCCGCTCGGTCACCAGGCGCCATTCGGCTTCCAGGGCGGCCAGATTGGCCTCGGCGGCTTTGACGTCGATTAAGCGATCGACCAGGGCAATGCCCGCTGCATCACTTTCGGCCGCGAGGCGGGCTTTTAAGTCCCGGTAGCGCCCCTCAATGGCCGCCTGTCGATCCCCTGCCGAGGCCTGTCCGGTGATTTGGGACAGTTCCTGGCGCGCTTGGGTTAAGGCGCCGGCCAGTTCCCGCTCCGCCTGGGCCGATGCCCGTGCATTGGTTTGCACAATGCTGGCACGGCGCTGATTGAGGGCGGTGAGTTCGGCTTCGAGTCTGGCGATTTCGGCGGCGGCTTTGAGTTGTGCGCTGTTATCGGTTGTGTTGCTGCCGCTGTTATTGCCACTGTCGTTGCCGCCACTGCCACGCACATCGGCGCTGGCGAGTCGTTGCTGTTGCGCCAGCTGTGACTGGGCACGGGCGATTTCGGCGTCCAGCGCCCGGGTCTCGAGCGCCGTTTTTTGCTCGTAGTAAGCATTGATGGCAAGCAGCCGATCTGCCAGCGCATTGTCAAGGGTTTGCGCCTGTTGATCGAGGGCGGTTTTGAGTTGCTTGAGTGCCGCATCGGCCTGGGTTTTTGCCAGGGCTAGACGCGCGCGCTCCGCGGCTTGGGCCGCGCTATCCCCCGGGGTCAGCTGCGCGATAATACCGCTGTCGGCCACCAGTGCGGGGGCTTGTGCCACCGCTGTCGACCGGGGGTTAAACAGACTATCGCGAAAGCCGGCCAGGGCATCCAACTCTGCTACCAGGTCATCTTTTAGCGCCGCCATAATCGTCTTGGCCGCCGCCAGATCGCCGGACAGTGCCTGCACCGCCGCCGCCAGACTGCCACCGATGGCATCACCCAGGGCAACAAAGGCTTTGCCCACCGTGGCCGCTCCCAGGACCAGGGTCTTGAAGCTCAGCAGAATACCGTCGAGGGTCCCGCGCAGCGCGCCGCCCTGCTTGGCCGAGTTCACCAGGCTCAGCGCCATATCGTTCATCGCCGGCAGCAGACTTTCAAGGATGCGGTTGCCGATGGCCGCAGTTGCCAGCCTGACCTTGGTCAGGGCATCGTTAAACACTTCGGCCTGTACTGCGGTATCGCCGCCCAACTGCAATCCGAGTGCAACCATCTCCTCGGAGAGCGCCTCAACACCCTCGCGGCCCTGATTTAAAAAGGGAATCAGATCGGCACCGGATTTACCAAACAGCTCGACGGCAAGAGCCGTTTTCTCTGCGCCATCGGGTAATACTTGAAAGCGCTCGGCCAGCGCTAACAGCACCTGATCAGTCGCGCGCAAAGCACCACTCTGATCCTGCACCGCCACACCCACTGCGGCAAAACTGCGCACCGCATCGTCGGTTCCGGTTGCAGCTTCCAGCATACGCACGGCCAGCTTGCGCAAGCCGCCTTCAAATTTCTCTGCCGAAACGCCGGACAATTCTGCCACTGGAATCAGCGTCGACAGGGATTCTACGGTGATCCCTACGCGCTGGGATAATTTAGAAAGTCCATCGGCCGATTCTAGGGATGACTTCACCAGGGCGCCGAGCCCTGCGGCGGAAACCGCTAACCCCAGTGTGCCCAGTAGGCCATTAAGAGAGCGTGCCACAGTGCCTAACTCACCCAGATTGCGTTTAATGGAACTAAAGGCACCGCGGGTCTGATCGACGGCGCTGATCAGCAGTTGGGCTCGGTTATTCATAGGGCAATGGTTTCGGATAGAGAGTGAAAGGGAATGTTGTCGACTTGCCGGAGTGCATGCGCCAGCCTATAATGCATGCTCTGCATTCAATAGAGCGAGGTGAAATCATGGCCATGTTGACCGTCCGCAATCTCCCCGATGAGGTGCATCGCGCCCTGCGTGTACGCGCAGCTAACCATGGATGCAGCACCGAGGCAGAGGTTCGCGCTATTCTGGCGGCGGCAGTAAAGCCTCAGGAACGACTGCGGCTGGGCTCGCTGCTGGCGGACATTGGTCGGCAAACCCAACTCACGGATGCCGAGGCAGAGCTGCTCAATCAGCGCGATAAAGCTTCACCTGACCCGGTGGACTTTGAATGATTCTGCTCGATACCAATGTGATTTCTGAGCCATTGCGTGCAGCGCCAGAGCCCTGTGTGGTGGCCTGGCTCGACGCTCAGCTAATGGAAACTTTGTATCTGTCCGTTGTCACCGTGGCCGAACTGCGCTTCGGAGTTGCACGACTGCCCGCTGGAAAGCGCCGTGACAGTTTGCGCGCGCGGTTAGAAGCAGAAGTCATTCCCGCCTTTGGAGAGCGTATCCTGGTATTCGATCTGGCGGCCACTCAGGCCTATGCTGAATTGATGTCCAAGGCACAGGCGGCGGGTCTGGCGATAGGTTTGGCCGATGGCTATATCGCCGCAATAGCGACGGTCAACGGTATGCTCGTTGCCACCCGGGACCGAGCCCCCTTTGACGCCGCCAACGTATCGGTGATCGATCCCTGGTCAATGTAAAGAATCCCGGTCAGCAGTTGGGCTCGGTTATTTGCCATTAGGTTTTCGCCAGTTCTCGTTCAATGGTTTTCATCAATTGCGGCATTGCGCTTTGAACACTGCGCGCCAGGTTGAATCGCCGTTTTACTTTGACCGACTTAACCAGTACAGCGATTGGAATTTCCTGACCGCGTTGAATGCGCTTGGCACCAGATCTGATGCGTTCGGCACGTTTAAAGCGCGATAACTGCGCAGTGTTCTCGCGGATGTTTTCCGCCATTAAAATAACGTTGCCATTTTTCTCGATAAAATAAGCATTGCCCGAACGCATCAAACCATCGACGACGGCACGAAACTTTTTTGGACCGATTCTGCCGGGCAATAAAGGGATTAATAAATTGCCGGAAACCACGCCACCTTTTTCATGGATCCCCAGCCAGGGAATCTTGCTGCCAATTTTAAGGGCGGGTAGTCGATTGGGTTTTTTATCGATGACCTTGCTTTGCAAAGAGGACACAAAACTTCTGCGTTTTACCCGAAAGGCACTGCGCATTTGTTGGCGCGCTGCGTCGCGCACTTTGCGACCACCGCTTTGCATACCACGTTTAACGGCCGCGTGAATGGCTTTGCGTTTGGCCGTCGACCAGGCGTTGAATTGACTGGGTTTAAACAGCCCAGTGGTTTGTAGATGAATACGCAGCGTCGAGCTCCTTTTGCAAGCGCTCGATGGAGCGGCGATCGCCCTGAGTACCAACGGCCAGCAGCGTCAGCTGCAAGCTCGCCTGCTCAAATGCCAGTTGGCATTCGGCTTCGAGATAGGCATTCAATTGCGCGAGGGTGTAGTTCAGAATGTCCGGTAATCGATGGCCGCAACGAATTAATCTTTGGATGGCGAGATGCCAGCCAACGGGCCGGTGATCTGGGCGTTGATGCGAGTGGCGGCCTGGCGCAGTGCTGGCATCACTCGCTGGATAAAAAAATCGGCGTTGACTTCAAACAGTGCTGTTGCCAATTGAATGGCGTCGTCGAGTGCTAACGCCTCCACCCATTGCAAAGGTTTCCTCGCGGCAATCGCCATCGCTTGGAGCAGGCGCTCGCCATGGTGGGTGACAATGGCAAACCAATCGATCTGCTCTGCCAGTAATTGTTCGCTGAAGGGTTGAATGGCGGTCAGTAGTTTGGGAATGTCCCCCACGCGGATGGGCGCAATTTCCAGTGTTTCCTCGGCAAGTTCCAAGCTAGTTGGCGGTGTGCCAAAGGCATTTAATTCGGCTGTTGCGGACATGCTGCACCTCACAATAAAACGATACGGCCGAACTGGCCCAGGTCGCCACTGGCGGATTTTAAGGTATCGGCCAGTACCTGGCCCGACAGTTCAAACTTGAGCAATTCGTCGGTGATGATGGAGAGCTCTTTGGCTGGATTGATCGCCACCCGGTACAGATCGATCACCACTTCGCGGTTGCCATCGGCGGTGTTCAGCCCTTCAAAACGAATCCATCGTTCTGGCAGTGGCTGGGTAAACAAAGCGGTGCTCTGAGCGGTCCCATAGTCATAGTCGACAGTGAGGGGTTCGGTGTAGGAGGCACCATCGCGGTCGAGGTCTTTGATCATCAACGAGCCGTGTTTGGCATTTAATTGGTAGTGGCTTTCCGGTAGTGTCTCGGGAGGGTCACTCGAATCGTTAAGCATCACCGAGGAGACATTCTGCCGAGCCAACAGATAGAGTTGGCCAACGGTTACTGGGTTGGGCAGCGTTTCCTCGGTCACCATGCCGCTAACTTGCTCGGTGGTGGTACCGTAGAGTGCCAGGCTGAGATTGACCGCGATCAATTCTTCCAAGGTGCAGGAGAATTCCCCTTTTTTGGTTTTGATCAATTGCAGATCGGTTAATCGCTGGCCACTAGTGGACTCTTGGTGTTCCAGCGTCTCCACCGAGAGCGATACTTTTAGCTCGGGGACATTGCCCACATAGCTCAATCCCTCAGGGTTACCAGCGTCATCTCGAGCGCCGATATACACCCGTCCCTGCCCGGAAAAATAGGCCATGGTTACACTTCCTTAGGTGTTGCAACATTGGATGGGGTTTGTGTTGTTTTGCTGCATTCAGCAGCTTTGGCAATGCCCAGGCTGATCAGACATTGCGCTGCGTATTGATCGAGGTTTAATTCTGTTCTGGGCAAATATTTTTTATCGCCTTGGGTATGTGGTTTTAACAATTGGATTTTCAAGGTTAGTTTCCTGCTGTTAATTTTTTTGCATCAGTTTTGCATCGTTTTTGCATCGTTTTTGCTCGGTGCTTATCAAGGTTTATCCCGTGCTGGTCAGATCGTGTTTCAAGGTTCGATACTGCAATTCAAAGCGCGCCGGTATGGCAACAGCTGTGTTGTCGATATCCTCTAACTCCCATTCGCAATCGAGCGGTGTAATGCCGAGGCACAAACCATTTAAATTGGGATCGCGCATTAAGTGATGGTGGGTATGCACAATCAGTTGATCGGTGATGGCAAAAGCCTGCGCACCGTGAGCCAGCGCAACGAAACGCACCGTGAGTAGCCAATCGATGCGGCCGTTGGCAGTGGCGGCAACACCGTCACTTTCGGCCAATAGCAGCAGTGCTGGGCTGGTATTCCGAGTGACCGGAGCGGTCGGCAGTCGCAATACTGGCGTGGGAGAAAGGGCGTCTGCTAAACGCACAAAAACTTCCTGCAAAATTTGTTCGCGGATGGAATGCATAGTGTTGCGCTTTGTTAATACAGGGTTAACCCTGTGGAAGTTCCGAGAGGCGGGCGAGATGTGCGCGGCGTTCTGCACCATCACCAATGGCTCTAATCGCTTTTACGTGATAGGCAATATCGTGGATACAAATCCTATCGCCCACGACTAGAGTCAGCCAGGAGGCGGGGTAATCGATCTGGTAATCGCGCGATAACCCCAGGCCGTCCAGTACGCTTTCATCTGGTGCGCGAAAGGCGCAATGCACAGGGCCGTTACTGGTTTGAACTAGAGTAAGCAAGCTGGCCGCCTGGGCCGCGGTATAGAAATTTTCGATAGGCACGGTTGTATTACGCCGCCCTTGTACTGGGTTCGTTGACCTCGCCCTGCAGTGTCAGCTTGATCAGCACACCGGGGCGGTGGCACATCGGCAAAGGATTGGCCTGGGTGTGCAAATCGGTACCCCGCTCAAACTTGCGCGGCTCCTGTTTGGCATACAGGGGTTGTCCCAGGGTGTTGACCGTCTCATTAAAATCGGCGGGCGCAAAATAGGTGCTAAAGGTATCGATGGTACCGATGGGAAAGGCGTGGGCCTCACCCGGCTCGATAAAGCGGCGGGTCACCCCGTTGATATCGGTGGCCTGACCGCGATACTCTTCAAAGGTGATCCCCGCATAGGTAAATCCGCTGCGCACATCGTTGATCAGAATCGCCCCCTGCTGCCAGTGCTCAAAGGCTTTCTCGACCTTGGGGTGGCTGGTTAGCGCGGCAAAAAACTCCGGCGAACACAAACAGTGCACACCGCGCATAAACTCTCCCTTGAGATTGTCTTCGATGGCCGCCAGGGTCTGCAGGCATTTGATTTTGACCTTGGTGGCGTTGCTATCCAACCCGAAGGCGATGGTCTGGGCGGGGATATCAAACTCATCGAACAGGTTGTAGAGCACCGAGCCATCGGCATCCAGGATCACCCCTTTCAGGGCGCCCATCCGCAGGTGCTCCAGAGTGATCGCATGCTTGTTGCGCATGGTTTCCAGATGCCGGGCGGTCACCCCGGCAATGACCTCGGTCTCGCTTTCTGAGCCAAAGGCGCGAATGCCCTGTACCTCTTCCGGCAGCACCACATCGTCGTGGGGAATATGGGGAATGACGAAGGAGCGCAGGGCGCGCTTGCCTCGCTGACCCACTGTGCCCGGGGCGCCCGGGGGCAGGATGGGTAACAGATTCAGCACCCCGTGCATAGCCTCGACAATAATCTGTCGCTGACGCACCGGCTTGGCCGGCATCAGCCCCAGGGCTTCGATGCGGCCATAGCGATTGGGCAGCAGATTGATCGCCGCCGTCAGCGCAGCCATCGAGAAGGCGGGGTTATTAAAGGGATTTTGCATGCAATATTCCTCGATTCACACGGTTAAGCGGCGGTGCGCACCAGCACACCGAGCCCTTTCAGTCGCGCTATGGCGGCGTCTTTGACGGCGGGAGTGATCTCCGGCGGCCACACCAGTGCTGCCGGCGAGACGATGGCGTGGCGGGCAATCAGCAGCGCATTCGGGTTGTCTGCCTGGGTGGCGTCGATGTCTGCCGCTAAGACGCCGACGGCGCGTTCACTGCCATCCTCGGCGGCCGGGTCGAGTGCCCAGAGCTTTTTGCTGGTGCAATCGCGCCCCACCACGGTGCCCAGGGATAACTGCTGTCCCGCGGCCACTGTGGCGCGGTCGCGGGAGTAAAGATTGGGCGCTTCGTATTTCAATAAGTCGCCGAGGTTATGGGATTCGTGCAATGCCGGCATCGCTTAAGCTCCTGTTGACAGTTTTCTGGCCGCCGCGACCACGGGGCTGTTTTCGGGTTGCGGGGTGTTTGTGGTATCCGCGCCGATGCGCGCGGTGATTTCCGCTTGTTCGGCTCTGGCATTCAGCAGGGCCAGGCGCACCTGGGCTTCGCTCATGGCGCTGGCGAGAAACGCTGCGGTGCGCTGGGGGCTGCCGGCAATCAAACAGAGTTCGGCGATGGCCTGGGCCTCGCTGCGGCTCTGGGTCTCGCCAGGGTGCTGTGGCGGAGGACTGGATAGCGACACACTGGCTGCAGGTGCAGGTGCAGGTGCAGGTGCAGGTGTAGGTGTAGGTGTAGGTGTAGGTGTAGGTGTTGGTGTAGGTGTAGGTG
>MDLA01000126.1 GCA_001730015.1 Chromatiales bacterium (ex Bugula neritina AB1) | reverse complement strand
AGGGATTTTCACCCACTGAAGAGTGCGACCTTTCCACGGCGCACTGAATAATGCGGGCTAATACTGACCCGGGTTTGGGTGGTCAATTGAGCTAATCGCGGGTTACAACAAACGACTCATTTAGAAACCACAAACCTCCATGCTTTTCCAGTATCTCGCGGGTCGCTTCAAGATAAGCACTGCTTTGCATCGCTTCGTCTATCCGGTCGTCGGAAATCTGCGCCACATAGACTGCCGCATTCCAGGCCGCCAGTAGTGACGAGGTACCAATATGAGACATCTCCTCGGGCAGCACATGCAGCTGATACTTGAATAGAGACCCTTCGTCGGAGATAACGCCACAGTGCAGAAATTGTTCATCGCTGAGCTCATGCTTCAGGCCCTCAATTACATCGTGCCGTGGCGTTGGAAACGGGCGCTCATCGGACCAGATTTTGCGGATAATCTCCATGCCCGGATCGTAGCCGGTCGATTGCACCACAACCAGGCGACCACCGGCACTCAACGACCGGGCTAGCGGAGCAACCACCGTTTTCACCTTTACACTGGCAGGCTGACGCGAGCGATAAGGCTGCGCACAGATGATCAGATCATAGCCGCTTGTCATGGGGCCAGCCGCGGGAATTACTGCGTCAAGCGCAAATTGCTGATCCTGCCGGTACAGTACAATCATGGCTGGATTGACGTAAAGCGGATTGCCGGTCTTTTCACTGGGCTTGGTTTGCCAGCCCTCACGAACAATCTCCGACAAGCCCCTCAACTGGCTGTCGAAATGTTTTGCTGTAGACCCTTCAAGTGCTATATCCCAACGTTTCAGGTTGGGTATGTCTGACTCCCGCTGCGGGTATAACTGAGGTGCTTCAGCGTATCGCATATTGGTTATGACCACGACCATCTGCGGGTGCTCAGCAAATCGATCCGCCATTTTTTCAAGCCCGAGCCGGACATCTTCCATACTGATTTCTTTGGCAGCAACCAGGAATGGTATGTGCGGATGGGCGTCGTGCATTGCGCGCAGAACATGCGTAAGAACCGCCGCATCTCCCATACCGGCATCAAAGACCCGAAGTGCCGGCGGGTTTGGCTGCAAACTGGCCAGTTCATCGTTTATGCGCTGCGCAATCGACCATTTTTCATTGGTTGTTGTTACAAACAGTAAGTACTTCTCGCGGCTATCGAAAAAACGCACCGGCTGTTCTTTAGGCGAGTTATCTACAGAGTCCAAAACGGCCACCTTGAGTCAACCACAGGCCGGGAAATCCCGTGGTAATTTATGGGGAAACCTCTATTGTAGAACACAATGGTGTCTGGATTGATTCCGGGGCACTTTCAACACCGGAATACTAAGTTAGTCAATTCGTATCCGCTGAGAAAGCAAAGCATCAATATGCTCATGCAAATCATCGTTGATATGATTGCCCAATGTGTCCAGAATAAAATCTATTCCTTCTCTTCGAGCCAGTTTTGCAGCCGGCACAAAATCACTGTCTCCTGAGATTAATATGATCTGATCAACCATCTTCTTCAGTGCCAGGGAAGCGATGTCCAGGCCGATCTTCATGTCAACACCTTTCTGCCTAATGTCCAATCGTACATCATCGTCTTCAAAGGGCGAAAATACTTCCGGGTTGGACAAAATCTCTTTGGTTTTCTGTGCAGTCAAGAGCCACCGAGGCTTCTCGGCAATTCTCCCTAAACGCAAAGCCACTTTGCGTTTTTTCTTCAGGATATCATGAAGAGAATTTCTGAAGGTCGCAGTTTCAGTCCGTGCATAATCGGTATAGATCTTCGATACAGGGTTTAAACTGCCTTCAGAAAACGGTTTACAATCGTAAAACAGGATTCGGTACAACTCTTTTGGGCTATCGAGATGCTTATTTTTGCTCGATATATTGCTTAAGGACCTGGTATACAATTCATCAACAACGGTGAGAGGATCAGGGTATCCCTTGGTTACTTCCCTTTTCTTTCTCCAGGCACTTACGTATTTTTTGATATAAAAGCCACCATCGACCAGTACTGCTGCTTTCAAGGGGAAACTACCTCAGAAAAAAAAGCCCCCGGCTCAACTACTCCAGGATTATCGGAGTAGTCTACCCCCGGGGGCGCTATTCTGTTCAACTACTTTGGTTAGTATATGGCCGATTATCGGCAATATACAACAGTATTGTAGTCTTCCTTCTTACCAATTTACCTTACCAACTTACAGACTGCTAACAAGTATTGAGCCGGCAAGACGCCGCAATTGACGACCGCCCTGGTTTATTCGCCGTATATTGATTTACGACATTGCTAAGGTCACCTGACCTGATTTTACCTGCCGACAGAATTATCTCTTGCAAATAGCTGGAGTTGGCGGGATGCTACGGCTGAAAATGGTGGTCGGTGTGAGAGGATTCGAACCTCCGACCCCTTCGTCCCGAACGAAGTGCGCTACCAGGCTGCGCCACACACCGAGAGAGTGATTAACCCAAAACTTTACCAAGCCCGCATTCACTGCGCAAGCTTCAATCAGCAAACCCTCGCCATAATCGGGATTTGCCCGCAATTGCATCCCTTAACAACCAACCCGGATTAACACAGATACGGTATGTTTAATTTTTTTGAAAAACTTACCGAGGCGTTTCCGAAGAAAATCCCCGGGACTCCTCCGAAAAATCTGCTCGCATTCATGTATCACTACAGCCGTGACATGAAATGGCCTCTATTGCTGCTGTCGTTACTCACCGCTTCAATAGCAGTTTTCGAAGTAATGTTATTCGGCTTTCTGGGCCAGCTGGTGGATTGGCTGTCGACAAAAAACCCTGAAACACTGCTGGTCGAGGAAAGCGCTACGCTTTGGCAAATGACAATCGTGCTATTGCTGGTGTTGCCAGCTATAGCCATGCTGCACGCATTCATTACACACCAGACCTTGCTTGGCAACTTTCCGATGGCAATACGCTGGTTGTCTCACCGTTATCTCTTGCGCCAGAGTATTTCTTTTTTTCAAGACGATTTCGCCGGGCGGATTGCCACCAAGGTAATGCAGACTTCGCTGTCTATTCGTGAAGCTGTCATGAAATTACTGGATGTATTTGTCTATGTCAGTGTCTACTTTGTTTCAATGCTCAGTATTGTTTTTACGTCCAGCGCCGCATTAATGATACCCATGATTGTATGGCTTATTTTTTACTCGGCAGCGCTTTGGTGCCTGATACCACGGCTAAAGAAGGTTTCAACGCTGCAAGCCGATGCGCGCTCCACCATGACGGGGCGCATTGTTGACAGCTACACCAATATTTCCACAGTTAAACTCTTTGCACACACACAACGCGAGGAACACTATGCCAGGGAAGGCATGGATGAGTTCATGCAAACTGTTTATCTACAGATGCGCTATTCCACCTGGCTTGACCTGCTGGTGAGCGGTCTCAACTATCTATTGATTTTCAGTCTGGCGGCTATGTCGATCATCCTGTGGATTGACGATGCGATAACCGTTGGCGCAATTGCTATTGCTGTCAGTATGGCTCTGCGATTAAATGGCATGTCGCACTGGATCATGTGGGAACTCAGCGCTTTATTCGAGCACATTGGCTCTGCCGCGGACGGTCGCAACACGCTGGCCACACCGCTTTCTATCGTTGACGCACCGACGGCGGTGCCGCTTGCAATCTCACGCGGTGAAATACGCTTTGATAATATCGGCTTCAATTACGGCGGCAACGAGCACGTTATAGAAAACCTGAGTCTGCATGTTAGAGGAGGGGAAAAGGTGGGATTAGTGGGGCGCTCCGGTGCTGGAAAATCCACCCTGATCAATCTTCTTTTGCGATTTCACGATGTAGAAAACGGGCAAGTGCTCATCGACAATCAGAATATCAGTAAAGTAACTCAAGATAGCCTGCGCAGCCAGATTGGCGTTGTGACACAAGATACCTCCCTGCTTCACCGCTCGGTTAAAGAAAATATTCTTTACGGCAACCCCGTCGCCGACAATGATCAGATGATTGAGGCAGCCCGCA
Organism: Chromatiales bacterium (ex Bugula neritina AB1); assembly: GCA_001730015.1. Classification (GTDB taxonomy): domain Bacteria; phylum Pseudomonadota; class Gammaproteobacteria; order Granulosicoccales; family Granulosicoccaceae. Next base: position 298,821 of record MDLA01000126.1, on the reverse strand, counting down.
AGGCCCAGGCACACGAATTTATCGAAAAGCTGTCTGACCCGAAAGGTGGTACGGGTTACCACGCACAGGTCGGCGAGCGTGGCGTGAAGCTATCCGGAGGTCAGAGGCAACGCATCGCGATTGCGCGGGTGCTGCTAAAAGATGCACCGATCCTGCTACTAGATGAAGCAACTTCTGCATTGGACTCAGAAGTAGAAGCGGCTATACAACAAAGCTTGTTTGCGCTAATGCAAGACAAAACGGTCATCGCCATTGCTCACCGTTTATCGACGATTGCTGCTATGGATCGATTGGTTGTTATGGATGCCGGTCAGATTGTCGAGCAGGGTACGCATCAGGAGCTAATCAACGCTGGCGGTATATACGCAACGCTGTGGAGCAGGCAAACTCAGGGGTTTATAGGGTCAGATGCCCTCCCCGGTTCTGAATCCGATATCGTCTAGAAATTTATCGCAGGTGCTGCCTGATTCGCTCTACAAAAAATTCGTCTGCAGGCAGCCACTGTATGGTATCAATTTCTGCAGCGCCAAGCCAAAGCATGCGGTCATGATCTGTCAGCTGAATCTCCCCCGACCATTGGCTGACGATATAACCGTGTAGCCTGATTTTTTTCCGGTTACCAGAGTGATCTGTGACACCCAGATAGTCACCAACAGTAATTTGCACGGCCAATTCTTCGCGGATCTCGCGCTGCAGGCATTCAGCCAGCGTTTCATTGAGCTCTAGTTTACCACCGGGAAATTCCCAGTAACCTGCCAACGTCTGGCCGGGTTTACGTCGGAAAGACAGTACTCGACCGTCGCACAAAAAGACAGCAGCTGTTACATCGATAACAGGCATACGGGCATCGATCACGCCAGGCAAGCTCGACGATCAGCTACTCCAGTTCGTCCAACAGATCTATTTCATCGCGTGCGTCGCTTTCGCTGGCGGACTCTTCGGGCGCAGGCAGATAATCTATTTTGTCGCAATCTTCAACTTTACAACGCCGAAGTGACAGGTAAGCTTCCCTGGTGAAAATATAGGGATCAATTGCGGCCTCTTCCAGCAAGCGGTCTTTACCGATTAACTGTTCCCGTTGATTAATAAGGTTCAGTGCCATCATTTCAGTTACTGCATTGTGCCCTGATGCTGCTTCACTGAACGCACCAAGTGCTTCAGCCTGCAAATAGGTATCGAACGCTGTTCCAACAGCACTTCGTACGGTTCGAGGGCCAAGTACGGGCAGAACTATATAAGGCCCCTCTGGTATCCCCCATACTCCAAACGTTTGACCGAAGTCTTCATTGTTTTTTTTCAGATCGAGCATCGTTGCGACATCGATTACACCGCCTATCCCCGCTATGGTATTGATGGTCAGTCGGGTGGAATCCCACATTGCCTGTTCATACTTGCCCTGCAGCGCGCTGTTTGCGACAACGCCTATATCACCCACATTGCTGAAAAAATTCTTCACCCCCTGGCGAACCAGGGCCGGGGTATGTTCACGGTATTGCTCTGCCAGTGGTCGCAACGCCACTTCGTCAAGGCGCCGGTTGAAACGAAACATCATCCGGTTATATTTTTCCAGCGGATCAGCGTCATTGACCGGACCCTCTCCAACTGATATCGCATCCTGTATTACTTTGCCCAATTGCCCGGGATCTTTATCCAGAGCACTGCCGACGATATCTACCGTGGCCTCAAGGATTGACTGCCAATAATCCGGGGTTTTTAGCGTGTCTATTTCACTCGGGGTGTCACTGGTCTGCGAAAACCCTTTTCCGGCAAACAGAACCATGATCAACAGGCTGGTTATTACTGTTATTCGTTTCATTCAGTGGACGCACCCGTATTTCAACTCTTTAACCTATCATATGCGTTACCGGGTGATAAACAAGCGCTCTATGGCAAGGCATTGATATAAGGCACAAATTCGACCTGTAACCATCAAAGTTAAGAGAAATTCATGAAGCAAACCTGTTTAAGCCCGTTTTTGTATATCGCGCTAACGGCTATTGCTGTTGGCCGTTACCGACACTACAATAAATTTCAGTAATTACTGAAATTACCGAAATCATGAAGCTTACTTCTTCCATACAGGCATTTGTGCTGCACTTCGGCGAGATGGGCAGCCGCTGGGGAATCAATCGAACCGTCGGGCAGATTTACGCTCTGCTATTCCTCAGTAAGGACCCGCTCAATGCGGAAGAGATCACCGAGACACTGGGTGTTTCACGCAGCAACGTCAGCATGGGTCTTAAAGAACTGCAATCGTGGCGGCTGGTCAAATCGCAGCATTTGCCCGGTGATCGCAGAGATTATTTTTCCACCCCGCAGGACGTACTGGAAATTGCGCTTACGCTGGTGGAGGAAAGACGAAAACGGGAACTGGATCCCACCCTCACCCTCCTCAGACAAACGCTAATGGAGCCTGCCACCAATTCCGGGGAGCAGCATGCCCACGAGCGTATGCAGGAGATGTGTGAATTGATGGAACAGGTTTCGCAGTGGTCTCACGATATACAAACGCTCAGCCCGGGAGAACTCAAACGGTTGCTGATGCTGGGCAGCGCTGTACCCAAATTGCTTCAGATGAAAGACAAACTGTCTCTGGTCGGGGCCCGCTCTAAAAGAAAACAGCAGACAAACGATTTCCCGGACGAGAGCAGTTGACGACGGCCGAAACCGAATCCCATGCATAGAGATCACACAATGATTGAATCAAACGCAGAGAAATCAGGCACTGGTTTGCTCAATGTAATGAAAAGCGCTGCCGCAGCAGCATTCGGGGTTCAATCTCAGGCAAATCGGGAAAAGGATTTTGAAAACGGCAAACCGCTTCACTTTATTATAGCGGGCATTCTTATGACGCTGCTTTTCCTCGCGGGCGTCGGGCTGTTTGTTCAGTATATGATTGCGACAACCCCCTGAATTTCAGGCCACACGGGCGCTTGCAGTGATATTTCGTACTTGAAAACACGTTCTCACAAGGCTCCGGCAGGTGGTCTCCTGAGTTGTGCAGACAAACTAATGTCAAATAGCGTTAGATATCGAGGGTGAGTTTATCTCTTTCGCGCTCATTACCTGCAGTGTTAACTCTCCAGCATTCATTCAATAAAGTAATTTCAAGCTCAACCGTTACGTAAGTAAAGCTGTTTTTCACTAAACTACGATAATTGGTTGATTAGTATGCGATTACTATCCCTGGCGGTCCTCAGCTGTCTGCTTGCAGCGGTGTATTGGGTCGGTGCGACGGTATATTCCGAGAGAATAGAACAGGATATAACCGAACGGTCCACTTCGGCACTATCACCGTACCAGCCCGGCGTTTCTATCTCCGTTGACGGACGTGACGTCACTATCGAAGGTGAAGTTGCCTCCAGCGCGAAAAAACGGGAGGTCAAAGAACTCACCGATTCCGTCTGGGGCGTGCGCAAGACCCAGAATATGGTCGCTGTAAAGAAGCAACCTGTTGCGCTGCCATCATTCGATTTTAAGGCCGATTACAAAAACCAGCAGCTACATATGTCCGGCCTGGTGGATAATGCAGATACCGTCGCGATGATCGACAACATTCATAATGCGCTGCCGCCCAGCACGCTTATCACGAAAGGCGTTGTGGGTACTGGTGCCGAATCCCTGCGTAAAAGCCCGGAGAAAGTCGAGACCGGTATCGCCGCCCTCACCCAGCTAAGCCACGGTGATCTAGGTATCACCGACGAAGAATTTATACTGAACGGTGTCGTCAGTAACGAAGAGCGACGCAATGCGATCGAAAAGCTGATTGCCACTCGCCGACCCGTACTTGATCCACTGACCGTATCTCTCAACATTGACGTCGACCCTTATAGTGGAATCACACAAGCGTGCCGCGAAGCCATTGTTACGTCGATGCAGCAGAATGTTCTTAACTATAAAGTCGATTTTTATAATATCGAATCGCAATATACAGCAAGCCTGAATCGTATCGCCTCTGTGGTCAACGGCGTATGCGCAAACCAGGTCACACAGGTATTGGTTGAAAGCCATGCCGATGTTACCGGCGGCGAAGGCTACAACCAGGGCTTGAGTGAGCGACGCGCCAGTACGGTGTACGACTACCTCGTAGAGCAGGGCGTTAACCCGGAAATAATCACAGCATTCGGGTATGGCGAATTCCGCCCTATTGCGAGCAACGAAACCGTTGAAGGCCGAGCGCTAAATCGACGTACAGAAATTCATCTCTCAAATAACAATGTCCAGCTGTCAACAAATTCAGAAGACTAATAAACCTGACCACCGGAGCTACTTGCCATGTTCTACTTAATTTCACAGTTGCTGTTGCTGCTCGCGATAGCCTCGCTGCTCAGCGGCGCGATTGGCTGGCTTTGCCGGCGATTCATCTCGGACAATGCTCACTCAGAGGAAATTCGAAAGCATCAACGGGCTGGTCGGCGTCAGGTTGCTGAAATCGATGATCTGCGTCGTGAGCTGACCGACCGGAATTCACAGGTTGACGGACTCAGAGCCCACCTTGAGGAGAACCAGCAGCATCTGGATCTGGCCGAAGATGAAAGAGAGCAGCTGCTCGATGATCTGCACCATCTTCGTGGTCTGGAAAATGACTATCGAGCTATTGTCGAAGACCTGGCCCGTATTGATAAGGAACGAGCTGACGCCGAAGAAGCACTGGAAAAAGCACGTAAAGAAGCCACTGAGAAAGAGCAACTGCTGCTGCAGTCTGGACAAGAGGCACGGCAGGCTGAGGAAATTAGCGCACAGCAATTAATGGCCGCTGAATCAGCTACGGCCAATCTGGAAGGCATCATTGCCAGCCTGAATAATGATCTCGACAACAAGACTGCAGCTGCCGAGGCGGCAAACCGCAAGCAGGCAGAGCTGGCGGACGAAATCAGCAAATTACAGTCGAAGCTTTCCGATGCTGAAAAATCCAGCGCTCAGACAATCGGCGGTCTGAATAAATCACTGCGTGACGAGAAAGACAAACTCTCAGCGGCGAAAGAGCTTATCGCTAGCGGCGAGCAGAAACTTAAAGGTATCGACGCGCTGCTCACCGAGCGCACTAAAGAGCGCGACAAACTGGAAAATCTGGCAGAAAGCAAGCAAAAGGAGATTGCCGCACTGCAGAAGGAAATCAACCGATTGCAAAATGAGGCTGCTGAAGCCAGGACTAACAACCACAAGGTTGTCGCAGATCTGGAGCACGCGCTAGACAAGCAAGCCACGCTGGCCGCTGATGCTAACAAGCAGATTGTTAATGAGACAAAAGTTCAGGATCAACTGAAAAACGAGATCGGTTCACTTCAGCGCGAGCTCAAAGATGCTGCGGCAGCGGCTGATCAGCGCAGTGCTAAAGCCGCTGAAGTTCTGGAGCAGCAAAAGCTTGCTACCGTTGCAGCCGACTCGGCAAAGGTCGGACTGGATAACGAGCTGCAAGAGCTGCGACGCCAGTACGGCGACCTTAAAAACTCCGCCGGCAAAACCAGCGACAGATTGCACGCAAGCGATAAAGAGGCGGCCAAACTCGCTGAGAAAAACGCCAATGCCGAGCTTAAAATCACCGATTTAGAAGCTCAGCTGAGAAAGAGTGAGGCTCAGGCTGACGTAAACAACAAGCGCTTTCAACGCGAGATGAATAGCAAAGATCAGCTTCTGCAGGGGAAAAGCGACGAGCTGGCAGATGCTCTTGCACAAATTCAGGGGCTGCAGGAGCGGGTTGGCGAATTCGAATCAAGCGATGCCGAACTTCGCAGCATGATTGAAAACCTGCAAGCCTTGCTGAGTGAAGAGCGACGACTTGCCGGACAAAGCCTGTTGGCGAGAATTAAGGAACTCGAAGCGATGCTGGAAGCCGAACGTCGCAAAGCGGATGATCTGCGGGAGATTCCGGCAGTATCGAATATATCGTGGCGCTCTGATTCTGTCACGCACGCATCAGCTGCTAATACTGCTAATGTCAATGACAAGAAAACAGGGACGGGTCAAAAATAGCTCTACACCTGAATTAAGTAAATGAAAAAGCCGCGAGATAGTATCTCGCGGCTTTTTTCGTTTCTGTCAGGGCACTATAACGTATGCCTGTCCAGTGCCTTGATAGCGCGAAGGACATCTTTCCCGCCTGACGCCAAGGGCTCACCCTTTGTTGTCGTTGCGGCGTTGCTATTTGATACCGCAGTCTCACCCTCTGGCAGAAGTCGCCAGGTTTTCCACTCATCCAGTTGCTCCTCCTTCCCTTGCTGTGGTTCCGGCACATTATGCGTACTTGAAAGTATCGTCTCCCGGGCCTGTTGATACGCTTCAGAACTTGTCAATCTTCCCTCTTTTAATCTTGCCAGAAAAGTATCATTTTTCATCATGTCGCCCTGATTTTATGCTTTTGGTCTCAACAAGGCAGTTTACGCTAATTGACATGTATAGAATTTGATACGAGTTGCAATACTGATCACAAATAACACAGTATAGACACCCGAATACCTGCGATCACAGAAGCGCAGGATACCGAATGTGATACTGCGGTCAACGACCCAAGCGTACTTTTTCCATACCCTGCGCACCAAAAGGTGGCACTCTGCCATCAGGTATGGGAGCACAAGATGCGCGTCACAAATCCTGCTTTATCTGTTATTTTTATTGCCGTGCTAGGCACTATTTCTTCTGCCAACGCAGCCGATTGCAATCAGCTCACCCCGACTTTGGGGAACGGAAGCTCTGATCAATACTTCGAACTGGAATTCGAGCCTATTCAATCAGGGCAAAAGCACAAGCTGACAAGCTTCGCTGATCGTTTATCAGGCAAATGGCAGGGAGTACAGTCTGAATCCCTCTGTAAAGGTCATTTCACTAAACCAACCAGTCAGGATTTTCAATACAGAGTACACGCGGAGATCAGCGAAAATTTTTCTGGTGCTATCAGGCTTGAGGCAGAAAAGGAATCACGTCGAAAAGTTAAGTTAGAAAAGGTATATCTATCCCCGACAACCAACCAAAGCAACAATTTATGGCAAACCGGTACAATCACTTTCTCCGGCCCTAATTCAATAATTTTCAGTGATATATACCACACTCGCAGCGCCCGCGTAGCATTTAATAGTGAACGAAACTCGGTAAGAACGGTTGAGGAACTCAAGCGGGTAACCCTGCTGGATAACACCCTGACTATAGATCGGCAAACGTATGTCAACGGATACCTGGTGTCACAGGATGCCTGGCAGCTTGAAAGACACTAAAGCCTCTCTATTAAACTGCTAACCCTGCTTCAACTGAACTACTTTACCCGCGGCAGTTTATTCATTCCCGGACAACCGCCAGGGGCGTGTACATAGTGCGCGCCCTTTTTTATTCTGCCTCAATTACTCTGGTTCAATTATTCTGGCTCGAATAGAGAGATGTGCATATAACCAACGATGGATGAACCATCGTTGGTACCGACATAGACCCAATCGCCCTCATGGTTAAACACAGTAATTGTGTCCCCCTTAGACAGCGTTTTTAATACATCCTTCTGCCGAGACGGACCCGATCGCAGCAACGACTGATCGCCTTTTACAATCAGCACAGGCAGCGCTCCCAATTGAACAGATTCTTCGGAGTTGTCATTTGTCTTACCGGCAGCATCGATGTGTCGTATTAACCGGATATCCGGAACCCTTGCCAGCTCAGCCCCTTCATAAAGCACGGCGGGCTCGACGGCAGCTTCCAGCCCGCCGGGTGAATTTTCCGAGGCGTTATTTTCATCGCCAGCAGCCGTCCGCCCGGTCTCCGCGCTCAGAGGCTGGGAATTCAAAACAACCACTTCGGCATCTGAGTCAATAACCCTCGATTCACGCGGCAGCACTGAACCGCCGCTGGCTGCGCTCGCACTTTCACGCTGCTGCTTCAGACTGTAAAGGTTGAAAATATGCCGGGGAGCTTGCTGCCCTTCATACCCTTGCATTTGTACAATCTGTTCAGGAGTCATATCCGGCATACTGCCTCGAATCAGAATAATCGTCAGCGCCAGCAGAAAAACAAAGGAGAAAACACCAATAATGCCTGCCTTGACTCTGGATTCGCGCACGCGCCGGGGGACTTCTTCGAGATCTTCGAAGTCGATATCCGGGTTGTCGCGTTGCATCTGTTTTCGAGCCACTTTGTTCTCTGATTGTGAAACAGAAATTTCTATTAGTTTACACGAAATCGTCAATTATATGGCAATCGAAAATTGGATGCGCTTAATGTTCACAGCAACAACCAATCATCCGATAGTTAGCGATATTGCATGCCTCAATTCGCCTATACTATGTCTCGCCGGTTATAATCGGCATTCGCTCGGAAGCACACGTTACCTCCATCAGAATCCAACAAAATCTAAACTAACCAGACCCCAAAGCCGAACCACGGAGGGTGTGACCGTGAACGACACTGTGCAGATGTTAAAAGTAGTCCCGATTTTCAATGAGTTAAGCGATGAGGCGCTACAGGAACTAGCTGACAAATGTCGACGGCTTATATTCAAACGAAACACCGTTATGATGCCGCAGGGCGAACCCGGAGAATGCCTGTACATCATAGAATCCGGTTCTGCCAAAGTTTTTGTCGGTGATTCGAACGGCCGGGAGCTCGTGCTTTACGAAGAAGGGCCCGGGAGCTACATCGGCGATATATCACTTCTCGACGACGAACCCAGATCTGCTTCTGTTGTGACACTCGAAAAAACTCAGGTTCTGTCTGTCTCCAAAGAGGATTTTCTCGCCTGTCTTGCAAGCAATCCCAGTATATCCCTCAGCATTATCAGAACGCTGACACGACGGCTCAGAGATGCAACCGAAGGTATTCGCAGCCTCGCACTGGACAACGTTTATCGTCGACTAGCGGACAAACTGATGGAAATCTCTGTGACAGACGAGAACGGAAAAATTTCACTCCCGAAGCGTTACTCACATCAGGATCTTGGCAATATGATCGGCGCATCGAGGGAGATGGTCGGCAAGGTGATGGCTGAGTTACTCAAAGGCGAATACATCGAAATGCGAGACAAACGGTTATATATACTCAAATCACTACCCAGAAACTGGTAGACAGACAAAACTCACCAGCAAAACTCACCAGAATGGACCAGAACCACCGGAACCCAGTCCAGCGGAGCGCAAAATGAAAAAGGTTGGTGTAATCGGAATCGGCAATATGGGTTCCGGGCTCGCAAAGAACCTGATTAAAGCAGGCTTCGAAGTCTGTGGCCGAGACCTCTTGCCACATCGTATGGACGCATTCGCGGAGATGGGGGGCTATAAAATGAATTCCTCCGCCGACGTCGGCCGCAATGCTGATGCTGTGTTCGTGATGGTGATGACCGGCGATGAAGCCAAAGAGGTAATTCTGGGCGACGGGCTAATCACTACAATGAAAGCAGGTAGCGTGATACTGCTTACAGCAACCATCAACGCCTCTGAAGCCAGGGAGATAGATCAAGGCCTGAACGGGAGCGACATTCACCTGATAGATTCACCTGTCAGCGGTGGCTATCCCGGTGCACAGGCGGGCACACTCACTCTAATGGCGGCGGGCCAGAACGAAGTCCTGGATACCTATGTCGACGTAATGGATGCCGTCAGCGGTACCATTCATCGAGTCGGCACCGATATCGGCATGGGGCAGACAGTCAAAGCATGTCTGCAATCCCTGATCGGTTCAATTTTCAGTGCCACCTTCGAAGCATCTGTACTGGCAGCACAAGCGGGCGTTGATGCAGAGGTATTACAGAAGGTATTCAATACATCGAGCGCCGGCAGTGTGATTACCCGGACTTCACTGGAAAATATAATCGACCGGCAATTCAACGATACTGGCAGTCACATCTCTACCATGTATAAAGACCTGACTATCAGTATGGATTTAGCCAGGGAACTAGGGGTGCCTCTATTTACTGCTTCCATGGCAATGCAATTGTTTCAAGCCGGTATCACCAAATACCCTGACAGCGACAACTGGAGCGTGACTAAAATCACCGAGGAAATTGTCGGTGCAGAACTCAAGCGTCAGAACTAGCCCGGTTTTTCAGATTCCAGCGAACTATCGAATACCTTGAAACAGACAAAGTACAAACTGATCTGACCACTCTTGAATACCCTTGCTGATCCAACCAGACTTCTATGCAACAACACACCGTTGCTTGATGTCAGGGCACCAGTGGAATTTAATCGCGGAGCGTTTCCCGGTGCCACCAACATTCCACTGCTGAACGATGAACAACGTCACCTCATAGGCATTCGATACAAGGAAAAAGGGCAAGACAAAGCAATCGAGCTGGGTATGGAATTAATTACCCCGGAGATCAGGGCATCTCTGCTGAAAGCATGGCGACACTTCATCACAAAGAATCCAGAAGGATATCTATATTGCTTTAGAGGAGGATTGAGATCACGGATTACACAAAAGTGGCTGGCTGAAGACGGAATCGACTATCCTTTAATTCCCGGGGGCTATAAGTCTCTTCGAAAGCGCCTCATTGAGCACCTCGATCAATTATCTGCAACATTGCCGTTCGTGCTGATTGGCGGTCGAACCGGAAGTGGAAAAACACTCCTGTTAAAACGCCTGCCCGCCAGCATTGATCTGGAAGGACTGGCCCGACACCGTGGTTCAAGCTTTGGTCGCATGGCAAGCCCGCAACCAACCACTATCGATTTTGAAAATTCACTGGCTGTATCAATGTTACAGCTGGCGGCACAAAACCCACGGCAAATATACATTGAAGACGAAGGTAAATTAATCGGTCGCCTGGCTATACCACAGCAGCTTAGAAATAGAATGCTGACACTACCGCTAGTGTTACTCAAAGCGCCCATCGAGCGCCGTATTCAAGTAGCCGAGACTGACTACATTATAAACTTACACCAAATGTACGTAGCCCGATTCGGCACCGAGAAAGGCAGCGATCTATTTGCTGAACACCATCGATCAGCATTGCACCGCATCAGGAAAAGATTCGGCGCTGATAAAACCGAAAAAAGCCGATGTCTATTTGAAGCTGGATTAAAACAACACCGGTTAAACAATGATACAACAGCCTATCACCCTTATATATCAATGCTTCTTACAGAGTACTACGATCCGATGTATGATTATCAGCTGCGCTCAAAAAATCGCAAGGTGATCTTTACCGGCACAGCTGATGAAGTAAGCTACTGGGCAAGAACCCGGCAGCCCTGAAATTATCGGTCAGTTTCTAAACCCGGTTTCCATTGTAAAATACACCGGGTTGAGAGCTGCCAATGGCTCTAGAAGCTTCTCAACTTCAGATGCCGGCGCGTGCACTTCGAGTGAATCGAGGCTCGCAATTGCCAGCGCTTGCTTCAGTAACGCATCTACATTCTCAAGGTGCGCAAGTATTCCGCCGGCGGAGGTATAACCTTCCCGGCAAAACGCACGCTGCCCACTAAAACTAAAGCCGTAAAATACACACTCTTTCTCTCCGCGGGTTCGCTCCACCATCTGCTCTCCAAGCGCTTTAAAATCTTCCAGCTTGCCATCTTGAACAGTAAAATAAGGGACGAGCGTACAGAGATTGTCTTCTAATGCCATAATTCTTTTCCTCTCAAAGAAACAACAATTTCGGATTGTGCCTACTGCGCAGGTTTCTGTATCGGACAATAAGCCCACAATTCAAAGGGATATAAGCGTGCAATCATCAGCGTCGGTCGCTGACTCTAGTGTACTGTAACCTACAAATTCCATTAATGACTCAATATCAACCAGGCGCCCTGCTAGTAGCTGTATTCATAGGGTTTCGGAGTTGAAAATACAGTTTATCACAATCAATGCACTTATCTCGACCGCCATTAGTGCGCCCGCTGTTCAGCCCACAGCTACGATGCAGCTTTTGAAAACGGGGTAAACACTACCTGCGCGCTACGTCTCCTGTTTGTTGCAGAAACAGGCGAAGCAACTGACAAGCTCTCATGAACAGTTTTTGAAACTTACCACACGTTAGCATTTACAGAGCATCGAGTGGCAGTCTTATTTTGGCTCACCACGCCTGGCAACAGGTGGGGAATTCGGTTTCGAGCTGATGTATCGTATAACCAAGATACTGTACCGCGAAAAAAGAGGATTTTTTTCTACTAGCCTTGTAGTCGTACCGGAAATTTGCCGGTGCAAATTAACTTCTTTTAGAGAAAATGAAACCATGAAACCAACAACATTAAATCCAAATAAAACCGCTAAATCCGCTATGGGTTTTGCCAATCAGCCCACCTCGGTTAAGCAGCACATAAAAAAATCCAAACCTGCCCCGCAAACAAAAGCGACTACAGCAATGGGGTTTGCAAACCAGCCCTCAGCGGTAAAAAAGCATATCCAGCAAACAAGCTAGGATGTGCTCTATAGACGCAATATGAGCAGAGAAGATGGCCGAAACAATTAAAGATACCGATTCATCAAAAGCACCAATGAGCACCGACCAGGAAAATGAGCCGGTTATTACTTTTTTTAAGGCCTACCCGTACGCTCTGCCCGCAATGAGTGCCGATCGCACAGCGCTCGGCACCATTCCCGCCCAAGCGTACCAATATTGTGAAGCCATGACCACTGCATCAGCATTTGGATGGTACGCATTTCCAGCTAGTGATCTGCAGCTGTGGTTTGATGGTGTCGATATATATATCGCGCATGGCGATGAATGGCAACGCCTTTCCTCAGAGCAGTTGCCCGACATGGACCATTGGTGGAATCCGCATTGCCCGCGACATTTACATAATATGGCACCACCGTTTGTTACTAGCCTGGGAATTCCGGGTTATGTGCAAGTATGGTCGGGGTTACTGGTCAGTACGCGGAAAAACTGGAGCATACTTGTCAGGCCAATTGCCAATGTGCAGAAATCTAAACAGCTGTTTTGCTTTGAAGGAATTGTAGAGACAGACCAGTTTGGCCCTGCCCCTTTATTCATCAATTTAAAATTGCAGGTCACAAACACCATTATAGAGATTCCGGCGCAGGACCCCTTGTTTCAAATACAACCTATACATCGGGACTGTTATGCTCGTGAGAGTCTAATCGCTTCGGATCACCGTAGTATAGCCATGGATCAACCCGGAGCAGCTGGAATGAACGACATCCACTGGGATGGATTTCAGAAAACAATACGCCATGCAGATCCGGCTAAAGACGACCACTCGGCCGGACAATATGCAACCACCACTCGCAAGCGCGCACGAAAGGCCGTTACAAGTTTATTGTAGAGCACAACTATTGCTCAAATATCAAAGGCTGTTACTTTCAAATAGGCTTGATAATTTTATATTTCTACAAAAGGCGGAAAATTCCACCTAGGAGCCTGTCCGAGAACTAGAAAAATAGAATTATACATACCAGATATAGAGATAAGTAAGATCACAATCGCTACATATGGTATGTCGTTTTGTAAAATTCCAGTTCTCGGACAGCCACCTAGTGTAGTGTCCGTCTATAAACCGGGGCGTTGCGAGGATCATTCAGGTGCGTGAGATTTCGCCTACCACATTTGGGCGTTTAGTCATTCTAAATAACTAGATGTGGTCGGTGAAAGATCGCGTGCTTGAATGGTCCGCAGTAGCGCTGGTTTATGGATGGGCACTAGGTACTGATGGATCACTAGCCGCGCGGCACACCGGCAGCTTCAAGTTTCATCGCTATTTTACGGCCACTTGGATAGGCAGCATTCGGAGAACGTGACAAATAGCTCTTTGTTGTGAACCCGGGATCCGTGCACAGCAATCTTTCAGCTGTTTTTTTTGCCGTTCGAAGATCACCCTGGTCAACCTGAACCGCCACCAGTGTGCGAAGGTTCGACGCATGATTCGGGTTGAGCTCAAAACCACTATTAGCGTGCTTCGCCGCTTCATTAATATTTCCGGCAGCATAGTGCGCTGCGGCGGCACAGGTATGGAATAAGTGCAACTGTGGATCAATGGGTGACAGTTTGAACGCCTTGTTGGCAGATTCAATCGCTTCGTCACCGTGCTCCTTGTAAGACAAAGCAGCTGCTTTGCACGCATACACTAAAGGCTCATTGGGGTTCAGTTGAGCAGCCCGGTTGTAAATCTCAAGGCCTTTGTCAGGGTCAAGGTTCATGTGCGTTTCAATGAGGCCCAGCATGGTGAGCCCCAGTGGGTGTCCGGGATTTCGCTCTAAAGCCCGCTCACAGTGATAAACAACATTTGATTTATCCTTCATGTCAGCCTGCAGGGACCAGCTACCACTGCGATTCAATTTGAGCATATACCACTGCGCCAGCAGCGCATGAACCGTGGGGTGATCCGGCTGTTTCGCGAAAACCGCACTAAAGAGATTTCTGGCTGTGTTAAAAAGTTCGGGCGAACCATTGTGCATGTATCGAATACCGGCGACCAGCTTGGTATGTAACGCCAGATCTGCCATAGGCTCGACTGCAGCACGCCGAATCTCCTGATAGAGCACAACCCGCGATGCTTGCTGGATAACCTCATCGACTACATCGTCTTCGGCCATCAGTAATTTGTCGACCGCGCATTGCAACTCATCTGCCCAGATCACCTCCAACGTCCGACAATCAGCTATTTCTACAGCAAGCCATATTTTACCTACAGCACATCGGTAGCTGCCCGACACGGCGTAGTCCGCATTCAATTGATCAACCAGCTCATTCAGTTGCCACTCTGACTCCCTGAACTGAGATGTACTCAATCGGGAAATAACATTTAAATGTGAAGATTTAGATAACCCGGCAATGACATTGCTCGCCAGCACCTCGCCAATTACCGACTCATTGCTATCGCCAGTACCAAGGAATCGCATTGGGACAACAGCAACCGTTGGCAACAGCCCTCCCATCCCTGATTCTGCGAACGCTGTTGTTGCTAACGGCTTTAAATCAATGTCGCTTTGAACCGGCAGAGTAGCCACAGCCGATGGATCATTTACAACGGCCGGCTCAGCCTCGACTCGATTAAGGGGAGCAAACGTGGCGATATAATTACCGGCTGGAACATCTATTCGCACTGCCGCCTTGCTACCTTCTCTTTGATAGTAGCTCTTAAGACCTGCTCGCACGAGCCTGGCTATATTTCGTACATACGGATCACCCGGATCAAAAGACGATCCCTTGTTGAATACTTCAACGGCGATTACATAGGAACGGATAGTATCCACTTCTTTGTCAATCGTCTCGAAGACCACGTATTTAAGAAATTTACGCAATCTTGGAGATTTTTTAAAATCCTCGCTACGCAGGATAAGATCGAGTTGCTCGATAATCTCATCCCGTGCTCGCGGCGCTGCGTAGTACACAGTCAGGTTTCTCCTACACGCCCAATCCATCTTCGGTCCATTGCCGACGGACCAAATAGTGATATTGAAATCAGTAAGAACAGCAAGGTCAGTTACTGTATTTAGACACGAAAGATCGACTGTTGCAAACGCAATCGACTCTGTTGAGACCCGCACATCAATTACGATTTAGCTGTATCCGCCTTATTGAGTGAAATTTCTCTCGCTCATCACAACACCATTGCAATCTCTTCCGCCCCCGCTGAACCCTCAAATCAAATCACGAACCGATCGCTTTATAGTTCGCCATTTCGACGACCTACGGCCTGCGTATAGCTCGCTTACGACCCGCAGCCTTATCCGGCATTGCTTATTAACTACCTGTATTCGTGGCGGACATCAACATAATCGAGCTCTGTCACCCACGCTAGAATAATATAACTGACCCGGCAAGTTTTTGGCTGATGCATCAACCTGGTACGACCTTAGATTCGCCATTCCGACACATGGGAATTTATAGATTTTTCTGCATAACTAAAGAACAAAATAACTAAGGAACAAAAAACCACATAACTTTGTTGTTAGTGCCGTTAATTTGCCGGAACAAGATTCAACCAGAGCCCCAATACATAACATCAAGGAATTTAAAACACATTGATACACACCAAATGGAATAATATCCTGGTGACGAATAAAGGCTGTTTTTCCCCCAGCTCCCGAGGGAATTTAACGAAAGGAAAAATTTACACTGCAACTAACGGCTGGTGGCTGCCCGAGAATGAGGGTTGTAGTAAAGACGTATGATTTTGAGGTATCCGGCAAAAAGCATCCATTGAGTTTGGTCAATGATTGTTTTTCAATTGCTTAGCGGCCTTTCCGGTAGTCTTAAGACCGCCGCATTGGAACTGTATCAGCCTGTTCTTTTAACGCAAAGCCAGCAAAGCTAGCAAAGCTAGCAAAGCTAGCAAGGTAAAGCTGACCAGGCGACTTTAATGCCGGGGCTCTAATGGTGGCCAGGGACGGAATCGAACCGCCGACACGGGGATTTTCAGTCCCCTGCTCTACCGACTGAGCTACCTGGCCAAACGTACTACGACGATGCGAGCGCATCTTTAGGAGTGCAAGCGAATATCAACTTGCCAGCCGCCTATTAAACCTATTGCCGGCGCGTGAGTCAAGTATTCTCACTTCTATCTGACAATTTTCACGCCAAATCACAATGCCCGTTACGGGCGAGGCCTTATTCCGCCTGAGGGACAAACCCATCCGGCATGGCAGAACCCTCACCGAAGAAAAATTTTTCCATTTCTTCTTCCAGAAACTTTCGGGCTTTCGGGTCAACGGGTGTTAGCCGGTATTCATTAATCAGCATGGTTTGGTGCCCCATCCACGACTGCCATGCTTCCTTTGACACATTAAGATAAATCCGCTTACCCAGATCACCCGGATAAGTCGGACGATCCAGACCTTCAGCCTCTTTGTCTAATTTGACGCAATTGACCATGCGAGCCATGAATTTTCCAATTGATTGCTTGATAGCTCGTCATGATAGCAATTCCAGTCAATCAATTCGATGATGCCGGACCATATGAGAGAACGCATCACACCAATGATTCACGCAAGGTGTTGAGCAGCCTGGTTACAGGCGCTGGCAGACCGCCTGGTGTTGCCCCTTCACTCACCCACACACTGGAATCAATTTCCTGAACCGAGCTGACTCTATTCAGGTTCAGGCGGATGTGCACGGGAGTAATTACCAGCTGAAAATGACTGAACGTATGCGTGAACTCACTCCAGGACACCACTTGCGCATTCTCGAACTCTCCATTTTTGCGCGCATAGCTCAGGAGATCATTCATTTGCTCAAACTGTGGAAAGCACCAGAGGCCACCCCAGATTCCTGTAGCCGGTCGGCGCTCCAGTTTCACATGACCTTCACTATCCTCCAGCAGCAGCATCAGTGTTTTGCGCAAAGGCTTCTCTGCCCTGATTCTTTTGTGCGGCCACTGAGTAGGTGTACCGCTAGCGAGCGCTTTGCAGCTCTTTTTCAACGGACAACTATCACACCGGGGTGAACTCCGGGTACACAAAGTTGCACCCAGATCCATCATTGCCTGATTAAACGGGCCAGTGCGTTTTACGGGCGTCAGCACATCACTAATGCGCCATAAATACTGCTGCACACTCGCCTGACCGTACCAGCCATCAACTGCAAAGTGGCGGCACAAAACACGTTTAACATTGCCATCAAGAATCGACGCCACTTTGCCGAATGCCAGACTCCGGATGGCCCCTGCTGTGGAACGCCCGACTCCCGGTAACGCGACCAGTTCGTCTATAGCAGAAGGAATTCGGCCTGAATACTCGCTGCAAACCAACCGGGCGGCTTTATGCAGATTGCGACCGCGCGCGTAGTAACCTAAACCAGACCAGAGGCGTAAAACTTCATCCTGATCAGCTGCGGCGAGATCCTCCACAGCAGGAAACCGCGCCATGAATTTTTCATAGTACGGGATAACGGTTGCCACCTGAGTCTGCTGCAGCATAATCTCGGATACCCACACACTATAGGCATCCGGGCATTGCTGCCATGGCAGGTGTTTGCGGCCATGTTTATCAAACCATTTCAATACCTGAGTGGAAAACCGTTTGCACTCTACAGCGCCTGGCAGCCTGGCTGATTGATTCAACGTTGTATTTTTTGAAATGGGAATGATGGCCATTGCCTGTGAGTTACAAACAGCTGCAACTTAAATTAAACACCCTAACCGGTAAACTATAACGGACGCAACACGCTTGCTTCCAGCTGTTAATTTCGGATTCAGCCTGGCTGTCTTCAGTCGCAAGAGGCGCGCCTTTGATGATATAGGTTCCTAACCTGGATCATTCATGGGGTTGACGGCATCTCACTTGATCTTTGATGCCGCAGCGAATTTTTTTCTCTTGCAACTACCAGTAAGCATTCGACGCAAGAAGAAAATCCACTGTGAAAACCCTTGCAGTGAACAAATAAGATCTGCGCGATATCCTCGCCACCCCATGAATAATGCGGGCTAATTGCCCAGCAGATCTGATAAGCCTTTTTTTAGTTTATTTTCCAGCTTGTCTTTAAGCGCAGACTTTTCCGCTTCAATTTGTTCCTCAAGCTCGATCTGCTTCGCACGAGCCTTTTCTGCAAGTATTTTTCGCCGCTCCTGAGCCTTGGCCTCAGCCGCCTCTCGCTCTGCCTGCAGCCTGGCTTTCAGCTCATCTTCCTTTTGCTTCAGGCGCTCGGCTGCAATTGCTTTTTGCTTTTCAATTAATGCATCTTTGCGCGACCGCAACTGATTAGCGAAATCGGATTTCAACCCGGCAATCAGCACGCCGGTAAAATCGGTAGAGAGGTCATTGAACTTACCGCGAATTGGTACTGGCAATTTAAGCCCGTTCAATTCGGTTAACTCCTTGCCTCCCTGCCCTTCACTGGTAGCACTCACCAGCACTTGAAGCAGGTAGTCAACACTCTGCTCAACCAGACTGACAGCACCTTCTCCGGACAACCTCAATAGCGGTGATTTAAAAGCTAAATCGTCACTGTGCAAGACACCGTTTTCGATCTCGGCGGAGATACTGAGTTCGGTAAAATCTGTCTTCAATTCTGACTCAACCGCCGATAGCTGTTGACCGCCGATAAAAGCTCGCGCTTTGCGTATCTCATGGGCGATGTTTATGCCGTTCAGCGCTCCATCGGTAAAGCGTGTATTGATCGCACCACTTGATCTGCCAAGCAGATCGTCAATTGTGTTACCGCGACTCAATAAATCTATACTTAAAATTGCAGCACCCGATAATGGCGCCTTATCTTGCAGGACATCGACCAGCAAAGGCTCCGCCTGCACACCATTCAAGTTAGTTGATAGTGTCAGCCTCGGTTCATCTGCCGCTACATCAAGTGCGAGCGATGAAAAAACCGTCCCGGAATAGAGAGCGGCCCGGGCTTCTGTTAACTCTAATCGCCCTTGCTCAGCAACTATCGGCAATGCAATATCAGTAACTGTTATTCCAGCCGCCTTTAGACGGGCTAAAGTGACTTCACCATCGATATTCAGCTCCCGAAGCAGATCAACAGGAAATAGAGGCGCTGCCGTCGCCCCGGTATCTGCGGGCGCAGATTCCTCAGCCGCTGGCACCTCTTCTGTTGCAGCAGGCAGGTATTGATCAAGATCAATCTCTGATCCCGCCAACGCAAACTTCAGGGCCGGCACAGCCGCATTGATATCGGTTACCTCAATGTTACCCTGTAACTTAAAATCATCCAGATCTATATCTATATTATTAAGACTCAGCAGCTGTCCGGACTGACGAACCGCTGCGCTGATTTTTGCCTGCTGCAGAACCTGTTTATCCGCCGGCTCAACACCGAACGATGCCGCCCACGGCCCCGGATTGAAGTTGTCGCTTGATATCGTGCCGCTTAACACAGGAGAACGCGAAAGGTTGGTAAGCTGCATATCACCGTTCAGGCGTATACCACTGGTACCGGCTACAAACTCCTTAACCAGCAACTGCTCCCCTGACTGCTGAAACTCCGCACCGATAATCGCGTCGGTTAAAAGCGATTGATCAAATGACGGCGGCAGTTCAATTTTAAGTTCAGACAGTAATTTCGCTACATCGAATGGATCACTTTTAATGTTGCCGAAAATATTCGGTTCACCCAGCAATCCGGTGCCATGAATTTCAGCACGAATCGGAATATCTACGGCCTCAATCTGCAAACCGGTCACGTCAAAGGTTTGTGCGTCCAGATCTGCTATCAATTCACCCGATACCGATGCCTCCAGCCGCTCGAGCGGTAAACCGCTGCCGGATGCATTGGTTTTCAACTGCAGACCGGACAACTGATACACATTGTCCGCCGGATTTGCCGTAATACTGCCAGAGACCGTCACATCTGCCGCCACTCCGGCACTGTCGCTGCTGAAAGTAAAATCGGTTTCAAACTCAAACGGTTCTGCAAGCCGGATTGCTCCGGTCTGCAAATTAAATGATTCCAGAACCACTTCATTTCCCGCTTGCTGATCACTCCACAATACGCGAGCATCTGAAACCACCAAACCACCAACCGACAACGCTGCGATAACCGGCGCGCCGGCCTCTACTTCCTGCACAACGTCGTCGGTACCGTTATTAGTTTCCACAACCGCGGTGGTGGACATTAGATCGTCCCAGTTGGTTTTGCCATCGCTGTCTTTTTGCAGCGTCAGCTCAAGCCCGTGCAGCTCTACCAGATTGACATTGATCGTACCGGTAAGCAGCGGCAGCACCTGCACCCGCAGATCACTGGAACTGACTTTGGCAAAGTCCGCTCCGGCAAAGTTCAGCGCATTTGCAAAGCTCACATCGTTTAGCGACAGCCCGATCCATGGGAAAAAGCTCGCACTGATTTCACCATTTATTTGCAATTCGCGTCCGGTCTTATCCAGTACTACCTGCTGAATTCTATCTTTGTGACGGTTTAGATCAATTGTGTTGATGAGGACGGCGCCGGCAATTACCACAAGGGCAACCACAGCAATCAATCCCAGTAACAGGCGCTTTAAGAGTTTCATTCAGTCCCAGTGTTCAGATCAGGCACGGCAGCGGAGAAAATACACACCACAGAGCGTGAATGTGGCGTATTTGTAATGCGTCATATTGTGCTACAGCTTGACTCGGGTTGAAACAGCAAAGCCCGACATTCTGTTGCCAGCATCAGCATTATGTAGCGGCCGCCTCGCTGTATTTCCAGTCTCCGGATTTACCACCGGCTTTTTCCAGCAAACGGATATCACCCATGCACATGCCACGATCCATCGCCTTGCACATATCGTAAATAGTAAGCAACGCCACCTGCACAGAGGTTAGTGCTTCCATTTCAACACCCGTTTGTGATCGGGTTTCGGTTCTGGCCCGGCAGGTAACAGAGTTGTCGGTATCGTTCACTGAAAAATCTACCTCAACGTGTGTAAGCCCGATCGGGTGACATAAGGGCACCAGATCACTGGTGCGCTTTGCCGCCATAATGCCGGCGATTCGTGCAATGCCCAGTACATCGCCCTTTCGGTGATCACCTTTCATAATCATCGCCAGGGTGGCCGCCTGCATGGTAATCCGGCCAGCAGCTACAGCCACCCGATGGGTTATTTGTTTTTCGCCGACATCTACCATGTGGGCTTCACCGCGCTGATTAAAGTGTGTTAATTCACTCATTGGAAATCCGTATTGATTAAAAAGTTGCCTTCAGCGATTGCGCCGGGCGATACCGCAGGCATAATAACGTATGGCCGTTAAAGTTAAATTTTTTGCAAGCATGCGCGAGTACCTCAACCGGAGTGAGCTCGATATCACTGTGACAGGCGAAACTACTGTCGCTGCTATCTGGGTTCAGGCAGCCGGCGACAAACCCATGCCTGCCGACACCGTGTGTGCCGTCAACCAGACTCAGGCAAAACCGGAATTTACTGTGGTCGACGGCGATGAAGTCGCCTTTTTTCCACCAGTAACCGGAGGCTGAACATGGGTGTTGCAATCTACCCGCACGCGTTTGATCCTTGGCAGGCACTGCAGGAGTACCAGGCAAACCACCTTGAATCCGGCAAGTTCGGTGCGACTGCAACCTTTGTTGGAACCATGAGAGATTTCAATGAAGGGGATGACGTACAAGCAATGACGCTCGAACACTACCCCGGCATGACTGAATCCCAGCTGCAGAGAATTATTGACGACGCCTCAAACCAGTGGCCTCTCGAGGATGCATTGATCACACACCGGGTCGGCGATATCCTGCCGGGGGAACCTATTGTGCTCGTTGCCTGCTGGTCGGCTCATCGCGCTGCATCGTTCGACGCCTGTCGCTTTTTAATGGAAGCACTCAAATCCACGGCACCGTTCTGGAAAAAAGAAACACTTATTGACCATAGCCACCGCTGGGTCGAAAAAAATACCGACGGCTATAGCCACCCGCCCGCCTGATACAGGTAGTATCACCGCACCGTGACAGTCTGGGCGAAATTGCCTCTCTGCACTTTAAATTGCGTCTCTCCCGCACGCGCTGCGACCGCACGTTTTAACTCCTGAACAGTCTCTATATCTATTCGGTTGGCAGACAATATTATGTCGTCTACTTCAAAACCAAAATCCCCCATCGCGCTGGATCTCTCCACTTTACTGATGCGAACATACAGCCGGCCACGACGTGAGACCGCATTTTCAAACACCGCTCCGGTCAGATGCTTTGCCAGTTTTCGCCCCATTATACGTACTTCGTCTGGCTCACCGACTGTAACGCTGGACTCATAGAGTTTCCGGTCGCGGTAAAATTTTACAAATACCGTTTCACCTACATCGAGCAATCCGATTGCATTGCGCACCTCACTCACACGACGCACATTCCGCTCACCAATTGAAACAATCACATCGCCGCGACGCAGACCCGCAAGCTCGGCAGACGAGCCACCCTCAACACCCGATATCACCACACCCCGCTCTACCCCGAACACTTGCTGTAATTCTTCATCGAGCTCCTGTACCGAAATACCCAGCTTGCCGCGCCTTACCTCGCCCTCATCAACCAGCTGCCGCATCAGCCCCCGGGCCATGTTCGCCGGAATGGCAAAGCCTATTCCGACGTTGCCACCGGCAGGCCCCACAATCGCCGTATTTATACCAATTAAATCGCCACGTAGATTAACCAGGGCACCGCCGGAATTACCCGGATTAATAGACGCATCTGTCTGAATAAAATCTTCAATTTCTTCAATGCCCAGACCACTGCGTCCAAGCGCCGATACAATGCCCGACGTTACCGTTTGCCCTAGACCAAACGGATTGCCAATCGCCACCACAAAATCGCCGACGCGAAGGCGATCTGAATCAGCCCACTGAAGTGCCACCAGATCTTCGGCCTCAATACGTATCACCGCTACGTCAGCCTCCGGATCCTGACCAATGATCTCGGCATCGAATTCACGGCCATCGGTGAGCGTCACCAGAATCTCACGCGCATTATCGATCACATGATGGTTCGTCACCACCAGGCCCGCGTCGGCATCAACAATTACCCCGGAGCCAAGGCTTTCCATTTGTCGACGTTGAGAGCGCTCAGGCAGATTGAAAAAACGCCGGAAGAATGGATCATCGTAAAGTGGATTATCACTACGGCGTGTCACCGAGCCCCGGGTGGCAATGTTCACCACTGCCGGGGTGGTTTTCTCAAGCATCGGGGCCAGACTGGGCAGAGGCTCACCATCGACCACGCCCGGAAGGCCGGCTGCTTGCACGCCTGTCGAAAGAACACAGTAAACCACCAGCGATAACACAAACCGGCTGGTAACCAAAGGTAAAGAAAGTGTTTTCAGATCTTGCATTTAAAGTGGTAAATAACGTTAGCAACAGCTAAATCGTAAGGCTGAACGCAATGCGGTTCAAGGGATTGCACACCGCAAACTCCGTTTCAAAGACAGTATTACTTTGTTTCGCCATCAAATTAAGACAAACAGTTTGAGATCGATGTACTTCAGCCTGCACCAGACAGACTTTGCATATCCGCCGTATGAGGGTAGCATTGAAAACTCAAAAACCGTCTCCTCAGACTATAAACGGGATAACAAATGCTCCCGAAATATCTTGCTCTACCGCTGCTACTGGCAATAACGCAAATCTCGTGCACCACCAGCCCGAAAATCACTGATACAGTTTCCGGCACTGTCACCAAAGTACACGACGGTGATTCCATCCACATTACGCCCAGCGGAAAGAAACGGGTAATCATTCGCCTGGCTGGTATCGATGCACCGGAACTCGCACAGCCGTTCGGTATGGTCTCACGTGACATGTTGCGCTCTATGATTCTAAACCGGCCAGCGGAGGCCAGATGCCACAAGCAAGACAAATATCACCGGCAGGTATGCGTGGTGTATTTCGAGGGTGAAGACATCAACCTGCAGATGGTCAAAGCGGGAATGGCGTGGCACTATAAATTTTATCAGGACGAGCAGAGTCGGCAACAGCGGCGGCAGTATTCGAGGGCTGAGAGGGATGCGCGGGAAGATCGCACGGGGTTGTGGGACGGGGAGAGCATTGCGCCCTGGGTGTTTCGGAGGTTGGGGTGAGGTGAATTTAAACGAAATATCAGCACATATTTTTATGGAATATATAATCCACTTTCGACAGCTGGAAGCAGCACCAGCCTAACCAACTTCCATTTCCGATCGCACCCGGGCGACCTACAAAAAAGCTATCACCGAGTTCACCACCTTCGCCGGGCTCGAAAACACTGACGACCTCTACGACGTCGATTCAGCCATGGTACTGGCCTGGCGTGAACACATGATCGGGCTGGAACTATCGAACAACTCCGTGGCAAATGGTCTATCCGCGCTCTCATCCCTGTTCAAGCACCTGTGCGATAAGCAGATCGTGCAAATCAACCCGGTGCAAGGCATCAAACGCCCGAAGAGCCTGCTAGAAGGCGTTACCCCGTCGATCGCCAACAAGCTGGTACGAAAGATCATCGACGACAGCCACGACCGGATGATCGACGCCAGGACCGCCACAGCCGCGTTAAACGCCGCCCGCAACAGCGCCATCCTGCATGTGCTGTTTTTCCTGGGGCCACGAGTATCGGAGGTGGTCTCTCTGAAGGTAGGTGATATCGTCGCTAACGGTGAATACACGGTGATGAAACTCACCATCAAAAGCGGCTAGATGCATCGAGTGCCGGCACTGTCGGAAGCACTGGCATCAACGCTTACTTTAGTAACCCCGACGCCAAGTTGGAACACTCACAGAATATTGCCGGCCACGCCAATCCAAATAGCACACGCCGTTATGATCGGCGATCCTATGAAATATCGCTTGATGAAATCGAAAAGATCGGGATTTGAGTCGGAGTGGAAGCAAGTCCATAAGAAAAAACATCCCTTATACATGACCTGGTGTTGCATAAAATTCCGGCCCAGAACCGCTGCGCTGCTTCTGTAGCAGTATCTAAGGCGCTGTACTCATTTTTCCTGAATATCGCCTAGAATGACTAAGCTCAATTCAGTAAAAACTCCTCAGTAAAAACTCCGAGCAGCACCTTCTATACAGCGCTATAAGCCCCTGGAATTGAAATTTTATGCAACACCAGGGTATACTAAGGATGATTACACGAAATTTTACTCTAGTTGGAAGTCAAAGAATTTTTCGCTCGTATTTGGCAGAATTGACACACACAGAGGGGTAAGCTAGGACTGGTTTAAAGACGGAGAACCCTCACATGCAGCAGTTCTGTTCTACGGGTTTTTCGAGCTCTATATAGAATCCCCCATATCCAGTAGAACAAGTAAATACTGGCTCTGGCAGCTCCAGCGCCATATTTACCCTGATGTAGCATTCCATTCAAACAAGCAGCGTGTGAATCGAATTAGTACAAATACTCCAAGTCCCACCTGAAATCCTAAAGCAATTCCCTTACACCAACTCACTGTACAAACTTTGCTATTACATAAATCCGGTTATAACAACCTGGCACCAAATACCAGGTTTCTTCGGAAAGCAAATCTCGCCACGATCATTAACCATTTGCCAGATTGATATCGCTCTGCCTGGCATTACAGATGCAGTAAACCTGACTGACAACTCCACTGTTTCACCTGGCCGCGTATCTGGAATGTATAAATTACTGGTGTTCGGTATCAGCATACATGAACGAAAAGGCACATACCCACCTTCTCTGAGCACATACAGCTGCTCACAATCATCTTGACAAATCAGCCTCCGCCCCACCCACGGTATCGAACCAATATTCTGGATAATCCATATTTTCTCAAATACAGCACCTGACCCAACAACTGTATTATCCGGCACCGTCTCATCAATAAATCCTGAATCATCGAAACGGGTTACGGGATGATCAAACACGGGGTATGAAATTACCTCCCGGGTTACTAACCTGAGAACTTCTACAGGGTGCACCTGAATGGCTCTGGCGAGTCTAATCAGATTATGAACTTTGATGTCGGTTGTATTCTTCGTCCAATTATGCAGCGTTGTGCGAGATACGCCAATTCGATTGGCTAGTTGATCCAGTGATTCAAACCCAAGTTGTAGATACCGCTTTTTGATGTAGTCACCGAGATTAATATTTTTTCTATTCATGTTAACCACACTTTACAAAGGCCAACGTATTCTGGTTAGTAAGAGGCTTTCACCTGAAGCACCATCAAAGTGCTCACGAGGGCGCTTTATTTTTGAATATTACGAATCAGGACAAATAATGACCCGTTTATTATACAGCCTTGCCATCACAGCTCTAATTTCCGGCTGTGCAACCGTACCCTACACAGAAAAAGTGCTCGCCGAAGGCGGCACAGTCATAAAAGGCGACTTTGCGGATTTAGTGGGTGAGTCCGGCACTACCGCAATCAGTGTAAACGGTGACTGGTGGGGCTTCTATGGACCCGGAGGTCGAAAAGTAATTCACGTCGCGCCACTAAATGAAACGGCGGAACTTTCATGGCGAGTAAACGAAAGTGGCGAATTCTGCGAAATCGAATTTCGCTCACGCGAAGAGAAGTGCTTTGGTGAAGAATACCAGTTAATCAAGACTAAAGACGGGCTCTACTCACGGACAAAGAATGGGAAAAAAGGTGAGTATCCGTTTCGAATTGAGGAAGGCAATACCAAAAACCTGTAATTGTAGCCCGGAAATCTTACCGGCCAGTAGTAAACCTGACCCTTCGAATCCCCGGTGCATCACGATGCACCGGGAATCACAGATTTCCAGTTTTGTAGTCTCAAATCGACTAAAAACTAATCAGCGGCTGGCTACTAACAGTCGCTCCGGCCCGGCAGTAAACTGAAATTCAGTAGCTGGTTTTCCTTCAGCTGTGTGCAAACTGTAAATTACCGTTTCACCTGGCTTCACTGTTTCAACCCGCTGAATCATTTCACCTTCCACTCCGGCATTTGGTCCTGCGGTGGTGATCACCTGGAAATTGCCATTCGCAAGCACGGTAAAATAAACAACTGCTGTATACTCTTGCATTTTAACAGTATGCGCTTGTAACGGGCTCAAATTATCCGGGACTATTTCAACAGCCTGAGCCGCACCTGCCAGTGCCAGTGCCAGTGTGGAAGCCAGTATAATATTCCGTATCGATGCTTTCATTTCTTTCTCCATTGTTGCGAAGGGGTATCAGTGACTTTGCTGATGGGTTTAGTATCGTCTGGAATATCGGTTTGAAACAGCCTGTTGTTACCCACTGTATAGGGTAATTTTTCCTCACCTAAAAGAGTGATATGCCAATGATTATCTGGCGAGCACACCGCCCGCCATGGCTCCTTTCAGGCTTCTCTGTCAGCACTTGCTGGAATTTAAACTGTCAAATTAAGACTCCGGCTGCGTATCCTCTTCGCTATCCAGCTCGTGTGTCTCACAGAATTCTTCATCGTCAAAATTTTCGTTGAAGGCATCATCTTCTGTGTATTCGTCTTCTTCAGAACAGGTGTTACCGATTGACAAATCAGTTTCCATCTCCGCGTCGACCAGCTCTGCCAGCTCTTGCTCCTCGTTATCCAGTTCGCAGCCTGAATCGTCATCATCGAATGGCTGGCAGTCACTTTCGTCAAACGGTGATTCTTCTGCAAACTCTACATCGATATAAGACCTTGCGTCTTCACTATCCTCCGCCCTGCACACCAGTTCGTCTTCACCAGTTCCAATACAAAGGTAGACCAGTACATCTTCACTATTTTCGTAAATATCATGTGCACCATTGAGTATAACCATTTCAGTTTCGCTAAATCCGCACTCCTCATCGGAAAGGCCCATGTCTTCACATGCGCTCCGGTACGCTTCTTCCAGATCATCACCTTCACCGTCTATATCAAACTCCAGCGACAGTGCTTCACCGTCTATACCTTCATCTACCCAGTTAGCCGGATCAGTGCAATCTATACCTTGAGTTTCTTCACAGTACTCGCTTGAAGACAGGCTGCCGTCTTTAGTAAAGGTTTCTCTGGTATGCCAAATAGAATCTTCATCATCAAACATTGCAGTGGTACCCAGTTTTCCTCCATCATCATTTACCAGCGCCTGAGACTGCCATTTTCCACTTGAGTACGCATCGGCCCAATTGAATTCGGTTTTTATTTCCACACCATTGCGACCATCATTCAACTGATGTAACTGTTGAGAATCAGTGAAGGTAGATTCACCTAGAATAAATTCATCACGAAGCGATATTCGATTGCCATCAGTGCTCTCACTGTAGAGTAAATTGCTGCTTTGCCTGGCAGCCCCCTCGTCATCCAGCCAGCTGCTCTCGAAGTTCATTGCAATCAGGCTACGGTCAGCATTCCAGCGAATCTGCTCTCTTTCTGAAAAATCCGACATTGTGGTTCGCGTTATCGAGTAGGCGTACTTGTCTTCCGGTGTGCTCTGGTAGGTGAGTACGCCCTCGCGCTCATCACCTTCTTCGTCGCTCAGTGTACCAGCAGGTATGATACATTCGGTGCCCTCGGCAACAGAGGCGCAAAATGATGTGATGTCTGCCCATGCATCATCAATTTCGTTCAGCACTTCCTGCGCAAACACCACGCGCTCGCCGAGGATATCAGCACCCAGATAGAGTGCCTGGCTCGATGCTCCGGCTAACGTTGCATCTAGCTTGTTTGCAACAGCTGTAACTTCTTCCACGGTCTCTTTTGCCGCAGTGTGAATAGGTGCATTGGTAACCGACTCATTCAATGAATCAGTATTTTCTTCGTCAGATGCACGCAGGCTTTCTGGCATACGCACAGTCATTGCATTAGTGGAAGACTTTTGAATTTCGAGACGGTTCGCCAGGTCCAGGCTTGCCAGATCAAGATCGGCGTCACAGCCAATCAGCCACGCTGACGTCAGTACACCGAATAGTGCCAGGGATTGTTGCTTTTTCATGATTACCTCGTCGGGGTTATTTTTACGATTTGGTGTTTTTTCACCAAATGCAGCCCGTTTAACGTCCAGAAAAACTAAATCTTTACCGTTTTGGTTCGATAACACCAATAATTGAGACAGAAGATTGAATCAGTCAGCTGTGGAGAATAAGCAGAGCGCCATTACAGCAGCCCTGTCAAAGCTGTTGAAACCCCTTGCCAGACTGCTGCTGCGCAACGGCATTGCCTACGCGGATTTCGCTGCTATGGCCAAACGCGCCTACGTAGAAGCTGCCAATGAAGATTTCGCTGTCCCCGGGCGCAAGCAATCCGCATCGCGGGTATCTCTGCTAACGGGTGTGCATCGACATGAAGTGAGCAAAATACTGAAAAACCCGATTGAGCAAGTGCCGATGGTGGGGCATCGGAATCGCGCAGCCCGGATCATTAGCGCATGGCAGAATGATGATCAATTCAGTGATGCAGGCGTGGCCAGAACTCTGACTATTGATGGCAGTTTTGCGGCGCTGGTTGCAAAGCACGGGGCGGATATAACAAGCCGTGCGGTACTTGATGAATTGCTTCGCGTCGGTACGGTGAAGTGTACAGATAATGAAGTCGTGCTGCTGGTCGAGGCATTTACGCCGCTTGGAAGCATGGACGACTTGTTGTACATACTAGGAGATTGCACTGCCGATCTACTGGAAACACTAGATCACAATCTCAGCTGTGAAGAACACGAAAGACGCCTTCAGTTGAGCGTGGTTTACAACAATCTGCCGGATGAAGTATTACCAAATCTTGAGTTAGTCAGCCGGGATCGGGCAATGGTTTTCATGAAGGAACTCAATGAGTTTTTTGCCACCCAGGATCGCGATACCAACCCGGGCAGTAAAGGCAAGGGGCGTAACCGGGCCGGTATAGGTCTGTATTTTTTCAAACAATCGATAGATCAGGAATAAACCAATGGGCCGAACTATTAACAGCTTTTCCCTGAGTTTTATATTCCTTTTGCTATTTGCAGGGTGCGACGGTGGCTTAGTGGGCACCAGTACTGGTCCTAAGGTCGTAAGTGACTTGCCCAGACTACCAAAGAAAATCAGCCCGGTAATACCCCGGTCTATTGCCGGGGGTAATCGGGGCACTAATTTTTCTGCGAGTACCGCCAGTAAGCCTCACTCGATCAGCAACAGTTCCCGCATACAGGCAGATACACAACAAACTTCATCCAGAAGCTGGCAATTGCTACAGCCTTCTTTTCAGGAAATAGACTCAACAAGAATTTCAGTTCAGGAGGTACTGACGCTGCTCGACAGTGAATTTGAATCCATTCTATATTTTTGCACTGATCCACTGTTGCGAGCAGAGCAGTGCGTTATCGAGGCTGGAGAAATTGAAGCGTTCTATGACGAAACCATTACCCGACAGATGATCGCCATTCATAAAACCGCTGATGCAAACACACGGGAAACTGACATCGCAGAAGACAATGAAACCAACGAATTACGCGAATACTATTCATCGCTGGAGGGCTCCAGCGTTGTTTTCAATCAACTTTCCATACGTACCGATCCAACAGGAGCACACCGCTTTAAACTGATTACCTCGACCGATGCTTTGCTTCAGGGTCGCGAATTGCAACTGGGCTGGAGCCCGCACTATGACCAGATAACCTACGAGCTGAATGCATCAGGTACTGCTAATCAATCAGAGCTGTTTAACTATCGCCAAAATTCAACCGGGCAGCGACTGACAGTACAGAGAAACCAGAGTAATACAGAATCGGACGCTGGTACTATGCTGATTGAAGTAACGGCACAATCAACGGATTCAGGCGATGTATTTTACAATGCCAGACTGGATGACCATTTTATCTCCGGACAAGCGAGTGAAGAAACTGCCTACGCCTACACCAAAGAGTTTGAAACTGAGGATGGAGCATACTTCCAGGAAATCTTCGATGTAGCAGGATATCTGATTGCTTTACAGGAGTGCTCACTGGAAACCGGTCACCTATGTGACGACATTGATCCGGAAGATGAAATACATGAACTTTATATTTCTCCCGATGAGTTCGATAAAGCGGTTGATGCCCTGGGTTTTGATGATATCGAAGTTATCAATTTGCCACCCCATGTCCGGGATTTTCTAATTGTAGAGAGCGATCCGGATACCCCTCTATGGTTGCGCGATGAGTATTGCGAAGGATGGCAGCCAATTGCCGGCGAAATAGAGCTATTCTGCTTTGTTCCTGATCTGGAACTCGACGACGTTGCATTTGTTTCCGTAAATCAGGATCAGCTATCTATAATACCAGAAGCACGAGTACTTATAGCGGAGTAAATCAGATGAAAAAGCATAATTCTTGTGATTCTTGAATTAAATTATTCTGACCAATACCTAAAGTTAAATTATTACCAGTCGTTACCCTGACGCATGGGAAATGCAGCAAGGAATACTGCACACTATGGCGCGGTGGAGCTGCCGCCCAGGAACACCCTCAAAGAACAATAAAACAGGGATGGATAAATGAAAGTTCTACTGGTCGAGGACGATAAAAAACTAGCTTTAGCATTGGGTATGCGATTGAAATCAAACGGATATTCTGTGAATTCCGTACCTGATGCCATAACCGCAATGTCTAATGCGGTCAGCTTCCAACCAGACGTCATTGTTATTGATATCAACTTGCCCGGCGGCGATGGTTTTATGGTAGCCGAAAGACTAATGGCTTCTCCCGATACAAACTCAATTCCTTATATCTTTATGACGGCAAGTAAAAAAGACGGTCTGCAACAGAAGGCCAAACGATGGGGCGCACTTGGATTTCTGGAAAAACCGTTCTACTCATCTCAATTAACCGACCTGATTGACGGTGGCCAACAAACCACATAAACGGAGAATTTATTTTGGGCAATGCTAATCAAACAGGCGCAGAATATAAATCTGCGCCATGATTTACAGGCTCAATTATTTAATGCTAAAAGATACTGTGGCGAAATTGAAAATGTAGCGAAGGAATTGAAGTCCTTAAAGGACAATGACTTTGTCTCCAATAACGAACTCTTTGAGTGCCTGGACGACTTAGTAAAGTAAACAAGGAACTGCTTCCCTGCATTATATTCCTTTTGCATTCTACAGATAAGCTGGATGTGCTAACCACCACTCTTAGAGCATCCATTCAGAAAAATGGAAATTCCTGTGAATAACGCAGCGTGCAATCTAGATCTACATATGCATGACTATTCTGAAACAATTACACCCATCTCGGTTCTAATACTCGATGATGATGCAGCATACGCACATCTAGTATCCCGCTATATAACTCAGAAATTCAAATCGGCAATCATCGACACCTGCTGCGTATCATTAGACGCATTGGAAAAATGCCTATCAAATAATTATAGTGTCCTGATAATAGACTACAACCTACCAGATCTATCAGGCTCCAAGTTTCTGCATAAATTACAATCGGAAATCGACACCCTTCCGCCGCCTGCGATCATGTTAACAGCAGACGGGGGAGCGTCTGCAGCCGGAGAAGCACTCCGGGCAAACGCCTATGATTTTCTTCCAAAGCACCTGGTCAACAAAGAATCACTCGTCCGATCAATGAAAAATGCTATGGCAAAGCATGAACTCCAAAAATCTATTCGACAGAGAACCATTGAACTTGAGCAGGCCAATCAAACCCTGCATGAGAGAAGCAGAGAAATCAGGGATTTTTATCAAACTGTTTCTCACGAAGTCAAAACACCACTTGCCGCCAATCGAGAATTTGTTTCATTAGTTAGAGATAAAGTACTAGGGCCAATAACCGACCAGCAAGCCGAAGCTTTGGACTACGCACTAGCCAGCTGCGATCAAATCACAAGTCATTTCAACGATTTAGTAGAGATGACACGGCTTGATGCCGGAAAAATAACGTTACACAAAAGTCCAACAGATGTTAATAGTATACTCACTCGTACTATAGCCTCATGCACTCGCGCTGTAGAAGATAGAGGAATCAAATTAGAAGCACCAACAGAGGGGGAGAACTTTGAACTCTTTGTAGATGGAGACAGAATAATACAAGTCCTTTCCAATCTACTCTCCAATGCAATCAAATACACCCCGCAAGAAGGCATAATTCGGATATCCATGAATAATTCTGAATCCGCCATCTGCTTCTGTGTAAGTGACTCAGGTTGCGGTATCGATGAACAACATCTGAATAGTATATTCAACCGATTATATCAGATAGGTGATGAAAATCATGAGTATACAGGAGCCGGCCTAGGTCTTGGTCTTAGCATCGCGCGTGAGATTGTTGTGCTTCATGAAGGAAGTATCTGGGCAGAAAGCGAGGTAGGAAGCGGCAGCCAATTTTACGTCAAGCTGCCGCACCTGAAACCTCAATAAACAAGGAAGATAATGCCATGACTACAAAGGTACTGGTTGGTTGAAGATGATAAAGACTTACCCTGGTGCTGAAAAAACGGCTGATCTCAATGGGCTAAAAACCTTATACAGCAGTAAACGTGGCGTCGGCAATGTCTATGTTGGTTAGTAGAAAACCCGAATTATTATTAATCTGCCCGATGGCAATGGCTTGTCGATAGCAAAACAAATACGGAACAATCCGGACATCGACAATTTTCCGGTAGCCATCATTAGCGCCAACGGCGGCACCGACTACCAAGAGATATCAGTCACTTATTCATCTGCACCATTAATTCATCAACACTTTTACTGGAGCAACCTTTCAACGCAGGACAACTCTGTAACGCGTTAGCGATCATTCATCATGCCTCAAACTTTCACAAATATTAGGTACCAGAATCTGCCTTTTTCTGTTGATCAGATTAGAATTACACCGTCAAATTCTTACACAGTAAAAATAAGCACTTACTGCACAGCACCAGCGACAGTTAATACCCAAAGATAACAGACGTCGAAACTGGTCTGCAATTGGTTTTACGAATGAATATTCTTCATTAATACACCT
Source organism: Chromatiales bacterium (ex Bugula neritina AB1) (assembly GCA_001730015.1). Classification (GTDB taxonomy): domain Bacteria; phylum Pseudomonadota; class Gammaproteobacteria; order Granulosicoccales; family Granulosicoccaceae. The sequence continues at coordinate 264,665 of MDLA01000126.1, read as the reverse complement.
ATCCCGGAAAAACTACAGGTGCAACCCCAATCCGAACAGGTGAACCTTAAAAAAAGTAAGTGTGTCACTGGCGGAATGCGAAAATGTTGATAAATATCGGTTATTTCCTCCACCTTGAGAGATCAGACGAAAAACCTGCGGGAATTTTGCATGTATTCAACAGCGTCAACACACGGCTTATACTATATCACGAAGTAGATTCCGGACAGTCTCCGGGTACTTTCCACGGAGATTTCGCCACCGCTCCTGTTGCAGCCTGATATCAGATCGATCATTAATAATATTCCAGTGCTCTGCAACCCTGTTCAAAGCCTCAGTTGCAGTTACCGCCCCTGATAGCGCTCGATCCAACCAGTTGTTAAGAGTCTGGATGTATTGCCCTTGATTTGCCAGATACAAATCAGGTATGGAGTTTTTCAAGCTATCCTGATGAACTGACAGAAACTCTTGGGAATATATTCTTTGTATTTCCGTGTCCTGATAATGCTCCGGTCTAAACGGATCGAAATAGCCCCCTTGCTGCCTAACAGACTCTGTAGACATTATCGAACTTGAAGAAAATAAAGCAAAAAGATAGGCAAGCTCCGGTACATTGCTCCCGGTTGTAACGACGTAATTCCACCCCCAGTTAAAATAGGGTGTAAGAAGTAATTTGTTATCAACAATACCACCCGGCGTTGGGCCATAAACCATTTTTCCCCTAATTGCTGACTTTGGCCCATTAAGATATTTTTGTGAACCACCCCATCCAATATTGCAGTATATATCCCCGTGACTATAGCGCTCCCAATTAGCGAATAGCCCCAATGATTCTGCACCAGGCGCTAAATATTGAGAGGCTTGAATCATCTCTTCCAGAGCCTGAATCCCAGCGGCGTTATTTATCTGCGGCTCTAAAGTTGGAGATAATGGCCAATACCCCTTTGCGTGAAAACGCACCCACCATTCCCACCCCAGATATCCTGCCGTGCGAAATAATAAACCACCGTATTGCTTTGTCTCCGGTCGGTGGAAAAACGCTAGTTGCTGATCAAGCTCATGCCATGTTCGGGGTATGGACAACATCTCACCAAATTTGTCCTCATAGCGTTTTTGCTCGTCAACATTCTCGAGATATTCTCGATTATAAAACATTAAATAAGCGTCGCCATCGGCCTGAAAGCCGTAGATCTGATCATCAAAACTATCCCCTATGTTGTATAGAACAGCCTCGCGAAACCCCAATGGCTCATGCTTTTTTGCATATTCTGTGAGTGGGATGATTGCCCGGGCTGAGACCAAATCAGGCAGACCAAACGTTGCCGGCAGCGCGAGGTCATGAACACCAGCGCCAGTCATCGATTCCAACAAGAGTTGAGTATTAATATCATCCACAGCAGCCTCTGTGGTTTCCACAAGGATACCAGTCATCTCGTTAAAAGCGCTTATCACAGGTGCAACGTTCTCACTACAACCTTTTGGGATCAGCAACTTCAGAACTTTAGACCCATTTGCGGACAGTCTTCTGGCTTTCTCAGCGGCCTTCACATGTAGATCGTCCCCAACACCGTGGGCGATTTTTGGCAGCCCTGATACCACCAGGCTTCCTGCAATTACAGACAGAAGGAGTCTTCTCTCAGTGCTTGGGGAACATCCATCGTGCAGCTTCATATAATTTCCTTATTCAATGAATTCCAGGTGAGGCACTACTAATTAATGTGGAGCGCTTGCACGGTTCATGCAAAGAAACCAGAACACAGTATCAACTCCGGGTGCTATAATGGCAACGTAAAGCTTAAGAAAAAAGGATAGCCATGATCTCAGAGAATTCTATTTCGTATGACACGGTTAATTTTCTGATAGTTGACGATGATCTGGTTAGCATTAAATCCATACAGCGATCGATAAAGCAGCTAAAAATTGCCAATCCCGTATTTATAGCCAAAGACGGTATCGAAGCTTTGGAGATTCTCGACAGGAATATCACAGACACAAATACACTTCCACCGTTTATAATTACCCTGGACCTAAGCATGCCTAGAATGGGCGGCCTGGAGTTTTTGGATAACATAAGGAAGAACGATCGCTACAGGAAACTAGTTATATTTGTACTCACCACTTCTGACGCCCCAGAAGACATCGCCTCGGCCTACGACAAAAACATTGCCGGATACATTGTAAAAGACAATCCAACCGAGTCGCTTAAAAGCGCGTTGGAAATGATTCACGGGTACGCCCGGCTTGTTGTACTGCCAAGATAAATCCCCGAATAGCAATTACGCTATTTTCTATTTACAAAGGCACCACTAATAAGTGGACTTACCACCATGCTCTCTATTCATTTGTCGGATATGCCTGTTACCCGGAAACTACGAGTCGTATTCGGATCCATAATAGCTTTAATACTGATTGCATTCACTATCGGGGGCTATCAGCTCAACAAACTAATTCACGCGAAAGAACATACTATTGCGCGATCTGTTCCGGCACTAGTGAATTCTCAACACCTTGCTGCTCTGTTATCCAACTTTTCAGAAGTTGCTGAAAGGCTGAATACTGAAGAATCACACGAAGCAAGTCTGGCAATTGGCAACAAGTTGGCCCAGATCAGTACTGATGTGTTCAGCACAATGAAAACCATGGAAGAGCAATTCATCGGTCTTACGGAGCTTGAACAAGAGCTTGAAGCGCTAGAAAGAGTTAGGAGTGAATTAGTTGATTTGAAAACCGAACTTCTGGCCATTGAACAAATATCTAAAACCGATATTGACGAGATTAAGAAATTACGACAATCATTCAGCACACTTATCGAACCATACTTACTACGTGCAGCAACGGGCTACAAGAACAGCCTGCAAACGGTGTTGCGTTCTACCGAATCCAACAATTTCAACCAGGATCAAAGACAATCACTCAATAACCACGGGAAGACCCAGGCACAATTGACCGAGATTTCGTTTCGGCTATCAAATCTTATAGACAAGGTAACGGAATTGCCGTCAATTCACGACGAAGATTATAATAAACTTAACGAATTAAATAGAGAAGTGGAATTCGAATCGCTGGGAATCACGCAGTTATTGGTTGACCTGAATGACGCGGAGATGCGAAAAAATCTGGCACAGCTAATCACAAAATTCCGCACCCTTAGCCTAGGTGAAAATGGTGTAGTCGCGAACGAACGATCTCGCATTGAATACCATACTAAATTCCAGGCAAGCCAATTAGAAAAATACAGAATCTTGGGGAAAATAACGGAAATAATTAAGAACAATACCACATCAATGGAACAAAATACATTTAGATCTGCCGAGATATTTGACAGAACATTAAAGAACACAGTTATCGTACTCTTAATAGTGGGGGTAATTATACTCAGCCTAATTTTACTGGTCCTTCACTTTGTAGTTGAACTGCAGTTGAGTAAAAGAATGGCGGATCTGACATCAGCCGTTAATGATATAGCAAGCGGCAATCTAAATCGATCCGTTGGTATTTCAGGTCGGGATGAAATAGGACAGATGGCTCTTGCACTCGGGGTATTCAAGGCAAATGCAAAAGAACTTAGGCGTTCCAACAAAGATTTGGAACAGTTCGCTTACGCCGCCTCTCACGACTTAAAATCTCCACTTGCCTCCATTAAGGTACTTGCTGAGTGGATAAAGGAAGATACAGAAGATATGTCTGCGGACTTTATTGAAAATGTAGATCTGCTACTTAGTCGCGTTAACCGACTATCATCCCTACAAGCGGATTTACTCGAGTACGCCAAAGCGGGGCTTTCAGATGATGAGCTGAAATTATTAAATGTAGAGAAAATGGTAGCAAGTTTGTCTGACTTACTTGATCCAGAACAACGTTTCAGGATCAATGTAGTTCAATTAGAGACACCGCTGGTAAAAACGCAGATTGCGCCATTGCGGCAGGTTCTTCTCAATCTGATTAATAATGCAATAAAGCACCACAATCAGACACACGGCACTATCGATATTGAAGTCAATTATAAAAATTCCCGCATTTATTTTTCAGTAGCTGATGACGGCCCGGGCATTGACCCACAATATCATGACGAAATATTTGGCATGTTCCAAACATTGCAATCTAAGGATGTTGTCGAGGGGAGTGGCCTGGGACTTTCGTTAGTCCGGAAGATCGTCGATAGATTTGGCGGTACAATAAAAGTAGTTTCAGATGGAAAAACAGGGACCATGTTCATTTTTGACTGGCCACTCATCTGGCAATCCGAGTATGAAAAAATAGCGGCTTAGGCGACTCCACGGTAATTTCTGAGAAACATTAAACTCACCTGCTTTCGATGCAGAGCCCTTCAATACAATCCTTACTCATCAAGCGGTCTTTTAGCAATGGAATCACGCCATACGATAAGGCGATGGTCTGCACTGATTTCGGCAGCGCAATTGAGGAGCAAAGGAAGATCGCTGGCATTTCACGCTTGTTGATCACCGATTGAATCGATTCAATAACCGAAAGCCCGTCTGTTTTTGGCATCCGATAGTCCACAACTATTATTTTTGTTTGATTTTTACTGAGGAATTCTATTGCTTCATCCGGAACAGAAAAACAGCGATAGGTGTATATACTGTTTCTTAAAACCCGCTTTACCAGCGCTAGCACCATAGCGTCATCATCTACAATTACAATATCCACAGAAGAATCCAATTCGCCTGTTGCTCAGTAATATTCCCTTCCTACTCAGTTAACGGATGTATCGTAATTAACTGAAGATCGGGGCCATTTCCGTAACAAAACAGCAGGCGGTCCATTTGGATTTATGTGGCTGCATTAATATCACCGATCAGCCATTATTATTCCGTTCTACCTTTTCTATGCTGCTCTGTGAATGCCTTTAGATTCCATCCATCGATCTATCTTTTCTGCACAGTCCGGTGGCACATGCAAACCTTTGCGGGAACGTCTCCAGAGAATGTCATCGGCACAACGGGCCCATTCATAATCGGCAAGGTATTGCACCTCCGCCGCATAGAGTCCACCACCGAAGTGCTCACCGAGATCAGTCATCGCGCTGGCGCCAGCCAGAATCCCGGTAATACGAGTACCATAGTTGCGGGTGTAATCGTTTAATAGATCCACAGATAGCCATGGATACTTCGCTTTTGTTTGCTGTACAAAGGATTCGAAATCTGCATTAGCGATATCGCCACCAGGCAGACAGGCCATTTTGGTCCACGCAGTCGCCTGAACATTTAGTGGTTCAGCCAGCATATCCATTACCTCTTCCGACAATTTCCGGTGAGTGGTAATTTTGCCACCGAATATGGATACCAGTGGTGGCCCGCTTTTGCTCATGTGAATTACATAGTCACGTGTTACCTTACTGGCATTAGCCGACGCGTCGTCATATAGCGGTCGGACACCTGTATAAGACCATACTACGTTCTCGGGCTTAACCGGTCTCTTGAAATACTCACTGACTGCGTTACAAATATAATCTATTTCCTTCTGCTCAACAGAGGCTGTTTCCGGGTCGCCGGAAACTTCTATATCAGTGGTTCCCAGCAAGGTAAATTTCCCTTCATAGGGAACTGCAAACAAAATGCGATTGTCAGCATTTTGAAAGATATAGGTGTAGTCATGGTCGAATAATTTTTTTACCACAACATGGCTTCCCTTCACCAGACGAACTCCGTGTTTCGATTCACCCTGATTTTGTAGTCCAATCACGTCCTCTACCCACGGCCCTGCCGCATTAACTACCGCCCGTGCGGTCAGTGTTTCTTTTTTGTCAGTTGCGCGATCCTGCAATTCGACATTCCAGCGCTCCTGATTGTCCCGGGCGACGGTTAAATCTGTGCATCGGGTGTTTACACGTATTTCAGCCCCTTTGTCTGCGGCATCGCGCGCACACAATACAACCAGCCTTGAATCCTGAACCCAGCAGTCTGAATATTCAAATCCGCTGGAGAATTCCTGCCGTAATGCTGCTCCGCTAGTGTGTTTTTTCAAATCCACGGAGTGCGACTTCGGCAACAGTTTACGCCCACCGATGTGATCGTATAAAAAAAGCCCAAGGCGAATAAGCCAGCGGGGGCGTAAATCGCGATGATGCGGCAGTATAAACCGCAGGGGCCATATTATATGGGGAGCGCTGCGCAGCAAAACTTCTCGCTCCTGCAGTGCATGACGCACCAGTTTGAAGTCGTAGTATTCGAGGTAACGTAATCCACCGTGGATTAACTTGGTACTGGCTGATGAAGTATGCATGGCAAGATCGTCTTTTTCGCAAAGCAGAACTTTCAGGCCTCTTCCAGCCGCGTCTCTCGCTACACCTGCGCCATTAATTCCACCACCGATGATAATCAGATCATAGTCGCCTTCATTCATGATTCATTCTTCACAATAGTTGTCCCGTTAACATCTGAACTGATAGAGGTGTGGATAATTCAGACAATAGAGCGAAATCTCCGACTCTTGCTTTACATACTATCAACTTGATGGCCAACCGGGACGGCACCAAATTCCATGCCGGACTCGAAGCGCATGTGCGGTTCGGGTACGGTAGTTGACAGCATACGTTGCAACGCATCACACCCAGCGGAATACACATACTGAGTACAACACCGATATACCGGAACCTATCCACACAGGGGCACCGAAGAATCCGAGCCAGGCGAGGTGGATAAACGCACTCCCGAGCAATGATATAAACAGTCTGTCGCCACGAGTGGTATCAAGCCCCAGGATTCCATGCCTTGGATTACCCCCGGGGCTGATACGTTCCCAGATAGACATGGTGATCAGACATGCAAGGATAAAAAGGAAAAATCCGGCCGTTGGCCAGGTCCAGGCCATCCAGTTCAGCATTCAGCACATCTCCGATTCGAGTTCATCTGCGGCTCCCTATACACGACCAAGGGCAAAACCCTTGGCAATATAATTACGCACAAACCAGATAACTACCGCCCCTGGTATCAGCGTAAGTGCACCAGCTGCTGCCAGTAAGCCAAGCTCATACCCGGAAGAACTGGCAGTTTTTGTCATTACCGCTGCAATCGGTTTGGCGGCAACAGAGGTGAGTGACTTTGCCAGCAACAGTTCCACCCAGGAAAACATAAAGCAGAAAAAGGCAGCCACACCGATACCAGAGGTAATTGTCGGTATAAATATTCTCAGGAAAAACCGGGGGAAGGAGTAACCATCTACGTAGGCAGTTTCATCGAGTTCTTTAGGTACACCAGACATAAAGCCTTCCAGAATCCACACGGCAAGCGGAACATTAAAAAGACAGTGTGCCAGCGCTACTGCCCACACGGTATCAAACAGCCCCACAGCGGAATAAAGCTGAATGAAAGGCAGTGCAAATACGGCCGGCGGCGCCATCCGGTTGGTCAGCAGCCAGAAAAACAAATGCTTGTCACCGAGAAAGCGGTACCGTGAAAAAGCATAGGCTGCCGGCAAGGCAACAGCCACAGCGACCACACTGTTGACCACAACATAGCTGATAGAGTTCAGGTAACCGTTGTACCAGCTGGGATCTGTGAAGATAGTCTTATAGTTTTCGAGCGTAAAGGTTTGCGGCCATAAGGAAAAGGTTCCAAGTATCTCGTTTGTATTCTTGAACGACATATTCAGAAGCCAGTAAATCGGCAATAGCAAGAAGATAATATAGACGGTCGGTATCAGCCATTTAAGTCGCATGTTTTACTCCTCGTCTCGCATAGTGAAGGTGTAGAACACCCAGGACACCAGCAGTATTATCAGAAAATAGATCAGCGACATTGCAGCGGCCGGGCCCAGATCAAACTGCCCCAGCGCCATCTTGACCAGATCAATAGATAGAAAGGTTGTGGTGTTACCGGGGCCGCCACCTGTAAGTACAAACGGCTCGGTGTAGATCATGAAGCTATCCATAAACCGCAGCAGAATTGCAATGGTCAGTACACGTTTCATTTTTGGCAACTGAATGTAGCGAAACACCGCCCATGCGCTGGCACCATCAATGCGCGCCGCCTGAAAGTAGGCATCGGGAATAGCGGTCAGCCCGGCATAGGCCAGCAATACCACCAGCGATGTCCAGTGCCAAACATCCATAGCCAGCACGGTAAACCACGCCGACAACGGTTGCCGTGTGTAGTTGTAGTCAAACCCGATCGCATTAAGCGTTTTTCCAAGAAGGCCAATATCCGGTAAAGCGAAAATATTCCACATGGCCCCGACAACATTCCAGGGGATCAGTAACGGCAGCGACATCAGTACCAGACAGATAGAAACACCTATCCCTTTGCGTGGCATCGCCAGTGCAATCGCGACACCCAGGGGAATTTCTATCAGCAGCACCATCGCTGTAAACATAAATTGCCTTCCCAGTGCCGCATGAAAACGCTCTGAATGCAAAACCTGCTCAAACCATTTCAGGCCTTCGAAGAAAAAGATATTGTCACCAAAGGTTTCCTGAACGGAATAATTGACGACTGTCATCAGCGGGATTACGGCATTAAAGGCAACCAGCACAACAACCGGCAGCACCAGAAACCAAGCCCTCTGATTAACTGTTTTTGCTGTCATGACCGGGCGCCCCACTCTTGTAACCAGCTATCGACAAACACGGAAGTTTTACCCGGCACGAACTGCACAAAGCCTTTAGATTCCGGAATTGGCTCGCCTTCCGGTACCACCAGCCGTATGCGATGCGTACCATGGCGCGTGTCGACAATTCTAACCCGTCCGATGTCATCGACCTTGTTTATAGTTACCGGGATCCCGGTATTGGCAAATCGGACAAACTCGGGTCGTACACCCACCTCAAATTCCTGCTCTGCCTTAATGCGGCTTCCCCAGTCGTGTCGATCAACCGGATACCCTTCAAAGCACGCTCGCCCAAGTCTCAGTGTACCGGGTAGTACGTTCATTCCCGGTGACCCAATGAAATGGCCTATGAAAGTATGCTTTGGATTTTCAAATAATTCCTCTGGTGTTCCGCTTTGAACAATCAGGCCTTCGTGCATTACCACCACTTTGTCAGCGAAGGTCAGGGCTTCGGTCTGATCGTGGGTGACATAGATCATGGTCGCACCAAACTGCTGGTGCAACTCTTTAAGTTTGGAACGCAACTGCCATTTCAAATGCGGATCTATAACGGTTAATGGCTCGTCGAATAATATTGCATTGACATCGGAGCGCACCAAACCTCGGCCAAGTGATATCTTCTGCTTACCGTCAGCGGTAAGGCCTGCAGCGCGCTTATCGAGCGACTCGGTTAAATCGAGCATTTCAGCTATCTCCGCCACGCGTTTTTTTATCAAGGCGGTTTCAACTCCGCGATTTTTCAACGGGAAAGCAAGATTGTCACGCACGGTCATGGTGTCGTAGACCACCGGAAACTGAAATACCTGAGCTATATTGCGTTCTTCGGCACGCGCGCGGGTGACATCGCGATCATTAAAGTGTATTGACCCTTCAGAGGGTGCCAGCAACCCGGATATCAGATTAAGCATGGTAGTTTTACCGCAGCCCGATGAACCGAGCAGCGCGTAAGCTCCGCCATCTTCCCAGGTTAAATCTACGTTTTTCAGTGCCCAGTCGGTCTCAGCCACCGGATTCGCCAGATAACTATGGCGCAGATTTTTCAGGGTAATCGTTGCCATTATAGAGTTGCCCCCCCGCTTGTTACTTTCATGACCACACCAATCGATTGTCCTGATCAAACAGCAGGCATTGTGCGGTATCGAGATGCAATTTTATTTTCTGCCCGATACTAAGCGGATGTATGCCATGACTGAGCGAGATCCAGGTATTGTCGCCAACACGAGCGTGCACAGTGCTTTCACTGCCACTGATTTCGGTCAACAGCACCTCTCCATCAATTTCTATTGTACGACCGGCCACTTCAGCCAGGGTCAAATGATGCGGCCGCACCCCTAGAGTGTAGTCTCCATCTGCCAGACTATCGGCCTCCGCCGGTACCTGCCAGGCGACTCCGTTGTCTAATGAAAATTGGCCATGTTTTTTAGTCAGTCGTGTGGTGTTCATGGGCGGATCAGAAAAAACACCTGCACTGCGCTGATCCACGGGATTACGGTAAACCTCTGCGGTGGGACCAAACTGGATAACACTTCCTTCATATAGTGTTGCACTATAACCACCCAGCAACAGCGCTTCAGTTGGCTCGGTAGTGGCATAAACAACGGTAGCGCCTGTATCACGAAACAACTTCGGCAATTCGTCACGCAGCTCTTCGCGCAACTTGTAATCGAGGTTTGCGAGCGGCTCATCAAGCAACACCAACTGAGCATTTTTTACCAACGCTCTGGCCAGCGCGGTGCGCTGCTGTTGCCCTCCCGATAATTCATTTGGCATGCGATCAAGCATTGGCGTTAACTTTAGAAGATCGGCCACCTTGTGAATGGCACTGTCTATAGATTTTTTATCTTTGCCCAACAGTTTCATGGGCGACGCGATGTTGTCGTACACGGTAAAATTGGGATAATTAATAAACTGCTGATAAACCATGGCCACATTGCGTTTTTGCACCGCCTGACCGGTAACATTTTTACCGTCAAACCAAACTTCGCCCGCGGTGGGTTTATCAAGGCCAGCCATCAATCGCATCAGGGTGGTTTTTCCTGCCAGCGTTGTACCGAGCAATATATTGAACTGATCATCGACCAGCGACAATTCAGTCGGGTATATATGTGTAGAGCCGTCTCGCACCAGTGTGACGTTTTTTAATTCAAGCGTCATACGACGTTTTCCCGCGCAATTCTGGAATTATTCACTTTTCCCTCCCCTGATCAGCCCGGGCTATCATCAGCGTCGCTTGCAACTACAGCAAACATCGATTGCCGGGCAATTCGGTATAGCACCAGGAGCCTGATTGAAAATTACCGCCCCCGCTCTCAGCCAGCGATTATTAACTCCACACCGCTTCTCTGACAGTGCTCTATAAATTCATTAGGCGGGCTACGGTCAGTCACCACATAATCCACCTGTGATACGTTGCCGATACGGATCGGCGCACTGCGTTCGAACTTACTGGAATCTGCGACAAGAATTGTCGAACGGGAATTCTGGATTATCGCTTTCGCAACACTGACTTCCTGTGTGTCGAAATCAAGCAAAGTTCCGTCTCGCTCGAGCGAAGATACCCCGATTACCGCATGATCCAGTTTGTACTGCCCCATATATTCAGCGGTTAGCTCCCCGACAATGCCTCCGTCTTCATTACGCACTTTACCGCCAGCCAGCATGATTGTGGCCGCCATGTTCGGCCTGAGAATCTCAACTATATTTGCATTGTTGGTCACCACCAGCAGCCCACGATGCGATGAAAGCTCCCTGATTACCGCTTCCGTTGTGGTACCGATGTTTGCAAATAGTGAGGAATCCTCCGGTACAAGTTGCGCTGCCGCTCTGGCGATCAGTTCTTTTTCTTCAGCCATAAAACGCTTGCGCGCCTCATAGCCCATATTTGACACTCCATCGTGCAATACCGCTCCACCGTGAACACGCTGCAGCAAGCGCATATCACACATTAAGTTTAGATCTCGACGAATAGTTTGCGGGGTTACTTCCATTACATCGGATAGTGAGTCGACCTGAACTTCACCATTGTTCCGCACATGATCGAGTATGACCTGTTGCCGGGAGTTCAGCCCGCAGCCAGGTGGTGTTGCCATTTTCACTGAGACCGGTTTATCCATTAGATTTCTGGTACCGGGCGGGAAGCTGGTAACCTGGCGTTATAAATCGTACAAAGGCGGAGCATAGTGCTCCGCCCTTTGCACTTAAGTTATTACTGCGTAGCCCACTGTTTGATCAGCTCATCATAGGCGATAGTCTCACCCTGAGGCTTCTCATTGGCCAGTTTGGCTTTAGGCGAACCAGGCATATTGAGCCATTCATTCGGGTCTTTCTCTTCGTTCAGACGAGGACCACAGCCACCATAGATATTGGCTTTTTCGTCCGCCGCCTGCATGCGCGCCATTGTGATATCCATCTCTCCAGCCAGCCGGTCCATCGCTTCCTGCGCAGTAAAGGCACCCGAATTTACGTCACCGATTTGCTGCCACCAAATCTGTGCAAGTTTGGGATAATCCGGCACGTTTACACCGGTGGGTGACCAGCGAACGCGATCAGGTGAGCGGTAAAACTCTACCAAACCACCAAGCTCAGCAGCACGCTCGGTGAACGACTCATGCCGGATATCACTGTCACGAATAGGTGTTAAACCTACGTGTGTTTTTTTCAGTGAGACCGTTTTTGCAGTAACAAACTGGGCATACAGCCAGGCTGCCTTGGCTCTTTCTGTCGGTGTGGATTTTAGAATGGTCCACGAACCGGTATCCTGATAACCAAGCTTCTGGCCTTCTTCCCAGTAAGGGCCATGAGGTGACGGTGCCATTCGCCATAATGGCTTGCCAGCATCATCAACTGTGTTGTTGCCTTCGCTTTTTGGTGCCACCATTGAAGCAGTAAAAGCGGTGTACCAGAATATCTGCTGTGCCACATTACCTTGCGCCAGTGCGGGCAGCGACTGATAGAAATCGTAGTCAGCAGCGCCCGGAGGTGCATATTCGCGCAACCATTCGTCCCACTTTCTGATCGCATAGACTGCAGCCGGGCTATTCGCACCACCACCGCGACTTACCGATGCACCTACCGGATTACAGGTTCCGGCCTCCATGCGAATGCCCCATTCGTCGACAGGAACACCATTTGGTAATCCTTTACTACCCATACCAGCCATCGACAGCCAGGCATCAGTCATGCGCCAGCCCAGATCCGGTGCGCGCTTTCCGTAATCCATGTGACCATAGATTTCGACACCATCAATTTCTTTTACATCTTTGCTGAAAAACTCGGCAATGTCTTCGTAGGCAGACCAGTTAACCGGTACGCCCAGCGGGTAGCCATACTTGGCTTGAAACTGCTCCTGCAGATCTTTGCGGCTGAACCAGTCATAGCGAAACCAGTACAGGTTGGCGAATTGCTGGTCGGGGAGCTGGTAGAGCTTTCCGTCGGGACCCGTGGTAAACGAAATACCCATGAAGTCTTCCAGATCCAGAGTCGGGCTGGTTACATCAGCGCCGTCACCAGCCATAAAATCAGTCAGGTTCACTGCAAGCTGCAAACGTGAGTGAGTACCGATCAGATCGGAGTCGTTGATGTAGGCATCGTAAAGGTTACGCTTGGTCTGCATCTGTGTTTGTACTGCCTGAACCACCTCACCTTCGCCAAGCAGCTGATGATTCACCTTGATACCGGTAATTTCTTCAAACGCTTTGGTTAGTGTGCCGGACTCGTATTCATGAGTTGGTATGGTTTCAGACAGGACATTTATTTCCATGCCTTTAAACGGTTCAGCTGCTTTGATGAACCATTCCATTTCACTCATCTGCTCCTCTTTCGAGAGAGTTGATGGCTGGAATTCTTCGTTAATCCATTTCTCAGCTTCTGCACTACCTGCAGTAGCACTGTTCGCTGCCATGGTTAGTGCGGCTGAGATTGCAACCGCTAACATTGATTTCATAATATCCTCCGATTAAACCAAACGCTTGTGCGCTGGAACGAGGACTATATCAATCACTATTTTCGTTTGCAAACCAGAAAATGTTCGGATGAAAATATAACGAACACCGGCTACTACCATCCTTCGGGCTGGTTCATGAACGGTTTGCATTTGATTCGTGCAGCCGGTTCGATAAAGTAAGCAAGTAACAAATGCAATCACCAACCCGGGACCCACTTATGCCTGACACTTTGATTCTCAGTATTGATCAAGGCACAACCAGCTCACGAGCCATTCTGTTTCAAAAGGATGGCAGCTCCGTATTCACGTCGCAGCGGGAATTCACGCAGCATTTTCCGCAATCCGGCTGGGTGGAACACGACCCGGAAGAGATCTGGCAAAGCGTGGTAGACGTCTGCAGCGAAGCTGTTGAATTTGCCTCCCGGGAAGGCTTCAGTATCGCCGCCGCCGGTATAACCAATCAACGTGAAACAACGGTAGTGTGGGACCGCCACAGCGGTAAAGCTGTGCACAATGCTATTGTCTGGCAGGACCGTCGAACTGCTGCATACTGCAACGAACTGAAGGAATCCGGCTATGAACCAACCTTCACGGCGAAAACCGGCTTGCTGCTCGACCCCTATTTTTCTGCAACAAAAATACGCTGGATTCTAGATAACGTAGACGGCGCTCGCGAGCGTGCCAATAGCGGTGACCTCCTGTTTGGTACTATCGACAGCTTTTTGTTGTGGCGCATGACCCACGGCGAGGTACACACAACAGATGCCACTAATGCATCACGAACGCTCGCTTATAATATCCATACAGGTGAATGGGACGACGAACTGCTCACTATCCTCGATATTCCTAAAACCATGCTGCCCGGTGTCCAGAACAGCAGTGACCACTTCGGAAAAATTGCCAGTGATATTTTCGGCGACGGTATACTGGTGTGCGGAGTAGCGGGGGATCAGCAAGCGGCCACGTTTGGCCAGATCTGCCTTGAACCGGGCACGATAAAAAGTACCTACGGCACGGGTTGCTTCGTACTGCTCAATACCGGCAAGGAAGCCCTTAGCTCTGAAAACAGGCTACTTACCACCGTTGCCTACCAGTTAAACGGCGAAACCACATACGCCATCGAAGGCTCTATATTTGTTGCCGGTGCCGCGGTGCAATGGCTGCGCGATGGACTGGGTGTTATTAAAAGCGCTGAAGAAACCGAAAACATGGTAAAAGGGCTCACCTCAAACCAGGGTGTCTATCTGGTACCGGCGTTTACCGGCCTCGGCGCTCCTCACTGGAACCCGGATGCACGCGGAGCGTTATTCGGACTGACACGGGATACCGGGGTTGAGCAAATAGTTCGCGCCACGCTCGAATCAGTGGCGTTTCAGACCTACGATCTGTTCAAAGCGATGGCAGAAGACGGGGTGACGCCAACTAAAGTAAGAGTGGATGGGGGCATGGTAAACAATAACTGGGTCTGCCAGTTTCTAGCCAACATTCTAAACATTCCGGTACAACGCCCCGTGCAAACTGAAACCACCGCACTCGGCGCAGCTTACCTGGCGGGTCTGCATTGCGGAATATATAAAAGCCACGAAGACCTTGCGGCCAACTGGCTACTCGACCAGGAATTCACCCCGAATATTGATGCAGACGAACGCGATCAATTGATTGCCGCATGGCGCAAAGCTGTTGACGGTGTTCAGCATCAGACTACCTGACCCCGGTTTGCAGATACTCTACCCGGATGTTGCAAAAAATTCCGGCCCAGAACCGCTACGCTGCTTCTATAGCAGCATCTAAGGCTGCTGTACTCATTTTTCCTGAATATCACTTAAAATGACCAGGCTAAATTCAGTAAAAACTCCGTGCTGCGCCTTTTATACAGCTCTATAAGCTTCTGAACTTGAAATTTTATGCAACACCAGGGTCTATATCGTTGTGCGAGTCTCGCCTGAACCGCTATAGCGCCAGACCAGCACATGATTGTTAGAGGGCATATCTATCGCTTCCACGAAATCGAAACCTGCGCTGGCAGCAAATTCGTCTAATGTGATTTTATCTCTGATACCCATATCACCTGACTGCTGGCGCAACATGGAATCGAACTCTGCGTTGCTCCGGCTTACCTGTGCGCCATTGAACTTAAACGGTCCGTACAGTGCAAAGCAGCTACCTATAGTCAGGCGCGAACTCAAAACCAGAAACATAGCCGCTACTTCTTTTTCACTCATGATATGAGCTGTATTGGCCGAATAGGCAAAGCTGTATTTTTCTGTGCCCGATGCACACCGGGCAACATTAAGCAATTGAGGAGGACGAATGTTCGGCCTGGCATAATGAGATACCGTTTGCTGTATCCCTGGTAAATACTCCTCCTGATCCGTCGGCTGCCAGTCGAGGTGGGCAAACCGCTCGCTCAGATACACAGCGTGCTGGCCGGAACCACTGCCTATTTCGATCACCGTGGTGGCGTCGGCAAAGTATTGCATAAGCGCATCGCCGATAGCACTTTTGTTGCGATCCGCTGAAGCAGAAAAAGGTAGATTCATTAGTAACTTCTAGCCCGCTTTATTCATGGGGTGGCGAGGATATCGCGTAGAGATTTGTTTTCACAGTGGATTTTCTTCTCGCGTCGAATACTTACTGATATTTGCAAGAGAAAAAATTCTCTGTGGAATCAAAGATCAAGTGAGATTCCGTCAATCCCATGAATAATGCGGGCTAGCTCAGTGCTGTGTTACTCAAGGCATCGCCAGTGCGAGAAACAACGGGTTCTTATTGCGCGATACGAGCACAGCAACGGATTGCCCGCTGCCTGCACTCTTGATTAGCGCTGCCAGCTGACTGACCGATGTCACGTCTGACTGGTTAAACGAAATAATCACGTCGCCAGAACTTATACCGGCGCTACTCGCTATTCCACCTGAATCGACAGAGGCCACCTTTACACCATTCGTCAAACCCAGCTCTTTAAGTTTTTCCAGCGACATCGGCGTTACTGTCATACCCAGCAAATTCTCGTTGCTCTCTTTTTCTCCGGTTGTACCTGCCGGTCTGCCCTCATCCAGCTCTTTGATCGTGACTTGCAGTGTCATTGAGGTTCGTTTACGCAGTACTTCTATATCTGCTGTTTGCCCGACTTCAGTATTACCGACCATTGGCGGCAATGCCGACGAGTTAGCTAACTCGTTTCCATTAAACTCAAGAATGACATCTCCGGCCTGAATACCGGCTTCAGCGGCCGGACTTCCTTCAGTAACCTGCGCTACCAGTGCTCCGGCTGGCTTATCCAGGCCGAACGAATCTGCCAGGGCCTGATCTACGTCCTGTATTACAACACCGAGCCAGCCACGACTAACATAGCCTTTGGTTTTCAGCTGGCGGACTACGCTTTGCACCAGATTAATCGGAATCGCAAACGACAGCCCCATATAGCCACCGGAGCGCGAATAGATCTGGGAGTTGACTCCGATAACGTTGCCATCCAGATCAAACAGAGGACCGCCCGAGTTTCCGGGATTAACCGCGACATCAGTTTGTATAAACGGTACGTAATTTTCATTTGGCAGGCTGCGCGTCAGTGCAGACGCTATTCCTTGAGTTGCTGTGTACTCGAAACCAAATGGCGAGCCGATTGCCAGCACCCACTGACCCACTTTCAGCTTATCGGAATTTCCTAGTGTTAACGTCGGCAGGCCCGTTGCCTCTACTTTCAGCACAGCAACATCTGTACGATCATCGGCACCGATCAGCTCGGCATCGAACTCACGACGGTCAGGCAGACCGACCTGAATGCTTTCGGCATTTCTAACCACATGCGCGTTGGTCACAATGTAACCATCTTCAGACAAAACAAAACCTGAGCCGAAGCCAGCCGACTCATTTCCTCGCGGCGCTTGTGGCAGGTCCGGCATCTCTTCAAAAAATCGACGCAGAAATTCCGGCATTTCATCTTCATTAAAATTTGGCAATCTATTGGACCCAGCCGGGCTCTCGGAGCGCGCTGAAACAGTCACTTTGACCACTGCCTTGCCATTTGCGGCCACCAATCCCTTAAAATCAGGTAAATCAATCGCTTTAACCGGACTAATTACCGTAATTCCAGTTAAAAACAAGCAAATGTAAACCTTTACAATCAGACGCCTGAAGACACGTCTGACCATGGCAGACGGGGCCACAATGTGGGATGATTGCACCCTACTCTCCGGGACTTTGAAACTCACAGTCATTTCAGACTCCTGCTTCGGGGTATACAAAAGGGACAAAGTTGCAGCTATTTAATAGCTTAAACAACTTGAATATAGCGAACGCGATTTGGAGGTCAACTTTTTGGATCTCCGCCGCATTCAGTTAATCACGGGCTTAGACGGCGCAGACAAGCGCCGAAGCACCGCTTCAGTACGAGCTTATACACATGCGCATACTACTAGTTGAAGATGATATGGAGGCTGCCGGCTATCTCGTCAAGGGTTTGAATGAGATAGGCCATGCAGTAGACCACGCTGATGACGGTGAATCCGGTCTCAGCTACGCCAAAACCAATGCTTACGATGCAATGGTTATAGACCGGATGATGCCTCGAAAAGATGGCATCTCGATGATCGAAGACCTGCGACGCGGTGGAGACAACACGCCAGTGTTAATTCTGAGCGCGCTCGACGATGTCGATGAACGCGTTACGGGTTTGCGTGCCGGCGGGGACGACTACCTCACCAAGCCGTATTCCTTATCGGAATTGCACGCACGCCTGCAAGCACTGTCACGCAGAGCGCAACCTGAAAATGCAGTAACCACCCTGCGAGTAGCCGATCTCACACTGGATCTGCTAAAGCACAAGGTAACCCGCGCTGGCGACAACATAAATCTGCAACCTCGCGAATTTCGTCTGCTTGAATATTTAATGCGCCACGCAGGCCAGGTGGTCACGCGCAGCATGCTGCTGGAAAACGTGTGGGACTATCACTTTGATCCGCAGACTAATGTAATCGACGTGCAGATCAGCCGTCTGCGCAGCAAAATAGACAAAGACTTTGAACAACCCCTGCTTCATACCGTGCGTGGCGCAGGATATAAACTGGTTGAAGGCTAAATTGCACTGGCAGCGCGTTTAATTTGCTGCAACCTCTAGAGTTACTCCATACGGCCCGCATGCGGGCCGTTCTGCCTTCGGACGTCAAGCAGCAGCCCCGATGAATATCCAGCTATTCAGCACGACGGCATTTCGCCTGACCATTATTTATGCTGCTCTGTTCAGCCTGTTTTCCGCCGTTACGCTTGGTTTTATCTACTGGTCTCTGAGAGAGGAAATAGAATCCCAGGTCGATGCACGATTGCGCCTGGAAACTGATTTTCTGGTTAACTTATACAAATCCGGCGCATTAACTGAGCTGCTCGATGCTATTCAGCAACGCAACCAGGTAGATACCTACGGCCGCTTCTACTACCTTGAAAGTGAAGGCAGTGAAATAACCGAAGGCGCCGAGCAGGAGTGGCCACTGCGGATAAAGTCGGTTCGTACACACAGCACCAAACCGATGGGCGAAGTCGTTGACCTGCCGAACGACAGCCCGCGTAGCGTGTTGCCGGTTCGAGTAGCGCAAACACAATTTTCCAATGGCCTGAAACTAACCATCGGACACGAGATCAGCGATGAAAAAGCGTTGCTTGACTACACCTTTGCTCTAGTGGTCGGAGCAACAATCATCACACTGATTTTCGCCGTACTCGGCGGTATCTGGATGAGCCTCAGCGTACTTAAACGTATTGCCTCGGTAAACAAAACCGCTGGCGAAATCATGAGCGGTGCTTTTTCCAGACGAATCCCGGTAACCGAACGACGCGATGAGTTCGACGCTATCGCCGTTAAGATCAACCAGATGCTCACCCGAATTGAAGATCTGATGATCAGCATGCAGCAGGTTACCAACAACGTGGCCCACGATCTTCGCAGCCCGCTGACACGCTTGCGAAACCGACTTGAAGTAACGTTGCTTGAAGACCGTACCGACGACGAGTACCGGGCAACCATAGAATCATCAATCGGCGAAGCTGACGGCATGATCCATACCTTCAACGCCATGCTCAGCATTGCAAGGCTCGAAGCAGGTCTGGATAAAACCGAGTGGCAGGACGTATACATGGGCGAGTTAGCGGCAGAACTGGCCGAGCTGTACAGCGCCGTATCTGAAGATGCAGAAATCTCCTTCGAGGAGCGCATTCACTCGAACCCGATATTCCATGGCAACCGCCATCTACTGGCTCAGGCAATCACCAACCTGCTTGACAATGCGATAAAATATACTCGAGTCAGGGGAATTGTCGGGCTCTATGTGTCGGGAAATGACGAGGCTTTTTCAGTAACAGTAACAGACAACGGCCCGGGCATTCCTCGGCATGAACGCGAACGAGTGCTACAGCGTTTTGTGCGGCTCGAGAATGAACGCAAATCTCCGGGTAACGGCCTGGGACTGAGTCTGGTACAAGCGGTCGCCAGAATGCACCGCGCAGAGCTGCACCTTCAGAACAATCATCCAGGTCTTGCTGTCACACTGGCATTCCGCCGCCGTGCTATAGATGACGAAGTTGCCTGAGTTCATCCCGTGCTCCACTGAAGCGGTATTATTCAACTATATATTCTGCAAAGCAGCCTTTGGTTACCGGCCCCAGGTGGCCCAACAACTGAAAACCAGTCAGCCATTATAATTCAAAGTTATTAACACATGTTGATACTACCGGTTTTTGCGATCGTCGTCAGCCTTGCACTACTGGCATTGAGCGCCGACAAGTTTGTCGATGGCGCCAGTTCAATCGCCTACCACTACGGTGTTTCGCCCCTGTTGATCGGGCTGACTATCGTCAGCTTCGGCACTTCAGCGCCTGAAATACTGATCGCTGTCATGTCTGCTACCAGCGATAATTCAGATATCGCCGTCGGCAATGCAATTGGCTCTAATATCGCCAATATTGCGCTGATACTTGGTGTTGCCAGTGTTTTTAAACCCATGCCGGTCTCTTCAACCGTATTGCGACGCGAGATTCCTCTTTTACTGTGCGTGGTACTTTTCTCAACAGCGCTACTCTATGACCTGATGCTTTCAAGGTTTGATGGAGTCGCTCTGATGACAACACTTTTCATCTGTCTCGGATGGCTGGTCTGGCAAGGAAAATCTCAACCGGACGATGTGATGGGCGAAGAAACTGAAGAGCGCGTAG
This sequence comes from Chromatiales bacterium (ex Bugula neritina AB1), assembly GCA_001730015.1. GTDB lineage: Bacteria > Pseudomonadota > Gammaproteobacteria > Granulosicoccales > Granulosicoccaceae. The sequence goes on along the minus strand of MDLA01000126.1, from coordinate 243,976 downwards.
ACACCCGCAGCGACACCACTCAATCTATAATTATTACTACGGTTGCACTCGTTGTATTGCTGGTCAGCTCAAAGACTCTGGTCTGGGGCGCAGTCGAAATTGCACGCGCCGCAAACGTCAGTGAACTGATGATCGGTCTATCGATTATTGCGGTTGGCACCAGTTTGCCGGAGCTTGCAGCAACCATTGCCTGTGTGGTGCGGCGTGAGTTCGATCTGGCCATAGGAAATGTTGTCGGCTCAAACCTGTTTAACGCACTCTCTGTCCTGGGCGTAGTCGCGCTACTGGCTCCGGGTGAAGTAGCGGTGGCAGTGCTGCAACGCGACGCCCTGATGCACGTTGCCCTGACAATCTGCCTTTTTGTTTTCTGTGTAGGCTGGCGGAAGGCAAGCGGCCGGATCAATCGCTTCGAAGGGTTGTTTTTCGTTTGTGTTTTTATTGCCTACCAGTGGTTGCTGTACCGCCAGGAAGGCGTTGCATAGTCTATGGCCTGGTTATAAAAACTACGGTGCTGTGTTATCGGCCACTAGCTTCATCCAGCAATACCTTACTACCCGATACCAGTTTAACGACCCACAAGGTGGCAGAACCCTCAACACGAGGAGCGGCCCAGACGGTAACCAGTGCCTTGTCCGCTATATTCGAGAGCTTCCGGAACTGCGTATAGTTAATTCTTGTGCCACGCAATCGCCCACCGGTTTCAACCCAGAGCAGCCGCTGCGCATTTACGCTGTCACTCTGCTTGCTCAAGCCGGAATAGCTGCCACTGAATTCAACCGTCTGCGAAAAAAGCAGTTCACCTTCAACCTGCTTGCGCTCGTTTATAAAATAAAACCCCAGCCCCGCCAGCAACATGATAACCGGCAGTGTGGTTACCAGTGAGTGGATCGGGTTTTTTTTAGGCCGTGATGCAACACCCGGCTGCGCGGTAACTTCCACTGCGGATTGAGCGGTCGACTTACCGCTCGCGAGTGTGCTACCCGGTGCTTTTCCAATCGCCTTTTCTCTATCGGCAGTATCTCTATGGGCTGTTTCTTCACGGGCAGACTTGCGGTTGCTCTGCCCGATTCTATTTGCCGGCCTATGTTCAGAGCTATTCAATATTCTGAATCTGCTCTCGCATTTGCTCTATCAGCACCTTCAGGTCTACCGCCAGACTAGTGGTATCTGAGTCCGCCGATTTAGAACCTAATGTGTTTGCTTCACGGTTAAACTCCTGCACTAGAAAGTCAAGCCGACGCCCGACCGGCTCGTCTCGCTGCAGAATATCGCGCAATTCACTCAGATGGGCTGTTAATCGATCGAGTTCTTCATCAACATCAAGCTTTTGCGCGACGAAAACAAGTTCCTGTTCCAGACGGCTGTTATCGTGTTCAACCTCAAGGCTTTCAATTCGACCGATCAGCTTTTTCCGTTGACGTTCCAGTGCCTGCGGCCGCAACAACCGAACCCGGGCTACTATTTTTTCTATTTCATCACAGCGCTCTTTCAACATTTCAGCGGTCTTATCGCCTTCTCGACCTCTGGTAGCGAGGTAGTCTTCAATCAATGTTTCGAGCAAGCTCATCGCCTGCTGTTGCAGCGGTCCGTGGTCGGTTTCCGCCTGACCAACCACTCCGGGCCAGCGCAGCACTTCCATTGCCGGAGGGCTGTTCTCTGTGCCGGTTAATTTCTGCACTGCCAGTGCCGCATCAATCAGTTGCTGCGCCAGTACTTCATTGACAGTTATCTGGCCGGCAATTGCGCCCGATGGCCTAAAACGCAACGATGCCTCAACTTTGCCACGGCTCAGCTTGCGAGTAAGCTTCTCTCTCACCTGCGCCTCTATAGCGCGGAAGTCTTCCGGCAGCCGCAGCGAGATATCGAGATAGCGGTGATTAACCGAACGCATCTCCCAGACGAAACTACCCGCATCGGTTACAACCTCTTGCCGACTGTAGGCCGTCATGCTTTTCAACATTAATACAACTCCGACGGGATAACCCGCTATAGTAATTTATAAGTGCCCATATATCCCGCTCACTGTATCATGGCGGCCCACCAACGTCAGGGCATACAGCGATATGCTCTGCCAATGTTGCACCGCCAGAATAATCGCAACAAGTACTCATAACAGAAGGACCCTCAATGCGCCCCAGCAAGCGTGCAAACGATCAACTACGCACCGTTCAATTTACTCGACATTTCACCCGTCATGCAGAAGGCTCGGTGCTGGTTGAATTTGGAGAGACCAAGGTGATATGCACGGCAAGTATTGAAGACCGGGTGCCGCCGTTCCTGAAAGGAAAGGGCTCCGGATGGGTTACTGCGGAATACGCAATGCTGCCACGCGCCACCAATACCCGCTCACGTCGCGAAGTTACCTCAGGGAAGCAGTCCGGGCGCAGCATGGAAATACAACGTCTGATCGGTCGTTCGCTGCGGGCGGTTATTGATCTCGAAGCACTCGGTGAAAAGACAGTAACCATCGACTGCGATGTTATTCAGGCTGACGGTGGTACCCGCACGGCGTCAATCAGTGGCGCGTATGTCGCGCTGCGCGATGCCGTAAGCAAACTTATGGCGAGTAAAAGTATTAAAAAAAATCCATTGCACGGCAATGTCGCGGCGATATCGGTTGGAATCTACAATGGTGAACCAGTGCTTGATCTCGATTACGCTGAAGATTCCAACGCCGAAACAGACATGAATGTGGTGATGAACGAAGCGGGTGGATACATAGAATTGCAAGGCACTGCAGAGGGGCATGCGTTCAGAGAAGACGAACTCAGCTCTATGTTGGCGCTGGCGCGCAAAGGGATTTCAGAAATAATCGTTGTGCAGAACGAGGCTCTTAATGCCGCCTGAGGCAACAACATGCGTATTGGCAAGCGGCAATGCCGGCAAACTGGCTGAGCTGTCCAATACGCTCACACAACACCGTATCAGGCTGATTGCCCAGTCTGAATACAACGTCAGCGACGTTGCTGAAACCGGAATCACTTTTCTGGAAAATGCGCTGATCAAAGCCCGTCACGCAAGCGCCGCAACCGGACTACCGGCAATGGCAGATGACTCCGGCCTGGTTGTTCCGGCACTCAATGGCCAACCGGGCATTTACTCTGCGCGTTACGCTGGCACCCCGGATAGCGACAAAAAACCTACAGATGACGAGAACATCGACAAACTACTGAGTGAGCTGCAACCACTGCCCTCACAGGCTCGTGACGCTTACTTTGTCTGCGTACTCGCCTATTTGCAGCATCCGGCAGATCCATTGCCCGTCATTGCAACCGGTTACTGGCGTGGCCGGATTCTCGATGAGCGCCAAGGCACTGATGGCTTTGGCTATGACCCGGTGTTCTACTGCCCCGGGGAAAAAATGACAGCCGCGCAGATGGGTAAATCGCGCAAGCGTCAGATTAGTCATCGCGCACTGGCGCTACAGGAATTATCCGAACGACTGGCGAAATTACACTAGAACGTTTGTCATGCGCCAATTCACTGAATATCCACCACTGTCTTTATATGTGCATTTTCCATGGTGCATAAAAAAGTGCCCCTACTGCGATTTCAACTCACACACCGTCAGGAATGAAATCCCTGAACAGCAGTATTTGAATGCAGTGGTTGCCGACCTGGAACTGCATGCGCCTGATATATGGGGCCGGTCGGTCGGCTCAGTATTTTTCGGCGGCGGCACCCCCAGCCTGATGTCCGCTGCAGGAATGGAATTTCTGATGAGCAGAATCCGGTCTATTGTAAAATTGGAGCCAAATGCTGAAATTACCCTCGAAGCAAATCCCGGGGCGATTAATCAAGACCGGTTTAGCGCTTACCAGCAAGCCGGTGTCAATCGACTTTCAATAGGCGTGCAGAGCTTTAACCCGATACACCTGCAAGCACTCGGCAGGATTCATTCTTCCGATGATGCTGCAAATGCGGTGGTCAGTGCCAGGCAGGCCGGCTTTGAAAACTTCAATCTGGATCTAATGCACGGTTTGCCCGGTCAGACAGCCAGACACGCCTGCGACGACATCAACGCAGCACTCGAATTAGCCCCAAGCCACATCAGCTACTACCAGCTCACCCTCGAGCCAAACACGCTGTTCGCAGCCAGACCGCCCGAACTTCCGGGGGAGGAAACACTTTGGGATATCCAGCAACAAGGCAAGCAACTACTGGCTGACGCAGGCTATCGGCAATATGAGGTTTCCGCCTACGCCCGGGATAACAGGCAGTGTCAGCACAACCTCAATTACTGGTTGTTTGGTGACTACCTGGGAATTGGCGCCGGTGCCCATTCGAAACTGACTTTTCCCGCACACAATTCAATTGTCAGGCACAGTAAGCGCAAGCAACCGGCAGACTATATGCGAACAGCAGACACGCCGGACCGTATTCAGGGGCAACGCGAACTGGGCCTTGACGACACAAGACTTGAATTCATGATGAATGCCCTGCGCCTGAACGACGGCTTCCAAACCGCCGATTTTTTGTCGCGCACAGGCGAGGACATAGACCCACTCAAAGCCACTATCGATACGCTCGAGACAGACGGCCTGCTGACACGCACGCCTTTTTCAGTGGCGCCCACCGACAACGGTCTGCGCTACCTCGATTCCGTACTGGAAAAATTTTTGCCGGATGCTGCAGACAACAGCTATGCAACAAAGGAAACCAGGGTTATTCCGATTATAAATTCCGATCATTCCGCATGATTAATGGCATTGAAACTGGATAGTATTGCACCATGGACGAACATGACATCAGCTGCCCTTACTGCGGAGAGACAATCGGTCTGCTGATTGACTGCTCTGTTGAACACCAGCAATACACAGAAGACTGCCAGGTATGCTGTTCCCCGATTCTGCTCACTGTAACCGCAACTGCTGACGGAGAGTTGAGCAATGTGGACGCAATTCAGGAAAACGGCTGAGGAGCTACCGTCATTCGCTTGTACCCGCAACAATTTTGGTCTAGACTGGCGGGCTGACTATTGAATTTCAGGCGTTACCCATACGCCTGTTTAAGAAAATCCAAGGGATTTCGTGATGAAAGCTGATATCCACCCCAAATACAATGAAATAAATGTTTCCTGCAGTTGTGGAAATGCCTTCTCTACCCGATCAACGATCGGCAAAGACCTGTCGGTTGAAGTTTGCTCCGCTTGCCACCCGTTTTACACCGGCAAGCAGAAAATACTTGACTCAGCCGGACAGGTAGACAAGTTCAAGCGACGTTACGGAAAGAAATAAATCCGGCTGCATACATGGCCGCATCAATGAAATGCGGCCAATTACCTTAAGTACCCAACCAGATTTGTATTCACTTGGTTGCTGCTCGAAGTGATTCAAACGCACTCTACCTTATAGATTCGAGCATCTATGTTTTTCGTGCCTGGCATACATTGCCGGCAAGCATCACTGACGCACAAGGCGCTCCGGCCAATGCCGCCTTTGGCTTTGCCGAATTTCTTTACAAGCTGATCTCACGTCGTAACCCCGGACGCATAGTCTGCGCATTCGACGAAAGCCTGACTCGCTCGATCCGACACAAAATCTACCCCGATTACAAGGCCAACAGACCACCCGCGCCGGAAAACCTTAAAAAACAGTTCGGCCACTGCCGGAAGTTCGCTCGTGCCATTGGACTATCAACATTTGCCAGCTTAAGTGTAGAAGCTGACGATATCATCGGCATGCTCGCCGAGGCTGCCGGCAAGCAAGGTCTGGCCAGCGTAATTGTCAGTGCGGATAAAGATCTCTGCCAGTTCGTGGGACCCGACGATGCCGTCTGGGATTACGCCCGCGATGTCTGGCTGGATGCAAGACTGGTTGAAAAGCGCTTCGGTGTCAGGCCTGGTCAGATTGCCGATCTTCTGGCCTTGTGCGGTGACAAGGTCGACAACATTCCCGGAGTTCCCGGAGTCGGGGTAGCTACCGCCGCTCGTCTGCTGGTTAAATGGGGCAATATCGAGATGCTGTTAAACAACACCGGAAAAGTGGCTTCTATGAAGTTTCGCGGTGCTCCGCGAATATCGCAGTTGCTGGATGAGCATCAACATACCATTCGACTGGCGCGCCAACTCACCGGACTATGGCGGGATGACTCAATCGAATGCGATTGCGCGAGCTTCACGATCACACCTGATTATCAGGCACTGGATACGATCTTCGACGAATTGAGTTTCAACCAACAACGGCGGACAAAATGGCTAGACCTCCTGAAAAACCGTCCACCAGGCGACGGCGCCCGGACAACCTCTTAAAGCAACGGAGGATGGCGAAAAACTCAGGCAGACCGAACACTTCTACCGCCGCAACGCTGATTCTACTCAACAAACCTAACGGATTTGTCAGCCAGTTCAGCGGCGACGATCGAAATTTATCGCAGTTGATTTCTGTAGCAGGCGTTTATCCCGCGGGACGACTGGATAAAGACAGTGAGGGGCTGCTGCTGCTAACCGATAACGGAACACTTCAGCACCGCATTTCACACCCTCAGCATAAACTCACAAAATCATACTGGGTTCAGGTTGAGGGCGAAATCGACGCCTCGGCACTGCAGCAACTAATAAGCGGCGTAGTATTGAAGGACGGACCAGCGAGCGCTTTGTCAGCAACTGCAATCACTGAACCGGCAAATCTGTGGCCGCGAGACCCGCCTGTCCGCGTGCGCAATTCCATACCGACATCCTGGCTTGATATCAGCATCAATGAAGGACGAAACCGCCAGATACGCCGTATGACAGCAGCTGCAGGCTTCCCGACGCTGCGCTTGATCCGCCATTGCATCGGGGAGTGGTCTCTTTCAGATATTGCCAGCGGTCAATACCAGACAAAAATACTCTCAGCAACGGAAATCAGGCATTTATCAGGTGTGCCAAACACCGGCTTACTGTAGCGGCGAGGTGCCTTCGCATTGGCAGAATTTAATGTTGATTTCTATCACCCTGCCCGGTAAATCCTTGTTTTAATTCTGCGAATAATCCACGATAACTATCCTGCAAAGCATTTAGCATTTTTTTATTCAGCGGGTAATTTTTACCAATCTGAGCCCGCCACCTGCTATTCAGTGTCTCGATGTAAGGCTTTAACATCCCATCATTACAACATTTTACAATCGCTGAGTGAGGATGTTCATACCATTGGTATCTTGTCGGTTAGGCAATTAGGCAGTTAACACTCACTACTACACCCTGCAAGCGAATACGCCCGGAGAATTTAATTGATAAAACTGGCAGGAACCACCGGAACTCTCGCACTGGCGGCAGGGATTTGCTTATCCCTCTCAGCTTGTTCAACTAGCGCTAAAGTCGGCAGTGAAACCACTGCAGCGCACGTTACCGGTAGCCCCGAGGCAACACCGACAGCGGCAGAACTGGAAGCCATTGCAGAGAAATCCCGACTACTGGATAGCAGAGCTGAAGAGCTGGACAAGCGTGCGGCTGACCTCGACAAGCGCGAGTCCATACTTGCTGAACAGGAAGTCGAACAGAATAATGAAGCGAGCAACCAAAACAAAGACGCCACAGGGAATAACTACGGCGCCGGAGACCTTCTGCCACCGGATGCAAAACCCGGTCAGTGTTTTACCCGGTTATGGGTGCCGCCCAGCTACGAAACCGTTAGTGAACGAATTCTGATTGAAGATGAAGGGATACGGATTGAGGTCATTCCGGCAAAGTACACGAAATTGACAAAGCGAATTCTCGTCAAGGAAGCGTCTGAAAAACTGGTGACTGTCCCGGCAACGTTTAAAACGGTGACAGAGCGTGTATTGGTAAAGGCTGCAACAAGAAAGCTGGTTCAGGTGCCAGCGGTTTATGAAACTGTCACCGAGCGTGTTATCGACAAACCAGCTCATACCACGTGGAAAAAAGGTACCGGACCGATACAGCGTATTGATGAAACGACCGGCGAAATCATGTGCCTTGTACACGCACCGGCGACTTATAAATCAATCAGAAAAAAGGTACTAAAAACACCCCCCAGCACCAGGGAAGTCGAAATTCCGGCGGTTTACAGTACCGTCCGTAAGCGCGTAATCGCTACGCCCGCAACCACCCGAAAAGTGAAAATACCGGCCGAATACAAGACAGTAATTGTTACAGAGGAAGCATCACCGCCGAGGGAGCGTAAAATCACCATACCGGCAAAATACGCGACAGTAACTAAACGCAGGCTAGTCAGAGACGGCATGATGGACTGGAGGGAAATTCTCTGCGAAACCAACATGACCCGTGACCGTATTAGCCGGATCCAGTCAGCATTGAAAGCGACGGGGCATAATCCGGGCGCTATAGATGGCGTGATCGGTACAGAGACTATTACAGCGATAAACTCTTTCCAGCGAGCCAGAGGTTTGCCAGTGGATCGCTATCTGAACATTGCCACCGTACGAGCGCTCGGTGTTTCACCCAATTAAACTCACTACATATGACGGTAATAAAACCCGCACTGAAAACTGTGGTTATTTGTTCACAATTTACTAGCCAATTGTCAATATCTTGTTACTATAACTGACAAAGGAGTTGCCTGAAAATCCCGGATAAAAGGAACTTTTCCAGCTAATGCAGGGGACCAGGCAATACGATGAAGTAAATCATGGTGTAAATAAAATGAAACTCATCAGATACAAAACCTATGGCTTAGTAGCTCTTTTGTTACTCATCTGTTTTATCACGCCTGTTCACTCTGAGAGTATTTTCGAAGTCACTCTGCTACAGCACCAACAGCTGCAACAGCAGGATTACGATTATCGAACAACGCTGATGCTCGGCAATCGAACGGAGCATCTATTACTCAACAATAGCCCTGTTTTCCTGGGCGCCATGGTCACAGACGATAGTGGCCGGTCTCTCGATTCAGCGCCCGGCGGCAAGATTGCATTTGCGGGTATCGTGGAAGACATGCCCGGATCCTGGGTGCGAATCACCATTGAGAATGAGTCCGTCAATGGTGTTATTAATACCGGTAAAGAGCGCTACTTCATCGACTCCAACAAGGGGCAGGTACCGAACCCTTCTCAGATCCGCCACATGCTGCATCTGGCCAGTGCGGTCGACACCATTGTCTACCCTCCCAAAATCAAACCCGATGAATCCGGACGCAGGATTCAGGAAGTTGTGGAAATTGATATCAATAGTGGACTCACGCCGAAGCCCGGAGTTATCACACGAGTGGCACGCATCGCTATAGTGATCGACAATCTCTACGATGAAGCACACGCTGGCCGCGGTCTAAACAAGGCAATCTCGACAATTAATTCTGTCGACGGCTTATACCGGGAGAATTTCGGCCTGGCGTTGAAAGTCGAGCACGTGGTCATGATCACCGACAATACAACCCTGGGCCTGGCAAATTTTTCCCTCGAGGAAAACCTGGCACATTTTCGCGACTATCGAATCGGAGCGGTCCAGCTAGAGGCCGATCTGGGTATGGTACATTTGTTCACTGGCGTGATAACCGACGACGACTCAGTCGGACTCGCCTACATCGATGCCGCCTGCCGGATCGATGGCTATGACGTCAGTATCTCACTGCCCTTTCAATTCCCGGTACTGCTGACAGCCCATGAGATGGGGCACACTCTCGGGGCGCTGCACGATGATGAAACCGAACTATGTAAAGACAATACAGATCAGCTGATGTATTCACACATCAGCGCCACTACCACCGACAACTTTTCGTCATGCAGCGCGGAAAAAATCAGCCGGAAGCTGGAACTCAGCAGATGTCACCTCGATGCCATTGACGCCGCTCTGACTCTCACTCAAAACGACGATCAAACCATCTCCGCGGTTGTGACCAATACTGATCAGTTTCGTGCATTGCCAGCGGCTCTGGTTAAACTGGAACTGAAAAACACCTCTATCGCGGCTGCACCGGCAATATGTGAAATCGAATCCTCTACCACTCTTACGTGCCCGGTTCCACGAGTCGCACCAGAAGAGAGTTACAGCCTGATTTTTGAATTGCAACCTGAAGGCAATGAAGAGAAAAACATACTGGCCACGTTTGATGCAATTGGCTTTATCGATCCACAAGCAATTAACAACAGCGCCGAATTTTTAATCGCCGCCACCGACCTAACCCCGACCGGCACGCTTGTCATTGCCAACAATGATGGTTCCGGTTCTGACACGGTTACCGGCAATGCGAATTCCGGCGGGGCGTCCTCATCAGCGAGCGGTGGTGGCGGACAATTTTCGGAATTAAAATTACTGGAATTGCTGTTTCTGTTATTGATCACCGTCGCTTTAAAAAACATGACTCCCTGCACCGTACGCTATTGCACGTAATTTGAGCGTCAGAAGCGCCGCGCCATAGATTGCTCGGCGATATTAATCAATCCGTCTTTATATATACCCGGTGTCAGCGACTGGATGCTTTCAATTGCTGCATCCACATGTTGTTGTGCCATCTTGTAAGTTCGCTCGATCGACCCGGACCCTTTAACGAGGCCAACAATAACCTGCAATTGCTTCGCATTACTACCAGATTGCCTGCCTTCGGCGCTTTCAGCGAGCACGTTTCTCACCATAGAACGGGTTTGCTCATCGCTGTCCTGCATGGCGTAGATTAACGGCAGTGTCGGCTTTCCTTCGGCTAGATCATCGCCTGCGTTCTTACCGAGTTCACCACTATCGGCGGTGTAGTCGAGCGCATCGTCAATGAGCTGAAATGCAATTCCCAGATGGGAGCCATACAGGGCCATCGCTTGCTCTTCCTCTGCATTGGCAGAAGCCAGTACTGCACCCAGCTGTGTCGCCGCTTCGAATAGTTTGGCGGTTTTTGCACCGATCACCTCGAGGTATCGCTCGACGCTCACATCGACTTCGCCAATGTTGAGCAACTGCATTACCTCTCCGGCTGCAATAGTATTGGTTGCAGCAGAGAGAATTTCCATCACCCGCATCTTGCCTACTTCAACCATCATCTCGAAGGCGCGCGAGTAGAGAAAATCACCCACCAGTACCGCCGCTTCGTTTCCCCACACCGCATTCGCGGTATCCTGCCCGCGTCGCATCGCGCTGGAATCGACTACATCATCGTGCAGCAATGTGGCGGTATGAATAAACTCGATGATCGCCGCTACATTCTGGTGGTGCTTACCCTTGTAATCATGGGCCAGTGCCGAAATCAGTACTAGCCTGGGCCGCAGTCGCTTGCCACCTGCACCAATGATGTATGCCCCCATCTGGCTGATCAACGCAACATCGGAACGAAGCGCCGATTCGATTTTCTGGTTGACTCCTTGCATCTGCAGATCTGTCAGTGCATCAATGCTGGTTGCGCTCATTGAGAAAAGTAACCGGGCTTTTTGACCCACACGGGGTGCCATATGACACCCACTGGAAGACAGCTCGGATTTTTCAATTTGGGACCAACGGCAATTGCGGGATCAAACGATTGACTCATGATAAGGGTCGTTCTATTATATAGGGCTTTCTGCGGTTTCCAGATCATTTCGAAATCGAGACTGGCAACTTATTCACGCCGTTTCCCGGATCGCAGAATCGATAACTCGTCAATACTGCAACCTCCGGGTTTCGGGCGCAACATTATATTGGCTTTGACAGACCGTTTGGCGCAATATTCGCGCTGATCAGCATTTAAATTACATCGTGTGGCGTGCTTTAGCGTCATACTCAGGCCGGCGGACACGCCTGCTTACAGGAATTGATTCAATGGCACATAAAAAAGCTGGTGGTAGTACCCGTAACGGACGCGATTCCGTATCAAAAAGACTGGGTGTAAAAAAGTTCGGCGGTGAAGCTGTACTTGCCGGAAACATCATCATTCGTCAGCGCGGCACTAAAGTACACGCCGGCGCAAACGTAGGTGTTGGCAAGGATCACACACTGTTCGCCAAGGCAAACGGCTTTGTGAAATTTCATACCGGCGGCCCGAAAAACCGTAAATTTGTCAGCATTGTAGACGCCTGAGTCTTCTCCAAATCGCTTGACGCAAAACCCCGCTCCTGCGGGGTTTTTTGTTTAACCCTTACACACAACTAAAGAATCCAGGCGGCCCCCACAGTGAAATTCGTCGACGAGGCCAGGATAAAAGTCATTGCAGGTGACGGCGGGAATGGCTGTCTGAGCTTTCGACGTGAAAAGTACATTCCCCGGGGCGGGCCTGACGGCGGTGACGGCGGCATTGGTGGCAGTGTCTATCTGCTCGGCGACAGCAACATCAATACCCTGGTTGATTTTCGCCATATACGCACGTACACAGCTGAGCGTGGCAGCAATGGCGCCTCCGCGAACTGCACGGGCCGGGGCGGCGCTGATAAACTGATTCCGGTGCCGGTAGGTACAGTAGCCTACGACCGCGATACAGAAGAGCTGGTCGCAGACGTGGTCAGCGATGGACAGAAAGTTCTCGTTGCAACCGGTGGCCGGCATGGCCTCGGAAACACTCGCTTTAAAAGTTCCACCAACCGGGCGCCGCGTAAAACTACTCACGGTACCGCGGGAGAAAGGCGGGATCTTATGCTGGAACTGAAGTTACTGGCAGACGTTGGCCTGCTGGGCTACCCGAACGCAGGGAAATCGTCACTGATTCGCAAAGTCTCTGCTGCTAAACCACGGGTGGCCGACTACCCTTTCACCACGCTTCACCCCAATCTTGGTGTTGTCAGTATTGAGTCGCATCGCAGTTTTGTAATGGCCGATATTCCCGGGCTTATCGAAGGAGCAGCGGAAGGGCAAGGTCTCGGTATTCGCTTTCTGCGGCATCTGGCCCGCACTGGATTATTGCTGCATATCATCGACCTCGCACCATTTGACGATCACGATCCGGGTCTGGGCGCAGAGCTCTTAATGGCTGAATTGGAAAAATTCGGTGCAGGCCTTGGCGACAAACCTCGCTGGCTGGTATTCAACAAAATGGATCTGATGACCGAATCCGCATGGGATGAAAAAGTACAGCAAACTCTTCAACACCTTGACTGGCATGGCCCCTGGTATAGCGTGTCCTCGGTTGACGGACGCGGTACGTCGAAATTGTGCACCGACATTATGCAATACCTGGAAAATCGCGACCCGCTGGAAGCCGCTGGCGCTGTAGAAGAAAAATCGAACAAAGACCTTTTCAGTAATATTCCGGCTGCCGGCACGAGCTCAGATGACGACTACGACTTCGATCTAACTGAACCGGAATGAACAGCGCAGACATACGCGGACAGCGTTGGGTGGTGAAAATCGGCAGCGCACTGATTACCGCTGACAACACCGGGTTAAACCTCGAACTGATTCAGCATTGGTGCGCACAATTTGCCCGCTTGATGGACGACGGCGTGGAGCTGGTGCTTGTATCCTCGGGTTCAATTGCCGAAGGCATGCATCGACTCGGTCTGCGCACTCGCCCGCGGACAATCCATGAATTGCAGGCTGCCGCAGCAGTTGGTCAAATGGGCCTGGTGCAAACCTACGAATCTGAACTGAAGGCCCACAAGATACCAACCGCACAGATTCTGCTAACACATGAAGACCTGAGTAATCGAAAACGCTATCTCAATGCCCGCAGTACACTTTCAACGCTGCTTAGTCTGTCAGTACTTCCGGTTGTAAATGAAAACGACACGGTCACCACAGATGAAATCAAATTTGGCGACAACGACAACCTCGCCGCTCTGGTCGCCAATTTAATTGCAGCCGATCGACTGGTTATTCTGACAGATCAGGAAGGCTTGTTTGACCGCGATCCACGTAGCTCCAAAGATGCAAAACTGGTTGAGCTTGGTACCGCAGGCGACCCTCGCCTGCTTGCCATGGCTGGTCCCAGTGGCAGCTCTGTCGGCAGTGGCGGCATGACCACAAAGCTACTGGCAGCTGAACGTGCTTCCAGAGCCGGTACCGAAACTACCATAGCGTCCGGCAGAACGACCGATGTCCTGCTGCGGCTTAAAAATGGCGAGATGCTTGGCACACACCTGCAGAGCAATCAGCCAAAGCTCGATGCACGCAAGCAATGGCTGGCTAATCAGCTGCAGGTTCGTGGTGAGCTTACTGTGGATTCCGGCGCAAGCAACAAAATTGCGGCGGGCACCAGCAGTCTTCTCGCTATCGGTGTGATAGCGGTACAGGGACAGTTTAATCGGGGAGAACTGGTTTCCTGTGTAGACGCAAACGGCAGAGAAGTTGCCAGAGGGCTGGTTAACTACAACGCACAGGAAATTACAAAACTATTGGGTTGTCACAGCAAAGATATAGAGCAACGGCTCGGCTATATCGACGAGCCTGAACTGATCAACCGCGATAACATGGTCAGTGTCTGAATGGACAGCCACTATCACGGTATTCAGCGGCGACTAAAGGGCTCGAATCTGCTGATTCAAACGACTCTTGTGCCGCGCAGCTTTATTCTTGTGGACCAGACCTTTTCTGGCCATGCTGTCGAGTACCGGCACTGCAGCCTGATAAGCACTCTGAGCGGCTTCTTTATCGCCCGCTTCAATTGCGTAAACTACTTTTTTCACATGCGTACGCATCATCGAGCGCATTCCTGCATTGCGTGCACGATGATTCTCGGCTTGGCGAGCGCGTTTTTTGGCTTGGGGCGAGTTGGCCAACTCAATCTCCTGGATAAACAATTACAAAAGCTAACTCGCTAGTATCGTTTGTGACTCAACCATTGTCAACCAATCCGAGCCTGTTTTTATCTGACGAATTGCCGGAGTGCTGTCCGGTACAATGAATAGTCACCGCCCGAATCGACCCAGCCTTGTACGTTCTGGCAGTGTCGTCAGCGCTATGACCATGATCTCGCGAGTTCTCGGGTTTATCAGAGACCAGGTATTCGCGATCGTTCTGGGCGCAGGCCCGATGACCGACGCTTTTTTTGTTGCGCTCAAAATACCGAATTTCCTGCGCAGGTTATTTGCTGAAGGTGCATTTGCGCAGGCATTTGTTCCCGTGTTTACGGAATACAAGGAAACCCGCAGCCCGGATATCCTGAAGGCGCTGGCAGCTCAGGTCAGTGGCACTCTGGGAGCTATTGTGCTGGTTCTGGCCATCGCTGGGTCAGTATTCGCCCCTCAGCTGGTGGGCATTTTCGCACCTGGTTTTGACGCCGGCGGCGAACGTCAACAGCTTACTGCGCAAATGCTCCGGGTTACCTTCCCTTATATATTTTTCATTTCGCTGGTCGCCTACGCCGGCGGCGTACTGAATTCTTTTCAGCGTTTTGCTGTGCCGGCCTTCACACCGGTATTCCTCAATATCAGCCTCATCACCTCGGCGCTGTGGGGGACCCGATTTTTCCCACAGCCGGTTATCGCATTGGCCTGGGGCGTATTCGCAGCCGGAATGGCACAGCTTCTGTTTCAGCTCCCTTCGCTATGGCGGCTCGGTTTGCTGGTGATGCCTAAATGGGGCTGGAAAAATAGTGGAGTGCAAAAAATACTGCATCTGATGCTACCCGCCATCGTCGGGTCTTCAGTTGCCCAGATTAATCTGCTGCTCGATACCGTTATAGCTTCATTTCTTATCGCCGGAAGCGTCAGCTGGCTCTACTACGCAGACCGCCTGGTTGAATTCCCACTAGGAATATTCGGCATCGCTATCGCCACCGTGCTGCTACCACGACTGTCTTCTATTCATGCAAATGCGAAACCGAACGAATTTCAGCTCACAATGGACTGGGGCATGAAACTGGGTCTGCTGGTTGCCCTGCCCTGCTCAATCGGCTTGTTGCTATTGTCCAGCCCGATTCTCACTACATTGTTTGGCTATGGAGAATTCAGCCCTGAAGATATCAGAATGTCGACTTACAGCTTGCGCGCCTATGCCCTTGCTCTGCCCGGATTTATTATCATAAAAATACTCGTACCCGGGTTTTTCTCTCGACAAAATACAAAAACACCGGTGCGTATCGGAATTATCGCAATGATCAGTAATATGGGTTACAACGTCGTGCTGGTCGGCGGCATGCTGTATTGGTCAGTACCGGCAGCTCACACCGGGCTTGCGCTCGCAACCGCTTTGTCAGCCAATCAGCAGGCCATAATGCTGTATCGGCAACTACGACGTGAAAAAGCTTATCAGTGCAGCACGCAATCAATACGGTTGCTGGTCAGAGTGATTATCGCAACGCTCGTAATGGCTCTGGTAATCGCCAGTATCACACCGGAATTATCAAGCTGGTTAACTATGCAGGCAATTCAGCGGGCACTGCACTTAACCGGTATAATTATCATTGGTATCATTACCTATTGCTGCACCCTGGCTGCTTTGGGTGTACGCCCCCACGAACTGACGATGTAAAACCATCTCAGCTCCGACTGACTGCTTTAACCGGACCTCTCTCACTTGGAATTGATTCGCGGCCTGCACAATATTCGCAAGCACCATCAGGGCGTCGCCGCCACCATCGGCAACTTTGACGGTGTTCATCTCGGGCATCAGCATCTGGTTGAATCAGTGAGCACAACGGCAGCTCAGCTCGGTATTCCTGCCTGCGTAATCAGTTTCGAACCGTTGCCGGCTGAGTATTTTGTAGCAGCTGAGAAAAGACCAGCCCGTCTGATGAATCTTCGCGAAAAGTATCGGGCCTTGAAGTCACTGTCCATACAACAGCTGTTGCTGCTGAAATTCAACAAACAGCTGGCCGGTACAGCAGCTTCGGACTTCATCAATCAGGTACTGATCAACGGACTCAACGTGCAGCATTTACTGGTGGGTGACGATTTCAAATTCGGTCGTAACCGCGAGGGAGATTTTAGTCTTCTGCAACAGGCTGCCGGGAAATACAGCTTTACACTGCAACAGGCAGATACCCACTATCACGATGGCGATCGAGTTTCCAGCACACGTATACGCCGACTGCTGGAAAGCGGCAAACTAATCAACGCAGCAACTCTGCTCGGCAGGCACTATGCTTTAGAAGGCCTGGTCGAAATGGGTGCACAGCTGGGTCGCACGATTGGCTTCCCAACAGCAAATATTGCACTTGCAACAGCAAATCCGCCTCTGCGTGGTGTTTTTGCGGTTTCTGTAGCCATTGGCAATGCGCTGGAACGCGTTAACGGCATTGCTAATATCGGAGCGAGGCCAACAGTGAACGGCGCTCGTGTTACCTTTGAAGTGCATTTACTCGACTTTACAGGTGACCTCTACGGGCAGCGCCTGCGAGCAGAGTTTTTACACAAAATTCGCGACGAAAAAAAATTCGCATCTCTGGATGACCTGAAACGGGCCATTAGCGACGATGAAGCAACGGCCAGAAATTGGTTTCACGCCAATACCTGATACAGAGCAAAGAACACTATAATTTTAGACAACCCGGTTCCAGCCCACCGGACACCTACTGAATGAACTACTGAGACTTCACGGTGAGTAACTACAAACAAACACTGAATTTGCCTAAAACAGACTTTCCAATGCGTGGAAATCTGGCCAATCGCGAGCCCGAGACGCTCGCCAAATGGGAAGAGATGGGCATATACAAAAAAATTCGCGAAGCTTCAGCCGGGCGCGATAAGCAGTTCATTCTGCATGACGGCCCTCCCTACGCAAACGGTGACATTCATATTGGCCACGCTGTAAACAAGGTCATAAAGGATATGATCATCAAGAGCAAGCAGCTCAATGGTTTCGACGCCCCTTATGTACCAGGCTGGGACTGCCATGGCCTGCCGATAGAAAACAAAGTTGAAGCGGAGATCGGTAAACCGGGCGAAGACATCGATGAGGCAACATTCCGGGCGCGCTGCCGTGAATACGCCGGGCAGCAAATTGAAGGTCAGCGCGAAGACTTCAAACGACTTGGCGTATTCGGCGAGTGGGAGAATCCCTATCTGACAATGGCCTTTGAAAACGAAGCGGGCATTGTGCGCGCACTCGGCCAGATGATTGCCAACGGGCACGTCTACAAAGGCACCAAACCGGTTTACTGGAGCATCGGAGCACGTTCAGCTCTGGCTGAAGCCGAGGTTGAATACCACGATAAAACTTCAACCTCGATCGACGTTAAGTTCAGCGCGGTAAACAACGAAGAGTTCCATCAGCTGTGCAATAGTACGCGCACCGAGCTGCCTATTTCTGTTGCTATCTGGACTACCACTCCATGGACCCTGCCGGGCAATCTGGGCGTCGCTGTACACCCGGAGCTCGAGTACGCCGCCGTTGAATGTGATCTGGGCTCGGGGCCGGAAGTGATTTTGTTCGCCGCTGAGCTGGTAGACAGCTGCATGCAACGCTACGAATGTGACAACTACAAAGAAATTTCACGCTGCTATGGCGCCGCACTGGAACGCCAGTTATTGCAGCACCCCTTTTATAACCGCACTTCACTGCTGGTACTCGGCGATTACGTAACCACCGAGGCAGGCACAGGCGCGGTACATACCGCACCCGATCACGGCGTCGACGATTTCTATACCGGCATTAAGTACGATCTGGGCCTCCTCAACAGCGTAGGTGCTACTGGCACCTACGAGAGCTACGTTGAAAAATTCGCCGGTGAACATGTATACAAGGTTGAAAAGCACATACTCGATGAGCTGAACGAAAACCACAAGCTGCTTAATAGCGAGTCTTTCGTGCACAGCTACCCGTACTGCTGGAGAACCCACACGCCTATAATATTTCGAGCAACTCCACAGTGGTTCGTCAGCATGGAGAAGGAAGGTCTGCGCGACAATTCTCTAGAGGCTATTAAAACGGTACGCTGGGTGCCCGCCTGGGGCGAGGCGCGTATAGATGGCATGATCGCAAAACGGCCGGACTGGTGTATTTCACGGCAGCGTTTCTGGGGTGTACCGATCACTTTATTTGTTCACAAGGAAAGCGGTGACTTACATCCCGATACCCTGAATCTATTGGAGCGTGCCGCTGCGAAGATTGAACAGGGCGGAATACAGGCATGGTTTGATTTAACGACGGCCGATTTCCTCGGTGATGATTCAGAGCACTATGAAAAATCGACTGATGTACTGGATGTCTGGTTCGATTCCGGAACAACCTACTCACATGTACTGCAGGATCGCGGATACGCTTATCCGGCAGATATGTATCTGGAAGGCTCTGATCAGCACAGAGGATGGTTTCACTCTTCACTCCTGACCAGTGTTTCAATCAATGGCATCGCACCCTATAAGCAAGTACTCACCCATGGTTTCACCGTCGATCAACAGGGACGGAAGATGTCCAAGTCTGTGGGCAACGTCATTGCACCGCAGAAGGTCATGAAAACACTGGGGGCAGATATTATTCGCTTATGGGTCTGCTCTGCAGACTACCGTGGCGAGATGAGCGTCTCCGATGAGATTCTCAATCGCATGTCCGATTCCTATAGACGTATCCGCAATACCATGCGCTTTTTGCTGGCGAATCTAAATGGATTCAATCCTGCTGAGCATCTGGTTGCCTCAGACAATCTGCTCGCTCTGGACCAGTGGGCTGTTGCCACCGCTGGAAGCCTGCAGCAGGACATCTGCGAGGCCTTTGAAAATTATCAATTTCATACGGTGTATCAGCGGTTACATAACTTCTGCACTACCGAGCTCGGCGGCTTCTACCTGGATATTGTCAAAGACAGGCAGTACACAACACAGGCTGACAGTCACGCACGAAGATCAGCACAAACCGCGATGTACCATCTAGCCGAAGCCATGACGCGCTGGATATCGCCTGTCCTTTGCTTTACCGCTGAAGAAATCTGGCGCCAGCTACCGGGAGATCACAGCGAAACCATTTTTACCCAAACCTACTACACCGAGCTGGCGGCCCTTCCCGACAGTTCACTGCTATCAGGCAATGAATGGGACCGTATTATTGAAATACGTATTGAGGTATCACGCGCGCTTGAGGTACTGCGTGTTGATGGCAAGATCGGCTCTTCGCTGGATGCAGAAGTTACTCTGTACTGCGATCAGGAAATACTCGACCTTCTCAGCAAGTTGCAGGACGAACTGCGCTTTGTTCTGATAACTTCCTACGCCACACTGAATCCACTGGAATCAAAAACAACAGCGGCTACTCAAGCTGAAATCGATAACGGCGAACTGTGGATAAGCGCCAGCGCTTCAACCCATGCCAAATGCGTGCGATGCTGGCATCACAGAACTGACGTGGGCACAGACGATACACATCCGGAACTGTGCGGCCGCTGTGTAGAGAATGTAGAAGGCAGCGGGGAGCCGCGCCTGTTTACCTGACACTGTGCAGCATTGCAGAACTCTCCACAATTACACCATCCCTGTCACGCTACCCTTGGGCCCTTATGAAAAAGATCTACCTGTTTATCGTGCTGGTGATAATTGCGATTGATCAGATAACAAAATGGATAGCCAATACCTCGCTGGAGCTACATGAGCAAAACCCCGTGATGCCGTTCTTTAACTGGACACTCATGTACAATTACGGTGCCGCCTTTAGTTTTTTAAGTAATGCAGGGGGCTGGCAGCGCTGGTTTTTTACCATTGTCGCCACCATAATCAGTATAGTTCTGGTTGTCTGGATATATCGCCTCAAGCACAACGAGAAATGGCTTGGTGTTGCCTTGTCTTTAATTCTTGGAGGCGCAATCGGAAATCTAATCGATCGGGTTATATTCGGCTACGTTATCGATTTTATTCAATGGTATTACGAGCGCTTCTATTGGCCCGCGTTTAATATTGCCGATGCATCGATTTGCGTTGGTACCGTGATTCTGCTGGCAACCTCATTTATGGCTGACCCTAATGACAGCAAGGTCGACAACAGTAACTCTTGAGGCAGCAGGCGCCCAGAGGTTGTCAGCTCGTGCAGATGAACGGTTAAACCAGTCCGCTCAGAACAATAGCGATGCACAGGATTCCACAGTCGTACACAAGAGACAGGGCAACATGAATATAGTTATGGCAAACCCGCGGGGATTTTGCGCCGGTGTAGACCGTGCCATCGAGATTGTTGAACGTGCAATTGAGCTATTCGGCGCACCAATTTATGTTCGCCATGAAGTAGTACACAACAAATATGTGGTCGACGGATTGCGCGACAAAGGTGCAATTTTTGTCGACGAACTACATGAAATACCCGACGACAGTACCGTTATATTCTCGGCGCACGGTGTATCACGCAGCGTAGAGGCTGAAGCGGAGGATCGCCAGCTGACTGTGTTCGACGCCACTTGCCCACTCGTCACTAAAGTACACATCGAGGTTATCAAGTATGCTCGGGAAGGTCGCGAGGTTATCCTGATCGGACACAAAGGGCATCCGGAAGTTGAAGGCACCATGGGGCGCTATGACTGCAGCCACGGTGGCAGGATTCTACTGGTCGAAACACCAGCCGATGTAGATTCACTAGTGGTAGCAGATCCATCCAGACTGGCTTTCGTTTCACAAACAACCCTATCGGTAGACGATACCCAGGAAATCATCACTCGCCTGCAGCAACGGTTCCCGCAAATAAAAACGCCCCGCAAAGACGATATTTGCTACGCAACCCAAAATCGTCAGGATGCGGTAAAACAACTTTGCAAATCATCCGACTTGCTGCTGGTGGTCGGGGCGGCAAACAGCTCCAACTCGAACCGCTTGCGTGAGCTTGGCGAACGTGCCGGTTTACCTTCGTATCTGATCACCGGTGCCGCAGACATTGATGACGAATGGCTGGTTTCCTGTAAACAGATCGGCGTTACCGCAGGAGCTTCAGCCCCGGAGGAACTGGTACAACAGGTTATAGATCACCTTAGGCAACGCGGTGCATCAGACGTTAATGAACTGCGCGGAAAAGAAGAAACCATAACGTTCAGCATACCAAAGCAACTGCGGGCAAGCTGACCCGGCAACCGATAAACACCCCGGAAATTGTGTAGGTAAATCAAGATATTCCGAAGATGTGCTCTACGACACGCTACCAACGTTAAACCTAAACATTCGCAAAATCCAGCCGATGGTTGTTCCAAAGCATTGTCACAACCAACATTGGGCGTACCTACGTGTTCAATTTCGATTCCAAATCCTCGGCTGCGGTAGACACCAGCGCAAATGACATGGGTCAGCTTCTCGACCTCGCTGCGCGTTTGTCACCAATTTCTGAACTCAACGAGACCAACAGACTGACTATCTGCAAGTCTGCTTCTGTATTCAACATGAATCGCTCGACCGACATTGCTGCCAACAAGGAGCATCGTTGGTTTACCTATCTGCTGGAAGGGCAGGTGGATGTAATCAATACTCGAGACAAAGATGATTCCGAAGCGTTGAATTCGGGCTCAGACAGAGCGCTGCAGCCGGTTTTGAAAGAATTTACCCAGCACCATTCAGTGCGGACAAAAACCACCGCTCAGCTGGTCCGCTTCGGTCGGGAGTTATTCGATATTCTGCTCAATGAGCAGCAAAAATCGGCCACGAAGGTGCTTGATATCCGCGTAACTGAAAATGACAACATCATTTTCGACGATATTGTTACAGCCTTTGAAAAACGCAACATATCACTCTTTTGCCAGACTGATATAGGCCAGCGCATCTCGACACTGCTTGCCAGAGGCTCTATGGGCATTCCGGAATTATCACAGACGCTTGCATCTGATCCGGCCCTCACTGCATACACCCTTCACGAGGCAAACAAACTTGCTGGCACCGGCGAAACCACTCAAACGATGCGTGGAGCCATTACCCGTCTGGGCGTTGAAAGCGCAAATGCTCTGGCCGTGAAAATTCCCTCAGAGCAGAAGTGGGAATCGAGTAATCCGGTTATTGAAAAGCACATGGAAAACTACCAGCGTCGAGCAACTCTGACCGCTGCCATTTGCAAAGTATTCGCCAAAACGGTACCTCATTTATCCGATGATCGAGCGCATTTAATCGGCCTGTTAGCCGACGTAGGCGAACTGCTGGTACTTGGTCATGCAAATGATCACCCGGAGCAGTTTGATGATTTCGAAACACTGCAGGCATCAACGCGTAACTTGCGTGAGATAGTAGGCATGTGGCTGCTGGGCGCATGGGGATTCAATTGTAATTTTATCGAAGCTGTTGAATTATCTCGCGATTTTTACCGCAACCACACCGGTGAAATTACCTACGCCGATCTGGTCACGGCCGCCTTGCTGATAATTGAAAGCGAAATGCCGGAGGGCGATAACAAATCAATCCCAAGCGTAGTCAATCTGCTGTTACCGAGGAAATTACAGCAAGCTGGCATTGATCTGCAGAATCCAAAGCAAATACTGCAACAGGCTGCTGTCGAGCTCAAATCGATACATCAGCTACTTAGCTAGTGCCCGTCCATAAACCAGCGCTACTGCGGATCCCTCAGGACACGCGATCTTTCACCGACCACATGTAGTTATTTAGAATGACTAAACGCCCACATGTAGTAGGCGAAATCTCTCGCACCTGAATGATCCTCGCTACGCCCCGGTTTATGGATGGGCACTAGCTAGTGCCCGTCCATAAACCAGCGCTACTGCGGATCCCTCAGGACACGCGATCTTTCACCGACCACATGTAGTTATTTAGAATGACTAAACGCCCACATTTGTTAGGCGAAATCTCACGAACCTGAGTGACCCTCGCTACGCCCCGGTTTATGGACGGGCACTAGCTAGAAATTTACGGCCCGACGAGCAACTCGTCGGGTCGATATGCCCCCGGAGTGCGTCACCAACAAGTTTGATTCCGGCAGTGCCGGAGCCCGGTTGTAAATCACCACCTTGTTGCCAATCCCGAAGTCACTCTGCCAGGCAAACCGGTACTATCAGCAATCCGGTTGACCTCCTGATATCACGCAGCTTCGATTCAAAAGCAACTTTCTTTTCACACCTACCGCCATACACATTGACGGATAGCAACAACCAACCTGCTGGTCTGAAAACCAGTTAAACACCTCGTTATGTTATAATCAGCCTTTTTCCGGGCTCGTTATCTCAGTCGATAACACTGCGTCGGGTGCTTTAATCTGCTCACCTAAAGCGCATATGCCGGAGAACCTTTGGTGACTATAAAAATGATGGTCCGGCTATTTATTGCCCTCATGTTAGCCACGCTGGTTGCGTGCACCACTCTAACGACCAAACCGGTTAAGCCCACAGTCGAACTAATCAATGTTATACCGCTTAATATCAGCCTGACGGAACAGAAACTACGTTTTAATTTGCGAGTGAGCAATCCTAATAATTTCGAATTGCCCGTTGAATCGATCAATTTTATTGCACGGTTTAATGATGCCGATATAGCCAGTGGCAAAAATACCAAGATGACAATCATACCGGCAAACGGGGAAGGAACACTTACCCTTGACGTCACTGCTGGCATCGATCGCCTGGCGAACACCCTGAAGACCCTGCTGGAAGGACAAACTCTTAACCTTGATTACGAACTCGCCGGAACCGTCGCGATAAAAAACTGGGCAACACCGATACCATTCGATGTAACCGGGGCAATGGATCCGAAGTCCGGCAACGACACCTGAATCTAACCAGAAAGAGACTAATTCAAGTCACCGGCGGTTTTTCCTCTTCCGACGGAGGCAACCTAAACAGGCTAATAATAATGCTTCCTCCAGTATCTAATCCCGCCAGCCGGGTTGCAGCACCACTAGCGATTGAAAAAAAATTCAATCCCCTGAATTTTGCCATAGAAACCTTGAAACGGCCTTCGCTGACCGGCGCTATTGCACCATCCTCCTCGTTTGTGGCCAGGCGTGTTGTCGAATTAGCCGATATCAGCGATTCAAAAACGGTTGTTGAACTAGGGCCCGGCACTGGGGTTTTTACTACACAAATACTCAAATCAATATCACCAGCTACCGATTTCTTCGCCCTTGAAGTCAATGAAGCCTTCGCTGATGCCACCCGGAATCGATGCCCGCAGGCCCGTGTCTACCATGATTCGGCAACAAAATTATCTCACTACCTGAACGTTAACTCATTCGGTCTCTGCGACTGCATTATAACCAGCCTCCCCTGGACAATTTTTAATCCACACGAGCAGGAACAGCTACTGGAAACTATTTCCGCTTCTCTGAAGCCCGGCGGCAGATTCATTTCCATCGTTTACGCCGGCGCAAAAATGAGGGAGCGTGGAAGGTACTATATAAACAGTCTGCCGCTCTTCTTTTCTACTGTTCATAAAACTCACACGGTTTGGCAAAACCTTCCACCAACCCGAATATATTGCTGCAGCAAATAGGCTGGCGCTCACAAGACGGATACGCAAAACATGCAAATTCACCCCGCACTATTTAAATCGTGGTGTATTTCATTTTTTAAAAAACGCGCTGCACCTGCAACAACAAGTCCAAAACCTATTCCTCTGTTTCCGGGAGAAACAGAGATTTTGCGAAGGGGAACCATACTTGTTACGGACACCAGACTCGCCTATATAGACCCATTCGACAGAATGCTGAAAACCTATATGTTCGAGCATATGATCAGCCTGAACAAACGATACTATCGGGCAACACAAACAAACCATCGTTTTTGCAAACTGCTTCTAATCGTTTCTTCACTAATGCTCGCGCTTGTCATATTAATTGACCTGGTGAAAGAAACATCCCCTAACTACACCGTTGTCTATTTTCCGATTATATTGGGTATTTTTATAGGCTTGCTGGTGTGGCGCGACATGAGACCCAAGTTTACTGTGCAATGGAAAATGCGGGATGGCACCACAGATAAAATCAGTATTGAGCCCCTGTTCCGCGAATGGATTTGCGGCAAGGGTAACCGCGAGGAATTTATGGATAGCCTTACTCAGGCTATGAGTCAGGCATTGTCGGGAAAGTCATGGTGGCCTGCACCCTCTCAGCAGAGCATCAATAAAACAGAAGATACCAAAGACGACTCAGAGCCCGAAGACAACGAAAAACCCAAACTTCGACTAATCACCGACAACTACCAGTGATTACAACAATAATTGCAGCCAGATTACAACTCTTCCACCTTGAATTATTTAAAATCGCATCGACTTTTGACAGTACGACATCAGCCGTAAATGCGATATAGTCGGCATTCGCACCATACAACAAATACAGAGGCTATATGTCTGGCGAAATAGACTGGAGCAACAACCGCAACCGGCTCGCTGCTGCCGCTCTTCTATTAGGTGGTGTTCTGTTGATCAAGTCTTTTTTCGGCGGCATTCCAGGTCTGCAAAACTCGCCACTGATTGTTTTTCGAGCCTTTTGTATTACCGCAATCGCCTATGGCATCCATGTACTACTGCATCCCAGAGCCATTGTTATGTTGTTTCTCGGGTTCTCTGCCGGAGTCCCGATTCTACTTATCTTCTCATCGCTAAGCCTCTGGCTAGGTGAAGCCGGGGTGAAGAAATCCGCTGTCACCTATTTCAGCTGGGCAGCACTAGGCTATTCATTCAAGTTTGTCTGGGCTCCCTTAATAGACAAACTTCCAATACCAGGACTTACCGGATTGCTTGGCCGCAGACGCAGCTGGCTTCTGTTATCACAGTTTGCCGTAATCGGCGCAATATTGTGGATGGCAATGACCGACCCCGCTCTGGGTCAGGGAAGCCTAACCATGATGGCATTCGCAGCAGTGGCGCTCGGATTTTCATCGGCGACTCAGGATATTGTTATAGATGCGTTTCGAATCGAGTCTGCCGGGCCTGAACTTCAGGCACTATTATCCTCTACATACATAGCCGGATATCGTATCGGGATGATCGTGGCGGGTGCAGGGGCACTGTATCTGGCATCACAATTCGGCTCGACAAAAGAGGTGTACGACTATTCCGCCTGGATGAACACCTACGCGATTATGGCGGCAGTCATGCTGATCGGAGTGGCAACCACATTTATAGTGAACGAACCAGACAACCCGCGAAGCGATCCGGATCAATACCAGGCCTCCGACTACCTGCGGTTCTTACTGGTATTTTTAATTTCCGTGATTGCGTTTATCGCGATATTCAAACTCAGTAGCGGTATGGCATCTTCACTGAAGGCAACATTAACCGAAGCATTTAACAATCGCCATCTGGCAGGTTTTCTGGTCGCCACAATTAGACTAGCCTGTGCTGCGGCAGCGGCCTGGTTTGTTGCTCTGGCACTGGTCGGTGCTGGCGTCGGCAATAGACAAATGATCGAAGAATCGTATGTCGACCCCATCCGCGATTTTTTCCAGCGTTATGGCCTGGCGGCAGCACTGCTGCTGCTTGCATTGGTCGGGTTATATCGGGTTTCGGACATTGTAATGGGGGTTATTGCAAATGTTTTCTATCAGGATCTAGGCTACACCAAAATTCAAATCGCAAGTGTGGCCAAAGTGTTCGGCTTGTTAATGACAATTGCCGGAGGCTTTCTGGGAGGCTTTCTGGCTATGCGCTTTGGTGTTTTGCGGATTCTGTTTTTAGGCGCTGTTCTTTCTGCTCTGACCAACCTGTTATTTATTGTTCTCGCCAGTGCAGAGCCAAGCATGCCGATGTTATATTCCGTTATTGGCGCAGACAATTTATCCGCCGGACTCGCGAGCGCTGCTTTTATCGCATTTTTATCAAGCCTGACAAATATCTCCTTCACTGCGGTTCAGTACGCTATTTTCAGTTCCCTAATGACTCTTTTCCCCAAAATTCTCGGAGGCTATTCCGGCTCTATGGTCGAGTCTATGGGTTATGCAACATTCTTTACCATAACAGCGCTGCTAACCGTTCCGGTGTTGTTTCTAATATACCTGGCTCGCGGCAGATTTAACGATACAATTGTGATCCGGCCGACTGCATAATCACAAGCCGCAATAAATCGGGCCGTGCTCAGGTGTGATTCCAGGTTTAGATTCAAACGCTTCATGAATCTGTAACAGGCACATGTGTCCCTCAGCAACAGATACGTTAAAACTACGTGTTCATCAGGCGATTTCGAAGTCGTAGTCAATAGTTAGTGGCGCATGATCTGAAAATCGCTCTTCACGATAAACAGAGGTACTTTTTACACACTTGCCGAGACCCGGTGTGGAAATTTGATAGTCAATTCGCCACCCGGTGTTGTTAGCCCATGCCTGCCCCCGATTCGACCACCAGGTGTATTCGTGTTCTTCCTGCTCAAGGCAGCGAAAGGTATCCACATACCGATGCTTGTCGAATAATTCAGTTAGCCATTCGCGTTCCTCCGGCAGGAAGCCTGAATTTTTTTTGTTTCCACGCCAATTGCGGATATCGCATTCCTTATGCGCAATATTCCAGTCCCCGCAAAGTACATACTGGCGTCGACGTTTTTTTAGCTTCAGTAGATGCGGAAGGATTATATCCATCATTCTGATTTTAAACGCCTGCCGAACGTCACCAGATGAGCCCGATGGCATATAAAGGGAAACCACCGACAGATTTTCGTACACCGCTTCGAGATAACGCCCCTCACGATCTATATCTGCATCACCAATACCATAAACCACACGCTTCGGAGCTTGCCGACAGTACAATGCCGTGCCGCTGTAACCCGGCTTTTCCGCATCGTGCAGAAACCTTGTGTAGCCCGACGGATTAAATATTTCATCTTCCAGCTGGTGCTGCTGAGCTTTGGTTTCCTGCAAACAGACCACATCGGCATTTTGTTGCTGCATCCAGGTGTAAAAACCTTTCCTGGCAGCTGAGCGAATACCATTGCAATTTAAAGTGATGATTCTCATTTTACGTTTTTCGCAAGTTCGTGGACCTGTTTAATAATCGCACAGTTCATCCGATTGTGGTGAATCTGAAGGGCAGATTCTCAAATCGTGCTAGTTTTCAAAACTTGGAAAATTACAAAACAAAAACAATTCACACTGGACGTACGTCCTATCAACTATCTCACAAATCACCCGCTATATATGGATAGTTGAATTAATTATTAGGGAATTAGCCCCGAGACGTTTTACCCAGATCAGGCCTTCAATTGTGAACAAGTATATAAGATCCCGAACTGTCATCTCTGAAGATGCTATGGCAAAAACCGCTTCGGTTTGTCTGGGTGACACTGACAATCGGCTAGTCCACTGGGCACCAGCTGCTGTCATAACCCTGTTAAGCCTGGCGTTGTTCATTCCAGATCAGGCGAGCGCTCGCTGGTACAAGTGGGTTGATGACAGCGGAAACATTTCTTATCAGGACAGACCGCCTCCGGCAAACTACGGCAATTCAACGCAAGTGCTCAACGAGCGAGGCGTGGCTGTCAAACGTATACCAAGTAAACAGGAACGAAAAGCGCAGGAAGCAAAACTGGCCGCGGCCAGAGCACAACGCCTGCACGATCAAATGCTGATTAAATCTTTCCCTCACGAGGAGGATTTAACACGCACCCGCGACAAAAAACTCGGGCATATCGATGGCACCGTGTCACGAATGCATGATCAACTGGTGATACTCAATTCACGATTGGTTTCAATCAACGCAAAGATTGAACGAAACGGTACCCGGGGTCAATCGTCCAATGCCAGCCTGGAGTCAGATAAAATCGCTGTCATCAGAAGTATTGACAGCACGAATGCGCTGATCAAATCAAAGCTCAGGGAACGTCGTCAGGTAGCGAAGAAATTCTCCGCCGACCTTAACCGTTATCGCGAACTGGTCAGCCAATCCACCACAGCGGACCACGGCAGCTACTAACAGCCCATCCGCGACTGATGCTGGCGGGACGTTAAAACTACTTAAATGAGACAGTTGGTTTAACTGCCTCATCATACTACCGCTGATCAGCCAGCTATAATTTGTGTACCGACACCACTGTCGGTAAACAGCTCAAGTAGTACGGCGTTTTCTATACGACCATCAAGTACTGTCGCCGATCTGACGCCTTTTTTAAGGGCGTCCAGAGCACACTGGACTTTTGGCAACATGCCACCGTATATCGTGCCGTCCGCTACCAGCGATTGAATTTCATCTGGCTTCAAACCCGTTAACAATTCACCCTGCTGATCGAGAATACCGGCAGTATCAGTTAAAAGAAGAAGTTTTTCCGCCTCTAGGACAGAGGCGATGGCACTGGCTACTAAATCCGCATTAATGTTATAGCTGCGTCCGTCATCACCCAGCCCAACGGGTGCAATAACTGGAATAAAGTTACCGTGATCCAGTGTTTCGAGAATTTCTACATTCACCGATTCGACTTCGCCGACCTGGCCAAGACTGGAGTCACCGCTATTGGGTTCTACTTTTTCCAGCACCAATGGACGTGCTTTTATCAAACCGCCGTCTTTGCCGGTGAGTCCAACAGCTCGACCGCCAACCTGGCTTAGCAAGGTGACTATAGATTTATTGACCTGTGCACCGAGGACCATTTCAACGACATCCATAGTTTCGGAATCGGTGACACGCATCCCCTGGATAAAGCGACTTTCTTTACCCAGCTGATTCAGCAATTGGCCTATTTGCGGTCCGCCGCCATGAACCACCACCGTATTAATGCCCAGCTCATTCATCAGTGTGATATTGCGCGCGAAGCTAAGCTTCAGATTTTCATCGATCATCGCATTACCACCGAACTTAACAACGATAGTCTTACCGGACAGACGTTGAATATAGGGTAATGCTTCGTTTAATACACGAGCGATATCGTGCGCGGCTGCTCTGTCCACTGGTCAAGCTCCGGGGCTGAATTCCGCCCCCGGCAGCGTTGTCTGCCGGGAACCGTTTAGAAAGGAAGTTCCAGATCTGATTGAACCGCGCGCATGGCTGTTCTAAACCGGGACTGGATCTGATCAAGTGCTGATTGTGAATCAGCTTCAAATCGAATTACAAGTGATGGCGTCGTATTTGATGCCCGGACCAAGCCCCACCCATCACTGAAATCGGCTCGAAGTCCGTCGATGGTGGTGAGTTTTGCACCCTCAAAAACAGAATCTCTGACAAACGACTCCATAAATTTATGATGTTCTCCCTCGGCAAACTTGATACCGAGCTCCGGTGTATTTACGCTGTCGGGAATCTCGCCAAAGATTTCACTGACTGAACGAGGGTCGCGCGAGACAATCTCCAGCAGCCGCGCTGCTGAATATAAAGCGTCATCGAAGCCATACCAGCGCTCCTTGAAAAAGATATGCCCACTCATCTCACCACCCAGGGCAGCACCGGTTTCTTTGATTCTGGCTTTTACGAACGAATGGCCGGTCTTCCACATTTCGGGTTGACCGCCGGCCTGTTCAATCGCCTGCGGAAGTAACCGTGAACATTTCACATCGTAGATGATTTTCGCACCCGGACTGCGATCGAGAATGTCGCGAGAATATAAAATCATCTGACGATCCGGCCAGATAATTTGCCCTCTGTCGTCGATGACACCAACGCGGTCTCCATCGCCATCAAATGCCAGACCCAGTTCCAGTCGCTCGCTCTCAACCAGCGCTGAGATATCCTGCAGATTTTCAACCTTGGCTGGATCGGGATGATGATTGGGGAAGGTACCATCCACCTCTGAAAACAACTCATGAACCTCACAGCCGAGCTTCCGGAAAAGCGCCGCAGCACAAACACCAGCTACGCCATTACCGCAATCTGTGGCAATTCGCATCTTACGCGAAATTTTTATATCACCAATAATGCGGTCTAGATAGGCATCGAGAACATCTTGTTCGGAAAAACTACCCGCGCCCGTCGCCAGATCATCAGCGACCAGCCGCTGGTAAAGTCCCTGAATACCTTCACCGAAAAGCGTATCGCCGCCGATCATCATTTTCAGGCCGTTGTACTCGGGCGGGTTGTGACTGCCAGTCACCATGATTCCAGTGCCTGTCTCGAGATGGTAGGTGGCAAAATAGAGCACAGGGGTTGGCACCATACCTATATTGATTACATCGCAACCCGTACTTTGAATACCTTTTGCTAACGCTTCAACGAGTGCCGGACCAGACAATCTACCGTCACGCGCCAGCGCAACTGTGGAATTTCCCCGCGCCAGTGATTCGCTGCCAAACGCCCGGCCGATCTGTTCGACTGCATCCGGTGTCAAGGCATCGGCAACAACACCTCGAATGTCGTACGCGCGGAAAATTGAAGCGTCAATATTCATGCACTACCTCTAATTTTTAATTGAATTTTTTTCTAATGAAATGGTAAGCCTACGGCAAAAAGCACAAAACCCGCCACAACCCTGATGCCGTTTAAATTGTTCGCCGGAATGTGAATGTCCAGCGCAACCTCACCGACCAGAGGAACCGAAACCGCCATCCCCTCTCCCGGAACTGATAAATTCTTCAACAATTTCAAGTTCGGGTTGAATTACGGGCACGATAACCAACTGGGCAATCCGCTCCCCCGGCCTTACCCGGTATACGGCGCTCGACCGGTTCCAACACGATACGAACAGTTGCCCTTGATAATCGGAATCGATTAGCCCAACAAGATTTCCCAGTACTATTCCATGTTTGTGACCAAGACCGGATCGTGGCAAAAGCATACCTGCTAACCTTGGATCTTCCAGGTACAGCGCAAACCCAGTTGGGATCAGTTCGACCATTCCGGGTTTCATCTCTAGTGTATCGTCTAGGCAGGCATGCAGATCCAGCCCGGCCGAACCATCACTTGCGCGCTGCGGTAGCGGGATCGATTGACCCAGTCGGTGATCAAGAACTTTAACCTGCATTGAAATACTCAATGCCTCTCTCCATAACGGCTGGCGATTAATGTAATCAGATCTGTTGCCAGTGATTCTTTTGAACGAGATGAATAGGCCACGTGACCACTACTACCCCAGAATACGTCCACAGCATTTGTATCACTATTAAAGCCACTGCTCTGGACACCGACCAGATTGCCCACAATCATATCGAGATTTTTTTTCTGTAATTTCCCTCGGGCATAGGCATCGAGGTTTTCAGTCTCTGCCGCAAACCCGACACAAAACGGCTTTGTCTCCATACTCGCGACATCGGCTAGAATATCCGGGTTTCGAATTAAGGTGAGCGTCATATCGTCGCCGGTTTTTTTGATCTTCTGCGCTTTGATTTCATCTACACGATAGTCGGCTACCGCAGCAACGGATATAAATATATCGCACTCCCCGGCAATTGATAGAGCGATCTCATGCATCTGCAAGGCGCTGGACACATCAATTCTCTTCACGCCACCCGGAGTTTCAAGCTTTACCGGGCCTGCTATCAGGGTAACCTCGGCACCAGCATCCGTCGCTGCTCTAGCGAGTGCAAAGCCCATTTTGCCACTGCTGTGATTACTGATAAAACGCACGGGGTCGATGGCTTCCCGCGTTGGTCCTGCAGTAAGTAAAACCTTCACTCCTTTAAGCAGGGAGGAATCCGTACTTTGAGCGACATGTTTCATTGTTAGCTGACCACCATCGCAAGCCATCTGTTTCAATGACTCAACTATTTTTTCAGGCTCCATTAAACGGCCAATCCCGGTTTCTCCACAGGCCTGAGAACCTGCTTCCGGAGCTAATAGAATAATGCCCCGTGATTGCAGGGTTTTCAGGTTTGCCTGTGTTGCCGGATGCTCCCACATGACACTGTTCATAGCCGGCGCAACAATAACCGGGGATCGGGTAGCAAGGCAGATGGTGCTGAGTAAATCATCCGCCACACCACAGGCCATACGTGCCAGTGTATTCGCGGTTGCCGGTACGATCAAAACTACATCTGCCCATCTTGCCAGCTCTATATGCCCCATGCCTGCTTCTGCCTGATCATCGAGAAGATCAACATGTACAGCATTGCCACTGACCGCCTGAAATACCAGTGGCTTGACAAATTCGCGAGCAGACTCTGTCATAACAACCTGAATACTGGCACCGTATTCAGTCAGCCGGCGAATAACCTCCGGGCATTTATAAGCCGCTATTCCGCCAGTTACAGCCACTAGAATATTTACATTATTTAAAGCCATGGTGATTATTGTATCAGCAAGGCCATAGAAAGCTTCCCGAATTGCCGGATCTTTACGAAAGAGAAGTGCCTATCAAAATGAGCAAAGTGTGACAGCCGACAACGTTCAACTTGTACAAAAGCTGAACACTCGCATTCTATGGCAATACCAGATTTTCCCCGTAGTGAACGCCCGCGCGAAAAACTTCTTTTACGCGGAGCAAATACCCTTACAGATGCAGAGCTGCTGGCTATATTTGTACGCACCGGCATTCCCGGACGCAACGCCGTGGAAATTGCGCACGATATCATCGATGAATATGGCGGGCTGGTACCGCTTTTAAACGCTGATCAGCAGAGTTTTTGCAGAACCCGTGGCCTGGGCCCGGCAAAGTACGCCCAATTAGCGGCTGTACTTGAAATGGCAAAACGCTACCAGACCGGACGCGCAGGAGAGCGCGAATTCCTTGAGTCACCTGAAGCGGTTAAAAGCGTAGTAACGCTAAACATGAGGGACCTTGAAAACGAGGTTTTTGCCTGCCTGTTTCTCGACAACCGGCACCGGCTTATCACGTACCAGGAGTTGTTCAATGGAACAATCGACAGTGCCTCGGTGTACCCGCGCGAAGTAGTAAAGGCAGCCTTAAAACACAATGCTGCCGCCGTGATTTTTGCACACAATCATCCATCCGGCGTCGCCGAGCCGAGCCGCGCAGATATAGAAATTACCGCAAAACTGAAAAAGGCCCTGGCACTGGTAGAGATCCGCGTGCTCGATCATATTATTGTCGGCGACGGCTATCAGGTATCTCTGGCAGAACGTGGCGATGTCTGATTTTTAACAAGAAAACACAATCGCATACAAAAAAGGCGGCCTTATCAGGCCGCCTTTTCTGAATTCACGATTAAAACGGACTAAGTAAACCTAGTTAATCGCTTCAACCCGAATTTCTACGCGACGGTTAAGCCTGCGGCCTTCTTCCGTGCTGTTATCAGCGATAGGTGCAGTTTCACCTAAGCCGGTCGCCGTAATCGGAACCTGAGGGAATGCTCCTTCAAGCTTTCCTTTCACCGTCTCTGCACGACGCTCGGATAGCGCCTGGTTGTATTCCACAGACCCGGTGCTGTCAGCGTGGCCGACTACATCAACCAGTTCGATGTCCTGATACGTTTCCAGTTTCGTTATAAGCGTACTCATTTCCCGGTCACCCTGCGACGTCAACTGCGCTGAGTCATAAGGAAATAACGCACGGCCACTTAGTACAACCTTCTCTACACTGGCAGGCTCCGGAGCAGCTGCTGGTGGTGGAGGTGGCGGCGGAGGAGGTGGTGGTGGTGGCAGGGGCGGGGGCGGTGCTTCTGCTACCTCGGGTTCCGCATCCATTGTCTTTTCAGACACCATTTCTTCTTCGTCACTACCACAACCTTCGGCTCCTTCTGACCAGCCTCCGGTTTTCAGACATCCATCGCTCGTGGCAACGGCTGAACCGCCGCCGCTAACGAAACCTGATGCTGATGGTGCGCCGCCTGAATATGTGCCACAGCCGGTCATAAGCACAGCAGCTATGGCGACAGACAGGAGTTTTATTTGCATTGAATCACTCCAACTTGCGATTGCATGATTGAACAGTATTATTAAAGTAGGGGTTATTCAACGAACGTCCTACTCGCCCATAGATTACACGCGTGCGTGCTCACTTGATATTGCTGCGTCATAAGCTGCCTGGTTCCGGAATAATCAACTCTGAAAATCAACTCTCGGGTTCTACCCAATAGTGAGTTTTTTCTCCGGAACTTTCACGGTATTTTTAATTCTCCGTTCCAGCAACATATGGCACAAGACCTTGCCATTTTTCGGCGTCGACCAAAGTCAATTTCAAAAAACATACACGGCTGTATTAATCCTAACACATGTTGGCACTTCAAAATCAACATTTCATAGAGATAGAGCAGCTAAGCAACACACCTGTAATATGATATCCGACGCTGTCATTGCAGACGTCTGATACTTTGTAGCGTCAATTTATATGTTTCATAAAATTTACAATCATTTATTCCCGTCGACCTGTGTATTTTGCGACGAGGTATCAACTGGCAGCAGGGATCTGTGTAAATTCTGCCGCCAGCTTTTACCGCTGAATAGCTATTGCTGTACTCGCTGTGCTTTACCGCTGCCGGCGTCGCCAGTTAGTGATCTTACAAATCAAACGGTTTTAACTTCCGAACTACTGTGCGGCCAATGCCTGAGATCACCTTCTGATGTCATTGAAACAATCGCGCCCTACCTGTACCGTCCGCCGGTTGATTACATGATCAAGCGCCTGAAGTTTGCCGGCGAGTTAAAGTACAGCCGTATCATCGGTGAAATACTAAGCGATACTTTAATAACCCACCTTAAAGAGAGTACCCCTGACCTGTTGATACCTGTTCCATTGCATAAGCAACGATTACTGGAGCGCGGCTACAACCAGGCCTTCCAAATAGCAACACTAGTCAGCAAGAAACTGGAAATTGAAATCGACAATGACAGTGTGATCAGGGTGGCGGCGCAAACTCCGCAGTCCAGACTGGGAGCAAAAGCCCGTGATATAAATATAAAAAGAGCCTTTAAGGTGATCGGTAATATCCAGGGCAAAAACATCGCAATAATCGATGATGTCTATACGACCGGAGCTACGGCTTTATCATTGACCAGTAGTTTGTATCAGGCCGGCGCTGCCAGTGTATCAATCTGGGTGTTTGCCAGAACACCCTGAATGGCCAGCTATAACAGAGCTGGATATGCCATCAGAACTTTTTTCAACTCGGTATTTTCTAAAATTTCCGATCGTGAATGTGTCGCCTCCAGCGCCATTGAAAGCTGCCTGGCTTCAGTTAGCAATTCTTTATTTTCGACGGAAATCAACGTAAGTTCCTGCAGTATTTTTTCTGAGCTCTGCGAAAGCCCTTCAGTAACTGCACTCTGCAGGCCCCGGTAAACCGACCCGGGAACGGAAGGAACAATTAATCTGCCCAGCACCCAGGGAACAAGCCAGGCCAGTCCGGTTAGCATCAGGCCATTAATGAGAAAATTAACACTGACATAAGCGCTTTGATCCTCTGCCCCGGCAATAAAGCCATCAACGATTCGATACCCGACCCAGGCGAGTGCCGCCAGCGGCAACAGGAAAACCAGATATTTTAACACGCGAGCTGTGAGTCGCTGAAACGTCGAACCCGGTCGCTTTAATGCCTCATGCAAACCTTTTTCAAGCTCTTTTTGAATCGAGCCGGTCACTGATTCAAGTAATTCGCAAGTAACGGATTTAAGGCGATTATGCGGTACACCATGATCTTCGGTGGCCAGTTGAAACTGGCTCAGGGAATCCGCTATCCGCTTGACAGACCAATCATCCCATAAGGTCTTTACCTCTGTACGACTGGCAACATGGGGTGCGACTGTTTCTTTGTCAGCGGGACCACCGAGCGATTTGAGCATGGTTTTCAAAGGACCCAGCTGCTTACGGCTGAAACCGTCACTGAACTCTTTGAAAGGAATTTCCAGGTTCGCCTGTATTGCGTAACCTGCCCTGTGCCAGTGATCGCTAAAGCTGGACACCAGTGTGTCTTTTAATTCCACTTGCCGGAGAATTTCAATTTGCGTTTGCAATCGAGCGTGGGCCTGACGTAGTCGCTCCAGCCAACCCATTTCATCCAGCTGAGCGACAGTTTTCCGTTCCGACAAGTTCACGACAAAAGTACCCAGGTCACTGGTGCTATCCTGCGCATGCTCAGTGCCGTTACTAACAGTACGAAAGATCACGGGATCAGCGAAACCTGCTTTCATCAGCAATGCTCGAAAATCCTGAAACTGTTCCTCAACTGCTCGATCCCACTGGTTCATCACAAACAACCAGCCATGACGGTAACCATTTTCCAATAGCAAGCGCCAGCCTTCCTCATCTTTATAGCGCTCTGGAGTTACCACATACAACAGCAAATCAATATGCGGAATCCATTGCATCACCTGATCCCGGTTTTGAGTTTCTTCACTGTCAAAGTCGGGCATGTCAACCCAGACTATATTGCGATAGGCCGGGTTACTATGGCGATGTTCCGAGAACTGCTCAACCGGAAAACCCTCGGGTAACTTCGCTATACGATGATCTTCATGCAGATAGGCGGTAATTTCCATTGATGTCGGACGCACCACACCGGTACGCGCAATGTCAGCACCGGCAAGCCGGTTTAACAACGCACTCTTGCCTGCACCGGTACCACCAAATAATCCCGCGACCAGAGGCCGATCTTCAGTTTCACCGGAAAATAAATCTGTCGGACTGGCCGTAACCGACACAGCACCTGCCATATCGTCGATCCACCCGGTCGTCGACAGCTTGCGGGTAAATTGCAGACACTCAGCGTATAACTTTCGCGCATCCTGTTCAGACATCCCCTGACTCCAGCTTTTCCCATGCCGCCTTCATTTCTCTTTCTGCGATTGCTGCAAACCCCTTTTCACGACCGGCAGCAGACAAGGGATACAACGGTTTGCCTAGAGTCCGGTCGATCAGTGCACTCACTTCACGTTGTTGATAGCGACGCAGCTGATTCTGAACAGTTTGCATGTATTGACCAAGCGCACCTTCGGTCAGCATGGTTGTCAAGGACAACATAGCTGGGGCAATAATCAGATCAGCCGCCCCCAGACCACCGGATTTTACGGCAAGCACCACTGCCGCCGCATCAGCTGAAACCCGCGCAGCCCGCAAGCTGTTCAGTGTTGCCGGCTGCTCCTGCAGGCGACGATATAGAGATCGTGCGGCCCTTTCGATTTCCGCCTGCAACAGAATCTGGTAATTATCGAGTCCGCTCTGGTAGTTTTTGAGAAGGGTGTCTTGCTGCCCGGCAAGTGCCCTTTCAACGAGCTCCCACCAGTCCCGATCATCCGGGTGACTGGC
Organism: Chromatiales bacterium (ex Bugula neritina AB1); assembly: GCA_001730015.1. GTDB lineage: Bacteria > Pseudomonadota > Gammaproteobacteria > Granulosicoccales > Granulosicoccaceae. The sequence goes on along the minus strand of MDLA01000126.1, from coordinate 205,314 downwards.
GATCCGACTGGCAAATATTGCCATCCCGTGCTCGCCCAGTTCATCGAGAATTCGACGCTCTTCGCTTCGATCATCTTTTATAAGCGGTTCACGGGCTCCTTTGGCCGATGACAACAGCTTCCTGACGGGCCAGGTGACCAGACTGCGAATCCTGCCCAGTGGCTCAGCCACACCCGGCACTTCAAGCAGCACTAATAATTCGGCAAGCGCTAACTGAAATGTCTCGCGGTAACGGGAATGCTCAAGATATTCATTGGCATAGCTTTGTTGCAATTCGTGACAAATGGAATCGACGTCTTTGTTCCACTCCTGCTGTAACCTGAAATGACTATCCAGTGGCGAGGTCCATCGCGACCAGTGCGATTTCATAAAACGTACAGCATCTGCGCGTAAAACTGCTGAATCTCGGGCTGTAGTGGCTATCCGGGAGAGTTCCGAGCCAATCACATCTCGCAGTTCAGCCACTTCTGCACTACTCATCGCAGCTGCAGTTTCAGTTCCGTAGTCATCAATAAAGCGTAATCCAGGCACCGGTGAATCCTGCTTACCTTCGCTATTATTCTTCAGCAGCCGGGTATACTTTTGTGAAAAGGATTCCTGTAGCGCCTCGCGATGCTGAACAGATGTTTTATTCATCACCACCAACACCGGCACATTGAGTTGCTGTAACAGAGCCAGGTAGTTCCAGACTGATTTATCTGCGTACTTTTCCTTACTCACCACAAACACAATCAGGTCCGCCAACGCTGCGGCACGCAACACCGGGCGACGATAATTAAACGATTCTATCGAATCAAAATCCGGAGTATCCCAGGCGACAATATTCGAAAGGGGATTGGCGCGTATCGCTGCAACAGAAGTAATGGAGTATTCATCAAGAATATCGCGGTCAAGGGCACACTGCGATTGAACAGCCTGATCACGAAAATACGACGATGTCCACTCCACCTGCAGATGATTGGCCGTATCACCCTCTGCGCTAACAGCATAGCCTTGCAAATGGACAGTAAAACCGGCGATGGGGCTAGCTTCAGCCAATTGCTGTTGCAACAACAGATTCACTACCGAGCTTTTTCCAACTTGCGTTGGTCCGGCAACGACTAATTGCAGCGGGCACTCCGGGTTACTTTCACACAGCGCTATTTTATCGAGAGCCGATTCAGCAAGTGTCAGCGTAGCCAACGCTTCCCGCAACGCAGTTATCTCTGCACCGCCAGGATGGCTCTCTATAGCGCTGCGATAACGACCACTGAGCTTGATTAGGAACTCATGCATTACCGATTGTATCCGAATAGCCAGCCAGCCACCTTGCGGGTGGGATCGTCAAAAAAATTCGCAACACAGAATGTACCGGAGTTACTGATCTGAAAAATGGGCCAGCAGACCGATAAAAATCGCCGCACCCATGTAGTTATTCAGCAGAAAGGCTCGAAAACAATCAGGTGGCTTGCGTGCTCGAATCAGTGACCACTGGATAGCAATTATCATAAGTGCAACCGCAAGGCCTGCAAAAAACACCCAGGAGAGCTGGTAGCTATGACCGATTACATAGAGAATCAGCAAAACAGCCAACTGCACGACCACTACCATTGCCACATCATAGCGGCCAAACCAGATAGCCGTCGATTTAACACCGAGCTTGACATCGTCTTCGCGATCAACCATTGCGTAGATCGTATCGTATGCCAGCGCCCATAAAATTGCAGCCAGATAGATCCACCAACCCAGCGGCTCGACTCGACCCGTCTGTGCCGCACATACCATTGGCACCGCCCAGCCAAAGGCCAGACCCAGTACAAGCTGAGGCCAGTGCGTCACCCGCTTGCAAAAAGGATACACCGCTGCCAGTGCTACACCGACAAACGACATTGCGATCGTCAGCCTGTTCATTGATAACACCAGCATGAATGATAACACTGCCAGTAAAGCTGCAACCGCCAGTGCTTCCTTCGGCGAGACCTTGCCGCTGACAATAGGTCGATCCTTCGATCTCGCAACAAAACCATCAATGTGGCGATCAGCGTAATCGTTTATGGCACACCCGGCTGAACGCATCAGAAACGTACCGCAAAGAAAAACCAGCAGCACCAGCCAGTCAGGCTCTCCTCCGGACACCAGCCACAAAGCCCACAGCATTGGCCACAGCAGCAGCAGCGCTCCAATGGGTTTGTCTGCGCGAACCAGACGCAGATAGTGGGTAAGCCGGTCACCAATATAACCAGTCTGCATTATTCGCATACTTTCGGGAGTTCGCTTATTGTTTAGTCGGTGTCAGAACGGGATTCTATCTGCGCCAGCTTGATTGCCCGATAAATGGCATTAAACTTCCACAGATCAGGAATTCTCTCACCATGCTGTCGGTGATCGGAAATTCCAGAGCAACCGCATGATAAACAGATCAATTCCACTGCGCTACCAGTCTGCACAGTTACTCTGTTAAAAAAACCTTGGCGTTACTATCGCCTGCAACCACAACTAAAATAACGGAGAATAATACATTGAGCTACCAGTACGATCTGATTGCTATCGGCGGCGGCAGCGGCGGAGTTGCCACCGCCAGACGCGCTGCGAAACACGGAGCCAGGGTGGCCGTTGTCGAATACGACAGACTCGGCGGTACTTGTGTAAACCGCGGTTGTGTACCAAAAAAGGTAATGTGGTATGCCTCTCACATCGCCCATACCGTACGCGATGCGACGGGCTATGGTTTTGAAATTGAGCAGAAAAGTTTTGACTGGAATGCCCTGGTCAGTGACCGTGAAAAATATATTCATCGATTGAACGGAATCTATGAGACTAATCTTGACCGAGAAAACGTTGACTATCTGCCCGGGCACGGCTCGCTGGTGGACAAGCACACGGTTAAAGTCGGTGATAAAACCTACACAGCAGAGAGAATTCTACTCGCACCCGGAGGCGCGCCAGTAATACCGGATATCGAAGGCGCGGAGCTGGGTATTACGTCAGACGGATTTTTTGAACTGACCGAAATACCTGAAAAAGTTGCAGTCGTAGGTGCTGGGTACATAGCAGTCGAGCTCGCCGGTGTACTTCACTCGCTCGGAAGTGACGTCAGCCTGATTATAAGACGCGAGCATTTTCTAAGAGAGTTTGACGAAATTCTGTCTTCAACACTGACCAGCATAATGCACGACGACGGATTGAAAATTATCAACAATACGTCACTGGCAAAACTCACAACCAAACACAATAGAATTGCCGTGACAACAACCGACGATCGTAGCCTCGGGGATTTTGATTCAGTAATCTGGGCAATTGGCAGAAGACCTCTAAGTGCAGAGATGACTCCCGAGAATGCAGGTGTGGAAGTCAATTCAAAGGGCTATATACCCACTGATAAATGGCAGAAAACGAATGTGGATAATATTTTCGCGATCGGAGATGTCACCGGACGGGATCAGCTGACGCCAGTCGCAATTGCAGCTGGTCGGCGCCTGGCCGAACGACTGTACGCAGGCATGACAGATCGTCACCTCAACTACGACAACATCGCCTCAGTGGTGTTCAGCCACCCACCGATTGGCACGGTTGGACTGACTGAAACTCAGGCCAGAGAAAAATTCGGCGATGAAGTCAAATGCTACAACACGGCATTCACCGCCATGTATCACGCATTTAGCCCGCACCCGCAAAAAACCGCAATGAAACTTGTTGTAACCGGCAAAGAAGAGCGTGTTGTCGGCATTCATATGATCGGCACGGGTGTTGATGAAATGCTGCAGGGTTTTGCAGTTGCGGTAAAAATGGGGGCCACCAAGGCCGATTTCGACGATACTGTCGCCATCCATCCCACCAGTTCGGAAGAGCTGGTTACCCTGGTCTGACCCGGCCTCTCAAACGAGCAAGCAAGCTCTGAGCAGTTGTGCCAGAGCGTTACCGATTTCATCGGGTTTTTACTTTTCTGTTTTTACCAACTGACGGGACCCCGCCCTTTCGCCGGGCATTGCACATTACCGGTCGATAGACCGTTGTCTCTTGCCGATCCTGCAGTTATACCGGTAGATTCCGTCGTTCGCACCAGTTGTCTATTAAATACCGTGCGATCGAGTCTTTACGCGGCAATTTGGGATTATCGCCGTCATCACCCCAATTGCCAAACGTCGAAATTTCCTTGTCTGAGAACCATCGCGCTTCAGCAACCTCGGTCTCATCCAGTGTGATTTCAGAGGTTGCGGCGGTGGCAATAAAACCTAACATTATGGACTGCGGAAACGGCCACGGCTGAGATGCCATATAACGCGGATTAATCACTACTACTCCAGCTTCTTCGTGCACTTCGCGAATAACGGCGGCTTCAAGAGTTTCACCCACCTCTACAAAGCCCGCCAAGGTTGAAAAAACCTTATCGGGCCACTGAGGACTGCGGCCGAGCAGGCAGTAGCGCTGACCGTCGTCGCCCGTTCGCTCTACCAGCATTATTACCGCCGGATCCGTTCTGGGAAAAGTCTGGCTGCTGCACAAGGGTGAACTGCAGCTCATCATGTGTCCACTACTGACGAGCCGGTTAGCTGTTCCACACAAACTACAGTACGGATTTTGCTGCTGCCAATAAATGATGCCTCGGCTGTAGGCCAGAATCGACGCCTCATGCCCGGGCAGCAACGGCCCGCATGTTCTGAGATCGCTGAACTCAGTTACCTTACTCAGTTCGCACCAACGTTCTGCCTGTTGCTCTGTACAATTGACCGCAAAGTACGCTGTGCCTTTGTCTAGTCCAAGAAAGGTACCGGAAACATGCTCCAGATCAGTTGCCTGAAGTTCGCCCTGCGTTTTAAACACAGCGGTATTCCGGTTTAGATCAATTAGGTTCCCGGTTTGATAAACAGGAATCACCACAGACGACGGATCGTTCCATAGCGCTTGTACACTCTTTTCATCACGCCGCAGATAATCAGCGCGATCGATACGCATATCGCTGTAATGCAAACCTGTTTTCAATGCCTTACCCGTTTAATACTCCAGGCAAACCTTACACGAAAGTACTAGCAGGCAATACCACCGGAATCCATTTTTATTAAAAACTAAACCCGATAAAACCCACAACTGAATTGCCATCTTTGATGTCTTCTACTGTGCTATTTGAAACTTGTGGCTGATATTCAATACCGGTATAACGAAGACCAAGCCTGACACCTGTGGTTGTATCTCGGCCTCGTCGCCTATAGGAATTTACACTGCCAATTCTTAATGCGTATTCCAGCGTGTAGCCAACCGCCGAATCGAATTCGACTTCACCGCTACATATCGGGTCTATATTGCAGTTGTAGGCGACTGAAGTATGTGTCGTAATACCGATCCCGAATTCATGAGGTCCGTAGCCACGTAGCAGCGTACCATCGAACCGGAATCTCTCAAAAGCGGTATCCCCGTTGATACGGGAAGCACTATCAATCTGATAACCTGCGGTAAGACGCAGACGAGTGCCTCGATCAAGAGGAAATAGCAAACCGCCTTCCAGCAGCAGGCCGCCACCACTACGGACTTTTTCAATTGCACCATTACTATCAGCGAAGCGGCCGATTTCATCTCCGCCAAAGCCCCACCCGCCACCGATATAGGCTGACACGGTTCTGTTTTTATCTGGCCCGGCCGAGTTACCGGGCCGGGGCTCTGCATCGATATGATTAGCAAATGCAGAACAACTTATCCATGTAGACAACAATACCGCTGACAGGGGAATAATACGCATGAATCTAGATCCTGGGATAGTCGAGTGTTCATTCTCAACTGTTCTTGCTGAACAATGACTGTCCACGAGAACATAAATTAACCAAAGGAAATTTTTTATGTGCGGTCGCATGAATATCTCTGATCACGAAGGGGTCCAATGGCTACTCAACGAACTGGGCCTGATTCTTCCAGAGGATAAATTTACGCCAAAATATAATATCGCCCCGACATCGGCAGTCTGGGGCCTGGCCATATCACGGACTGCACTGTCACTTGAACCAATGCAATGGGGATATATTCCATCGTGGGCTAAAGAGGGTCAGTTTAAGCGCCCTTTATTCAACGCTCGTGCAGAGTCAATCTGGGAAAAGCCCTCATTTAGAAATCTGATTAGACGCTACCGTGGCGTTATACCGGCAAACGGCTTTTACGAATGGCGACGCAAAGGGAAAGAACGTGTCGCGCATTATATTTCGCTAAAAGATAAGCCGGCGATGGCCCTAGGTGCCATTATGCAGGTTCATGCAGACGGTTACCGGCAATGCTGTCTGATCACCACAGAATCGAACGCTGAGATGCAATCGATCCATCATCGACAACCAGTCATTATCGACCCCGGCAGCATGGAGTCCTGGCTGACGAACGATAAACCCGATGAAATAAATCGTCAGCTTACGCCGCTTGCAGACGGCAATTTCGAAATTCGGCAAGTCAGTGACTACGTCAATAATGCACGTAACGAAGGCCCTGAGTGTCTGCAGTAAGGCGTTTTTTAGTGAAGCAGCAAACTTTGATTTGCAGCACATTAATTGTCCTCGAAATCAAGTTGAAGACTTTCGTTAAAGGAACACACGCCAACGACGATATTTCTATAGTTGGGATAAGAATCTGTTGACGAGAGTTTTGTCGAAGCCGTCTGCTGGCCCGGATTGTTTTGAACAAGGCCTCCAGGTGAATTATTTCAACAAATGAGACTTACTTTCTCATAATGGCGGTAAATTGGTGGGTGATGCTTCGGCGGATCCCACCCTTTTACTTTCTACAGCCAGCCCCGAGTACACAGACTCACAGTTCACGGCGACACACACGACGGATAGTTCAGCTTTCGACGTATACACCGTGGCTTGTGAAGCACCGGAACCTGTCGCAACCAGGCTGAAACAGTGGTTAAATCACACCTGAAGAATAACATTCAGGTAATAGCCAGTAGATGAAGCCCGTAAATTTCGACCTTCCCGTAAACCGCCGTAACACCTCATCGATTAAATGGAACAAGTATCCGGATACCAATGTGATACCGATGTGGGTTGCGGATATGGAATTCGCCGTCGAAGCCAAAATTATCGAGGCGATGAACAATCGTCTTGAGCACCCGGTCATCGGCTACACGAGCGCACCCCCCGAGTTAATCACATCGGTGGTGGATTACCTGTCAGACAAGCATAGCTGGTCAATCGATAGGGATTGGCTGGTATGGCTGCCCGGTGTCGTGCCAGGTGTTGCAGCCGCATGCACCATGGCAGGTAATGCAGGCGACGAAATACTTGTGTTTACACCTATCTACCACCCGCTTTTGCAAATTCCACCGATGAAGGACCGTGACCGGGTTGATGTACCATTACAGTATGTGGACAAACGCTGGACAATCGATTTCAATGCTTTCGAAAGGGCGATCACCAAGCGTAGCAAAATGCTGTTGTTGTGCAGTCCGCACAACCCCACGGGCACGCTGTTTTCTGACGACGAATTGCGACGCGTTGTAGAAATTTGTGCGGCTAACAATATTCTGCTGGTCTCTGACGAGATACATTGTGATTTAGTACTGCATAAAACAAAAACACACTGCCCGACTGGTCGAGTTGCCACTGATTTGCAAAACCATGTGCTGACTCTTATGTCTCCGAGCAAAACATTTAATCTGGCCGGGTCAAACTGCTCGTTTGCGGTCATTCCCGACGCCACAATCCGCGAGCGCTTCACAAAGGCCTGCCTGTACACCGTGCCGATCGTGCCCACGCTTTCCTATGTCGCAGCGCAAGCGGCTTATCGACACGGCTGGGCCTGGCATGAAGGCCTGATTGACTATCTTCGAGGTAATCTCGATACCCTGCGATCAGCGGTTAACGAGTTACCGCTGCTGTCGATGGACGATACTGAGGCAACTTATCTGGGATGGATTAACACCAGCGAAATGCCTGTTGCCGACCCCCATGAATTTTTTCTCAAGGCCGGCGTCGGACTCTCACCGGGAGCACAATTCGGTGACGCTAACTTCCAGCGGCTTAACTTTGCCTGCACCCGGGAGCAGTTAAATCAGGCAATTGAGAAAATCTCGCGAGCCGTCAAAACGCTCGCATGAATTTTCGGCCAAAATTTTTCCGGCGGCACCACGCGCGCCGGAAATTTACGATTCATGCAATTTGATATCACCTTCGTGCAGCGACTTTAACAGCGACAGGGTCATACGCGCTGTCGCTCCCCACAGCATTTCTCCATCATAGGAAGAAAAATAAACCACTTTGGCAGAACCCGGGTTTGCTGTTGAATCAGCCTTTATCGGTCGATCACGCAACTCATGATTAGCCGGATCTGCAAGCCAGAGCAGCGGAATTGAGAAAATGCGGTCTACTTCGGTTAGCTGCGGTTTAAACGGATAAGGCCAGGGGACCTGTGCCACCACCGGTGTCACGATGAAATTGCTGCTGGTTCGATACACATCCAGTTCACCAAAAACGTTGATATCACGCATGGATAAACCCACTTCCTCGTGAGCTTCGCGCAAGGCCACACCGATAGCGTCTTTATCTGCGGGGTCGCGCCGACCACCCGGGAATGCCACTTGTCCGCTGTGTCGATCACGCGCATTGCTGACTCGTCGGATAAACAACAGATGCCACTCACCGTCCATTTGAAAAAGTGGCACCAGTACCGAGGCTTCGACCGCCGGCGGAAGGTTTGCCGACTGAAGCAGACTATCCGGAAGATCTGACGACTGCAGCAGACCTTCAGTTCGTAGAATCCAGTCAAGGGCATATTCGGGCAACGGAAACCTCGGCAGCAGTAGCACAGAACAGAATAAAAACAACATTTTCTGACATGAAATCAGCCAAGAAATATACCAGACGGTGGTACTAATCTCGCATACAAAAAGGATTAGCGATCCCAACCGCTGCAATGCGGCTCACAGCTTTTTACTCAGCGTGACGAATGAGACTACAACAGCAAGAATCGATTCCTGGCAACGATTTCGGCAGCACTCTGCGGGTGCTGGTCGCAGAACAGGAACAAGCAGTTCGGGACGCGCTGGTCGAGCGAGTCCATGATGCACTGGGCGTTCAGGCCGATGCCGTAAACACCGCGAGTGCTGTGCGAAAACTTCTTAATACGCACGCGGGAGAGTTCGTTTTAGCCGTGGTAGACACCCGACTACCCGATGCACCGGAAGGTGAGGTTCTCGAGCCACTGATCAGCAATCAGGTTCCAACCATCGCTATTTCTTCACGGGTGACCGAAGAGGTTGCTGCTCGTTTGCAGGATCGACATATCATCGATTGTGTACTCAAGCGCAGTGACGAAGACACGGAACTGATCGCTGATCTGGTGACGCGTACGCTACTTAATCATCAGCGGAAAATACTGTTCTACAGTAGCAACGATTTCAACCGCAAAATAATCCGGCAGCTGCTGGATATACACCGCTATACCGTTATCGATGTGCGCACGGAAGCGGATGTGCGACGACAACTCGATACCAACCGTGACATTTCGTTGCTGCTGGTAGATCACCATGCCATAAAACATGATGAGCTCACTCTCATCAACAGCCTGAGACAGTATTATCGTCGTGAAGACCTTTCAATTGCAGCGGTCTGCGAGCTTCCCGATCATAGCTGCACTGCACGATTACTGCGGGCGGGTGCTAATGATGTCATCAGCAAACCGTATCAGCCAGACGAGTTTTACTATCGCATCAAGCAGTGCGTTGAGTCGGTTGAGCGGGTCCGCGAAATTAAATTCTCTGCCACCCGTGATTCTCTGACCGGCTTATACAATAGAGATTATCTATTCGATGTCGGTGAAAAAATCTATGCAAGCGCGCAACGTGGTGATATCCAGCTGTCCATGGCGATGATCGAGATTGACGATTTCGACAATTTAACAACACAATACGGTATCGAAGTAAGTAACGAAATACTTAAAACCATCGCCCCTATTTTGCAAAATGAGCTGCGTAAAAACGATGTACTGGCGCGGTACAATGCCGGCACTTTTGTTTGCCTGGCCTCAAATGTCGGTGACCACAATGCCATTATGGTATTCGAGCGGATTCGACAGTTAATCGCAAAAACTCCTGTGCAGTACGGTGCTAACGTGCTCGGGATCAGCGGCAGCATCGGTGTAAGTACGTACCCGGATGAAACATTCATCGCCATGATTGGCAATGCACAGGAAGCGCTTAATCAGGCTAAAGAGCAGGGCCACAATTGCGTTATAGTGACAAACTGAGCCTGGCGTGAATCCAGTGAGCAATCAACGCTTATCCGCCTGTTCGGTGGATAATCCGGCCCTGTAGCTGCCGGAACCTATAAATAACCGGTTTTCCCCTGACTTTTCAGCAAGCGCGAGACTCACCCGCGACAGCTTAGAGAGCTCTGGTTTTATGTACGCCACAACGCTCACACCGATACAACGTCACCAGTTTACCGCTCGATACATCAAACTGTCGTGAGTTATCGATCTTCCACTTGTGATGATTATTCGCACACAGGGTTTTACCCTTGCTTTTCAGACCTGCCTTCTTTTTCCTGAACTTCAATATATCGGCCATTGACATCCACACTCTGACAAGAACACTGCTGTTGTTGAAAACACCGGTTAACACCATATTAAAACAGATTAGCTCTGTGGCACCCGAATCTGGTCTGTGTTTTAAGCAGAGAGGGTATCGGATATCAGTTACTAACGTCAGTCTTGCACTACTGGCGCAATTCCCTGAAGATGTACAATCACCGAAATGATCTCGAGCATGGATACCAAATTCAGAGCTGACGACACCCACGCGATCCGACGCATTTTAAGTACCTATAAAACCATAGCCATTGTCGGCGTCTCAAACTCACCACATCGACCTAGTTATTTTGCCGCTAAATACATGCAACACCATGGCTACAAAATCATACCGGTTAACCCGCGCTATAAGACAGTACTGGGCGAAACCTGTTATGAGACACTGGAAGCGATTCCCCATGCTGTTGATATCGTTGACTGCTTCCGACACAAAGATGAAATTCCGGCACTAGCTGCCCAAGCAGTCGCAATTAAAGCCAAATGTCTCTGGCTGCAACTGAGTATTGAGAACCCGGAAGCGGAAGCCTACGCTCACGCTGAAGGGCTGACCGTCGTTGCTAATCGTTGCGTTAAAATAGAGCACGCCAGAATTTTCGGCGGTCTGGGCTTCGCCGGTGTTAATACCCGCGTTATTTCCTCGCGCCGCGGCTACCGATAAAATTGACTACCCACAGAGACCACAGAGTCGATACCAATGGCTGACAGAGAATTTGCCGATGAAACCCTGTGCTTGCACGCAGGCCAGATACCGGATGAAGCTACCGGTTCCAGGGCTATGCCGATCTATCAGACAACATCCTATGTTTTTGATGATGCAGAACATGCTGCCAGTCTTTTTAATCTACAAACCTTCGGTAACGTTTATGCGCGGCTGAGCAACCCCACATGCGCTGCATTTGAAGAACGCGTAGCCGCTCTGGAAGGCGGACGAGCCGCTCTGGCTGTCGCCAGTGGTATGTCCGCGCAATTGATAACACTACTAACACTGTGCAACCACGGCGATGAAATCGTCGCCGCACGAACACTCTACGGGGGTAGTTACTCACAGCTCGAAGTAAATTTCAAAAAGCTGGGTATAAAAACGATCTTCGTCGACCCCGATGATCCGGAAAATTTTCAGCAGGCAATAACAGATAAAACACGCTGTCTATATGCCGAAACGCTCGGCAATCCTAATCTTAATGTACTCGATATAGAAGCGGTCGCAGATATAGCACACCAGGCAGATATCCCGCTGGTTGTTGACAATACCGTACCCTCACCCTATTTATGCAAACCTATTGCACACGGTGCGGATATTGTCATTCATTCGGCAACCAAATTTATAGGCGGACACGGAACCTCCCTGGGAGGTGTTATTGTTGAGTCAGGTACTTTCCCCTGGGACAACGGCAAATTCCCCGAGATGTGCGAACCGTCAGATGGCTACCACGGCGTAAAGTTCTATGAAACTTTTGGTGATTTCGCCTTTGTTACCAAAGCCCGAATGGAGTACCTGCGAACCTTGGGTCCATCAATGAGCCCATTTAACGCTTTTACATTCCTGCAGGGACTGGAAACACTTCATCTTCGCATGGAACGTCACTGTCAAAACACCGCAGCTGTGGCCGATTTTCTCTCTACGCACAGTAAAGTCGCCTGGGTTAACTACCCTGGCAGGTCAGATAATAAGTATTACGCCCTGGCGCAGAAATATATGCCCAAAGGCACCAGTGCTTTGCTCTCCTTTGGTATTGTGGGTGGTATGGAAAACGGTGTTAAATTTCTCGATGAAATCCAGTTTCTAAGCCATGTCGCAAATATCGGTGACGCTAAATCATTGGTAGTACACCCGGCATCGACTACACACCGACAACTCAATGAAGAAGAACAGCAGGCGGCTGGAGTTACCCCGGATTTAATCCGTCTGTCAGTTGGAATAGAGCATATTGACGATATTATCTGGGATATAAATCAGGCTCTCGATAAAATCTGATTGTCCTCCATTATGCGAATTGTGCATACTAAAAGTTGCAGAATTACAGGTTTCCGGTTAACTTGAAATTGGGTTAGTTAGACTCAAGTGCACTAATAGACCAGTAGCTCAGGAGGATACACCGATGAAAAACGCCGCACAGCTGCTCGCAGGCAAAGACCCGATTGTCTGGACTGTGACATCAGACAGTTCCGTACTTGACGCCATTAAAATAATGAGCGAGAAAGAGATCGGCGCTTTGCTGGTCACTGAATCAAGCACTCTTGCCGGGATTATCTCAGAACGCGATTACGCGCGAAAAGTAATTCTGAAAGGCAAAGAATCCCACAACACCCGTGTCTCTGAGATTATGTCGACGAATGTGGTCAGTGTTGAGCCACGAGACTCAATTGAAAAATGCATGTCGCTGATGACAAAAAATAAAATTCGACATCTACCTGTTCTCGAAAGTGGCCGGATCACCGGCGTACTGTCTATCGGAGACCTTGTGAAAGCTATTATTGCTGAGCAATCCGACACCATCCAGCATCTTGAAGGCTATATTATGAGTTAGCGTGCGGTTAGACAGCCCGAAGCCGGTGAAGTCGTTGGCTTTAGACCAGTAACAGCAACTGTGTGTGGCTCTCGAAAAGAGCACGTTTTCCGGCGAGCTATGTGCCGAGTGCCAAATGGCATGCTCTCACCGGCACTCTACGGGGGTTACGGTACATCTGCCCGTGTTTCACGCTAGACTATGGTGATAAATCAGAGTTGAACCGATGACAACCGCACAGCTTACTATTAGCACCATACTCCTTATCACCCTGGTACTTTTCGCCTGGGGGAAATACCGCCATGACATCGTCGCGATTTTTTGTCTCGTAATGGCCACTGTTGCCGGTGTCGTTCCTGCTGATGACGCTTTCAGTGGCTTTGGTCACGCTGCAGTGATAACCGTTGCCGCTGTACTGATAATCAGCCACGCACTGAAAAATGCGGGGGTGGTCACCGTGATTGCATCCTACCTCACTCCGTTTACCGGAAATATCTATATTCACATAGCCTCACTCACCTGCGTGGTTACCGTCGCTTCAGCTTTCATGAATAACGTGGGTGCACTGGCCCTGATGCTGCCGGTTGCAATTGCAACTGCAAATCAGGCGAACCGTTCCCCGGCCCTGATACTGATGCCACTGGCTTTCGGCAGCATCCTCGGTGGTATGACTACCCTGATCGGTACACCACCCAACATCATTATTGCAAGCTACAGGGCAGAGCTAACCGGGCAACCGTTTTCCATGTTCGATTTCAGTGCGGTGGGCTTTCTCGTCGCGATTGTCGGTCTGGCTTTTATTACCCTGATCGGCTGGCGACTAATTCCAGCAGATCGCAGCAGTGGCGACGGATCCAAAGCGCTATTCGAGATATCTCACTATTTGACAGAGATTGAAGTAAAGCCTGAATCATCGCTCATCGGGGAGCCAATCGCAAATATAGAAGCCTTTAATAGCGAGCAAATTGACATTGTAGGATTCGCTCAAAAGAACGGCTTTGCACGACCACTGCCAAGGGACTACCAGTTTACAGCTGGCGATATTCTGCTGGTTCAAGGTGACCCGGCTCATCTGCAATCGGTTGTCGAAGAACACGCTCTTGCCCTCATGACCAGTGCCTCCAATTCATTTGTGCCTCCCGAATCGGACAAGGAAATCATGCTTGAAGGAGTTGTTGGTCAGAATTCTCCTCTCGTTGATCGCAGCGTGGAATTCCTGCGCGTGCAAACAAGTCGAACCCTTGCATTAGTAGGAATAGCGCGCAATGGAGAAACAATTACAACACGCCTGAAGCGACAGCGTTTCAGCGCAGGCGATGTGTTACTTGTATTCGGAAACGCAGATTCGATAGATAGCCAATTCCACGATCTAGGCCTTTGGCCACTTGCGAAACGACCGCTTGCTCTTAACCGCCAGCGTCAGGTCGTGCCTGCCCTGATGGTGTTCGCCGGCGCGATCGCGCTAGGTGTCGCTGGCGTTGTCACACTACCGATAGCGTTTCTGATGGCTATCGGTATCTATATACTAATGAACGCTATATCAGTGCGCGAAATCTATGACGAAATAGACTGGCCTGTCATTGTCCTGCTTGGCGCGATGATACCGGTTGGACGCGCTCTTGAAAGCACCGGCACCACAGACTGGATGGCCAACGTCATACTACAGGTTACCGAAGGACTACCAGCAGCAGCGCTACTGGCGATGGTGCTGATTGTCACCATGTTTTTGTCCGATATTATCAACAATGCCGCGACCGCACTGGTGATGGCACCGATCGGGGTTGCAATTGCAACCTCGCTAGGCGTCAGCAGTGACGCATTTTTAATGGCTGTTGCCGTCGGCGCCTCCTGCGCCTTCCTGACTCCAATCGGCCACCAGTCAAATACTCTTGTAATGGGCCCGGGTGGATATCATTTCGGCGACTACTGGCGTATGGGACTACCGCTGGAAATTATAATAATTTGCATCTCCGTTCCCCTGTTGCTGATCGTGTGGCCTCTATAGCCGTTATAGTTACTTAAACAGGGGAGGCATAAGCGCTTGCCTCCTGCCCTTCAATAATAGGCTTAAGGTATATTTCAACACGACGGTTTTGCTGACGCCCCAGCTCTGTGTTGTTATCAGCAACCGGCAAGGTCTCTCCGTAGCCCACGGTTTTTGTCCGATCAGCGGTAACTCCGCGAAGTGAGAGGTAACCATTGACACTCGCCGCACGACGCTGAGATAAATCCAGATTGTATTGCTCGGAACCCGTGCTATCGGTATGACCAACTATGTGCACAACCGTATGCGGGTACTCCGATAATACCCCGGCAAGTTTGTCCAGACTGGCCTGAAAATCCGGCCTTATATTCGCGCTATCCACATCAAAAGACACCTCGCTATTCAGATTTACTTTTAACGTGTCATCTTTCAATCTGGATATTTCTATTTCCTTATTTGCCTGTTCACGACTTAGCTGAGCTTCCAGCTCCCGCTGCTGCTCATCCATATAGCGACCAACCGCGTTGCCTGCGAGGGCACCGACAGCAGCTCCTAGAAAGCGGCCCTTGTCATCATCAATCTGATGACCGAGAATCGCCCCGGCAACGGCCCCGATAGCAGCACCCGTTTGTCCTTTACTTAAGGAATTTTCAGTGGCACAACCACTCAGCACAACTACCAGAGCGCACACCGAAGCACCTTTGCTTAAGCTGACCATCATTGAATATCTCCCGTAACCAGTGTGTAAAGTCGAAACCGACATACTTTATTCAATATCGGTCGATGCTACCATTCATGCATAGACAATCGCTGAACAGAGTTAATTCAACATTACAAAAAGTTTATCTGTTTGACGGGAACACAAATGAAAAGCTCCGTAAATTCGACAATGTGGCAGCGCCTCACTGTCGACTACGGAGCTCTAATCCAGAACTACTTCGAATTAATTCAGGTTCTGCGTCGGCGCAGCCCCACCACTGCCATCAGTGCTGTCAGCAGCAACAGTGGATCAAAACCTGAGCCAGTACCGAGTGTGCAACCCCCGCCACCTGATGATCGTGCGACACCATCGCCGGATTGACCGTCAACCACGGTATCGCCATTGCCAGGCGGAGCAATCAGGACGCCACTATCAACTGAAGTTTCCAACGCATCCGCAAGCCCGTTATTACCCACTGGTCCATCGATCATTCCATCATTATCGGTATCCAGAGCGGCTGCATCGGCGCCGGATTCAACCAGATCACTAATGCCATCGCCATCTGAATCGAGATCGCGCGAGTCAGGTATACCATCGCCATCCGTGTCTACTGCACCATCTCCTTCTAACGAATCCGGAATGCCATCGTTGTCATCGTCGAGGTCTATATCGTCGGTGATACCATCTCCGTCTGTATCGGTGGTGACATCGTCACCATTGGGCTCCTGCGAATCGGGAATTCCATCACCATCTGAATCGCCGGGTTCATCAGCATCGAGAATGCCATCGTTGTCTGAATCGGTATCAAGAGAATCGGGCGTACCGTCCCCATCGGTATCAACCAGGCCACTGCCCTCGTCTACATCAGGGATACCATCATTATCATCATCGTCGTCGTCCCGGTCGTAGATTCCATCACCGTCCGTATCTACGGGTAGAACAATTTCCGGATCGATTTCATCAGCAATACCATCCAGATCAATATCTGTACAGCCTGATGTGGCAATACTCCACGACTTGGCCTCAGAGGTATCATTCCCACCCTGACCCGTACCAGATGTATCCTGCAACACGGCTGTTACTGTCGAAGACAGGCCGGCAGGTGTTCCCGGCTTAATCCGATAACTTAAAGTTAGGGACGGCCAGCTGACAAACGGGTATTTTGAAAAAATATCCGGGTTTGAAATACCCTTCATAATAAATTTCATGCCCGACGTTTCACCATCACCATCGGTTACCTGCTGCGCCCAGTTGCTTATTTCAACAAGCCCGTCACAACCATTTGACGTGGGCTCTGCACCAGGGGCAAAACTTGGCGCATTATTCGGCGCTGCGGAGAGGACCGGGCTGGCAAGCGCAGCGCCGATCGCCATTGGCAGAATGGCAAGCTGGCGTAGTTTTAATTTTGTGGAATTAGTATTTTTCACGATCTGACCTCATCAATACAAATAACTTCGATAACTGTTTTGTATTGACGACTGTAACGATGATAGCTCGTTACATTCCCGGAACTGGCCGATCTTTTACAAAAGGTGATTTCACGCCGAACGGCACTACGATTTTCTGTTCAATTCGAGCTAACCTTAATAAAGTTAGTTATTTACTTAGATTAACTAGAATATTTCTATAACAGAGTAGCCCAACTAAATGTTCAGTTTGAGAAACCATGCAATGAACAAATACAGGCATTCCGATCACTCAATCGACAAAGTTGTGAACAGCGCCGCGTTTTAGAACGTTAGTGCAGCACAGCAGGAACTTCCGGGATTAGGTCATACTCATCCATGATCAGTTCCGGTTCCGGCGAGGAGTGATGCAGCATCATGCGCCAGCTATCATTGAAACGATGATATATATTGGTCGACAGCATGACGCTAACCAGTTCACCTTCTATAGCGATTTCCTCTCTCACAAGGTGGATGGCCAGATTAGTATCTTCGGTGATTCGCTCATCGCTGACTTCAAATGTCATCGCCGGCCCGGACTCAAAGATTTCCTGCCAGCTCTCTCTGATTTGACCACGCCCTTCCAGTCTCGGCGCTCCCGGATGGATGCAAACCGAGGCATCGTCGTCCGACCAGACCGCCATCATTGCCGGTAAATCAGCGTTTTCAATAGCCTGGTAAAAAGCGTCTTCCGCATCGCGCGGGCTGGAGAATTTTATCTTGCTCATACTTACTCCGGAAAAGCATAACACCGCTATGGTGCAACACAGAATATACAGCAGTCTTCCAGGAATTAAAGAGCAACAACGCTATGGCTTTGACTCATTTTCAAGATAGTCGGACCAATTATGATCACCTTCGCCAAATACAAAAAAGTGCGGGTTCAAGAGCGACTCTTTAGTGTTGTATCGAAGATCCTTCATCTTGGTGTCTGTAATATGGCCCCCGGCTTCTTCAACAATACACTGCGCCGCCCCGGTGTCCCATTCGCAGGTTGGTCCCAGCTTGGCGTAGACATCTGCACGTCCTTCAGCAACAAGGCACGATTTCAGCGCGCTGCCCATCGATACCACTTTGTAGTCACCGAGTTTATCGAGAAAGCGGTTCACCGGGCCACCGTTCAATGGTGCTCGACTGCGTGCGACAGTGACACATTTTTTTGGTGCAGTACGAACATGAATTTTTTGCGGTGCTTCGTCCGCCTGTTGTTTCCAGGCCCCCATACCGCGGCATCCCCAATAGGTGACATTAAGAACCGGGGCATGAACAACACCCATCACCGATACGCCGTTTTCTATCAGAGCAATGTTGACACTGAATTCTCCGTTGCGCTTGATAAACTCGCGCGTTCCATCCAACGGGTCAACCAGCCAGTAAGTATTCCATTCATTCCGTTCAGTAAAAGGAATGCCACACGATTCTTCAGTGAGGATAGGTACGGACCGATCAAGCGCAGAAAGCTGCTCGATAATTATCTGATTTGCTGCAAGATCGGCTTCCGTCAACGGGGTATTGTCTTCTTTAGCTGTTACCGTCGGGTCGGTGTCGTACAGCTCGAGGATCTTTTCACCGGCGTGCCTGGCAATAGAAATAATACCTTGCAAACGATCAGTGTTCTTTTCAGAAAGCATTATTAGTCAGGCTACTATAAAGGCAGTTCAGAGTTACAGGTTTCACCCGGTACATCTGTGACATTTCGCAAAATATACAGAAAGGCAAAGCCTACGTGTTCGGCACTGAACGTTAAACACTTTACCGGCCAATCATCTACATGAAGTTCTGAATATTGCCGTTATTGCGAATCCGGTAGCTTCCATCGCTGGCCCGCTGACCTACCATTCCCAGAACCCCGTTTAGTTCCGGTGGCGTTGCTGGCAACGGTTTAAGACGGATATCGGCTATATAGTTACCTGTTGGGTCAAGTTGAAATTCCCCGTTGATATCTATCTGTCCGTCGGAATTACTGAGTTTACCGCGGTGCGAATAGCTCCCTTCAACCTTTTCCGGGATTATATCGACCACCACCTGCCCTAGTTCGGCTTGCAGCGCGCCCTGCACTTCGGCATTGCGCCAGACGACGGTACCACGAGTAGATTTAAGCAGGTTATTCTGCACTTCAACCCGTTCGATATCGGCCATCACAATGCCATCGAATTCAGCTATTGGCAGCGGCAGAAATTGCTGTAACTCAGCTGCTGGAATTCTCAGCGTTGCATCGGTAATAGTTATATCGCCGTTGAGCGCGCCAGCGACGTCTGCTTCACCGTTTCCGTTGCTGACTTTAAACACCAGGTTAACGCCTGCTGCGCCAGACAGTAATTTTTGCGGCAACACTTTCCACTGTACATCGGTCAACGTTAACTCCGGTTGTTGCTGCGGAATGATCTGCGCGGCCTGCCCCTTCCATAGCGTTCCGGTCACACCACTCAGCTGCACCGGGCCGGTATTGATATGCGGCAACACCCCGGCCACTGGAAACTTCCATACAACGGTAGCTGCGAATGACAGCAGACACAGCATAATCAATCCGAAAATTCTCACTTGGCAACCTCCAGACTCAAGCGTGCACTCACCATTCCCTCATTTTTTTTACTGAGGTTAATTGTTTTGACGGTCAACCCGTAGGTTTGCTCCAGGCCTCCCAGCACGCGCAATAATTTATCGAATTCTACATCGGAGAATTGTGCCTTGGCTCCTTGGCTACCATCTGGTGTAACGCGATCCGGTGTTTTGATTCTGGCCTGGCGAATGGCCTCATCTAATAATAGATATGGGGCTTTGTTCATCGGACGTCTGGTTCGATCAGCGGTTGCCGGGTTACTCCTGACGAGTGCTGCCTGTTGCTTCATCCATTGCAGATCCCGCTGCTGAGTCTGTACCGACAACTTCCTCGTTTCAATCCCGACGGCCAGCGGTTCTATTGCAAAAAGGTACAACAGCGCTCCGCCACCGACAAATCCCAGAACCAGCAGAATAATCTGCTCTCGAGCACTCTGGTTTACAAACCAATTCTTCATTCAGGTATTACTCTCTACGCGTACCCTGGCTTTGATGCGATCTTTATCCTTGTTGGCAGAAAGCACATTAGCGTTGAGTTTCTTTTCCGATTCGAGCTCGGATTTCATTTTATCGACATCTTGCAATGTTGACGCTTCGAGCTCGATATCAAGCTTGCCTGAACGATAATTCATACTCTTTACCAGCGGCTTGTCTATTTCGTTCAGTGCTGCACCCAATGCAGACATCATCACAACAAAACTGCCGTCGTCAATACCGTTTCCTCCGGCCAGTACCTTTAAACGTGATCGAAACTGCCGTACAGGGTCATTAGCAGGGTTCCTCGCGTCAGGAAACGTGGCCTTGAAGGTGGCGACCATATCGGAGCGAAGTTGTTTTTCCTGCTGACCGAGTTCGTTGTATTGCAAATACGACGAGCCCCCCCAGAGTAGTGCCAGAGCTGCTGCTAACGCGGCGGGTAACCGCCAGGGTTTCCACGCCTTACCGATCGTATCGGATTTACCGTAGTCACCCTGAAACAGGTTTATTCTTGGTGAAGTCCTGGGCTGTGCACTCGGCTTTGACAGACCATCTGCAAACAGCTCAACCTCAGAGCGCATTCCGATCGGACCCTGTTTTGTTCGCAAATTATAACGATCTTTACCGCAGGAAAAATGCAGCGACTCCCAGACCATTTCGTCAACGTCAATTTCTGATTCACTATCGAGCGAATTATTCAGTAACAGCGGCAACAGCTCGGTATCGCAGGAGAAGCCTTTGGTTAACGAAGTTCTAACAGCAGAGTGACTGCTGTTAGTCATGACTGTCCAGCGGCCTTCGACAAGTGGCAACACCATGGTCTCCGGTATCACCTCAGCCGGAGTCAGGCCGGCTTGCTTACATTGCGATTTAAGCCAATCCATGCTGTCCCGTGCGATCACGGCGACGGGAATTTTTCCATCGGCGAGTTTAGCGCCGAAAGCGAAGTGCGAAGCTTCGACATCCTGAGCCAGCTGCTCCTCCAGCGCATAAGGCACGGCCTTCAGTGCACGTGAAAGATTAGTTGCCGGAACGGCAACATCTTCCAGCAGTACCTCTGTACCGGCTATAACCATTATTACCGAACGTCTTTCCCCCGCACGTGCAGCATCGGCGAACGAGCCATGATCATGGGAGCGCACAGTTTTCTTGTTGGTATCACAGATCGCCCAACGAAGATAATCATCGCCGATGCGCTGCAAATAAGTGAGTAAGTACTGAGCCAAGGGATCGACTTCCAGAAATAGTGAATACGCCGCGTTACGGCATCCGAATACTCTACACCCTAGAGACTACCACGCGAACGCCGTAATGTTCGAATAGCACCGGTATTGTCACGATGGAGAACGGTGTACTGGGTAAGGCTACTCTCATCGCGGGTTACAGTCACACGTGTCAGAAAATAATAGCTCGCGACTTCTATACCGATCACTCCCTGCAGGGTTTTTTCGTCGGTATCGCCTTTCGCATCAGTAACGAATGACTGGATATTTTCGTAGATGAAACTATCCTCGGGATTTTCACCTTCCTCGGACTGCGCATCAATATCCGGGTCGCTGGGGTCGCTGGAACCATCACCTGAATCACTATTGATCAATGAATCGAGTAGTCCTCCACCTCCAGGGCACCCCGGATACTCCTGCCAGTATTCATCGTCGACCACTTTGATATCATCCGATAATTCGATCATGTAGTCTGCGAGCGAGGCAAGCACCGGAGCTGAAGCGGTATTCACATTGATCGCTGTGCCCGTCGGTAACGTTGCCACGTGCTGTAACAGTACATCGTAATCGTCAAGCCCGCCTTCATCCACCACTCGGAATCCCTTCACCAGCAGAAGTTCCGTCGGACTTACCATCGGGCCATTGGCAGCACGGTAGGCTGGTGTCTGGCCGGTGTAATAATCGTCCTCAGCTCCCTCGACGCCTGTCGCATCAATATTCGGATCAATCCAGTCCAGAATCGCTTCTGCTTTGCTCGATTCGATATTCAGTGCAGTCAATAAACGTTGTAGTCGCTGGAATTCTTCAGGATCGGTCTCGCCGTTTTCGTCGGTCAGGTTGTTCAGATTGAATTTACCTTGCAAATCAATCACGCATCCTTCGACAGTTGCACCATCGACTGGCACGGGCGGTAGGCTTTCAGCCCAGAAATCCTCGGTGCTGTCCGAGTTATTGCGTTCGCCATCTTTCCGGTCGCGGTTTAGTACCGCCATGGCAAACTTTTCACCGGCAGATAATAGATTGTGTAGCTGCGTTTGCACCTGACGGTTCGATGCGCGCTGTATAGAGAGCTGCTGCTTTGCCGCCATGCTGGTTATGGTAATTGTAATCAGCGCAACAATAAGCAAGGTGGTAATAAGTGCCGCACCACTTTGTCTTAGCGGTGCGCAATTCACTGGTTGGCAATAACGTTTAGTTTGGCAATACATACAATCGCTTTACCGTGCCGAGTTTCTCCAGCTCAAGGGTCACCTCAAGTGCAGCAGGTAGTTGGTCAAAATCTTCATCAACGTTATCCTCCGGCGGCCAGGCGTTATGCCAGCTGCCGGAAGCATCATAAAAACGAAAGGTTAATGCGACAACATCTTTGAGCATTAGTCGATCACGAAAAGTCGCTCCATCAAACTGATCAACGTGATACCAGTACCGTCGCAACAACCGGTTATCGGAGTCAAGATGATAAGCGACCTGCTGCAGATCACTACGCGGGGGCATTTGGAGTAACGCCGGATTGGTCCAGCCGCCACGTGTAACTCGAATTAAAAACTCCCCCGCCTGGCTTATTTCAAGGCTCTTGCGCCTGCCGCCCAGCTCATCAATCGATTCACGATGTACTATCTGCTCGAAATCTTCACCAAACCAGTAGAAGGTACGTTGCAGATCTGAAAATCGTTGCACGCTGGCCTGTGTCCGGTCAGCAATTCTACTGACGTTAAACCAGCCGGCGTAGGCCACGCCCCCCATGATGGCAAGCACCGCGGTGGCGACTATAAACTCAATCAGCGTAAACCCGCTATTGCATCCAGACGGGCTGTGGTTTGGCCTGGCCATCATTGCTGTGCTGCAGCATCACGCGCTTTCAAGCGCGGGTGACTGACAAAACCAGCTAATCGAAACACCGGGTTCTGATCGTCCTCAGACCGACGGACTTCTATATCGACCCGTCGCAAGTCGTCATCTTCAACTTTTTGCACAATGGATTTCCAGTACCAGGTAATACCGAAAATCTCTTCATCGCCGGTTTTGCTTCCAGTTTCTGGAAAGCTTGGGGAAAGTTGCAATTCAGCCATGCGATTACTCGCAACCCATTCGGCGACGGCGCGATCCCGCAGCCTGCCAGCATTGGATGCCGTCGATCCGGCGCTTTGAACAAGCGCCCCCAGAATCACTGATAAAACTGCCAGAGATACCATGATCTCAACAAGTGTAAATCCAGCCTGGCTGCGGTTAAAAATCACAATATCTCTGCGATACCAACAACAATCGGCTCTTCAATGCCACTGGCAACCTCCCAGCGATCTTCCAGTATGCCCTTGTCTAAAATAACACGGAAATCCGGCATCAATTCACCGTTTGACAGAAACATCACATGCGGGCGCGTCTTCTCATCTATTTTAAAAGAACCGGCGTCTTCCAATACCACCGCCACACCAGCCACTTCGATAGTTACCTCGAAATTGTCAGGCCACTCGCGCTTTCGAAAAACCTTTTCATCATAGGCAACCCACTTGCCGGTGCGCCCGTCGCCATCAAGGCGCAAAAACTGATAATCACCATCTGTAAACCGGATACCGAGTTCACGTGTTTTGAAAATCGCCTCCTCCGAGGCGCGTCTCATCAATTCCGCCAGCCGAACTGTTTCTGTACGGATCTGATTTTTCTCACCACCGATATTTAGCTTCGGGAGTATAACGCCGGTTAGTATAGCCATCATCGAAATGACTACAATCAACTCAAGCAGAGAAAAGCCACGTTGCTGGTGACACCTTACAACATTCGGTGTTACTACGAGCAACGGACTATCTGCAGAATCGTATGTGGCAGATTCGGAGCCGCATTTCAATGCGCGCCACGCCGCCCCTAGAGCTGCCAGTTGCCAATATCCGCATCTTCGTCTTCACCGCCCGATTGACCATCTCTACCAAAAGTGTACACATCGATTTCACCGTTCTCTCCCGGGCTGATAAATTGATAATCGCGGCCCCAGGGATCCTTAGGCAATTTAGAGAGGTAACCGCCCTTCTGCCAGTTCGGTGCTTCAGGATCACCGGTCGGCTGTTCAACCAGAGCCATCAGGCCCTGATCTGTTGTCGGGTAATTGAAATTATCCAGTTTATACATTTGTAACGCTGACTGAATACTGCTCAGCTCTGTCTTGGCTTTGGCAACTCGAGCATCGCCCGGCTTATCAAATATTTTTGGTGCAACAACAGCCGCAAGAATACCGAGAATCGCCACAACGGCAATTAACTCAATTAAACTAAAACCGGACTGAGCGGACACAGCAAGATGCGAATGGTTAATAGATCTGGGTTTCACTAGTTTTAGCTCCAGTGGATAATGGTGATCGGGTTCACGGTAGGCTAATTGCACAATCCACTTACAGTTTGCCTGTGAGCGTCAGGAGCCGACAGGTTCACAAACCAACGCGTACAAGCGCAATGGAATCACCGCGAAGATTATAGCGGCTGCAATAGCGGTGCCCGTTACTGTATTGATAAACCCGAACCGGAAAAGTTGCAATTGCAATCTAACGAGACAAGTTCAAAGGCAGAGCATTTTTTCCTCCTGTGCAAGGCCTACTCGCTGGCATTGGCTCTCGGCGCTGCCTGCCTGCTTCTGCAAGCCACCGGCCTGGCTGAAAAACTTCGCTTTAGTCGCGCAGAGATAGACAGCGGCGAGTGGTGGAGAATCTTGACTGGTAATCTGGTCCATCTGGGTTACCCGCATCTGTTTTTGAATCTGGCGGGGCTTGCAATCATCACGCTGTTACTTGCGCATACAATGACAGGCAGGCAATGGTTTGTAACCGGTCTGGTCAGTATGCTTGGTGTCGGTATCGGATTACTACTACTCGACCCCCAGCTATCGTGGTATGTCGGCCTTTCCGGTGCTCTGTACGGACTACTGCTGGGGGGAGCAATTGCTGAATACCGCAACCACAAACCAATCTCGCTCTTATTGGTTGCCTATACGGTCGGAAAGATTGTCTGGGAGCAGCTTTACGGTGCTGTAGAGAGCAGTGAACGAATCAGCGGTGGCACCGTGATTGTCAATGCCCATATGTATGGCATGGTTGCCGGTGGTCTGGCAGTGACTGCAATGCTGGCTGTCTCGAGCTTTCTCCACAGACAACCCTCATAAAAAGGGGCTATCCGGGTATCACACATTTCCATACTCTGGCGCATCTTCACCCATCCATCGAGTAATCAACTGATCGATACACTCTGGCTGCTCTGAACGGATTCGATCTGCGAGGTGTTTCGCTGTTTCAAGCAATTTTTTATCTCGAAGTAAATCGGCAATTCGAAAATTCATCGCCCCTGTCTGCCGGGTACCCAGCAGTTCGCCCGCGCCACGCAATTCGAGATCTCGCTCAGCAATAGCGAATCCATCGGTGGTTTCACGCATAATCGCTATTCGATCCCGCGAGCGCTGACTTAATCCGCCCTCGAACATTAGTACGCAAGTGCTATCAACCGCGCCTCTGCCGACCCGACCCCGTAACTGATGCAATTGTGAGAGTCCCAGACGTTCCGCATTTTCAATAATTATCAAAGACGCATTCGGCACGTCAACACCCACTTCGATCACCGTTGTCGCCACCAGCAAGCAGGTATCTCTGGCCTTAAATTCAGCCATCGCCTGTTCTTTTTCCACACCTTTCATACGCCCGTGTACCAGACCGATCGATACCCCGGGTAAATGTTCACTCAGTTCCTGCATAGCATCTTCGGCCGCACTGGCCTGCAACACTTCCGATTCCTCAATCAGGGTGCAGACCCAATAGACCTGCCGACCTTCTTCAATTGCGCTACCAACTCTTTCTATAACTTCCCGTCGTCGAGTGGTGGGAATAGCCACGGTATTTATCTGCTGGCGACCCGGTGGCAATTCGTCAATGATCGAGCAATCCAGATCGGCATAGGCAGTCATGGAAAGCGTCCGCGGAATGGGGGTTGCTGTCATCGTGAGCTGATGCGGTACGGTATCGCCGTGCGAACCTTTTCCACGTAACGCCAGGCGTTGATCCACACCAAATCGATGCTGCTCATCGACAATAGTCAGGCCCAGGTCGGCAAACTCCACATCAGCCTGAAACAAGGCATGAGTACCGACGGCAATTTGCATAGTCCCGGTGCGCATAGACTCTAACGATTCCCTCCGCTGACGGGCACCCAGTTTACCGGTGAGCCAGCCAACACTAACCCCTATAGGTTCAAAGCACTCGCGAAAACTCAGAAGATGCTGCTCGGCTAGAATTTCCGTTGGCGCCATAACCGCAACCTGATAACCCGCACCAACCGCCAGCGCAGCCGCCGCTGCAGCGACTATTGTTTTTCCGGACCCGACGTCTCCCTGGATCAGGCGTAACATCGGTTGAGGTGTAGTTAAATCAGCGGCAATTTCATCAATTACTCGCTGTTGCGCATTTGTCAGACTGAAAGGCAACGATGTAATTAACTGCCGGTAAAGGGAACTGTCGACTCCCGGAATGACCGGAGATTGCTGCTGAGCACCGCTGTGCCTGACTCGCTGCACACTTAGTCGATGCGCTACCAATTCCTCAAGTGCCAGTCTCTGTATAGCCGGGTGACTGCCCTCAAGTAATGCTTCAACGGGCACATCGGGTGCCGGACGGTGCACCGTCAACAACGCTTCTGTAAGCGAAATCGAACCCTGATGATGTATTGGCAACAGCTCTAGCGGCGAAACCTTTCGCAGATACTCAAGCGCTCCAGCGGTAATCTTGCGCATCGACAGCTGATGTAACCCCTCTGTCACCGGATAAACAGGCGTCAGTGTTTCAGCTACCACCGGCGCAACCGTGTTGGCACCACCAATAAACTGAACTTCCGGATGAACCATCTCAGCACCCTGTGATCCACGCCGGACCTCACCAAAGCAGCGCACCCTGGCACCTTCCTGAAGCTTGTTATGCTGTTGTCTGTTGAAATGGAAGAAACGCAGTGTCATTTCACCGCTGTGATCGGCGATAGTGCAAATGAGGGAACGACGACCGCGATACACTATATTTGCAGAAACAATTACACCGCTGCAAACGGCTTCTGTTCCGACTACCAGATCCCCTATATCAAATTCGCGAGTACGATCCTGATAACGCAGCGGCAGGTGAAACAGTACATCCTGAACCGAACTGATCTGCAGCCGTAATAATTTTTCCGCAAGCTTAGGGCCGACACCGGAAAGCCGGGTCACAGGTATTTCTGATAAATCCATCACTGCACTATTGCCAGTCCACCAGTCGGCTGAGCCGCGTATGCGCCACGAAATCAGGCTGTGGCGCGTCGTGCCCGGACTGTGGCTTTCAAACTACGCACGCGCTTAATCAGGCGTCCAAGATGTACCCGATCTCTAACCGATAGTGTGAACACAAGCGTTGTTATTTTTTCACCACCTCGTTCAAACCGGATGTCTTCAATGTTGGTATCCATCTCCGACATAACATTAGCCACTTTGGCCAGCGCACCGGGAACATCGTCGATATCTACCAGCATGGTTGTCTGGAAGGGGCCACTGCTATCAGCACCCCACACCACTGTCACCCATTCTTTTGAACGTCTCTGGTGACGAGAGACATTTTTGCAATCGGCCCGATGCACCATTACCCCTTTGCCAGCGGTAATCATGCCCTGGATGTTGTCACCCGGAATCGGCATGCAACAACGCGCCAGCGAAACGATAGCATCTTCACCGCCCTCAACAACCAGCGGTCCGGGATCGGCTTCACTCGGCAACTGCATGGGTTGTTCTATTTCAACCGACTGATTGCCAGCATTCAATAGCCACGCAGCGACCATACTGGGAATGTGATTGCCAAGGCCGATTTCATAAAACAGGGTATTCAAATCGGGTATATTCATCTGTTTCAGCAGCGCACGAATCGATGCTTCGCTGATGTTATCGATGCTGGTGCGATAGCGTTTGAGCCCGCGACCCAGCAACTGCTTTCCAAAGCCGATGGTCTTGTCGGTACTCTGGTTTTTAAGGTAGTTCCGTATCGCATTACGCGCTTTCGGTGTGACTACAAAATTCAGCCAGTAGGCGTTCGGCTGCTGGGTGTCCGAGCAGATAATTTCTACCGTCTGACCGGATTCCAGCGGCTTGCTAAGTGGCGCCAGTTTGCGATCAATTTTTGCCGTCAAACAGCGATTGCCAATATCGGAATGCACCAGATAGGCAAAATCTACCGCCGTAGCCCCTTGCGGCAATCGATAAATATCACCCATGGGCGAGAAGACGAATATCTCGTAGGGAAATAAATCAACCTTGACGTTTTCGTAGAACTCCAGTGTGTCCGCACTATCCTGCCGCATGTCGACCAGATTGGCGAGCCATTGATGCGCTCGCTGCTGAGCTGAATTGGCTTGTCCTTCTTTGTACATCCAGTGCGCAGCCACGCCGGTTTCGGCAAACGTATTCATTTCCTGCGTTCTGATTTGAACTTCAATCGGCACCGCAGCCGGACTGAATAGAACGGTGTGCAGGGATTGGTAACCGTTACTTTTGGGAATGGCTATGTAGTCTTTTACCTGCCGTGGCAACGGATTATGCAGGCTATGCATAACTCCTAGTGTGCGATAACAATCGTCCTGATTTTTCACGATAATACGCACGGCGAACATATCAAACACATCTTCAAAAGCCGAACGTTTGCTTCGCATTTTCTGATAGAGACTGTACAGGTGCTTTTCACGTCCGTGCACCTCCGCTTCAATGCCCGCATCTTCAAGTTTAGCCAGGGCCAGTATCTCAAACTTACGCACTAGCGCGCGACGGTCGGTATTGCGTTTTTTAACCGCTTCAGTCAGTACCCGATGGCGGGCCGGATAAAGCGATTTAAACCCCAGATCTTCCAACTCGTTTTTCATCTGGTAAATGCCCAGCCGGTTGGCAATAGGCGCATAGACTTCGAGAGTCTCTCGGGCAATACGGCGACGCTTGTGATCGGGCATTGCACCCAGCGTGCGCATATTGTGAATCCGGTCAGCCAGTTTGATTAATATCACGCGGATATCATCAACCATCGCCAGTAGCATTTTCTGAAAGTTAGCCGCCTGAGCCTCAGCCTTGGATTTAAATTTCAGATGGGTAAGCTTACTCAGACCATCGACGATAACGGCGACATCCTCACCGAACTGCGCTTCGATCTGCTCAAGAGAGATGGTGGTGTCTTCAACGACATCGTGAAGCAGAGCGGCAATCACGCTGCGGTAATCCATATTCATCTCGAAGACGATTTTGGCAACCGCTATGGGATGAAATATATACGGCTCGCCAGACACACGGTTTTGACCGGTATGTCCCTCAGCCGCAAGATGATAGGCGCTGTAGATCTCGGCGATTTGTTGATCGTCGTAACGTCTGCGCATTAATTTGCAGAGCTCGTCGATCTCGGAGTTTTGGCTCTTGCGTGTCAGTGAGGGAACCGGCAGTGTCAGCGTTGGTGTATTAAATTTCCGTTGTGGGAGCGGGTATTGCTTCACCAGCCGTATCCTCGAGCGGCATAACGTCTTCGACCACTTCGGTTTTAACCAGACCTTTGGCAATTTCACGCAACGCAATTACAGTCGGCTTATCGTTTTCCATTGCTACCATCGGTTCCGCACCGAGCGATATCTTGCGCGCACGCTTGGCCGCTTGCAGTACCAGCTCAAACCGGTTATCAACGTGCTCAAGGCAATCTTCTACAGTTACACGAGCCATGGTTACTCCTGAATAGTTTCTAAGAATTAGATAGTAATAAAGCCGGGGGTATAACTTAGGATAACCACATCGACAGGCAAATGCGGATCTTCATTTCATAAAGTACCGCCAAAAAATATCCGCAACCGTATATTTTAGTGACATTGCGCCGGAATACAACCTCAGGCCTTACTCATCCACCGAGCATTGCCGACAACAGAGCTTCATTTTCATTGCCCTGCCGACTGACGGAAACCCTCTTGGATAAAATCACACCACAGAGTTCAGCAATAGCCTGATCAAACGAATCATTAATTATCAAGTAATCATAAACACTGAAATGACGCATATCTGATACCGCATCACGCATTCGTCTCTGGATTACTTCATCGCTGTCACTTGCCCGGCCTCGTAGTCGGTCTGCCAGTATTTCAAGCGAGGGAGGTACAATATAGATACTGCAGGCATCAGGCATCAGGCGACGGACCTGATCTGCTCCCTGCCAGTCGATTTCCAGAATCACATCGATTCCGGCTGTTAAAGTCTCTTCAACCGCTTTTTGTGATGTTCCGTAATAGTTATCAAAT
This sequence comes from Chromatiales bacterium (ex Bugula neritina AB1), assembly GCA_001730015.1. Classification (GTDB taxonomy): domain Bacteria; phylum Pseudomonadota; class Gammaproteobacteria; order Granulosicoccales; family Granulosicoccaceae. The sequence continues at coordinate 174,587 of MDLA01000126.1, read as the reverse complement.
ACCTGTGCGTGCTCAAGAAATTCACATTGTTCGAGCATAGCGTGAAACCGTTCGACCGATACAAAATGGTAGTCAACGCCGTCAACATCCGCCGGACGCATCGGTCGCGTGGTATGAGAAATCGAAACCTGCAAGCGGTCGAGTCGCTGACACGCCTCACGAACAAGGCTGGTTTTACCGGCTCCGGAGGGTGCTGAAATTATGTATAGCTGGGCCGTCATTACTTTCCCGGGGATCTGATTGCTGCGAGAGCCGACCAGATTACCTGATTTAATTCGTTGTGACCGGTTTGCGTTTTCTCTGGTACGTTTCAAAATACAGATATATCCGCGCCTTGGTCACTGTTCCGGGTTAACCAAGGCGATTCTATTATCCGTTCTACGACTCTAAGCTGCAGCCTCAGGCGCTCGCAATTCTGCGTGAATCAAAGGCATCTACATCGGCTGCTATCAGCAATTCAACCAGCCTGTCGCTGACTGGCAAACGGGTTGTTTGTTCAAAATGTAAAAACATCGGATTGGCATCGACGTCTATGATCGCATAGTCTCCGGCCGCAGTAATGCGCATGTCTATGGAACAAAACCGCAGATTGAGCGTCGCGGCAGCACGTCGGCAAATTCGCTTTGCCTCCTGTGGCAGCTCTATCGGGCGCACATGATCACTCTGCAAATGACTGGAAAATTCCGGCTCCATAGAGTCAATCACGCCCGCAAAAACGGAATCACCGATTACGTAAGCCCTTACTTCATCACCGCTGATATTTTCCTGGTATTCGACCGGAGTCACTGGCATATCGGCCATATGACGACCGATATCATCGATCTGGCCTACATTCCAGGACGACGAGTGCCAACCCGAGGGACGATACAACAGCTCCTCGTTAGTCAGACTGAAAAACGCCTGCACCCGCCGAAAATCATTGCTGACAATAATCTCCGGAACGCGGATACCCTGAGTGCGTATCATCTGCAGCTGGTGGATTCGATAGCGCGAATTATTCAACGACTCTATCGGGTTTACCCAGTAACATTCCAAACCGCGGAAAAGGCAACCCAATGAGGCTTCTGTCTCACGTATTTCTACTGCATCCGGTACGGCGCCGGCTGCACTGACGCTCGCCAGCAAATCATCCCACTGCCGGCAGTACACTGAATTGACCGTAGACAGATCAATAGCTGACTGACCGTCGCGAAAGCGTACAGTGCCAGTCATCGGCAGCGCACCATCGTAAGTAACTGTCATGTCTCTGGGGTACAGGCGCGGATCAAAATAAGAAACACAATTACCACGGGCAATAATCTTGTTATAGATCGCGGCTGCATGCTGATCTTCAGCTGTGCCTAATACCAGAATCATTGTTTCTCCCGAAGTGTTTCTTCTTAATACCTCGGTGTTATCACGATCCATACCAGCGAACAGATAGATCATAGATCCGCAAAACTGCAGATGAAACGGCTTGCATATTTGCGTAAAATCGAGCCACGAACTGATCAACTGCTCGATCAGTTCACATTCCGTTTAGCCGTTTGTGCCCGGCCATTGAGCAGGATATTTGAGTCAAGCTCAACAATTACCGCTGTGATTCACCTGTTGACGTCACGCAAAGATCACGAGACGAGCAAGTGACACATGAATTTCCGTCGCTTAATTTCATGCCAATAATCAACTTCGGAAATTTTATAGCCGCCGCGTTCAGCTGCGTTTTTTATTGGGTATGTGAATAGCCCGACCGTCCGCTGCCAGCGCCGCTTCATGAATGGCTTCGGACAATGTCGGGTGCGCAAAGACCGAACGCGCGATATCCTCGCTGGTTCCCTGAAATTCAATCGCCATAACGCCATGACCGATCAACTCCGAGCTGTGGCCACCAATAATATGCATGCCGAGTAATTCATCGCTTGCTTCATCAGCCAGTATTTTTACCATACCGCCCGTATCACGCATGGCTTTGGCCCGGCCGCTTGCTGCAAAAGGAAAAACACCACTCTTGTAGGCCCGTCCCTCCTCTTTAAGTTGCTCTTCTGTCTTGCCGACCCAGGAAATTTCCGGATGCGTATAAATCACCGAAGGAATTGCATCGTAGTTCAGATGACAGTGCTTGCCAGCGATTCGTTCGGCAACCGCGACACCTTCCTCTGATCCCTTGTGCGCAAGCATCGGCCCACGCACTAAATCACCTATTGCCCATATACCGGGTATGTTTGTTTCGCAGTTGTCATTGACATGAACCAGGCCTCGCTCGTCAATCAGCAAGTCGGCTTCGGGAAGCGTTAGCTGATCTATGTTGGGGCGACGCCCAACCGCTACAATCACACGATCAACCTGCAACTGCTGTTCCCCATTTTTATCTGTGTACTCCAGTGCGACCCCTTCATTTACTGTGGAAGCCATCACGCGGGCCCCCAGTTTGATATCGAGTCCCTGGCGACCAAATTGTCGCAACGCATCTTTGGCAATCTGCCGGTCGACCATTGGCAGAAACGTGTCCTGAGCTTCCAGTACCACTACCTCTGATCCCAGGCGCCGCCATACGCTGCCCAGTTCCAGTCCAATAACTCCGGCACCTATCACGCACAATTTTTGCGGAACCGACTCCCAGTCCAGCGCACCCGCTGAGTCTACAATTCGATCACTGTGTAACGGCACAGCACTTATTTCTATTGGCCGTGAACCGGTGGCGAGAATGATGTTGTCTGCCTGAAACCGGCTTTTCCCGGAATCGATGTCTGTAACCTCAATCTGCCGCTCCGGAAGCAAAGAACCACTGCCCTGGATCCAGTGAATTTTGTTTGCCCGAAACAAATGCTCAATACCGCCCGTTAACTCCTGAACAATTTTGTCCTTGCCTGAAATCATTGTCGGAACGTCGGCGCGCACGCCACTGATTTCGATTCCGTGACTCGATAATCCTTTTGCCGCATCCGCATAGATCTGACTGCTTTCCAGCAACGCCTTCGACGGAATACACCCGACATTGAGGCAGGTTCCACCCAGTGCCGGCTTTCCCTGTTTATTAATCCATTGCTCAATGCACGCAGTTTTAAGACCGAGCTGAGCGCATCGTATTGCCGCTACGTAGCCGGCTGGACCGCCCCCTAAAACGATAACATCGTATTTTTCAGACATAGATATTTTCCTCAATCAGATACCCGCATCAGGCTGCCGGTATTTTGTAACTGGGCGTCGCGAATTTCCGACTACGGGACCTGCGGGATGATGCAACGAACACAAAAGCGCCACTGTTAATCCGGAACGGATTAGTACGCTCACCCACTAGCCAACTATGCCGCAGCCGCAAATGACTGCAGGCATCTTCAAGAAACCTGAATTTACCAGTAATCCAGGCTGCACGTGGTACTGGTGTTTTTATATATCCAGTAGAATTTTGGCAGGTTCTTCGACCAGCTCTTTTATGGTTTTCAGAAAGGTGACTGCACCCTGTCCATCGACTATTCGATGATCATAAGACAAAGCAATGTACATCATCGGTCGTATAACCACCTCCCCGTTTATTGCAACGGGCCGATCCTGCATGGCGTGCATCCCCAAAATAGCACTTTGAGGCGGGTTAAGGATTGGCGTTGACATCAGAGATCCAAACACACCACCATTGGTGATTGTGAACGTGCCGCCGGTTAAGTCTTCCAAGCCCAGCTTACCCTCTTTCGCCCGAACCGCGTACTCACCAATCTGGGTTTCGATTCCGGCGAGTGACAGATGCTCTGCATCACGAATGACCGGCACCACCAGACCACGTTCCGATGACACGGCAATACCGATATCACAATATCCGTGATAAACGACATCATCGCCATCGATAGAGGCATTGATATCCGGAAAACGCTTCAAAGCCTCAGTTGCGGCCTTGACAAAAATAGACATAAACCCGAGACGCACACCATGGGCTTTTTCAAACTGATCTTTATACTGCGCGCGCAATTCCTTCACCGGTTGCATATCAACTTCATTGAATGTCGTCAGCATCGCGGTGGACTGGGATGCATGCAATAACCTTTCAGCTATTCGCGCACGCAGTCGGCTCATCGGTACCCGGCGTTCGGTGCGATCACCAGCATCCGTTACCGGCGCTGATGTCGCTGCCGGGCTGGCGGCCGGAGCAACAGCTTCTGGTGCCGCTGGCGGGGCTGCCGGCGTCGGCCGGGCACTGCGACCCAGATGCGCTTCGACATCAGCTTTGATAATTCGGCCATCTTTACCTGACCCGGAAATTTCACCTTCACTGAGATTATTTTCAGCAAGCATCTGACGTACCGATGGACTGGTCGCACCGCCAGTGGCAGCAGGAGTCGAGCTGACCACAGCAGCCGCAGACTGTGCCTCAGCTGGCGCACTGGCGCCCTCGTCTATCGTGCCAAGTAGTTCTTCAGCGGTAACAACAGCACCTTCATCGGCGACAATAGATACCAGCACACCATCGGCCGGGGCCGGCACTTCAAGTACAACCTTGTCTGTTTCCACTTCAACGAGCACTTCATCTCGCTTTACCGCATCTCCTGGTTTTTTCTGCCAGGTTAGTATCGTTGCATCGGCAACGGATTCCGGTAGTACGGGTACCTTAATCTCTGTACTCATTAGATTCTCAAAACCTGTTCTTCTGGGTTGTAGTTATGCCGGTAATTCGCTAAGCGACGGTATGCTGGCTATTTTCCTGCAGCGCCAGCGCTTCCATGACCAATAGATTCTGTTCTTTGATGTGTTGATTTGCATAGCCCACTGCTGGTGACGCCGACGGTGGACGACCTGAAAATTCAAGCTCCTGGCCTTCTCTCAATATCCGTTCAATCCGATGACGGGTTGCTCGCCATGCTCCTTGATTACGCGGTTCCTCCTGACACCACACAATGCGTCTGGCATTCGGGTAACGGGCTATAACATCCTGCATTTCGGTGTAGGGAAACGGGTACAGCTGCTCCACCCGGACAACCGCCACATTAGTCTGTCCGGTTTCCCGTCGTTTCTGCACCAGATCGTAATAAACCTTACCAGAGCAAAATACAACGCGATCAACGGCTGAAGAATCAATTTGATCAATCTCACCCAGCACCGGTTCGAATGTTCCATCAGCCAGATCTTCCAGCGTGGATACAGCAAGCCGATGCCGCAGCAGACTTTTCGGTGTCATCACTATTAGCGGACGCCGTATCGGTCGCAACATCTGGCGTCGAATCATGTGATAGGCCTGTGCCGGCGTGCTGGGTACACACACCTGCATATTATCTTCAGCACACAACTGTAAAAAGCGCTCAAGACGGGCCGATGAATGCTCTGGCCCCTGACCCTCATAACCATGAGGCAGGAACAGGGATATTCCACACAGTCGACCCCACTTAGTTTCACCGGAACTTATAAACTGATCAATAACAACCTGAGCACCATTGGCGAAATCACCGAATTGCGCCTCCCAGATCACCATTGTTGTGGGATCCGCAGACGCATACCCATACTCGAATGCCAACACAGCCTCTTCAGATAATACCGAATCGATCACCAGAAAGTTCGGTTGATCCGCAAACACATTTCGCAACGGCACATGGGTACTGCCATCATTCTGATTATGCAGCACGGCATGCCGATGGAAAAATGTTCCGCGCCCACAGTCCTGACCCGACAAACGAACCGGATAGCCGTGATGAAGCAGCGTGGCGTATGCCAGGTTTTCCGCGTAACCCCAGTCGATTGGCTGCGCACCGGCAGTCATCTTGCGCCGGTCCTCGATAATTTTTTTAACCCGCGACTGCAATGCAAGGCCATCAGGTAAGGTAGTAAGAGAGTTCGCGAGCTTCTGCAGGGTCTCTACCGGCAGACGGCTTTCGTACGATACACGCCAATCCGAATTTATATAGTCAGCCCAGGCAATATGGTGTTTTTCCATATATTCGGGGTCTACCGCGACGCCATTAGCGACTGTAAGGCCAGCATCAAGTTTATCTCGGTAAGCGTCGATGAGCTGTTGCGGGTAATCGACGTCAATCACTCCCTCAGCCACCAATGCATCTGCATACAATTGACGTGTGGTCGGCAGCGCTTTGATCGTTTTATACATCATAGGCTGCGTTGCTGAGGGTTCGTCCGCTTCGTTATGCCCGTGACGACGGTAGCAAACGAGGTCGATCACTACATCTTTTTGGAATTCATTGCGAAAATCGAGTGCCAGCTGACTAACAAACAGCACGGCTTCCGGATCATCACCATTTACGTGAAAAATCGGCGCGTTAATCATTTTCGCGACATCAGTGGCGTACAGTGTCGAGCGCGAATCGGCTGTATTGCTGGTGGTAAAGCCTACCTGATTATTCACTACAATATGGATGGTGCCTTTAGTTGAAAAGCCACGTGAGTCAGCCATATTGAAGGTTTCCATGACAACACCCTGCCCTGCAAAAGCGGCATCGCCATGAATACTCACCGGGATGACATTTTCACCCTGACTATCGCCATAGCGATCCTGCCGTGAGCGCACCGAGCCCTCCACCACGGGCGACACAATCTCCAGATGAGACGGGTTGAACGCCAGCGCCAGATGCATGAACTCACCAGTTTCAGACTTGATGTCAGACGAAAAGCCCTGATGGTATTTAACATCGCCGGACGACAATTCGTCGTCGTGCTTTCCTTCAAATTCAGAAAACAGTTCAGCGGGATTTTTACCCAGCACATTGACCAGTACATTGAGACGTCCGCGATGTGCCATGCCGATCACCAGCTCTTTGCAGCCGGCAGCACTGGCCCGCTGCACCAGCGCCCCCATGATAACTATCAGGCTCTCTCCACCTTCCAGAGAAAACCGCTTTTGTCCGACATAACGCGAGTGTAAATATTTCTCCATACCTTCGGATGCTGTCAGTCGCTCCAGTATCCATTGCCGAGACTCTGTGCTCAGATCCGGTTGCGCCCAGTAACTTTCAATCCGTTGCTGCAACCACAATTTCTGTGTTGTGTGGTTGATGTACATATATTCGTAGCCGATGGTGCCGCAGTAGATCTTTTCCAGATGAGCGACAATATCGCTCAGTGTCGCTACGTCGATCCCATACAGGGCGGGAGTCTGGAATTCAGTTTGCAGATCGGCACCGGATAACCCACATTCGTGCAGTTGAACTTCGCGAATTTCTATCTTTTCCATCCGACCAAGCGGATCGATGTCGGCCAATTGATGACCACGCGCCCGGTAGGCATCAATCAGGCTCCCGACCTGAATCTGCTTTCGCTCATGCTCTGCCGAACTTGATTCCACTGGCCCGCGGCGACGAGCGGCAGAATTACGCGTGATATTGTAGAAATGCTGACGCACTTCGCTATGCGGTATATCGCGCGCCTGGCCATTGACCATCGGCAACCGCTCGAAATAATGTCGCCAGCTCTCCGTGACAGAATTCGGATCACGCAGATAGCTTTCGTATTGCTGCTCCAGATAAACAATGTTGCCACCATCGAGCATCGAAGTGTCTTGCAACATTTTCATAGTAGACATGCTGTTTTTCCGCAACCAGAACGTTAGTTTTTGTTTGAAGGATAGATCACTGATATCTTATTGCCACCACCGGCAAGCGGATGATCTCCGGAAATTCTATTCATTCAGACGGTCGGACTGTAGAACAACATGAACATTCAACCGCAAAACGGAAATAGCGTTCCGCAACTTTAAAGCGTGCCCGGGACTCCGGTGTTATCGCGCCAAAGTTATAAGATTCCAAACGCGTCGTTAGCATTAGTTTATAGGAACAACATTAATTTCAATGTTAAAAAGATAATCTCAATTAATCTGACATTTCGAATATCTGCCGATCTTTCAATCCGGATATACCCCGTTTCATCGAAAATGCACGGCCGGTACTAAAGGGTAACCCAGCTCTGCCCGCCTTTCGAGTTACACAGCGAACCCGCAATCTAACACGATCCCGTATCCGCACGTGCATAGCCCAGGCTGTTTTAAGCCCAAACGTGGCTTCTCCGATCAACCGCCCCGGAGCTTTCTCGGGCAAATGGACGCATTCCAGGGCGTGCTGTTGCTGTCTCTTAGCACAGTCGACGGTCAAACCGCTATATTAATCAGTAACGGCGAGCATGTTTTGAACTGGAACCAACGCACATTCCCGACACGGCGACTGATACAACAACATAGAAAATCAAGTTCGCCGATCAATCCAAATACAGCGTTTACTGCCGCGCTTTTGCGGTCAGTCAAACCTAATGGTTTTCCTTGTATTGATCTTTTTGCGCCTGGGTCGCCTCAGTTTGGTACTCTTTTTTCCAGTCCGCATATGGCATGCCGTAGATAATCTCTCTCGCATGCTCCAGATCCAGCTCCACTCCGCGTTCACCGGCTTCCGCTGCATACCACTTGGAAAGACAATTGCGGCAAAATCCGGATAGATTCATCAGATCAATATTCTGCACATCGGTACGATTCTGCAAGTGCTTAACCAGACGCCGGAAGGCCGCAGCTTCAAGTTCAGTCTGTTGTTGTTTATCCATGGCAGTTACCAGAGTTCAAATGATAATGGGGTACAACACAGAGTATACTCCTAATCCTGCCACCGGCGCCTACCGCGATAGCACAGTCAGATGACCGGAACCTAATATGGACCTATTATTGTTTGCTGTGCTCATTTCTGCCGTTGCGTTCTGGTGGACAAGCTCGCAAATCCGCGAGCACGCCGTCAAGTTATCCAGAAGTGCCTGTCAGCGTTGCCATGTACAGTTACTCGACGAGACCGTAACACTGAGCAAAATGCGGCTGCAGCGCAACGAACACGGGCACATCAATATCGCACGCTGGTATACTTTTGAGTTTAGTACTTCCGGGGTTGATCGACGCAGCGGAATTGTCGGACTGCTTGGCGACAAACTAACTACAATGCATTTGGATCTCGATATCGAAGAGATGCCAGGCCCGAACCCGTAACCATTCATCTCAACCTCTACAAATGATCCTGGAGACACCCATCATATGAGCCAGTGCCCTTGCAACTCAGGTATAGAGTTTTCCGAATGTTGCGCACCCTACCTCAAAGGCAAAAAAAAGCCCCCGACTGCGCTGGCGTTAATCCGATCACGTTATACCGCGCACACATTTGCAAACATCGATTACATCCAGGCAACACACCACCCTGAACATCGGCATGAGATCGATATCGCCAGTACCCGGGAATGGGCTGAAAGTTCCGAGTGGCTGGAACTGGAAATACTCTCAACAGATCAGGGAGGCGAGCACGACGAATCAGGCACTGTAGAGTTTATCGCCAGATTCAATGACGCCAAAGGAAACCTGATTAACCATCATGAAGTGAGTTTGTTCAGAAAGATGCAGGGTGACTGGTATTTTGTTGATGCAGAGGCACCGAAAATCCAGCAGATCCGACGCACTACCCCGAAAGTCGGCCGTAATGATCCATGCTCTTGCGGTAGTGGAAAAAAGTTCAAAAAATGTTGCGGCGTTGCAACCTGACCTTCTTGTTTCCGGCTGAACAAATCGTGTTTTCCAATTGGCGGGCTTCATTCATTGTGCTGGCTGGTGCGCAAAAACTCGCTAACCGACGTTGAAAATACATCGTTATCGTCACCGGCCACCATATGAGCCGCATCGGCGACATTCACGTACTGCGCCCCCGGAACCAGCTGCAGAAATTCACGTGCTGAATCATTGCTGACAACATCACTCATCCGACCGTGCACCAGCAACACCGGTAAATCTAATGAGCGACAGGCCCGTTGCTGGCGGGCTACCAGCTGTGTGTCCAGATCACTGACGTGATCCAGTAGCCTTGGATCCCAATGCCAGTAGTAGCGTCCGTCTTTGTATCGCAGGTTTTTTTCGAGTCCCGAGCTTACAGACTGAGATTTTCCACTCTTTCTATGCGGTTGAAAGCCGGATACGGCTCTTCGGGCATCATCGAGCGTTGCAAATCCATCGCTGTAGCGACGCATGAACTCAAGGATTCTCTCTACACCTGCTCTATTAAGGCTAGGCGTAATATCCACCAGAACGAGCGAGTTGAATAATCCGTCGCCGCACTCACCTTCAGCAATTAACGCCGTTATACCTCCCAGTGATGCACCAACCACGGCCGGCCTTACTGACCAGTTTTGCTGAATTTCCTCTACAATCAGGGTTAGATCCGTGAGTAGGGAATCGATCGAATAATCACCATCCGGTGCCCATTGGCTATCACCGTGGCCTCTGGTATCAACGGAGATCGCACACCACCCGGCCGCAGCCAGCCGACTGGCAGTTCCACCCCAGGAATGACGGGTTTGCCCGGCACCGTGCAATAGCAAAACCGGTGGAGAACCATCAGAACCGTAACGAGTCCCAGTGATAAGCAACCCATCTGGTGCTGAGAAAGTGATAGTTTTAGATATACTCATAAAAAAACGCACAATCAACTCAGGAGATCCAGCCAGCGTCCGCTTTTGACAAAGGCCTCTGGTGTCTCAGGTGTGAGAAATTTGCCTGCCCTGCGACAGGTAGTTAGTTATTCTAAGCACCTACAGATGATTGGTGAAAAATCATCGCCCGAATGGTTAGCAAGTGCCGGATTATGGATAAGCCACCAGCCAGAACAATAGGAATTGTGTATCAGCTAGTTGTTATTGACTGACGAGAATAACAACACCAAAGCACTATTTCTCGTCACCAGCTAAAGTGAAACCGGACACGTAAATGATAGAAAAACCCTGGCTTGATTGCTATCCGGAAGGTGTGCCGGAATTCATTGATACCAACGCCTATCAGAATATTGTGGAATTATTCGAGGAGAGCGTTGCTAAGTACCGTAATAATGTCGCGTTTGTCAGTATGGGTGCTGAAATTACCTTCGGTGACCTCGACAACTACTCGAATGCTTTTGCAGCCTGGCTGCATGCCAGCGGCAAATTCCAGAAGGGTGACCGCATGGCGGTCATGATGCCCAATCTACTGCAATACCCGATTGCTGTTTTCGGTATTTTAAGAGCGGGACTGACCGTGGTGAATACCAACCCTCTCTATACCGCGCGGGAGTTACAACATCAGCTGGAAGATTCTGGCGCAAAGGGAATTGTTGTAGTAGAGAACTTCGCTCATACACTCGAAGAGGTTCTGCAAAATACAAACGTCGATGTGGTTATTACAACCCGGATTGGCGATATGCTGGGCTTTCCAAAATCGCTGCTCGTTAATTCGGTAATTAAATACATCAAAAAAATGGTACCGGCATTCAGCCTTCCGGACAGTCTGTCCTTTTCATCAGTTCTCAAAGAAGGCAGTTCAATGGCTACCCCGCCATCGGTAGCATTAGGCCATGATGATGTGGCTTTTCTGCAATACACCGGAGGCACCACCGGTGTTGCGAAAGGGGCTATGTTAAGCCATGGAAATATGGTGGCTAATGTTCAGCAAAGTTACGAATGGCTGAAGCCATCCAACCTCGAACATGGCGCTGAAGTAATCATTACCGCACTGCCGCTCTACCATATCTTCGCACTCACGGCGAACTGTATTGTCTATGCAATGCTGGGCTCAAAAAATATCCTGATACTCAATCCCCGTGACATGAACGGCTTTGTAAAAGAGCTTAAAAAATATCCATTCACAGCCTTCACCGGTGTTAATACTCTATTCAACGGATTACTTAACACACCCGGTTTTGCCGATGTAGATTTCTCCAAACTGAAGCTAACACTAGGCGGTGGCATGGCGGTTCAGGAATCGGTCGCTGATGAATGGAAAAAAGTTACCGGCTGCCCGCTGATTGAAGCGTACGGGCTCACTGAAACCAGCCCTGCAGCCTGCATGAACCCCATTACTTCCACCGATTACAACGGCGCGATTGGCTTACCGATTTCCTCTACAGAAGCCTGTGTTATGGACCCGGACGGCAATAAGCTGCCTGTTGGAGAGCGTGGCGAACTTTGCATTCGTGGACCACAGGTAATGAAAGGTTACTGGCAACGCGAAGAGGCAACGGCAGAAACAATAGATTCAGATTCCTGGTTGCATACCGGTGATATCGCGATTATGGACGACAATGGCTATTTTAAGATTGTAGATCGACTCAAAGATATGATCCTCGTATCCGGATTTAATGTGTATCCGAATGAGATTGAAAATGTCATTCAGGGACACCCGGATGTGCTTGAAGTCGGTGCTATCGGCGTTCCCGATGAACACTCTGGCGAGGCGGTTAAAATTTATGTCGTTGCAAAGAGCAAGGCCCTGACAGAAGACGCATTGAAGGCCTATTGCCGCGAAAACCTCACTGGCTACAAATGCCCCAGATTCATTGCATTTACTGATGAATTGCCAAAGTCAAATGTCGGCAAAATCCTTCGCCGCAACCTCAGGGAACTGGATGCCGCAAATTAGCATTAGCAATACCAACACTCCACTTACAACACACCTGAGACATGTTGTGAGTGGAGCTTTCTATTACCGGGAGATTTAACGCCTGAAACGATTTGTCAAAGACAGGTTTCAGAGTAATCAGGTTGCCGCAATCAGAAACTTATCACTAGTAGTTGCCGCTACTGTATTCAGCATAATTTCTGGATCGCAAGACAAATTTAGTCCATTCGTGAGACTTCAGCCGCCTGCCAACCTTTTTCGCTCTTGGTCTGAATGTACTCAACTTGCTGGCCTTCAGCCAATGTCTTGTAGCCTTCACCGACGATAGAACGGTAATGGACAAATACATCTTCGCCAGCTTCGTTTACTATAAATCCGTAACCCTTAGCGTTATCAAACCACTTTACTGTACCAATTGATTTTTCCATCGCTTGATTGACCCTCTATAACGAGATCACATTTAAATTGTTGCCTGTGATTCGCTCTTTTCTTAGTTTTAATTGAAACAGTAGTGCCCCCGTACTCCTCCCATAAGCAAGGCTCTACTTCTACTCAGGCTTTATCCACAGACTGCGTCCCGCCTATTTACCATTCTGCGTTCCCTGCCGGACCAAGAGCCTCCTCTTGTAAGATTCATCTTACATTGCACAACGAAGAATGTCGCGTGGATTTCACTCCCAAAAGACCGGTTATGAGTGAAATTCCGTCGATTACGACTTTTTATGGTTAACTATAGGCGATTATTACTAAATCGGCACAACTTCAGCCTTGCAAACCTTTATCAACAATCTCAAAGACATCATTTGATAATCCAGTTTTTTGCGAGATTTTCTCCAAACTGGCGCGCATAGACGCCTGACGTGCCGGGTCAAACCGCTTCCACCGAATCAGCGGGCTGACCAACCGGGCCGCCACTTGCGGATTAATAGCATCGAGCGACAGGATACAATCCGTGAGAAACCGATGACCTTCTCCATCGGCTGCGTGAAACCAGATCGGATTACCAACAGCAAACGCACCAATCAATGATCGCGCACGATTAGGGTTACTGATATCAAAATCAGCATGGGACATCAGCTTTTTTACGGTCCCGATAACGGTTGGCGTATCAGCCATCGCCTGTATTGAAAACCATTTGTCTATGACCAGTCTGTCCTCCTTCCAGCGATCGTAAAACTCCACCAGCGCAAGATCAGTGTACTCAGACCGTGCGTTAACCAATGCGTTAAGCGCCGCGATTTGATCGGTCATATTGTTCGCTCGCTGAAACTGGATATACGCATACTCAAGCCATTCGCTCTTTCTTGTCGCAACCAGATAATTCAGGCATCTGTTTCGCAATGATCTGCGCCCGATTGACTCAGCATTAACCCGAAATTCTGTCGATACGGGAATCAGCGTATGCACAATCTCTGAAAGCTGTTGTTCAAGTTGCAGCGCCAGACTGCGCTGTAGCCATCTGCGTGCCGCCGCCAACGCATCGATCTCGAATCGATCATGGCGTTCTGCTACCGCTTCAATCGTCGGTAACATAAGCGTTTCGGCTCGCAATGCAGCATCCAGCGATGGGTCTGAAAGCACGCCGGAAAATGCCTCAATGAATGCCTGATCGAGTTCCTGATGCCCGCCATCTTCAACATAACGCTCCATACGGCGAGTCGCCAGAATCTGGCTGGCTTCCCAGCGATTAAACGGATCACTGTCATGAGCCAGCAGCAGAGCGAGTTCTTCATCCGGTTGTTCAAACTCCAGCAGCACGGGTGCCGAAAAGCGGCGTAACAGTGACGGTACCGGCTTACTTTTCACCTGTGTGAAACAAAACTCCGTTTCCGAGGTTGTAAAATCCAGCAGGCGCTCAATCGGCGCCCCATCGCAACCATCCATTTGCAAAGGCATAGCGTGCCCCTGGGCATCAAGCAGTGCTACAGCGAACGGAATATGGAAAGGTTTGTTGGATTGCTGTGAAGCCAACGGACAGTTTTGCTTCAGTCGCAACGTGAATTGCTGTGTAGTTTTGCTGTACTCAGTTTCAACTGACACCACCGGCGTACCGGATTGAGAGTACCACAAGCGAAATTGTGCTAAATCTATACTCGACGCCGCCTCCATTGCAGCAACAAAGTCTTCACACGTTACCGCCTGGCCATCGTGTCTTTGGAAATATAAATCCATACCTCGACGAAAGTCCTCAGCCCCTAACAGGGAATGCATCATTCGAATAACTTCAGCACCTTTCTCATAGATAGTAACCGTATAAAAGTTGTTTATCTCAATATAGGAATCCGGCCTGACGGCATGCGCCATCGGACCCGCGTCTTCCGGAAATTGACGCGTGCGCAGCAAGCGGACATCATCGATTCTTTTAACGGCGCGGGAATTTAGATCGGAGCTGAATTCCTGATCTCTAAATACAGTCAGCCCTTCTTTAAGGCTCAATTGGAACCAGTCTCTGCAGGTAACCCGGTTACCAGTCCAGTTGTGAAAATACTCATGTGCGATAACCGACTCTACGCCTTGGAAGTCGGTGTCTGTCGCTGTAGCCTGATCCGCCAGTACATATTTAGAATTGAATATATTAAGGCCCTTGTTTTCCATTGCCCCCATATTAAAGTCATCGACGGCAACTACCATGTACAAATCGAGATCGTACTCAAGTCCGTACACCTGTTCGTCCCATCGCATTGATTTGATCAGCGATTCCATCGCATAGGCACACTTATCCAGGTTATGTTGTTCTACATAGATTTTTAACCCAACCGTTCGACCACTGGCGGTGGTATAAGTATCGTTGATATAACTTAAATTGCCGGCCACCAGAGCAAACAGATAGCACGGCTTGGGGTATGGGTCCTGCCACAATACCCAATGCCTGCCGTCGCCGGATTCGCCTCGATCTACTTCATTGCCGTTCGACAGCAGCACCGGATAGCGTTTTTGATCCGCAACAATCCTGACACTAAACCGAGCCATAATATCCGGCCTGTCCAGATAGTAGGTAATACGTCGGAAACCTTCCGCTTCGCACTGAGTGCAGAAATTTCCACTGGTCAGGTACAACCCTTCCAATGCTGTGTTGTTTTTCGGGTTGATTCCGGTTGTTATCTCCAGCACACAAGCAGCCGGCATTCGATAAACCTGCAATTTATCTGCAGCCAATGAGTAGTCGGCCCCCTCGACCAATAGAACTGTGTCAAGCTTTAACGAAAGTAGAGTCAGTTCGTTGCCATCGAGGGATAATTCATCACCACCGTCTTGGGCTTCAGGATTCCGACGTACAGCCAGTGTAGACACTACACGTGTATTTTCATCTGCCAGGTCAAACTGCAGATCTACTGTGTCTATAAGAAAATTGCTCGGTGTGTAATCAGCCCTCGCAATCGGTTTCGGTGCAGAACCATCTCTCATTTAATGAACCTTCCAGGGCATGTAGTTAGAAATTCTCACAATACGACTTCGTCGAAGCCACTCAAGCCAAAACACTACGCTCGTACCGAGCTTCGCTAAATGGTACACCACGCTGTCGGAACCGCCACTTCGCTTCAGATTTTCCCCGGGCAGCCGATAGCTTCGGCGACTAACCTGATCACTGGACGATTGCTCACGCCGGAACGGACCATGCCGGAGTCTTCAACAATAAAATGGGCTGGTCAAAAACGGGCGTTTACAATGAAGGTTTTCAGCTTTAAATTTATGCGCCCAGCCGCGCTGTTTTGTCTGATGGCAACCCTATTCGCGCTCTCAACTCACCAGAAAATGGTATCGAGATCGTGGCACCAACCGCTAGACGTTGTGATTTACCCCATAAACGCCGATTCCAGTCCGGCAACACAGCGTTATATTAATAGTCTGCGTGATAGCGATTTTGCAGAAATCGATCAATGGATGAGCCGGGAAGCAAAGCGCCACAATCTGGGCATTGAAACCCCTTTACTCACGCGACTGGGGCCAACCGTGAATTCAATGCCGCCCCCTCTACCGGCACAACCAGACACTCTCAAGTCCATGTTGTGGAGCCTTCAACTACGATTCTGGGTATTTAGAAACACGCCGGACAATGACTCCAACCTGCGCAGAATCCGCGTTTTTGTCGCTTATCAAACGGGGGAGAATGATACCCCTCTGGCCCACTCTGTCGGTTTGCAGAAAGGGCTTATTGGTGTTGTCCATGCGTTTTCACACCCCGGGCAAACACGGCAGAATAATATTGTCATAGCTCATGAAATTTTACATACCGTTGGGGCAATCGATAAATACTCTATTACCGGCGCTCCGGTTTATCCGCACGGCTTCACCAACCCCCACAGCAAGCCTTTGTACCCGCAACGTTTTGCAGAAATAATGGCCGGATCCATTGCCATTTCTCCCAACCAGTCTCAAATGGCTGACAGCCTTAGAAGTACCCGTATAAACACGACCACTGCACGGGAAATCGCCTGGATAGAGTAACCTGTAAGCAGTTACCTGGCGAATAAGCTGTTATTGCTCCTCGACATCCCGGCATATTTTCTGACAACACATGGACAACCAATCGGCATCAGCAAAGCGAAGCAAACAAACAAAAAATCCAGCATCCACTACTCTTTAAATATGCTTATGGATAATTCGAGACAGCCAGGGCCTTTCGCTCCAGGCTGATGAGTATATTACCGAAATAACGATACTTTACCGGATTATTCATCGCCGGTTGATCCGGCAAACGTGCACTGGAATGCACCCTGATCAAATTGCGCGTTTTATCGAGTCATTAACAGGATCAGCATTAAAAAGGCGTCTCGCCACTGGAGATAACCAATAAATCCGAGTCAGGCAATATTGCTTCATGTATAAGATAAGCACTTGAATAAATTAACTAAATATCTTGATAGATCGACAGTAATTCTACTACTGTGCTCGTTTTTGTTGCCCGGGCTTTCCTTAGGTACGGACATTGATCCCGTCGATAGACTCAATGAAAATCTGTATATAGATGTGATTTCGGCTGCTAAAACCGAGCTTCAAACTGCATCAGAGCATCGTACCTGGCTAGCCGATCGCCTTGACCATATCTCTCGTGAGTTATCAGCGGTTCAGCACCGCAAGGACTCTGTGTCCGCAAAGCAGAACCCGCTCATCGAATCAGTTCAAAAGATCGATAAAGCAATAAACAATGCCAATCTTAAGATACGGGCGTTATCACAGTCACTGGTCAATAATCAAAACAGGCTGAACAATTCCCAGATGCCATCTTTACTGGCAACAGCACTGAAAAAACCGCAGGCTACAAAGCAACGACGACAAATTGCGGTATTGCATTACCTCATTCACAAAACACAACAGAGCGTACAGCAGGCAAACCGACAAAAACTCATGCTCACCGGGAGAAAGCAGGAGCTGCTGCAGAGCGAACAGGAACTGAGTAACTCGTTAGGCGAGCTTACCCTGAACCGGCAGGATAAAATTGATGAGCGGCGGTTACTGGAGCAGGAATTTGCCCGGGTCTCAGCCGATATTGTCGTCCAGCAGGATCGCGTAGCCACCCTGCAATCGCGGCTCTCCCAAATTCGCTCCACTCCGGACTCGCTACAGTTCGCGGCTCAGCGTGGAAGTCTGCCGGATCCAACACAGGGTATTCTGCAACATCGTTTTGCAGAGCCTAAGGCAAAAGGCCTTTTGCAATGGGATGGCATACTGGTTGAAGCGCCGGCCGATCAGGAAATTAATGTGGTGTTCGACGGTACTGTCGTATTCGCCGATCACATGCAAGGGCTTGGCAACGTCACCATCATCGACCACGGAGACGGTTATATGAGTCTGTACGGTATGGCAGACTATCTTGTGGTAGAAACCGGTCAATTCGTGATTAGCGGGGATACACTGGGTGCCGTTGGACAACCCGTCGGTACCACCGGATCACGCCTGTACTTTGAAATCAGACACAACGCCACCACTTTAGATCCACAGGACTGGTTAGCGATGACCAACATTTCGCCCAATTAATCGAACCACAAAGCAGCATTTCTGGTTCAAAATGATACTATAACGAAACAATCGAGAAAGTCCCGTATCGGGGCGATGGAGTCGATATGACAATCCGGTCAAAGCCACTTACCTTATTAGCTGCTGGTACAGTTCTGGGCGTAACTCTCACGCTTGGCCACAGTGTCGTGGGAGCACGGGATAACTCCTCTGATGTACTGCCTTTAGAACAACTGCGGACGTTCTCTGACGTTTTTGCCCGTATTAAACGCAACTACGTAGAAGATGTATCAGATGAAGAACTGCTTGAGCACGCTATTCGAGGCATGTTAAGTGGACTTGACCCGCATTCCAGCTATTTAAATACGGAGCAGTTTAATGAGCTCCGAATCGGCACTTCCGGTGAATTCGGAGGTTTGGGCATCGAAGTCGGGATGGAAGACGGCTTTGTTAAAGTTGTCTCGCCGATCGATGATACCCCCGCACAACGTGCAGGCATGCAAACCGGTGATTTAATTATCCGGCTGGACGATAAACCCGTTAAAGGCCTCGCACTCAACGAAGCAGTCAAGTTAATGCGTGGCAAGCCGGGTAGCGATATCGTTCTGACCGTCGTCAGAGAGGGGGAAGACAAACCGCTGAAGGTCACCATTACCCGAGCCGTGATTCAAGTCACCAGCGTTAAGACCCGCGTTCTTGAAGAAGGCTTTGGTTACGTCAGAGTCTCACATTTTCAAACAAAAACCACGGCCGATATGATCAAGGCGGTCGAAAAAATGAAAGATGATGCCGACGGCAAACTCAACGGGCTGGTGCTCGATCTGCGAAATAATCCCGGTGGCGTTCTATCTGCCGCTGTAGGTATTTCCGATGCCTTCCTGCACGACGGTCTGATCGTGTATACGGACGGACGCGAAGAAGATTCACGTTTACGATATTCAGCATCGAAAGGCGACATTCTCGACGGCGCACCACTGGTGATTCTGGTAAACGGCGGCTCGGCTTCGGCTTCTGAAATTGTTGCCGGCGCCATGCAGGACCATGGGCGCGGCGTGGTTATGGGTAACAAAACCTTCGGTAAAGGTTCTGTACAGACGATCCAGAATCTGGCAAACGGGGGCGCTGTTAAGCTAACGACTGCTCGTTACTACACACCGTCCGGCCGATCAATTCAAGCAGAAGGCATCGATCCGGATATCGTTACCGGCAACCTGCGTGTTGCGAAACGTGAAGAATCCGGAATTGAGCCCATTACGGAATCCAGTCTGTCAGGCCACCTCAGTAATCCGGAAGACGGTGACGAGAAAAAACCTGAAAAGGAAAAATCGAAATCAAGCGCAAACCTCGCTGAAGATGACTACCAGTTAAATGAAGCACTCAATCTGCTTAAAGGTCTGACAATCCTCAGCCGGCAGGGTTAACCAGAGCTAAGGAATACTCCGGGGCGTCCACATTGAACTGAATAGATAGCCCGAATTTGCTATCTTCACGACTTCAACAACGTCTCCGGAGAAAACATGTTCCAGGGTTTGATGCAGCATCACCCGCTGATGATTTCCAGCATTCTCGAATTTGCAGAACGCTGGTACCCCAATGTCGAAGTAGTATCCCGAACCACCGAAGGCCCCATCCATCGCTATAACTATCAGCAGATGGGGCGCAGGGCACGGTGCATTGCCGACGCGCTGGCCAAACTCGGGATCGAGCCCGGAGATCGGGTTGGAACACTCGCCTGGAACGGTTACCGGCACATGGAGCTCTACTTCGGCGTATCAGGCAGTGGTGCGGTACTGCACACGGTAAACCCCAGACTATTTGCCGAGCAGCTCATCTACGTAATCGACCATGCAGGCGATAAAGTGATATTCACCGATCTCACTTTTGTTCCGCTGCTCGAGGGTCTGGCAGACCAGCTACCGAATATTGAACACTTCGTGATCATGACTGATCGGGAGAATATGCCGCAAACAAAGCTGAAAAATGTACTCTGTTACGAAGAACTACTTGAGCAGGGTGATGAAAATTATCAATGGC
Source organism: Chromatiales bacterium (ex Bugula neritina AB1) (assembly GCA_001730015.1). Classification (GTDB taxonomy): domain Bacteria; phylum Pseudomonadota; class Gammaproteobacteria; order Granulosicoccales; family Granulosicoccaceae. The sequence continues at coordinate 154,252 of MDLA01000126.1, read as the reverse complement.
CGGAGTTTGACGAAACTGCCGCCTCCAGCATCTGCTACACCTCAGGCACGACTGGAAACCCTAAAGGCGTTGTCTACTCACACCGATCCAGTCTAATTCACGCACTGGGGGCATCCGTTCCGAATGGCCTGGGTTTGTCCGGTAACGACTCAATCCTTCTGGTAGTCCCTCAATTTCACGTAAATTCCTGGGGCGTCACTTACGCCGCACCGATGAATGGCTGCAAACTAGTATTACCCGGGCCTGCGATGGACGGTGCTTCTATTCATCAATTACTCGATGAAGAAAAATGTACTCTATCTCTGGCCGTACCCACAATCTGGATGATGCTGACCGGCTTTTTACGGGAAAGCGGCGCCACCCTGCCGCATATGAAAAGAGTAGTCATCGGCGGCTCGGCAGTACCCGAAGCAATGATCCGTTCATTTGAACAGGACTACGACGTTAGCGTTATACATGCCTGGGGGATGACTGAAACCAGTCCGCTCGGGACACTCAATTTTCTCATGCCGCACTTGCAGGATCTCGACTACGAAGCGCAGTTGCCAATCAAGCTCAAGCAAGGCAAATCCGTGTTCGGAATCGATATCCGCATCGTAGATGACGAAAACAAAGTGCTACCACACGACGGTGTAGCTTTCGGAAAACTTCAGGCCCGTGGTCACTGGGTGACATCAGGTTATTTTAATGACGACAGCCAGGACCCGGTCGCCGATGACAACTGGTTCGACACCGGTGATGTTGCCACTATTGACCATGATGGATACATGATGATTACTGACCGCACCAAGGATGTTATAAAGTCGGGCGGCGAATGGATAAGTTCGATTGAACTCGAAAATATGGCCGTCGGACACAGCGCCATCGCCGAAGCGGCGGTTATCGCAATCCCACACCCGAAATGGGACGAAAGACCTCTGGTTGTAGCGGTAAAGGAGAAAGGGGCAACAATCGAAAAGCAAGAGCTACTGGATCATCTGGCTACCGGCCTGGCCAAATGGCAAATTCCAAACGACGTGGTCTTTGTCGACGAATTACCGCACGGCGCCACCGGTAAACTAAACAAGCTACAACTGCGGTTGGATTTCAGCGATTACCAATTCCCCGACGCCTGATCACCTATTGCATCACGGGGTGTCTCTTTCAAATATGGCCAGTGATATATACCAAGCAAGATGGGAATTCAGGCTCCCTATATTTATAGCCAGGGCATTGCAGGTATTAAACTACCTGCAGCCCGGCTAGCTCTTTAGTTTGAAACTGTATCCTGAATCAATTCGATCTTTTATTAAAAACAACTTGCCGGTAATGTAGTTGAATCCAGCGAAATGCACTGCTTATTCACCCACCCAGTTGCTCTTCTACCTCGCACCCGGGTGCGTCTCTTTTCACATAGTTTATTGCTTCACTTCTATCCTGCTCTGATGGAAACATTGCACTGGTAGCCACAACCTGTCCGTTAGCGGATTTTATGTTAAAGAAATACATACCATTTGAAGACTCTTTCAACACGTAGCGCCTGTCTTCAGTACAATTCTTTTTAACCGAATTTATACCTTTGTTAGCGCTATCTTTAGCCTTGTAATTTTCACTGCGTAAAACCATTTTTCCCTGTTCATTTATAAATGAAAAACTAAACGGTTCTGCAGCCGAGCTCTTCTTTAATATAGCCTTCATGATTATCTCCTATCTGGATAGTTCCAAATCTCAACAAAGAATTTAGAATGCATAGTTTTCAACACTATGCAAGTGTATCACTGTTAATTGGATTTTCATGCTGGTTTACATTCTTTTATTTTCGGCGAAATGCTCCGTTAAAATGCGCGAATTCATGCGCTTTCCAGACCCGAATTCAGACATATTTTTTTACAATTAAGCGATCCCGGCGATAAGCAGGATTCCATTCAGCTACCCGACAACCCCGATTGATTCAACAATATCAGATTCACAGGAAAATCTGTTATTGGTATACATTGATCTAAATGCGGCATCTATAAGCTCTGCAGCATTCTGAGTACCAATGACACAGTGCGACAAACCAAAGTTTGAATTGATTTTAATTGAACTCTCTACCCCGGCTCCGGTAACAACTACCATCCCGCAAACCGCAGTTTCTATGCGATCCAGCAGCCCTTGCGTATTACCTTCCGGTGTATCCGGCAACATAAGGATAAATTGACCGTCTGCGTAACGCACCACAACATCTGTCTCGCGTAGCATTGAAACAAACTTGTCGGACAACTTTTGCACTGCCATTTCACCAAGCTGGTGACCAAATTCGTCCACAAACAGCTTAAATTCATCAATTTCTACTGCAATTAAAGCCAAAGGTGTGTTGTAGCGATGTGATCGAGCTATCTCTGTCGTTAGCCTTTGCTCGAGATAAAAGCGGTTGTAAACGCCTGTAAGGGGGTCAATAATACTGACGCCGTTTATACTATGAATATTTTTCATATATATGAGGGATCGCTTAACAACCCACAACTGACCGAGCAGCAGAACACTAACCGCAAACATCAGCAACATAGACGCGCTCGCAACCAAACTGTTGCCGCCTACAAAAACTCCGCTGAATATTGCGAGCGCAACAGCACCCGCGGCGGCGACACAAACGGTCCAATACCTGCGAAGCGACTTCTCAGCAAGCAAAGATCTGATAGACAGACCAAAAGTAATACAAAACGCTAACATCACAATTGTCAGCAGAGAAAAATAGAGCTGCATATTTTACATTCGTAATAACCGATGGAGAATTGTCACCTGAGCGGCTGCCGAAAATGAATGATCTACAACGGATGTTTGGTTTGGCCAGTTACCGGAATCAATACAGCTGAATAATAAATTTCTATTCGCGAATATCGACTGCAATATCTGACTCAATACTTCACATCTTCACAGCGATCCACATTCTCTGACAATCACCAAGCCGTGACAAAATCAAACCATCGCTGACCTATTTGGTCAATTCAGTAATAGCAGTATCCCTATTCTGCTCGAGCTTTAACCATTCTTGCTGATCTACCGATGCTACGGGAACGTTCGCATACTGGCTGTCTCGAAGAATGAGTAAATGAATCTGTTCTCCCGGCTCGAAGTCCGTCCAGATTTTTCTATACAACTGGGTTAGTCCTGAGACTTTAGCCTGATCTACCGCCACCACTACATCACCCGCTTTAATACCTGATTGCGAGGCCGGACCATCATTTGTTACTGCACCGACGACAATACCCCGCTTTGTTTCCTTCAACTCCAATCCAAGCCAGGGTCGGATCGACTCACTGGATCGCCCTGCTACCATTAGCTCACCCAACACGCCAGTTAGCGTATTAACTGGAATAAAAATATTACCCGGCACCCTGACCTTGGGATCTATATCGATGTCGATCGTAACCAGCGCACCGACACCCAGAAGTTCGGCTTTGTCGGAAAGTAACGCCGCACCGCTGAAACTGGTACTCGGTGGATAAGTGTGAATCGCATTGTCCAAAACATACTCCCATCCACCTGTAAATTGTTTGAGCTTACCAATTTGGACTGGCTTTGCATCGCCTTCGCCCAGCGCCGGTAGAATAAGAGCTCGCTCATTTACCTTGAGCTTGGCTGAGTCTCCCAGTTTGATCGGTGTAGTGGGTATGCTGGTTTGTGCGCGAATTAATCCCAACCCGATACTTTCGTCATAGGCAATAATTTCAGCAGCAACCGTCGTAGCGTCAGAGAAAGTTACCGTCAAAGAGGATGCCTCAGCGATAACGTACCCGGCAGTCACAATCAGACCATTTGCATCGATTATTATGCCGTTGCCCTGCCGCTCCAGCCCAAAACTAGCCGCAGTCCGCGCGATATTGCTAATACTCGCTTTGACCGCCACCATCGATTTCTGAACTTCGTGCAACGGGTCTTGCGCTGCTGCTGCCATGGGAGGTTTATTTGTCGAACTTTCACCTGCTGCAGCCGGTGACAACTCCTGCAGTAGAAACTGCTGAATGAGCGGATCAGCTACAGCCAGCTGCGAGACACTGGTGGTCAACAGAGCCAGCCCCGTTACCACGAATCTGAGTACTCGCAGAGGATGCCTCACAGTATGGGATTTCAACATATGCCTTAAGCCTGATCGCCTGCAAAGACGCAGAACGGTACACAGCTAATGCAGCCAATGTGCCATCCCGACTAACAGCAACAGCGAATCAGCCTGCGTGAAAAATCTTCCGCTGTACGTCAAGTTAACGCAGCCGGATGCCGGCAGTGAAATTGTGTTCGAAACATCGCTCGAATGAATCGATAGACAGTATTATTCTGGTAAAATAGGCAAAATGGATGTCTCTCATATAATCGAATCCCTGAATACTGAACAGCGTGAAGCGGTAACCGCCGAAAGTGGCCCGCTTTTGATACAAGCGGGTGCTGGCAGCGGGAAAACACGCGTACTGACGCATCGTATTGCCTGGCTTAACCAGGTGGAAGGCATTTCACCGTTTGGCGTACTGGCGGTAACATTCACCAACAAAGCCGCTGGTGAGATGCGCTCACGAGTGCAGCAGTTACTGAACAGCTCTATCGGCCCGATGTGGGTCGGTACCTTTCACGGGCTCTCACACCGATTTCTGCGAATGCACTGGAAAGAGGCGAATCTGCCACAGGCATTCCACATTCTTGACAGTGAAGATCAAAAACGCATGGTGCAGCGTTCAATCCGCAGTCTCGATCTCGACGAGACTCGCTGGCCTCCAAGAACCGCCATGTGGTACATCAATGCCAAAAAAGACGAAGGTCTCAGACCCCAGCATATTCGCGATGCAGGTGATCCGACCGAGCAACAGCTTATTGCCATATACGCAGCTTATCAGAAAGCCTGCGATCTGGCCGGTGCAGTCGATTTCGCCGAGCTGCTGCTGCGAGCACTGGAAACACTGCGTGACAACGATGCATTACTACAACACTATCAACATCGTTTTCAGCATATTCTTGTCGATGAGTTCCAGGACACCAACACAATTCAATACGCCTGGCTTAGACTGCTGGCTGGAGACAGAGGATGCGTTTTTGCGGTTGGCGACGACGATCAATCCATTTATGGCTGGCGTGGAGCAAAAGTTGAGAACATTTTAAATTTCTCCAACGATTTTCCAGGCACTCGCATCATTCGTCTTGAGCGCAACTACCGCTCAACCGGCACAATTCTCAAAGCGGCCAATTCCCTTATCGAAAACAACCAGGACCGCCTTGGGAAAAATCTCTGGACCGATATTGGCGACGGCGATCCAATTACCTTTTACAGTGCCTACAATGAAGGTGACGAAGCTAATTTCGTTATAGAACGGATTATGGATCACATCAACGACGGCGGCAGTCGTTCTGAAGCGGCCATACTCTACCGCTCCAATGCGCAGTCCCGTGTACTGGAAGAAGCGCTTTTTCGCAGCGGCCTGCCCTATCGGGTATATGGCGGTATGCGATTTTTCGAACGCATGGAAATAAAAGACGCGCTCGCCTACCTGCGTCTGATCAGTCTCGCCGACGATGACATTTCATTTGAACGAGTCGTCAACCATCCGCCGCGCGGTATCGGTGACAAAACTCTGACTCAAATTCGAACTGTAGCAAACGAAGCAGGCGTATCGCTGTGGCATGCGAGCGCCGAAATACTGGCTGCCAACGCGCTGAAAGGTCGCGCTTCAAAAGCCGTAGGTAGCTTCATGGAGTTAATCATAAAACTGCAGCAGGAAACCCGCGATCTCTCACTCGATGCCATGGTAGAGCATGTCATCGAGCACAGCGGACTAATGGCACACTATAAAAAAGATCGCAGTGACAAAGGCGAAGCTCGCGTAGAAAATCTGCAGGAACTGGTTGGAGCCGCCGCAAGCCCACCCGAAGCCCCTGAAGACATGCCCGAAATGACACCGCTCGATGCGTTCCTCTCGCACGCAGCTCTGGAGGCAGGTGAGAATCAAGGCAGTGAATGGGAGGACTGCGTACAACTGATGACGCTGCATTCAGCCAAAGGTCTGGAGTTTCCTGTGGTATTTATCACCGGTATGGAACAAGGTCTGTTTCCCAGTCAGCGCTCAATAGAAGAGAGCGGGAAAATTGACGAGGAAAGAAGGCTTTGTTACGTCGGCATAACACGAGCCGAACGCAAACTCTATTTAACGATGGCAGAACATCGCCGCCTGTACGGCAGAGATCACTTTAGCCCCCCATCCAAATTCATCAGAGAAATACCCACCGAGCATCTGCAGGAAATTCGCCCCCGTACCAAAGTTACCCGACCAATGCAGATTACACCACAGCGCAAAGCAACTTCCATACGGGAAGAAAACAAAACCGGTGTAACTGTCGGACAAAGAGTCCGTCACAGTAAATTCGGCGAAGGCACTGTTACCGACTATGAAGGCCAGGGAGCACACGCCCGGGTATATATAAATTTTGAAGACGTAGGTGGAAAATGGCTGGTTATGGCCTATGCCAAACTCGAAGTACTTAGTACTGCCTGATACATTAAATTTCTATATAGTATTCGATTGTAAACGCAGAAGTGAACAAAAATTTTCAGTTACGATAAATCCGCTACAAGCGATCCCGCAACATGTAGTACAGCATTCCGAGCTTCATTAATGGCGATCGCAATGCAACACCGCCGGGAAATTTTCTGTGTCGCAACTGCGACAACACATCAAAGCGTTCCAGATTACCGGCCATGCTCTCTGCAGCTAATCGTCCCGCCAGCGTAGCCATTCCAACGCCGTGCCCCGAGTAACCGGAAGCACTGACAACATTAGGAGCAACCGTCTTAAGATACGGCATTCGATTCATTGTTATTGCGAGTGTACCACCCCACCCGTAATCTATTTTTGTCTTGTCCAACTGCGGATAGATCGCAAGCATCGCAGTCCGTACAAATGATTTTATATCTTCGGGGAACTGGTAACCATAGCTTTCTCTGCCACCAAACAATAACCTTCTATCCGCACTTTTTCGAAAGTAATTCACGACAAACCTGGAATCTGCTACCGCCATATTCTCCGGCAGAATTGTCTCATAGAGCGATTGTGGCAATGGTTCGGTTGCAATAATATAATTATTGATGGGCATTACATGTGCCGCCACCTTTGGTTGCAGGTTTCCCAGATAGCCGTTGCACCCGAGTAATACCTGTTGCGCTGTTACCTGACCGGCAGCCGTCTTCACCACGACCCGTTTGTTATCAGCAGACGCCGACACCCCGACAACCTCACTTCTTTCGTACAAATGCAAGCCCGCATTTGTGGCGGCATTTGCCAGTCCGAGTACGTATTTCAGCGGATGTAAGTGACCCGATCCTCTATCCACTGAGCCGCAATAGTACGCATCAGAACCAATCAGGGCCCCCAGAGCCGGGCGATCGATATATTCGATTTCTTTATAGTTGTAGAGTCCGGTTAATTTCTCCACATAGGCTTTTGTCGAAGAGGCAAACCCGGGTTTGTGATCAGCGTGAATAATTCCCGGTACGTAGTCACAGTCAATGTTGTGTTGTTCAATTAGCTGACTAACCAGCTGCTTGGCATTCTCCGCAAGCTTCCAGAGAGCCATCGCCTGCTCCATACCATATGCTGCTTCCAGATCACTCTGATCAAGTCGCTGCCCCGATCCTAGCTGGCCGCCGTTACGCCCCGAAGCCCCCCAACCAACCCGGTGAGCATCAAGCAACACGACATTGTAACCGCGCTCCAGCAGGCACAACGCTGCCGACAAACCCGTAAATCCCGCTCCTACAATGCAGATATCACAACTTACAGAGTCAGCTAGCGACGGACATTCCGGAGTCGTCAACGCCGTGGCTGCATACCAGGAAGACGGATACCCGGATCTTTTATCATTGCTATAGAGGAGATTTCGGGCCACAGTTTAATACTAGAGTGTCTACGTCAAAACAGAGTACGCTACACACACGGGGTTTTCCATTGCGGAAACCCGACCCGGTATATTTGCCAGAATATTGGCGCGCAACTATACACGCACTCGAAAAAACAACGGGAAATTGGATACCGGAGATAAATTTACTCCGGATCCGAGACAGTTATCAGGCTAATTCCATTCGGCTCACTTCTGCTGCCTGCCAGCCTTTTTCACTACGGGTCTGGATAAATTCTACTTCCTCACCTTCGTTTAAAGACTTGTAACCTTCACCCATAATTGCCCGATAGTGAACAAATACGTCCTCTTCTGCTTCGTTTAAAATGAATCCGTAGCCTTTAGCATTGTCGAACCATTTTACTTTACCAATTGATTTTGCCACCTTGTACCTTCTTTTATAACTTTATTGTGTAGTTGTTCCCTGCAACGTCTTGACTGCTCCGCAATTCCTCTTCTGTGAAATACCTCTTCTGTGGAGGCACCGCACTGCGACACATAATTTAACATAGTCGAAATTCGCTGAAAACCAGCATTTTCCATTTACAATAGTAATTGCGCCAGGAGCACCTACGACATCACAATTCGGGGATAAATACTTAATACACTTAAGAATCAGTTACCGAAGTCAGGCGTGAAATTCTGGGCGAACTCTACCAATACCAGCATTGCAGACTCTCTGAACACTAATTAACAACAGAAATCTCTCTCCAGATTATCTTACCTCAGTCAGTCGGATCAGCTGGAAACCACAAGAACCCGATTCTTAACAATTTTGACAACATGATACTTAACAAGTTTGCTATGGGAGATTCAATCAGCGGTATTATGACGAAGTTCCAGAGCCTGTTTGCATAGAGAGGCGGCGTGACCCGGTAGCAAGAAACACCAATGAGACAACTTTTGGCACTAAACTTCCGTCTATTAAACTACCCGTCTACATTATGTTTTCTAACCCGGTTTGGGCCCACCTGAATGTGAGTACCTCACAATGAAACACCGGATTGTTGCTCTATGGAGCATGTTATTTATACTATTTCCCGTTTCAAATGCCCTGGCACAGCAGGGAATCTGCGTTGCCCCGCAGCGCCCGGTCTGCCCGTTAATTGTGGATGCCGTACCACGTTATGAATTTACATTCTCCCGTCTGATTTTTGCCGACAACCCCCTTGCTGTACATGAACTGGGAGACTACGTCGGCTTTCCCCACTGGCAGGCTGATTGTTCAGATTCCGACCCGCACTTTATTTCAGCCCTTAAGCGCATGACCCGTATCAATCTAAAGGGACAATCTCAAAGCATTTCTCTAATGGATTCAGCTATCTTTGACTACCCTGCGCTCTATATGGTCGAAGCAGGCTTTGCTGCATTCTCAGACTTCGAATCGCTGCGCTTACGTGAGTATCTTTTACGAGGTGGATTTTTACTGGTAGACGATTTTCACGGCAGCTACCAATGGGAGAAATTTGCAGAGTGGATGGGAAAGGTATTTCCGGATCGAGAAATCGTTGATATTCCTAAGGAACACGAAGTCTTCCATGTGCACTTTGACATAGACAGGTTTGTCCAGATTCCGGGGCTGCGAGCACTTTGCCTGAACAACGGCGCCACCTGGGAAAAGCCGATGACAAAAGGAGGTGGTGTAATAGAAAGTAATACATCACGACAACAACCCGCCTGGCGCGCGATATTGGACGATGAAGATAGAGTGATGGTTATGATCAACTGGAACGTTGATCTCGGAGATGCCTGGGAACATGCAGACATGGAAGAATATGCCTCTGAATATACCTCCACTGCCTATCGACTCGGCGTCAATTATATGATCTACAGTATGACTCACTAACCAGTGCCCATCCATAAACCAGCGCTACCGCAGATCCCTCAGGACACGCGATCTTTCACCGACCACATAGTTATTTAGAATGACTAAACGCCCACATGAGGGAGGCGAATTCTCACGCACCTGAATGATCCCCGCTACGCCCCGGTTGATGGACGAGCACTAACTACCGGGCTCCAGACGCGACTGGCGTTTTAGCATCAATTCTTCTCTAGCCTCCTCTCCCATGTGCGCTTCTCCCCGTACTCTGGCCAATTTCATTTGTTTTTCACGTTGTAAAAAACGGGCTTTGTCTTCTTCGCTTGTCGTATGGTAGCAATGTGGACAACTCACTCCTCTATTGTAGAGCTCGCTGTTTTTATCAGTCTCGGTGATAGGTCGGCGGCAGGCATGGCACTGATCATAACTGCCTTTTTCCAGCTGATGATTTACAGTCACCCGTTCATCAAACACAAAGCACTCACCCTCCCACATTGAATCTTCCAGTGGAACTTCTTCGAGATACTTAAGAATCCCGCCTTGCAGGTGATACACCTCGCTGAACCCGTTAGATCGCAGATAAGCTGTCGATTTTTCACAGCGTATACCACCTGTACAAAACATGGCTACTTTCGTTGTTTTACTGACTTTCCCCTGAAGAGATTTTTCGACATAGGCCGGAAAATCCCGAAAACTCGCAGTGTGCGGATTCACAGCGCCTTCAAAACTACCCACCTCACACTCGTAATCGTTACGGGTATCGATCAACAGAACATCCGGATCTGAAATCAGTGCATTCCAGTCTTTTGGTGCTACGTAAGTACCCGCCGACTGCACTGGATCCAGTCCTTCAACACCCATCGTTACAATTTCTTTTTTAATTTTCACCCGGGAACGCTTGAAAGGTGATTCACTTGTTATCGATTCTTTGCAATCAAGATCTTCAAGCCCGGGCTGTGCACGCAACCACTTTAGTAACGAATCTATACCGGCTCTTTCGCCAGCAATAGTACCGTTTATGCCTTCTCTGGCTAATAGCAAAGTGCCGCGTACCCTGAGCTCCAGCATCAACTCCAGCAACGGATCGCGTATTTGCAGATAATTCTCCAGACGCACAAATTTATACAATGCGCAGACAATAATTGATTGCATATTTTTCTCCGGCACCGCGGAACGTAAATCCGCCGCCTCAATGTAATTTCCAGAGTATTGTATAAACTAAAGCGACCCGACCCAAGTCGACGCATTAAACCATACGATTCAATTCTGGACGGATAACCCACTACTATGCAAAGTATTGCTCTGCTGGAAAAATTGCTCAGTTTCCCAACCATCAGCCGCGACAGCAATCTGGCGCTCATTGAGTTTATTCAGAGCTACCTGCAAAGCTACGGTATTTCAAGCCAGCTGATACATAACGATGAGCAAACCAAAGCAAATCTCTATGCAGTAATCGGCCCTCGCAATAAATCCGGTGTCATGCTGTCCGGTCACACCGATGTGGTCCCTGTGAGCGGACAGATCTGGAGCCACGATCCATTTACCATGAGAGAAGAAGATGGATTGCTGTACGGGCGCGGCAGTGCAGATATGAAGGGGTTTATTGCCTGTGCGCTAGCAATGGTTGCAGCAATCGATACAGACAGACTGATAACGCCGCTGCACCTCGCCTTCAGCTACGATGAGGAAGTAGGCTGTATCGGCGTACGAAGACTACTCGATATGCTCAGTCACTCCGCAGTAAAACCAAAGTTCTGCATTGTCGGTGAACCCACATGCATGCAGCCGGTTGTTGCCCATAAGGGAAAAACTGCAGGGCGCGTCTGCTGTACCGGTGTGGAGTGCCACTCAAGTCTGGCCCCGCAAGGGTTAAATGCAATTTATCTTGCCACCGACATGATCACTGCCTTTCGCGAAATACAGGAAAAAATAATTCTGCAGGGCTGCCACGACGACGAATACGATGTCACCCACACCACAGTGCATGTCGGCGTCATTGAAGGTGGGACCGCGTTGAACATTGTGCCCAACCATTGCGAATTTAAGTTCGAAATACGTCACCTGCCGGAGGATCAGCCGGAAGAGTTTGTGGCAGAGCTACGCCAGCGTGCCGCAACGATCGTCGCAGGACATCAGCAGGAATTTCCGGCCGCCAACATAACCGTCACTATAGACAATAGCTATCCGGCACTGAGTACCCCCACTGACAGTGAAGTAGTTCAGTTCGTCACGGAGCTGAGTGGCGCAAACCGCACAGGCAAAGTGACTTTCGGTACCGAAGGAGGTCTGTTCTCTGAACAACTGAATATTCCCACCATAGTAATGGGCCCTGGAAATATTCAGCAAGCCCATAAGCCTGATGAATATATTGCGCTCAGTGAAATCCAGCGTTGCGATGATTTCCTGGGTAGGCTGGCCAATGCGCTATATCGCTAGTGCTACATTAATTTCTCATCAAACGGGCAGCTGGTAAGGTTTTCCACTCCGGTCTCGGTAATCAATACCTGATCTTCCAGTTTAATGCCATCAGCACCGCCTACGGCACCTATATAGACTTCAACACATAACATCATACCTGGCTCCAGTACTCCATTGTAACCGCGCTCATGCCAGTCAACAGGGTACTTGATCGAGGGCCATTCATCACACAGCCCTACACCATGATATTTAGACCCGTAGCGCTGTGCTACAAACTCCGCTGGAAGCTGATGTCCCATATTGCATAGTTCCTCAAAACTCAGACCCGGTCGAAGTAGCTGGGTATTTTCGGTTATATGATCATGCGCAATCCGGTGCAGTCGACGTTGTTCGTCACTGGGTTCACCATCGCCTATAAACCACGTTCGGGAAATATCTGCACACATGCCATAACAGCCGACAAGATCCGTATCAAAGGCCAGTAGTTCATTATTCCGGATAACCCGCGGACCACATTCCTGAAACCAGGGATTGGTACGCGGGCCGCTGCTTAGAATCCGGGTTTCAATCCATTCTCCTCCGCGGCGTATATTTTCTTTATGTAACTCTGCCCACACATCGTTTTCAGTTTTACCCGGCAGCGCTGCCTCACGCATCGCCTTTATTGACTGCTCACAGGAATACATGGCACATCGCATTGCCTTGATTTCTTCAGAGCCCTTTACAGCTCGTGTTCTCTCGGTAACTTCTTCTCCATCACAAACCACAATGCCCTGTTTTTCCAATGCCTGCAATCCGGCGATCTGGATTTTATCTACCGCGAGCCGTCGATTGTCACCACAATGTTCACGAAGAAGTTCATCAACAACACCGGCAAATGCCGCGGCTTTTTCTTCTGTACGACTGCCCGTGGCAAAATAGAAAAAAGATCCGCCACCTCTGACTTCTTTGACTAATGGATTAAATTGCGACATATAGGGAAGCGCACCATACTCCCAGATAACCATGTGTCCATCCGCCAGCAGCAGACAGGCTCGACAGGGATTATGCGCACACCATAACTGCATATTAGTCGTGTCAGTCGCGTAACGCACATTTAACGGGTCGTACATAAGCAATCCGCCCAGACCACGTTCAACTATAGCGCGCGTGAGTTTCTCCCAACGATACTGCCGCATGGCCGGAACATCCGGACACTCGATACCGGCATCCTGCCACTCGGCAAACGCCAGTGGCGTTGGACCTATTTCTATCCTGTCGTTGTCAATCGGTGTGTTGTCCGGCCGAAAACCGGGGTTTATTTTGCGCTGGTAGTTTGTCATCTGCTAGTTCCCGCGGTATTTTTTACTGTTGTAATCTGCCTGCCACCGGGATGCAAGCCGTATCACTACAGCAGATCTTCGGCCTGCTGAAATCCCGATACCACTATTCATGTATATTCAGCATTTACCTAAATAAGAGATGCTCATGTCCGGCAACCATAACAACCACCTCGACATTGACTTCATTCGTTCCTGCTTCCCTGCATTTGCAGAACCACTAGCTGCAAAAACCGCCTTTTTTGAAAATGCCGGCGGCAGCTACGTCGCCGGGCCCGTATTGGACAAATTGACGCATTTTTATCGCTCAAACAAGGTACAGCCCTATGGCTACTGCGAAATCGCGAAAAATGCCGGAAAGCAAATGGACGCTGGCAGACAGACAATGGCAGATCTGCTGGGCGTGCCCTCTCAAACAATCACCCTTGGACCATCAACTACACAAAATTTCAATACTCTGGCACACGCCTGCAGCCGTCTCATTAGTAGTGATACTGAAGTTATTGTTACCGAACAGGATCACGAGTCCAATATCGGTGCGTGGGAGCGCCTCTGTCAGCGCAACAAGGCAACACTGCGATTATGGCCGGTCGACGCGGCAACAGGCGAACTACACATTAGTGATTTTGAGAATCTGCTGGCTAAATCCACGGCTATTGTCTGCCTTACTCATAGCTCGAATATTGTCGGCACAATAAATCCGGTGGAGGAAGTAGTAAGACTGTGTCGCCAGAATGGAACTCGCGTCATAGTCGACGGAGTTTCCTGCGCTCCACATCAATGGCCGGATATTCCGGCTTTAAAACCAGACGCATATTGCTTCAGTACTTATAAAACCTACGCTACACATTTAGGTGTTATGTACATTGCAGAAGATTTTGCACAATATCTCGATCCGCAGTGCCACTATTTCAATCAACCATTTGCACAAAAACGCTTCGACGCCGCTGGCCCTGATCACGCTGCAATTGCCGCTCTGGACGGGCTCGGTGAGTATTTCAGCAACAGCTACGCTCACCATCTCGGAGACGCCAATACTTCCCTTTTCTTAAAAACGCAGAAAGTCTCGGCATTGATGAAAGCTCACGAATCCGATCTCTGTGCACAATTACTCGACACCATCACCAGACTGCCGTTACGAGTCATAGGCAACACACACCACAACGGGCGCGAAGCAAACATTGCTATGGTATCGGAAAAGCACAGCTCCCGGGCTATGTCAGAAATGTTGGCATCCAAAGATATTTGTGCCGGCCACGGTCACTTCTACGCCATGCGACTGCTGAAAAAAGCAGGGATAAAAGACACCGATGATGGTGTTTTGCGTGTCAGTTTCAGTCACTACAATTCTTCTGAAGATGTTGAACGTCTGGCACAGGCACTTAATGACCTGCATCAATAGTATGCGGGCGGAAACTTGTATATGACAAAAATGCGCCACACCAGGACAGACAGGCACCCCGTGAGACTATTGGCCAATATCAGAAATTTGCGTTTATAGAGTGGGTAGCTCGATCGTTAAGCCCAACAAAAGTGAAGATAATGTTTTGCCATGACTATCAAGACAAAGACTGTCATTTACTCCCCCCTCCAGTACGTCATCTATAACGTAATTAAAAGCAAGAAGATTGGGTAGTTCGTATCGTGTAACGTTGCTTGCACCTTTGTGTGCAAACAACTCCAGCACCCGCCCTTCTGTTATTTGTTGCTGCACGTACGGGTAATGATCCATCTGGTAACAGATCAATGAAAGGTTGGATCGATTACCCTTATCGCCGGAGCGGCTGTGAGCGATAGTGTGCAATTTAGTTGAAACCATCAAGTCTTAACCTCACGCGCGGTAACTCCCGGTTCTATCAGACCCCGGTCCATTAATATAGATGCAGTAGAAACCTGCGGTGTAACGGACTGTCGAACACCACCGCCAGCAGCAGGACCGCAGCAGTAGAGAGCAAGCACCTCGTCACAAGGTTTCTGCACACCGGCTTTTGTCGGGCTTCGTACCGCCAGACGTAGGCGATACTCACCATCTGCTGACAGGGCGTTCGGATCAAAAAGCGAACCCTGATCGTTATCATGCACAACACCGCTACCGATAATTTCAATTCGACAGGTTTCCCCTACGCCAAGGTGCTCTAACCTTTTTCGTACAATAGTTGCAGCAAGCCTGGCTCGCGCCAGGGCGTTTACACCTGCATAGCTTATTTCGGACTCACCCAGCCAGCCGCCATCAACAGACAGGGTAACCTTTAAAGTGTCGGGTGGTGCCTTGCCCTGAGCGCCAGTTACCCGAATGCGATCCGCACCAATCTCGTGTAACGAAACATTATTAATATCAAGCGTTACATCAGGAGTTAAATACTCACCGGGGTTATGAATCTCGTACAGCATCTGCTCGGTAACAGTGGCTTTGGTAACTATGCCACCGGTATTTTCAGCTTTGCAGATGGTAAATTCTCCGTTGCTATCGACCTCGGCAATAGGAAAGCCCAGCCGGTGTAAATCGGGCACTTCTTTTTGCCCCGGATCAGCAAAGTAACCTCCGGTTACCTGACCACCGCATTCCAGTACATGTCCGGCCAGAGTACCGCCCGCCAGACATCTATAATTGTCAGGCGTCCAGCCGAATTCGTGCATTAAAGGACCAAGCACCAGTGCTGCATCGGTAGTTCTGCCCACCAGAACGATGTCTACTCCCAGTCCTATAGCCTCAGCCACTGACCTGGCACCGATATAGGCATTGGCTGCCAGTAATTCCCGATCTTTTACATCGGTACCTTCTATTGTCGACAGGTGGGATATCTGCTCCGGTGACATGCGCTCCAGCAGATCATCGCCAGTCACCACACCCACGCGCAGGGAATCAATACCCAGTTCTTTTGCAAGAACCAGAGTTCGGCTAGCCGCCGCAGCCGGATTTGCATTACCGAAATTTGCGACGATTTTAATTTTGTGTCGGATGCACTTTTTCAGCACTTGCGGTAAATAGATATCCAGCCAGGGGGAATATCCGGCTTGCGGATTTTCCTTTTTTAGACGCTGCGCTATCGCAAGAGTACGCTCCCCCATCACCTCATAAATAAGATAACGGGGGCCGTCAAACTGCAACAAGGTATCAACAACAGCGACGGCAGCATCAAAACGGTCTCCGGCAAAACCCGCGCCGCTACCGATATGTACCGTTTTATTGCCGCTCACCTTCCGGGTATTCCGCTGAGCCATACTGATAATGGTTGCAGAGGTACCTGCTTTGTGTAAAAACTCACATGTAGGTCTCTATATACAAAAAAATAATTAACGCAGATCATCGCTGTTTATTATCCGTTCGCCGGTGAGCTTGCCATCGATATGGTCCAGAATATTCTGTGCCGAGTACATAGCCATACGCCGCATTCCTTCGGCAGTTCCAGCAGCATTATGAGGTGTTAAAATAGTATTAGGCAAATTCAGCAACGGGTTGTCAGCGTCGGGCGGCTCAGTAGTAAATACATCACTGCCGAAACCTGCAATTCCTCCGTTGCGTACCGCCTGCGCTATTGCTTTCTCATCTATAACACCACCACGTGCGCAGTTGATCACAATGCTATGGCCCGGCAGCTCAGCGAGCTCCGCATGCGAGATCATGCCACGCGTACTATTGTCTAAAGGTACATGCACAGTCAGATAGTCCGCACCGGCAAGCTCTGCGTGAAAATCAGTAACTGTCTCTACTCCCAATCTGCTTGCTGCTTTAAAGTCGAGCATAATATCTGCTACGGTAACCCGCATATCAAAGGCTTTGCACAGACCCGCAACTCGTTTTCCAATACGACCAAAGCCTACTATCAGCACATGCTTTCCGGCAAGCTCACTGGTCGGCAACGAGCCACGCTGGCTGAATCCACCATCGCGAGTCAGTTGGTTATATTCCATAGCACGCTTATTCAACACGAGCATCATCATAAGTACATGTTCAATTACGGAAGTGGTATTGGAATCAACAGCGATCGCTACCGGAATGTTCTGCGCCGACAAATACCCCAGATCGATGTTGTCACAGCCCACTCCATGGCGCGATACAACCTCAAGATTCTGCGCTCGGTTTAACATCGATTCCGGCAGCGACATAGTCCGTACCAGTACGGCATGAGCGTCCTCAATGGCTGTAGTCAGCAAGACTCCATCGCCTTCAAGATAATGTACATCAATATCATTTCTGCAATCGAGTAACGCCATACCGTCCGGATGGAGCTTCTCGGTAACAATTACCTTTTTTAATTCGCTCATGTATCTTTTAGTTCCAATTCAACCGCAGCAAGCAATTCAGACCATAACCTCTATTTGACCATACTGGAGTCAAATGACACTATATTCTGTAACTTTATTGCATTCTTCTCAAATCATCACTATGGACTCCTGGACATGTCATCGGTAAACCCGGACGATCTGCAGCAGCTTACCCAATGGGACACCCCGACCATCTGCAACGGTTTGGAACTGGTTTGTCCGGAACGACGTGCAACCGGCTTTACGACCGAACCACTTGTCTGTTTCGACGCAAAACTTCCACCGGTAATCGGCTATGCGAGAACTGCACGAATTCGCGCTGCAGCACCATCACCCGGCAGTGAGGAAGAGGCAAAAGCACTCCGGCTCAATTACTATGAATACATCGCCAGCGGTCTTAAACCCTCAATCGTAGTAATTGAGGATCTCGACAGCACCCCCGGATTCGGAGCGTTCTGGGGCGAAGTTAATACCCACATTCACCGGGGGCTCGGAGCACGGGGTTGCGTCACTAATGGGTCCATGCGTGATCTACCTGATTCAGCAACGGAATTTCAGTTACTCGCAGGCCGCGTCGGGCCAAGCCACGCCCATGTGCATCTTGTGGATTTTGCCGGCGATGTCACTGTGCACAATATGTCCGTCTCCAACAACGATATTATTCACATGGATGTACACGGAGCGGTAGTCATACCCGCAGCAGCGGTAAGCGAGCTGCCTGCTGCGATTGATCTGATCAGTCGACGTGAGGCAAAAATACTGGAAGCTGCCAGATCTGAAGGTTTTAGTTTTGAGCAACTGAAGCAGGCAATGCAGGATGCCGGCGAAATTCATTAAGAGAGGCGATCATTCTACCAACCTGTAAGGGTCGGTCACACTATGGGTGAAATCTGGCAGCAGCTGGCGCTGCGCTCCACCGGTGCTGAAAGTGCAGTACGAAACGAAACCATCCAGTCACTATGGAGTGGATATGGTGAAATATTTCGTGTATCGCTGACCGGTGCAGACTGTAACAGCCTTATAGTCAAGCACATCGACCCCGGAAATCCGGAACGTCATCCGAGAGGCTGGCACACAGACTTTGCCACGCAAAGAAAATTGCGTTCCTACGAAGTCGAGCGCTACTGGTACGATCACTGGAATAACCGCTGTCGTTGCAGCCGCCTGGCTAAATGTTACACCACCCACACCACGGGTAACCAAACCTGGATACTTCTAGAAGATCTGGATGCCAGCGGTTTCCCGATCAGACATCAGCAACTGGACTTTAACACCGCGGTGGTGTGTCTCAAGTGGCTGGCCAGGTTCCACGCACACCACATGCAAACTGAAGCGACCGGCTTGTGGCCAATCGGTACTTACTGGCATCTGGCAACCAGACCAGACGAACTGAGAGCGATGACCGACCTTAAACTACAACGGTATGCCCGTCAGTTTGACGCAGCCTTAAATCAATGCAAATACACAACGCTCGTGCACGGTGATGCCAAAGTGGCAAACTTTTGTTTTTCAGTCGACAACAAGCAGGTAGCCGCAGTAGATTTCCAATATGTGGGCCAGGGGTGTGGAATGAAGGACGTTGCCTACTTCATCGGAAGTTGTCTCGACGAGCAAGCGTGTGAGCTCCATGCCGCGGATTTACTCGACTGTTATTTTGCCGAGCTTAGCAGCTGCTGCGATATTAACGAAATTGATGTCCGCGAACTGGAAACTGAATGGAGAGCGATTTACCCTATCGCCTGGGCCGACTTCTACCGCTTTCTGGCGGGCTGGATGCCTGCCCATCCGAAAATTCACCGGTATACACGACAAATGACCGAAACCGCCTATAAGCTTGTACAGCAGGCACAGTAGCAGTAGCAGTAGCAGTAGCACCTGTACCGTGTTCCCGCTTCAGGATTCAGCACTTTGCTTTTCCAAAGTTTCAATCTGCTCTTCGGCTTTATCAAACCACAAACGTGATACGTAGTTGTCTTTGGGCCACTTCATTTCGAATAGTTCAAGCTTGACTCCAGTGTGACGATCGCGCAGCGCTACAAAAATTTCCTCTGCGCGTTCTATATTACCCATTTCATATTCAGCGAGACCCTGGCTGTACAAAGCAGTATCCACGTAGGAACTGTTAGCATGATCATCAATCAAACTCTGCATTGAATTATAGGACTTTTCGTATTCCCCCTGATCAACAAGCTGTATGTAACCAAGCATATATTTAGCGTCATCAACAAGGTAACTATCACCATATTCCGTAAGCAGTAAATTCAGAGACTGCAGAGCACCACCAATATCACCGGTTTCACGCTGATTTAACGCTTCTTTATAGAGATTAAAATCTTTGCCAATACCGTATATATCTGCCTCATCAAGCAATGACAGCTTGATCATGGCGCGTGGCTTGTTAACGGTGGTGTTGCCGCCATCCAGATAGCGACGATACTCCTGGGATGCTGCTACGATATCACCGGAATTCTCCAGGGTTCGTGCATTGTAGTAGAGGAATTCAACAGCGTTGGAGCCCACACCGCGGATAACATCGTAATTTATGTCGAGTGTCGCCAATCGACGCCCTTCACCAGTAGGCTCAAATGAAACATTGACGTTGAGCTTTTCACCGGGGTTGAGTGTCCTGCCTTCCTCTGCAGTCGCTCGATAATCACCGGACTGCTCGCCACCTATGCTTACCGAGTTTATAGGGTAACTGTCAACACCGACATTAGTCAGAACAAACCCTTGCTGTGTACGACTACCGACCTCCTGGATTCCAAACCGGTAATCGCTCAGCGAGACTTTCAAACCGTTGTTGGTATCATCCAGAACGGTAATTTTCTCAGATTCATCTGTCGACACACAGCCCAGTAGCATGAACACTAAAGCCAGGCTCATCGAGCCTCTTGCCACCGCTCTGGTATTGAGTCCGGCACGTACACCAGAGCATTTGAATGGGGCGATTTTATAGTTTGAGGCGATCATGTTGTTGTCCACTTCCGCAGTCGGCAAACAAAAACTACGCAGCTTTCTGCGCCGCATCTTCAGTAGTGAAATAATCAAGTGCCTGCTGGCAGTTACTCAACGAGGATGAAATTGCCGCCTGATCCGGAGTAGGCTGCTCTTGCAGTTCCCTTGCAGTCTGCACTTCATTTTTTGCAGCTGCAACCTGTTCATTGATACTCGATACCGCACTTTCCACTGCATCGAATATTTCTGAAAACTCCTGATCGTCAGAGGCGCGCAGACGTACGTTGAGTTTACCTTCACCTATCTCTCGCAAAGCTCGTTTCACCGCAAGAATCGGCTGCCCCAGTTTGCGGACGATATAAATACTGATAAAACTGGTCACGATCACATTGACGACCAGCATGATCAGTATCCACCTGCCCAGCACACTGCTCAGACTGGGAATCTGCTCATTGATCATACTCATGTCTTCAGACACAAACAGCATGGGAGCCGTTCCGGATACCAGCTGTCCCAGCATCTGGTTATAAAAAATACCCAGTAGTGCTGTGGTGATTACAAGATAGAGCGTTGCAAACGCTATAACCCGGCGAATTTCACGTGCCTGAAAAGTCTTGTCTTTCAGCAGCGCCAGTAGAAAAAACGAGTCGGAGGATCGAGCCATAATCGAGATACTCTCGGGAAATTTTGTTATCGATTAGTAGCTTTGGCGACGAACATCGACACAACTTGACCGGCAGGCAGGGATTAGTACGCGGTTGATAGACACCGCACATTTGCACCGGCAAACGATCATTCAATCCGTCAGAGGAATGACACCTAAATTGTGTATTTGAACGCTATGGGTCTGTGACGAAAGCAGAAATTGCATCAATTATCGATTGTTTAGGGTACCTGACGACCAGGCCCCGGTTTTCAAGCCGAAAACTGGCGGAAGAGCGTGGGAGTCGAACCCACCAAACACGTCTGACGCGTCTCACCGGATTTGAAATCCGGGCCCGTCACCGGATCGGGACGCCCTTCCACTATGGCTTCATACGTATTTTTTTTAAAAGTTCCGGCACGCCTGCCGGTTTAAGATAGCTATCTCAGATGATAACGATTTCCGGGCTCGCCCGCCTGCTTAATAGTCTGGCACCGTTAGCTTCAATCACTACATTTTCCTCGTGAACCATTATTTTACCATCTCCGTAGGAAAGTCCCGGCTCTAATGTCATCACCATTCCTTCAAGCATTTCAGTTTGATCCCACGAAGTTATTGACGGTGTTTCAGTCAGCTGAGTTCCGAGCCCATGACCGAAACGGCCAACCGACCCGCTATCTGAGCTCCCTCCGGGATCCAAAGCCTCGTTCATTGCCGCGTGCAGTTGAGCACAGGTGACGCCAGGCCGCAAAATAGACAGTGCGCGATCAACTGACTCATGGACCCGCCCGTACGCAGATCGAGTGGCCGCATCCGCACGCCCGAACGCAAAGTTTCGATCGTAATCACAAAAATAGCCGTCATAAACACAACCCGTATCGAGTATAAGCACATCACCCTCACAGGTAGCCACATCCGAAGGAGGTGCAATGATATCGTCATAACCATCGGCTGCTGCCGATCCAACCAGATAGCTGACATCGTCTGCACCAGCGAACAAACAACTCTGTTTAAACTGACGAAATATTTCGCGCAGGGAATCACCGCAGACCAGTTGCTCAGGCACTGCATCAAATGCATCACCAGCGGCATCACACGCCACAGTGATTTTGTCTATTTCCGCTGTCGATTTAACCTGACGCTGTGATTGGATCATGCGAGTCACATCGACGTATTCGATCACACCTGTCAGGCGCAGAAGCGCCTCATAATCTGCCATCGGCATGCGCACCGCTGTTTCTCTACCTTTCAGTAAACCCACTTTACTGCGTTTGCCAGCGAGTTGAATCAGAGTGTCAGCCAACAGCGATACACCATCATCGGTCGGGTGCGGGGAGCTCCAGCAGTGGATGTCAGCCACTACACTGCGTTTCATCAAGGGCTCGCCGATGGTCGGTATGACCGCCACCGGTTTTCCAGCTTGCGGAACCACCAGAAACCACGGGCGCGTCGGACTTTGCCAGAACTGGGTAAAAAAACCACTGAAATAGCGAATTTCATGTTCCGTGGAAAAAAAAACGGCATCAATACCCTGCTGCTGCATGTTCTGTTGCAGAATCTTAAGCCGTGCCATGTACTCACTTTCAGTAAAACCACCAACCAAGTTCATAATTTTTTAGTCATTAAGTTACCAGGAAAAATCCGGGACAACCTGGGCACGCCAGTGAAAAATGGTCGCAGAACGCGCAACGGTTCGCGATACATTCACGGTTGACAGGTCATTGACGTGAACGCATCCGGATAATCACATTCAAACGTTATATTAGGTTGCCGATAGCAAGGTATGGGCGTGGTCCGCCACGCGATGTTTATATCTTATCGGATTCCCAGATGCCAAAACCATCCTTCGATGGCACCCAGTCGGATCATACCTCTGAACCCGGCAAAGAAAAGTCACAGATACTGAGTCGAGATCTGAATAATCTGCAGCGGGACATTCGCAGTGATCTGGATCAGAAAATCACTGACCTGACTTCTCTGATGCGAAAGTTCAAGGCGCTAATGGTTACTGATGTCAGACTACTGCGCGCAGCTAACGAGGCGACTTCGCTGGATAGCGTGCCGATATTAACTAAAAAAGTTGAGGATTCGAATGATCAAAGCGAGGCAACAAGCACAAACCGGAATAATTCAGCCGACGCTGAAGTTCCACTACCGAACGCAAAAAATACCACGCTCAGTTTGCTACAGGAAACGGCGCGCTTTGAAACCGGGCTGTACCATTTAAACAGCCAGCTTTACCGGTTCCGACTTGAGCTGGATCAGGAACTCGAGTATCGCGAGGAAGCATTGCACACTCATTTCAGGCATCAATCAGATCTGGCAAAAGTTTTACAACAGATCACACAGAAGATGCAGCAGGAAAAAAACGTCAAACCTTAAACTATAACTAACAAGCGTTCTGTTAATAGTCTATTGTCCGGCAAGGCGCAGGGAGCGCGCCACGCACCAGACAGCCCCGCCAAAAAGTAATATGGCCCAGAGCGACAACCCGGCCACTGTCAGGTGCTCACCGCGTTGAAGCAAGCCAACCAGCACACCGGACACAAACAGCGTAGCGCCGCAAATCGCATAAATAACTGCCTTCACCCAGTGCAGGCCCGCTTTGGGGTCGGATCGATTTTGATACGGAGTGAAGCCACTCTGCAACGACTGCAAATCCCCAACCCCCTGGTCCGTGCTCTGTAAAAACTGATACACCAGTCCTGGCATTTGCGGAAGCATGCGTCCCCACTCCGGTATATTTCTCTGCACTTCCCGCAACAACGCTGACGGGCCGGACTGCTGCATCATCCAGTGTTTCAGAATCGGTCTGGCGGTAGCCCACAGATCCAGTTGCGGATAAAGTTGCCGACCCAACCCTTCTATATTGAGCAGCGTTTTTTGCAACAACACCAGCTGCGGCTGCACCTCCATGTTGAATCGCCGCGCAGTCTGGAAGAGTCGCAAAAGCACCTGACCGAAGGATATCTCTTCCAGGGGTTTTTCGAATATAGGTTCACAGACTGTCCGGATTGAAGACTCAAACTCCTCCACTCGGGTGTCTGCCGGTACCCAGCCACTATCGACATGCAAACGCGCAACACGGTGGTAATCGCGATCAAAAAAAGCTAAAAAATTCTGCGAGAGATAGTGGCGATCCTGATCGGTTAACGAACCGACTATGCCAAAATCCACCGCTATATAGTGTGGATCGAGTGGTGTCTCATACGAGACAAAGATATTACCCGGATGCATATCCGCATGAAAAAAGTTATCCCGGAATACCTGTGTGAAAAATATATCCACTCCACGTTCGGCCAGTTTTTTTAGATCTACGCCGTGTTGCCGGAGTGTCTCAATATCAGATATCGGAATGCCTTTGATACGCTCAAGAACCAACACCTGGCCACGAGTGTAATCCCAGAACACCTCCGGGATATACAGATCCTCTGAATTTTCAACGTTTTTACGCAGCTGCGCAGCATTCGCTGCTTCACGCTGCATATCTAACTCATCGTAAATTGTTTTTTCGTACTCAGCGACGACTTCACGCGGTCTCAGTCGTTTGCCATCAGCCCAGAACCAGGTAGCAAGAGTAGCCAGCAGATACATCAGGGATAAATCACGGGCAATGGTTTCCCTGATATCCGGACGCAGTACCTTGACTACCACATCCTCGCCACTGAAGAGCTTGGCCGCATGCACTTGCGCTATTGATGCCGCGGCAATCGGCGTGGCATCAAAACTCTGAAATAGTGCATCTATAGAATCACCTAGAGAAGACTCTACTGTAGCGATCGCTTCAGCACCGGAAAACGCCGGGACCCTGTCCTGAAGCAGTGCCAGCTCAGCGGCTATATCATCGGCCAGCAAATCACGACGCGTCGATAGCATCTGGCCGAATTTTACGAATACCGGGCCCAGCTCTTCAAGAGCCCGACGCAGGCGGATTGATCGCGGCAGTTTCCGGGTCTCCCCGTGTCGCCAGCGGTCAGGTGATAATTTACAAAGTAGATAAAACAGCCGTGACCCGGTTAACTGGAGCACCAGTTCATCAATGGCATACTTGAAAAGCACCTGCTGGATAAAGTGCAGGCGGGATAGACGACTGATCAGGCGCATCAGGGTTTTTCCGGGCCGCTTGCCATCTGATTGATGCTGATCTCCAGTTGCTCAACGCGATCACGAAGCTCATCAACAGCATCTGCAAATTCATCAATTTCCCAATCGTACGGCAGATGATTGCTTTCATCACGAAGAAAATCGGCTGTATTACTTTGCAGCACTGACTTTCGATGGTTGGCCCAATGTGCAAACTGCCGTAGTTTGCGACCAATCAGATGCGCCGCGGTATCGCCGGTGATCCTCGAAAGATGTTCGTCCCAGTCTATATCCAGCTGATCCAGCATGCGGCTAAATTTCTGTGCGACCTCCACTTCGCCAGTGATCGTGACACTACCTTCATGAATGGTTTTCCGTCCGGTTGCTACTGCCAGCAAAGACAGCGGAGCCCCGCTGATTACGGCATCAGGTGCGCCTGCAAACTCTTCCATCACTTCTATCCGGTCTGAATGAAACAGCAGAAACAAATCGGTATTTACGGTATGAATATGCAGCTGAATCAACTTGCCGGCCAGAACCTTAAGCCGTGGTAACACTCCGGGATCAAGTGAAATATATTGATTTAGCGTGGACTGGAAGGCAACAACTACTGGCGGCGGGAGTTTCAAGATCGTGGTTCCGGTTTACTGCCAGTTACAGCTTGATGCCCTTGTGCAAAGCGACTATACCGCCAGTCATGTTGTGGTAATCGCAGCGTTCAAAGCCCGCTTTTTCCATCATGCCCAGCAAGGTTTCCTGATCGGGGTGCTGACGAATAGATTCGGCCAGATAGCGATAACTGTCTGCATCGCCAACGATAAGCCTGCCAAGTGCCGGCAGTGCGGTAAACGAGTAGGCGTCATACGCTTTACTCAATAGTGGTAGAACCGGTTTGGAGAATTCCAGCACCAGCAATCTGCCACCCGGCTTAACGACCCGAAACATCGATTGCAAAGCACGCTGCTTGTCGGTGACGTTGCGCAAACCAAAGGCTATGGTCACACAGTGGAACGAATTATCTGCAAACGGCAGTTCTTCGGCATCAGCTAACGTATAGTGAATATTGTCAACCAGCCCCTCATCGATCAGCCGGTCTCTGCCAACTGATAACATGGATTCGTTTATATCAGCCAACACCACAGTGCCATCGCTGCCGACACGCCTGCTGAATTTTGCAGCCAGATCCCCGGTACCACCAGCCAGATCGAGTACCGATTGTCCGTAACGCACGCCTGTCTGGTTAATCGCAAAGCGTTTCCACAACCGATGAATGCCCATCGACATGACATCGTTCATTACGTCATAGCGATCAGCGACAGAATCAAACACTGCCCCAACCATCGCTTTTTTCTTTTCGGTATCTACCGTCTGGTAACCGAAGTGGGTTTTATCGTTCAACGCATAACAGCCGTTTTGAGGAAATTACTTCCGAGCTGGCTCTAGTGCCAGTCAGGAAGACCTTGATGACCGGACTCTTTTATTGTTTGGATGAATCAAATTTTGTATTTCGCTCGAGCCCTTTAGCTGCAAGTTTATCGAGGTAGACCTGCCAGTTATGTTCGAAATTAACACCCAGCCCATGCAGATACGACCAGGTAAAGATACCGGAATCGTGACCATCGTCGAATACAATTTTGACCGCGTAATTACCTGAAGGAATCAACTGGTCAATGCCAACATCCTCCTTGCCCACCTGCAGCACTTCCTGGCCCGGGCCGTGTCCCTGCACCTCAGCAGAAGGTGAGTGCACTCGCAGGTACTCGCAGGTCAGATTACATTCAAAGCCGTCGTCAAAGTGAATTTCGAGCACTCGGCTTCGCTGATGCAGCTTTAATTCGGTAGGTCTCGTCATGTCATAAAGCCTACAGTATGTAGCGGCTCAGGTCCTCATCCTGCGCCAATTCAGCCAAATATTTATCAACATAGGCATCGTCGACCGATATTTGCGAACCGGTGGCATCTGCAGCATCGAAGGATGCGTCATCCAGCAACCGTTCAAGTACCGTATGCAGTCTGCGAGCCCCGATGTTTTCTGTACTTTCGTTCACATGCCACGCAACCTCTGCTATGCGCCTTATCCCTTCCGGCGTAAAATCCAGAGAAACCTGCTCGGTGCCCAGCAAAGCGCTGTACTGCTCTGTCAATGAAGCGTCCGGTTCAGTCAGAATGCGTTCAAAATCTTCTACTGACAATGCACTAAGCTCTACACGAATTGGCAATCGACCCTGCAGTTCAGGAATCAGATCAGAGGGTTTTGTCATGTGAAACGCACCCGAGGCAATGAAAAGGATATGATCAGTTTTTACCATGCCGTATTTGGTGCTGACGGTACATCCTTCGACCAGCGGCAGTAAATCCCGTTGCACACCCTCCCGCGACACATCTGAATTGCTGCCACCGCCGGTATCACTGCGGCGCGTTACCTTGTCAATTTCGTCAAGAAATACAATTCCGTTTTGCTCTACATTTTCCACGGCCAGCTGTTTGAGATCGTCTTCGTTGATCAGGCTCGCTGCTTCTTCATCCGTCAGTAAAACAAGCGCTTCCCGCACTTTTACCTTGCGTGTTTTTTTCTGCTCGCGGCCGAGATTCTGAAACATACCCTGCAGTTGCTGTGTCATGTCTTCCATGCCTGGGGGTGCCATGATCTCAACGCCGACACCACCAACACTGACCTCTATTTCAACTTCTTTGTCATCCAGCGTTTTTTCTCGCAGCATTTTGCGAAATTTCTGCCGGGTATTGGAATTGCCCAGTGATTCGGAGCCACTCGCAGGGCGCAACAATATGTCGAGTAGCCGCTCTTCTGCGGCGTCCTCTGCACGATGACGAACCTTTTCGGTTTCCTGCTCCCGTGTCTGCTTAATGGCGGCATCGACCAGGTCTCTTACAATGGATTCGACGTCTCGCCCGACGTATCCAACCTCAGTAAACTTGGTGGCTTCAATCTTTATAAACGGCGCATTCGCAAGCTTTGCCAGACGCCTTGAAATTTCTGTCTTGCCGACACCAGTCGGCCCGATCATCAGGATGTTTTTCGGCGTTATTTCATTGCGCAGATGTTCCGCCACGTGTTGTCGTCGCCAGCGATTGCGCAACGCTATCGCCACGGCGCGCTTGGCTGGACTCTGGCCAACAATGTGTTTATCGAGTTCCTGCACAATCTCGCGCGGTGTCATAGTGGACATGTGAAATCCAGATAGTTGTTGTTCGGTGTGAGCTGAAGTAATACTGCTGGCAGATGAGGTTTCGATAAAGCCGTGCCGCAGTTCTGTTACGGGCTATCGCTGCTGAGAGTTTCAATGGTCAGATTGCCATTGGTGTAAATACAAATATCTGCTGCAATATTCAAACTGTTTTTTACAATTTCAGTTGCACTGAGTTCGGTATGTTCGAGCAATGCACGCGCCGAGGCCTTGGCAAAGTCTCCACCGGAACCAATCGCTATCAGACCGTGTTCGGGTTCGATGACATCACCATTACCGGAGATAACCAGCGA
This sequence comes from Chromatiales bacterium (ex Bugula neritina AB1), assembly GCA_001730015.1. Taxonomy (GTDB): domain Bacteria; phylum Pseudomonadota; class Gammaproteobacteria; order Granulosicoccales; family Granulosicoccaceae. The sequence continues at coordinate 125,354 of MDLA01000126.1, read as the reverse complement.
ATATTTGCTGTCTGCAACTGCCAGCAAGGCTTCGAGTCTGCGCAACATACGGTCAGTACGCCAATCCTTGGCCATTTCCACAGCGGCTCTGGTCAGATTACCACCATACTCCTCCAACTTGCCTTCAAAACGCTCAAACAATGTAAAGGCGTCAGCAGTACCACCGGCAAATCCGGCCAGCACACGATCTTTATAAAGCCGCCGTACCTTGCGAGCGTTTCCCTTCATGATGGCATTACCCAGCGTAACCTGACCATCCCCGCCAATCACAACTTCCTCGCCCCGACGTACGGAAACGATGGTGGTACCGCGGTATTGTTGCAAACTTCTCTCCGTCGTTTTAAAGGTGCAATATTGCACTACACTATAGTGGCTGACGCCTGAAAATGGTTATTTATTGATGCCGGTAAGTAGCACAATCGGCGACACGGGATCGAATACTCATGTGTTTGATCTGCATATGACAGTAACCGGGTGGCAATCAACAATAAAAATTCAGCGCTGATTTTTCGGTTACTGTTTCGTACTACCTCTATGCCTCATGCAGACCCACACCTGCCGGGCAACACTAAAATTATATGTGGGAATCAATGGGTAAAGTTCAAGACACAATTGGCAGAATACGCGCCCGCACTACAGGCAATAGCGCGGCGCCCAGCGCTCCACCAATCGCTTTACTGGTACCCGGCCAACAGGCACCAACCGATCAAAGCTTTCCCACCGCTGTGGAGGCCGTTGCCCAATGGCTCGATGCGCAGCCTGCACCATCAGGTATCGCCGGTGTTCATAACCTGACCCGTGCGTTGCAGCACAGTAATCGACTGGAAAATTCACCGCAGCAACGACTTAAGATTGTGCAATTGTTTGCAGAGCGGGCTCACACCGCAATGCCTTACCTTAACTCACGCTATCTGGGATTAGACCTCCCCTTACGTGCCGAGGAACAACAGGCATTCAACCAGTCAATACAACTGCTGCAGGAGCTGTCGTATAGTTACAAGATCATCTTGCTGGATGTCCTGCAGCGCCGCGGTCAACTGACACGCAAGCAACGGCTGCCGGTTATCTATCAGGCGATGAAATACATTGGCCAGAGTTTGTTGCGCAGTGCACAGATCTATCAGAACTGGCCGAACCGGTCATGGCGTGATCTGAATACGCTGTATATTCTGGCAGAACGCGATCAGATCCTCGACGCAAAAATAGCCGATGGATCAATAACCGCAGACATACAACAAAGCACCTTGCAAAAAAGTTCCATTTCCACTGCCCGTTCGATAAGACAACTTCACTCTCAGCTCTGCGCCTTTTCGGTCTGCAATACCAACCAGTTGACGACTACGCAAATCGAGCAACTATACAAGACACTCGCAGAGCACAGTCCGCGCTATGAAATATCGCAGACAAAGCCAGACTGTTCCACTGGCAGCATTTATAGTGTTGCGCTGAACAGTGCGAATCCCCCTGCCTGCCACCGCTTCAGCTTACATACTGAATCCGGCGACCTCCGCTATTTTTCTACTGAACCATTGCGGGATCTCGATCTGTTGTCCAATCCGCTGACGCCTGACAGTGGCAACCGAATGCTGAACCGTGAGCGACAGACACTGCTTTGGAAAGACGCAGCTGCAAGACACACGGCCCGATCAATTCGCCATAGATCAATTAATGCCGAAACCGGCTTCAAAGAAGTTTTTGCCAGTGTCTGTCTCACAGGCAATAAATCCGGCAGCCCTCCGTTACCCGCTGCCAACAGTCCTGATGTAAGTGATGAATGTATAGATGAAATCGACTGGTTTGCATTCAACCCGACTAGCAATTTCGGCTCTGAATGGACACTACTGAACCAGAGTAATCACGGCATGGGCCTGAGATGGAGCGGACAAGGCAACGTCAAGGTAGCTGTTGGCGACCTGCTGGCGTACTGCATGCAACATCGGCGCAGTGGGCAGGTGCGCTGGCTGACTGGTGTAATTCGCTGGATGCAGCTGCAAAACGACAACCTCACTTGCGGAATCGAGATTATTGCCAATAACGCCGAAGCTGTCCGGCTGCAGAAAATTATGCATCAGCCGGCAGAGACAAAAAACAATAGCATTCATCAACTCGACGGTCCGCGTGCCGAGGGACTTATCCTTCATGGCTGCCAGAATAGCCAGAATCAGAAATTATTAATGGTCGCCGGGCAAACGTGCAAGATTGGCGAAACGTTGAGCCTTCAGGACAACCACAAGCTCTCCACGGTCAAATTAATCCGGAAAATTAATTACAGCTCTACGGTGCAATGCTTCGCGCTGCAGGAAATCACTGTGGAGCGCGCATCACATAAACTACTTCAGGTAAAAAACTCCTGAACCTGATGATCTAGTGCCCATCCATAAACAAGCCTTACTGCGGATCCCTCAGGACACGCGATCTTTCACCGACCTTATGTAGTTATTTAGAATGACTAAACGCCCACATGCGGTAGATGAAATCTCACGCACCTGAGTGACCCTCGACCTGAGTGAACCTCACTATGCCCCGGTTTATGGACGGGCACTAACTAAACTGTTTTCAGCCACAAAAAAAGCGAAGAACTACTCATCTGCTGCCAGAGGCTTTTTCGTTGCTCGCGGGTGAGCACGCTCATACACTCTTGCCAGATGCTGAAAATCCAAATGGGTATATACCTGCGTGGTACTGATATCCGCATGACCCAGCAACTCCTGAACCGCTCGCAGATCACCGCTCGATTCCAGTAAATGACTCGCAAACGAGTGACGCAACAGATGCGGGTAGACGTTTTGCGCAATGCCAGTTTTCTGAGCAAGCGACTTGAGTCGTTGCTGCACACTACGCGCTGAAAGCCGGGTACCACGACGGCTGACAAAAAGAGCGGGTTCCAGGGTATTACCCCGTAGCATTTCCAGGCGTCGTTTTTTCCACTCACTCAGCGCAGCTAGCGCCTGCCGGCCGACTGGCAAAACGCGTGTTTTTGAGCCCTTACCCGTGACCCTGACCTGTCCGTGAATTTCATCGATACTGTCATTATCAAGTGCCACTACCTCGGCAAGACGCAGCCCTGAGGAATAGATAAGCTCAAACAAAGCGGTATCACGGACCAGAAGCACTTCATCACTTTTTAAGGTAAATAGTCGCTGTATATCTTCAATTTGCAGTGTCTCGGGCAGGCCATGTTCATCTTTCGGCGCTGGCACATCCGCTACCGGGTTAACAGCTACCAGTTTCTGTTTTATTAGAAATTTAAACAGCGAGCGTACCGCCGACAAACGTCGAGCCAGACTTCGGCCGGACAACCCTTCTGCATGCTGGCTTGCTATAACAGTGCGCATATTGAAAGGGTTGGCGCCGGACCAGTCTGCGATGCCATGTTTTTGCAGAGCCGCCGCTACTTCGCCCAGATCTCGACAGTAGCTTTTGACGGTATGCGGTGAATACCGTTTTTGAATGCTGAGATAATCTGAAAATTCATCGAGCGCATGACCGAATTGCAAACGGTCTTGCGTGGTTATACCGGATTGATCAGTGGTTTTTTTATCGCTCACACTATAGGCAGCCGGATTTAATACGCGACTGTCAAACCATTAGCCTGAGTGCGATCAATCGTAGAAAACAGCAATGCGTGCGCTCAGTAGCGAGCCAAACCGCGCCAGAAATTCCGTACCCATATGAGGGGCAAATCTGGACTTGCTTTCGCTTGCCAGTGCGAGATAACCCATTTCAACCGTTTGCGTACCTGTTTTTTGAGACAATTGGATAATGGCAACGGAAAGTACCGTTAGATCGGTGTTTGCAAAAAATAGCCTGATGCGCTCTGGGGAAGCATGACCACAGTAAACGGGTCGACGAGTGTGCAGATCCCGCACCGACCGGGCAAACCGGACATCTTGCAGACTGACAAATCCCGGTGCCTGCTCCATACAGGTTTCAACAATATTGTTACGCAGAACAACGGCACGTACGTCTTCACAGCCAAGTTTGCTTGTCAGTGTTTTTTCAGTGAATTCGAACACTTCAGCAAGAGATGCTGCTGAAATCAAACCGATCGAGTATTCATGTAGCAACTCAGCCAGATGATCATTCTGATGCGCTACGTCTACGATTTCGTCCAGCCTTTCACGTAAATCGTTGCACTGCTCCCGATGCATTGTCAGTTTTCGCTCAACCAGAGAAACCGCTCCACGTTCGCGATGCGGAACCTCGATCCGGGTCAGCAAATCGGGATTACGAGAGAAAAAGTCAGGGCTTTGCAGAAGATACTCGGCAACCACGTTGTCCTGATCCTGATAGTCATACGACTGGTGATCAGCCAGCGCCCGGTTTTTGTTGCTTATCATAGTTCAAGTCTGCCTTCGAAAACGGTTGCACAAGGACCGGTCATGCTGATCGGTACATTGTCATCGGACCAATTCACCACCAAATCACCTCCGGTGAGGTGCACCACTACACGTTCATCCAGAATGCCCTGACGAATGCCTGTGGCGACTGCTGCACAAGCGCCGGTACCGCACGCCAATGTCTCACCAACCCCGCGTTCAAATACACGCAGGTTTACTTCACTCTTGCTCAACACCTGCATAAAACCCGCGTTAACACGATTCGGAAAGCGCTCGTGTCGTTCAAGCAAGGGTCCCAGACGATCAACGTCTGCGTTAATTGTAGAATCTACAACTGTGACTACATGAGGGTTGCCAACGGCAACTACACCGACCGTCAGGGTTTCACTACCGGCTTCTATCTCATAGCTGCTACGCTGCTCATCTGCGATGAACGGAACAGCGGCTGGCTGAAACTCCGGAACCCCAATCTGTACGGTTACCTGCGAATCTTCATCTACCTGCAATCGCATTAATCCACCGGAGGTTTGCACCGCTATAACATTATTTTTTGTTAGTCCTTTATCGATTACATATCGAGCAAAACACCGCGCTCCATTGCCGCAATTCTCAACTTCCCCACCATCTGCATTAAATATCCGGTAGTCGAACTCGGCTTGCACTACCGAAGCGGGCTCAACAACAAGCAACTGGTCGAAACCAATTCCAAAACGGCGGTGCGAGAGAGTTCGAATCTGCTCGACGGTTAACGGAAATGGATCTTGTAAGGCGTTGATTACGATGAAATCATTGCCGAGACCATGCATTTTTGTGAATTCAAGATGCATTTCAGCAGCAATCTTTCCAGTGGGTGCGCCGGGTTCTGACCTGCCCGAGCTTCCGGAGAATGTTAAAGTAAAAAATCATCAATAACGATTAGATTATTGTTTTTTATACTTTTTGTAAGATTAACCAGATGATTGTTATTGCGATTTGTTCCATCAGGAACTGGAAAGACGCAGGCAAAACTACGCCGCTACCGGGGCTGCGCGGCGGAAATTTCAAGAAAAATCAGAACGTTTTGTCGCTAACGCCGTTTCACCTGACACGCACACCAGACGAAAATTCAGGGTTGCCGTGACTGTTTAACCCGGAAGCAGAGACTCTCCTGCTAGCAGTGATTCAATGGACTCACGCTCACGCACCAGGTGACACTGCTCACCATCGACGATTACCTCCGCCGCACGAGCACGGGTGTTGTAATTGGAGCTCATACAAAATCCGTATGCCCCGGTAGAAAGCACGGCAAGCAGGTCTTTCGACTGCAGACAGAGTTCACGATTTTTCCCGAGGTAATCTCCAGACTCACACACTGGTCCGACTACGTCGTAAATCCTGGAATCTTCACTTCTTTCACTAACCGGTACAATATCCTGCCAGGCACGGTAAAGTGACGGACGAATGAGATCATTCATCGCTGCGTCAACGATCGCAAAGTTTTTTTCCTCTGTGTGCTTCAGATACTCTACCCGGGTTAACAACACACCGGAATTGCCAACAATACAACGCCCTGGCTCAACAATGATCTCATAGTTGCGCTCACCAATTTCTTCGTACATGGCCGAAGCCCAGTCCACCAGATCTATTGGTACTTCGTCCTGATAGCGTATTCCCTGACCACCACCGAGATCCAGGTGCTGAATTCTGATACCTTGCTGTTCCAGCCGATCGCACAAACTTAACAACCGTTTCAGTGCATCTTTATAAGGACTGATTTCAGTCAACTGCGATCCGATGTGGCAATCCATACCAACCACTGTGAGACTGTCCAGTTCCGCTATACGCTGGTAGGCAAGTTCGGCCTGCTCCATGGTAATTCCGAATTTATTGTCACGCAGACCAGTTGAGATATAGGGGTGTGTCATGGCATCTACATCGGGATTGACTCGCACAGATACAGGCGCATTCACACCGTGTGCTGCAGCAATTCCGGCAAGCACTTCTATCTCCTCCAAAGACTCCACGTTGAAGCAACGGATCTTCGCCTCCAGCGCCTGTGCCATCTCGGCCGGTTTTTTCCCGACACCGGAAAACACCACCTTGTTCATATCGCCGCCGGCTTTTTGCACGCGTACGAGTTCGCCTGCTGAAACAATATCAAAGCCCGATCCGAGCTTTGCGAGCAGGTTAAGTACAGCAATATTGGAATTGGCTTTCATGGCATAACAAACAAGATGCGGCCTTCCGGCAAGTGCTGAATCAAACGCACGCCAGGCTGTCTCAATAGACGCTCTGGAATAAACAAATAACGGTGTTCCAAAGCGATCGGCTACCTCCGCAAGAGGTACGCCCTCAATATAAAGATCCCGCTGCTGACGCTGTACTGTGCTCATTTATTTTTTTCTTTTTTCTGTTCGTTAGTTTCGTCAGCCGTGTCGAGTGGTGACAGGTCAATCTCCAGACCTGTCGCCTCATCCAATGTGCCTGGATCCTGCTCTCTAAGACTCTCCATTGTCTCATCTTTCATTGTCTCCAGCGTCGACTTGTCCAGCTGATCGACTTTGACAGGTTCTCCCGGCAGGAAAAGATCCGACTTAAAACCGCACGAGCTCAGCAACAAAATAAGCACGGTGAAAAAAGCCGAACTCAACAACGGCTTCACTAAACTGGTACCGAAACCGCGTTCAATCAAAGTCCAAACCTCATAGAAAGTTGTTTCAAAGATGTTATTTTTCACGGGCCAAATGCCGCTGCCCTGGCCTTGTAAGTATATCAGTGATACAGCCAATTCACCGGATGGTAAAAATCCCTGATAATATCTGAATAAGCAAACAGGATATCGATATGACGGACAATTTCGACGGCATCGAATTAACTACCGGAACCGTTCGACCCGTTCACTCGGTAATCTGGTTACACGGACTCGGTGCTGATGCAAACGATTTTGTTCCGATTGTCCCCGAGCTGGAAAAACTCGGCGTCTCCCCATGCAGGTTTATCTTCCCTAATGCACCGATGCGGCCAATCACCATAAACGGCGGTATGCAAATGCGCGGTTGGTATGACATAAGTACTCTCGACTTTGACAAACGCGAGCAGGACAGCATTGGTACAAAAGAATCAGAGACACTGCTTATCGATCTTATTAAGCGGGAGAAGCGACAGGGAATTGCGAGTAACAATATTATACTAGCAGGATTCTCTCAGGGAGGTGCTATCGCCCTTCATACGGCATTACGGTTTGACGAGCAACTCGCTGGCGTGATGGCGCTGTCAACTTATCTTCCACTTGCCGAAACCGTAGCTGCCGAGCGCAGCGACACCAATACGCAGATAAATATTTTTATGGCACACGGAACACAGGATGAAATAATCGATATCAGTTACGCGAAAACCAGCAGAGATCTGCTGCAATCGCTTAACTATGTGGTTGAGTGGCGAAGCTATAATATGCCCCATACTCTGAGTATGGAAGAACTCAATGACATAGCCGGCTGGCTGCGCGGAATAATAACCGATATAGATCCGACAAATACAAAAAATACACCATGACGCCGGCGATCAAGCTGCTACAAGAGTTGAATATAGATTTCAGCCTGCGTGAATATGATTCCCGCAATCACGAAAGCAATTTCGGTCTTGCAGCAGCCTCTGCCTTACAACAAGACGCACACCAGGTATTTAAAACTCTGTTAGCAACGCTGGACGGTAATCATCGGAAACCAGTCGTCGCTTTGGTTGCTGTTGCTGATCAGCTGGATCTAAAAAAACTCGCCAGCACGGCATCGGCCAGAAAGGCAACAATGGCCGATCCGCCGCTGGCACAAAAGGCTACCGGTTACGTCGTCGGCGGAATTAGCCCGCTGGGTCAGCGACAAAAACTACCAACCTACATAGACGAAAGCGCGCAGCTTTTTGAGACGATATTCGTTAGCGGCGGAAAACGAGGGTTGCAAATAGAAATTTGTCCGGCGACTTTATGCAAACTACTACAAGGGCATTTTGCACCAATAGCAAAACTCTCACAGTAGCTGCAGGTTAGGCACTCAGAATCAAAACAGCTGCGTGTTTTTGAAAATGTGACACACGACACCCGATTCTCTCAAGCAACGCCCGGTACTGCCGATACCTTGCGCCGGATTGAGGAGGGTGCCAGGTGCAAAAATCTCACACGATGCAATTTCTGCTAACGGTTGTTTTTGGTCCAATAGGAGTGTTGTATACAAGTTCAATAGTATCGTTTTTTCTGACTGGCTCAACGTTGGCGGCTATCTTTTACTGGCCGGACAAAAACAGGGTTATTATCGGTGTTTCCTATATCACTGCAGCAGTTATCGGCTATCTGCTGGTGATTCAACACAACCGCAAAACACGAATTCGAAATTTCAATGTATCATCCTATCACGGTCGGGTGAGTTGCAGAGTAACTGATCAGGTCATTATCAAACGCAACTACGATAAACCTCTGGCCAAAGCCAGACGAAACAAATCACTGCACGATTTTGCTGTGTGGTCAGTAAGTTGTTTATCAGGTGTCAGTTGCGCGCTGGTCGCATTTCCGGAGATGCTTGGCGTTTTCAACCAATCAGGCCGAAGTGAAAAACGTGTAGTTGCCAGTTCAGAACCGCAATTTCGAAGAGCGCTACCAGAGACAGACGCCTGGAAGATAACGGCTGATCGCGACAACGAGTTCAGCGCACTACTGAGTGCTGACAGCTACCAGGACAGTAGTGTCGGGCTCTATAAACCGAAACTATCCGTGAGCTGTGCCAGCAATAAAACTGCAGTCACGTTCGTTACTAAAGAAGTTCTGGGTACTCAGGCAACAAACGTTTCGGTGGGTTTTAACCACAATGGCATGTCAAAAGTAAACTGGCAGGCATTCGGTGATTATCAATCTGCATCTGTCTCGTTTCCAATTTCTTTTGTGAAGCAAATTAAGACATCCAGCACCTTGCAAATTAATTACCTTCCATTCGGACAAACAACGGTTAAAGCAGCAAATTTCGAGCTATCCGGCAGTGAGACAGTAATAAGCAAAGTACGGCAGCTATGCCACTGGTAAGGCCAGATCAAAGCGCATCTAATACTGAATAAATGGCATCAACAAAGCTGCGGCCAAGCGCTGAAGAACGACCGGCAGACCACCCGTATTTATCGTCAGGTGTATCTGCTGTGTCTTTGAAGGGCATTTCAAGCGTCATAGCGGGGCACTTGAAGTGCTCTGCTACATAGCTACTGCAAATGTCATAATTTGCGGTACCAGCTGACGCTACCGGGTAACCTACGGTTGTTTGAAAATCCGGGTTTAGCTGCTGCAGGTTATTTTTAAACCGGGTCTGTAGGTGAAGCCGGCTCTCACTCCATGATTTCACCCCTTCAGTCCCGGCAATAAAATTGTAAGGTAATGCTTCATCGCCGTGCACATCCAGACTGAAATCGACACCGGTTTCATGCATTTTCTGTCGAACCAGAAAAACTTCCGGTGACTTTTCCAGTGAGGGGTTGCTCCATTCACGATTAAGGTTTGCACCACAGGCGTTAGTCCGAAGATAACCACGAAAACAACCATCGGGGTTCATATTCGGCACCACATAAAACGCGGCCTGCTTCAGTATTTCACGGGTTACCGGATCCTGATTATTTGTAAGTCGTTCAAGCAAACCTTCCATCCACCACTGCGCCATAGTCTCCCCGGGGTGCTGGCGTGCGATAGACCAGATTTTCAGTCTGGCATTCGGATTGCCAATACGCAGCAAGTCCATACTACGGCCATCCAGAGTAGTACCAAGAGACTCCAGAGACACATTATTGCATGCCGAAATTTTAGAAATTAGAGCATCGTGTTGCTGTAATGAATAAGGCGTAAAATACGCAAACCAGCTTAAATCCGAGGGTGGTGTTATATTAAAATGCAAAACACCGTTTCTATATTCTGTCGCAGATCGATACCAGTTACGCTTATCATGTGAAACGACCACCTGGTAGTTTTCCCAGCCCCTGGGATAGGAACTTCCTCCGGCATTCTCTATTTTCAAATGGCAGAATTTATTTGCTGCCCCGGTCATGCGAAAATAAAACCACTGGTAGAATTCCCCTCCGGCATCGCGGCTAATTTGCAAACGTATGTTTTCAGTGGAAGCGCAATCCACACACTCAATATTACCTCCATCGAAAGCGCTGTTTATCTTAACTGCCATTTCATTAACACCTGCGTATTCTTAAAAGACGGATCAACTTTATGGAGAATGTAATTATTTAGAATTGTTTTATCTGTGCAACTATTGCGCTAACATCAGCTTCATCCGGCATACGCCAATCACCTCTTGGTGACAAACTGACACTACCGATTTTCGGACCAGCAGGCAGGGTACTGCGTTTAAACTGCTGGGTATAAAAACGCCGGTAAAAAACCTCTAACCATTGCTTTATTTCGGTGTTACCGTACTTTCCTGTAAACGATCTCACCGCCAGGATATAGATTTTCCGTGCACTGAAACCATTGCGCAAATAGTGGTAAATGAAAAAATCGTGTAACTCGTACGGTCCAATAATCGATTCGGTTTCCTGTGCAATTTCACCATCATCTGACGGTACAAGCTCCGGGGAAACGGGCGTGTCGAGTACTCGAACCAAGGCGTCAGCCAGAGCTGTTGATGCACGATGCCTTGCATGCCAGCGACACAAATATTTAACCAGAGTTTTAGGTACACTGACATTCACATTATAACTCGACATATGATCAGCATTATAGGTACACCAGCCCAGTGCTAGCTCTGATAAATCGCCGGTTCCAATCACTATTCCGCCGGATTTATTCGCCAAATCAAATAATATCTGCGTGCGCTCACGCGCTTGGGCATTCTCGAAAACTACGTCAAAGTCACCGCCATGACTAATATCAGCAAGATGCTGCGATACGGCCTTATCAATCGCTATGACTTCAAGTGATGTATTTGCGGCATTGGCCAGCCGATGTGCTGTTTCAATAGTGTGCGCGCTACTTGCAGGACCAGGCATAGTGACTGGCAGCAATTTGATTTCAGCGCTATTGAGCATAGCCAAAGCATCGAGACACACCAGCAGTGCGAGTGTTGAATCGAGACCGCCTGACACCCCTAGAACCAGAGTTTTTGCGTGAGAGGCCATTACCCGCCTTGCCAGACCCGTTGCCTGTATCCTGAATATTTCACTGGCACGTGCAGATAGTCCGTCTTCATCGTCCGGTACAAACGGGTGACAGAGATAATGTCGATTCAGTGTATCGAGCACCGCGCCTGCCGAGTCGCCGGCAATAGTGTAGTTTTCGGGTCGGGCAGCTGCTGCAAACGTATTATTTTTTATTCTGTCGTGCCGGAGTTTCTGCCAGTCAAATTCTCCGATCAAATGTGTACCGGAAAAATCGAAACGCTCCGACTCAACCAGTACCGCCCCGTTTTCCGCCAGCATTAAATGGCTGCCAAAAACGATATCACGGGTTGATTCAGTCGGACCAGCTGATGTATATAAATAAGCACAAATGCCTTGAGCACTAGCCATGCGAACCAGATCACGCCGGTATTCTGACTTGGCTACTAACTCATTACTGGCGGACAGGTTTACTATCAGCTCCGCACCCGCCAGTACGTGATATGAAGAAGGTGGTAACGGCTGCCATAGATCCTCGCAAATCTCCACCGCAAAGCGGGTTTCACCGAGTAAAAACAACTGCGATGTCGAGACCTTGAATCTACCAAGTACCGGATGGTCTATAAACGAATCTATACCCGCACCGGATACGAACCAGCGTTTATCGTAAAACTCACCGTAATTGGGGTTGGACACTTTGGGAACAACTCCAATTACTCGACCGTGCTGACAGACAAACGCGGCGTTGAGTAATCGACCGTCGTAAAGTTGTAACGGTGCACCTACTATCACCACCTGAACGCCGGCTGCCGCAGCAATCTGTGCTATCGCCTGTTCGCACTGATCCAGCATATCCTGATTGAAAAACAAATCCTCACTCGTGTACCCGCTGATAGAAAGTTCCGGGAAGGCAATCAAGGACGCTCCGGCGAGTCTTGTATCTTCAAGCCAGCGCAGTATTTCCTCAGCATTTCGCAGAGGATTTCCAATTGCCACAATCGGCGCCACTGCTGCCACGCGTACGTAACCCAACTCAGCATAGTTCATACGTTATCCTGCTTTCGCCAGTGGCACAGTTCCTGTCCTGGCTATTTAACGGCAATCTGAAATTGCCAGATAGCCTTAGGAAGATTTAGACAGCCCGGCACGCGCCGCTTCTATAGCAAGAGCTACCTGCCGGGGTGCTGTGCCACCGGGTTGATCCCTGCTTGCAACCGACCCTTCAAGAGTAAGCACGTCAAACACATCGGTGTCTATTTCTTTGCAGAAACTCTGTAATTGTTCCAGAGTCAATTCACTCAGATCTTTGCCCTGCTCGACACCGAAGCGCACGGCGTTGCCAACCACTTCGTGACTATCGCGAAAAGGTAACCCGCGTCTGACCAGATAGTCTGCCAGATCGGTGGCCGTGGCAAAGCCTTTCCGGGCAGATTCCAGCATGCTTTCCTTTTTCACTGCTATCGCCGGAATCATGTCGGCAAACGCACGCAGGCTATCGTGAAGCGTATCAATGGTATCGAACAGCGGTTCTTTGTCTTCCTGATTATCTTTGTTGTAGGCAAGCGGTTGAGATTTCATTAGTGTCAGCAGGCTGACCAGGTGGCCGTTTACCCTACCTGTCTTACCTCTGATCAATTCCGGAACGTCAGGGTTTTTTTTCTGCGGCATGATACTGGAGCCTGTGCAGAAACGATCTGGAAGTTCGATAAAGTCGAACTGAGCAGAAGACCACAACACCAGTTCCTCTGCCATGCGGGATAAATGGGTCATGGTGATCGCCGCTGCTGCGCAGAGTTCTATGGCAAAGTCTCTGTCGCTAACGGCGTCCAGTGAATTCGCAGCTATACGGGTAAACCCGAGTGACTCTCGTGTATGCTCACGATCTATCGGATAGGGAGTGCCCGCCAGCGCTGCCGCTCCCAACGGCATAACATTCATGCGCTTGCCACAGTCGCGGAATCGATCAACATCACGCGATATCATCTCGAACCACGCCATTACGTGATGTCCAAAGGTAACCGGCTGGGCAGTCTGCAAATGCGTAAATCCCGGCATAATGACGTCGATATTGCGCTCTGCCAACTCCAGCATTCCGTGCTGTAAACGCACGGCCTGAGCGGTTATCAGATTAAGCGCGTCTCTGACATACAGTCGAATATCGGTCGCAACCTGATCATTGCGGGAACGACCGGTATGCAACCGTTTTCCGGCATCACCGATTTTGTCCGTCAGACGCGCCTCGATATTCATATGCACATCTTCCAGAACCACGCTCCATTCAAAGGTCCCGGCTTCAATTTCAGCTGCAATCTCTTCGAGACCCTGCAGAATTTTATTTACGTCTTCTGTGCTCAAAACCCCTACACTTCCGAGCATACGTGCATGGGCGCGGGAGCAGTTAATATCCTGTTGTGCCATGCGCTGGTCAAAACTGACGGATGCTGTAAACTTTTGCACAAATTCGTCCGTGCTTTCGGTGAATCGTCCACCCCACAATTTGTTGCTCATCGACTATCTCTGCTCACAGTTAAATGTTAATTGGCACGCTTTCATTATCACTATTATCAGGTACTTTTACCTGAGCCGCACAACAATCGAATTCTGCACCTCACGAGTCTAACAGGAAAAAAACAATGTCTAATCCGTTGCGCATCGCGACGCGAAAAAGCCCACTTGCCTTGTGGCAGGCTGAAGAAGTTCAGCGCCGTCTGGCAGCTAAGGGTGTTGCCTCTGAACTCGTACAGATGAGCACCAGGGGCGATGAAATCCTTGATACGCCACTGGCGAAAATTGGTGGCAAAGGGCTGTTCATTAAAGAGTTACAGAAAGGCATGCTGGAAGGGCGTGCCGATCTAGCTGTGCATTCAATGAAAGATCTGCCAGCCGAGTTCCCACCCGGGCTTCATCTTGCAGCAATATTATCGCGTGAAAATCCTACTGATGCTTTCGTCTCTAATCTTTACAAATCACTCGATCAGTTACCGGCAAATGCGGTAGTGGGAACCTGTAGTCTAAGAAGACAAAGTCAAATTCTTGATAAATACCCGTCTCTTACTTTGAAAGATCTGCGCGGCAACGTTAACACCCGCCTTAAAAAGCTGGACGATGGCGAATTCGATGCCATCATTCTGGCCAGTGCCGGGCTGATCCGTCTAGGGCTCGAAGACAGAATCAGTGCCGAGATAAGCGTTGACGAAATCCTGCCGGCGTGTGCCCAGGGCGCGATTGGTATTGAGAGCAAGACTGACGATACATCTGTCAACGCGATACTGCAGCAACTGCACGACGACGATACCGCTGCCCGTGTACTCTGCGAACGTAGTCTAAACGCTCGTCTCGGTGGAAGTTGCCAGACACCTATCGCTGCATTCGCCGAGCTAACCGGTGATCAGCTGAGCTTGCGAGGCCTGGTCGCGATGCCTGATGGCAGCTCTCTCTTTGAAGCCAGTGGCTCTGATAATCGCAACAATGGTGTCGCACTGGGGAATGCTGTTGCTGAACAGTTACTGGAGGCAGGAGCAGACAAGGTAATCCGGTTTCTCGCTGAGCAACGGGATGGCAATAGCAAGCAGGTATAGCGAATTAAGGAAATTGCGAGTTCTCGTAACCAGAGCCGAGCATCAGGCTGATCGCTTTACTGCGGGGCTCCAGACGCTCGGTATTGAAGTTGTTCATCTACCAACCATGGCGATTGAGTTCTACCAGAGCATTAACAACGGCGAAATTGAATCGACTTTGTCCAGTGACATTGTCATTTTTACCAGCACCAATGCTGTTACCGGAGCGCTAAGGTTATTCCCCCGACATGCTTTTACCGCAGGACGATCCTTCGGTATCGCCTCAATAGGAACAGCGACCACGGAAGCACTACAACACCATTCAATTAATGTTGAAATAGCACCGCCTTTAAGCGGAGGTAGCGAACAACTACTTGAAATTCTGGACCCACCTAAGCTGACTGGCAGTAAGGTCACAATTGTTCGGGGAGACAGCGGACGCGATAAACTACTCCAGCAACTACAAAATTCCGGCGTTGTTGCTCGCTATCAGCCGGTATATCGACGCTATTGCCCCCCGACTGATCCCGTCGAAGTCCGTAACCTACTGAAAAAACAGTGTCCTGATGCGATCAGTATTACCAGCAATGACGGCCTGCTTAACCTGCTAAAAATAGCTCCAGTTGACACCCACCGTCAATTATTCGCCACTGCACTTTTAGTTAATAGCGATCGATGCGCTACACTTGCGCGCAAGCTTGGATTTCAATCGCAAGTACTCATCGCAAAACCACCCGGAGACACCACTCAGCTGGAGCTGGCGGAATCATTATTGCGAATTCGGTAAACCGCTCTATCACTGAACCCCTTCTTTTTCCACAGTTAAATACCTCCACGCCATATCAAAAAACAACACCAGGTACGCATTTTTTAAATAAAACAGTTAATCCTTCATCAAAGCTGCCGAAGAGCCTCTATAAGACAGTACGTTTGAACAACCAAACGCCTACCACTAACTACTGAAACTGAAGCCTGGTGAGCCGGCTTAGTGAAACAGATTCGTACGTTCGGAAAGAGAAAACATGAAGCATCGAAAATTAGCCCTGGTCATTTTAGCAGGTGTTGCTGTCGTAGCGATGCTGGCCGGTTGCGCAACCCCCAAAGTAGGCAGCGATTTCACTGCCGCTGGTAACGCCATCCGCGCTGCAGAGGTTGCTGGTGCCAGAACTTATGCACCTGAAGAATATGCTGCAGCACAGCAAATTCACCGGAAGGCAGAGAAATTGCTTCTAGACGGACGCCTTGAGAGAGCACAAAAACTGTTGCAAATAGCAGCAGCACAAGCGGATCTCGCCACTGCGATCAGTGAGGCTGAACACGCGGAAGAATCCCTGCGGCATTTGCAAACTGCAAGTTCGCAATAGAATTATTACCTACGGTAGAGTTTAAATGTCTACAAATCGTTACCTTAGAGCCCCGTTGATTATACTGGGTGCACTAACTCTGAGTGCTTGTGCTGCAAAGCAGGTCTGGGTTCCGGAGTTAGATGAAGCACGCAATGCTTATGAGCAAATCAGTCAGGACACAGTCGTATCTTCGCTGGCTTTAGAAGAACTTCAAGCCGCTCAGCAGCAACTTGCAGCAGCAGAAGCAGCATCTGATCAATTCAAGAAAGCGGAACAAATCAGGCATGAGGCGAAACTCGCCAGATTGCGTGCTTTGGTAGCACAGCAGAGAGCGCGCGCGCTCTCTGCCAACCACTCACTGCAAATTGCAATGGGCCAGCAGCCATTGCTGCCGGAAGATCGGATTGCAGCAGCAACGGTAACGACAAGCCCGGTTGAGGAATTCGCCAATTTGGAGGCGGATTCGGCTTTTACCGACGAACCTTTGTTAGCAGCAGCACATGATTCCGCGGAACCAGAAAAATATCCAGCAGGTTCGATTGAAGCACAGCTTCTGGAACTCAAACTGCAAGTCGATTCCCTGCAGGCCCAGCTTGAAAACAGGAATCTAACAGATGAGACACTCCCGACAGACACTACCACAGACACTATTAGAGAAGCCCCGTTTGCTGCCGAGCTACAAGCAGATAGCGATACAGCTGCGATAGTCACACTGGAAGAAGTTGAACCTGTTATAGAACCCGTGATGGCCGCTGCTATACCTGCTGCGACAGTAGAACCCATGCCAATGCCCTCTGCTGATCGTTTGCACCAGGAGCTTCAGGCAATGAATGCTCGCGCTGGCAGTCGTGGTATGTCTCTAACTTTAGGCGAACGCTATTTCGCCGGTGGGTCTGCACGACTTTGGGATGGACGAGCCGCCAGACACCTGGACAATGTCGCTGCTGTACTAACTGAAAACCCGGCTCTGAATCTTGAGATAGAGGCTCACACCGACAACATCGATGGCAGCGACGAAAATCTCGATCTATCAGTTAATCGCGCTGTGGCAATTAAATCTGCACTGGTCCTTAGAGGAGTCAGTGAGGACCGCATAAATGCGGTGGGTTTCGGGGATTCCCGTCCACTGGCGGATAACTCGAGCGAGCTCGGACGACTACAGAATCGACGTGTAGAACTGGTTTTTCCAAATGTACCGGTACGCAGTTTGTAGGACGGTAACCACAAGTTATAAAAAAAAAACCGTGCGAATGCGCGGTTTTTTTTGGAAAGAGCGGTTGATGAAAACCTCTAGCCGATACCCAGTGACGTCCAGATGTCATCAACGCGCTGAGATACTGCTTTGTCCATAACGATAGTTTTTCCCCACTCACGAGTGGTTTCTCCTGCCCATTTATTTGTTGCATCAAAACCGATCTTGGAGCCGAGACCGGATACCGGCGACGCAAAGTCCAGATAGTCTATCGGTGTGTTTTCAATGATGGTGCAATCTCGCGACGGATCCATACGCGTAGTCATTGCCCAGATGACATCTTCCCAACTGCGAGCGTTAATGTCATCGTCTACAACAACAACCATTTTGGTGTACATAAACTGCCGCAAAAAAGACCACACGCCCAGCATCACTCGCTTGGCATGCCCCGGATACTGCTTTTTCAATGACACCACTGCCATCCGATAGGAGCATCCCTCCGGCGGCAGATAGAAATCTATAATTTCAGGAAACTGCTTTTGCAGAATCGGTACAAAAACCTCATTCAACGCAACTCCCAACACCGCAGGTTCATCTGGTGGCCGACCAGTGTACGTTGTGTGATAAACCGGTGATTCCCTCTCGGTAATATGATTGATCGTAAAGCAGGGAAATCGATCTACCTCATTGTAATAGCCAGTATGGTCTCCGAAGGGACCTTCCAGTGCGGTGTCACCGGGGTTAATCACTCCTTCCAGAACGATTTCGGAAGACGCCGGAACCAGTAAATCATTTGTTTTACAACGAACGAGCTCCGTTCGACTTCCTCGAAGCAGACCGGCAAATGCGTGCTCTGACAAAGTATCGGGTATAGGGGTAACCGCCGCCAGAATTGTTGCGGGATCAGCACCTAAAACCACTGATACAGGAAACGGCGTGTCCGGGTTTTTCTGTTGCCACTCCAGCAGATCCAGCGCACCACCCCGGTGCGACAACCAACGCATTATTACCCGGTTTCTACCAATGACCTGCTGACGGTATATACCCATATTCTGCCGTTTCCGTGTCGGACCACGGGTAATAACCAAACCCCAGGTTATCAGAGGAGCAGCGTCTTCAGGCCAGCAGTGTTGGATGGGATAACGTGATAAGTCAACTTCTTCGGCAGTGAACTGATTAGTCTGACACAGCGCTTTGGTGACGGTCTTCGGCGCCATATCCAGTACTTTTTTAAAAACGGGCAGCGAATTCCAGGCGTCTTTCAGACCTTTTGGCGGATCAGGCTCTTTTAAAAATGCGAGCAGCCGCCCTACTTCACGCAAGGCGGAAACACTATCCTCACCCATTCCCATAGCAACACGAGCCGGTGTCCCAAAGAGATTGCAAAGCGCTGGTATATCACTGCCGACAGGGTTTTCAAACAGTACAGCCGGTCCGTTTGCACGCAACACCCTATCGCATATTTCCGTCATTTCCAGATGCGGGTTAACCGACACAGAAACACGCTTCAGTTCATTTCGTTGTTCAAGTGCGCCAACAAAATCTCTTAAATCACGGTATTTCAAGAGCTCTCACAGTGGGTTTCAAAGGCCTGGCGGTGGTTGCAGTGACTGAATTTAACTGATCTAGGCTGCTAATCCTGTGTGACGCAGCAATGCATCTATTTGAGGCGCTCGACCCCGGAAATCAGAAAATAACTTCAACGCTTTCTGACTTCCACCCCGTTCCAGAATGCAATGCAGGAACTGAGCACCCGTGTCTGAATTGAAGATTCCTTCTTCCTCAAACCTGGAAAACGCATCTGATGACAACACCTCCGCCCATTTATAACTGAAATAACCCGCCGCATAACCACCAGCAAATATATGCGAGAAGCCATTTTGAAACCGCACAGCCCGGGGGATCGGGTAAACCGCTAAGGCCTCTCTGACACCATCGAGAATGCTCTGCACATGTGCTGAATCCGGGCAGTCGGTACTCAGGTGGATTTTCATATCAAACAGTGCAAACTCCAGTTGCCTGACGGTACCCATACCAGATTGAAAGTTCTTCGCTGCCCTGGCCTTTTGCAACAGATCCTCGGGTAACTTCTCACCGGTTTCATAGTGCGCACCGAGCAAATCCAGAGATTCCCGGTCCCAGCACCAGTTTTCCAGGAACTGACTCGGTAGCTCTACTGCATCCCACTCAACACCATTTATTCCGGCAACAGATGAGTCATCGACTTTCGTTAACATGTGATGAAGGCCATGACCAAACTCATGAAATAACGTGGTCAACTCATTGTGGGTCAGCAACGCCGGTTCATCTCCAACAGGAGGGGTAAGGTTGCAGGTAAGGTAGGCTACCGGTAGCTGGATAAAATCTTCTTTACGCATTCTGCCAACGCAGATATCCATCCACGCTCCTCCCCGCTTGTCACTCCGTGCGTAATTATCCATATAAAATGCGCCGCGTAGCGTTCCCGACTGGTCAGTTATAGTGTAGAGCGATACATCTTTATGCCATACATCTGCGTCTTCCGATTTTTCGATTGTTATTCCAAACAGCCGACCGGTCACTTCAAACAAGCCGGGTATGGCGACGTTTGCGGGGAAATAGGGCTTCAGATCTTCCTCGGAGAAATTAAACAGTTTTTTCTTCAGCTTGTTAGAGTAATACGAGATATCCCACGGTTGTAATGCATCAATTCCATATTCAGTTGCAGCAAATTCACACAATTGCCGATAATCTTTTATTGCTGCAGGCTTTGCCTGACCTGCCAGGTTTTCTATAAATTCCAGTACCTGTTCTGGTGACTCAACCATTTTACTGGCTATAGAATATTCAGCGTAATTCGGGAACCCGAGTAATTTCGCTTTCTCCGTTCGCAAAGCTATAATTTGCTCTATCAAACTTGCATTATCCCAATCCGGGTTCACAGTCGGCCCATTGTCTGATGCCCGGGTCATGTATGCCAGATACATCTCCTTACGTAAATCACGGTCATCCGCGAACGTCATGACTGCGTGGAAACTTGGAAAATCCAGTGTTAATAGATAGCCCTCGAGATCTCTGATTTCAGCACTTTGACGCGCACTATCCAGAGCACTACGCGGAAAGCCAGCCAGTGCCTGTGCATCGATGATCTCTTTCTGCCATGACTTAGTGGCATCAAGTATATTTTCCTGGAATCTTGTTCCCAGGTTACTCAGCTCCAGTGCTATTTCCTTAAAACGTTTTTTATCTGCACCTTCTAGTGCAACTCCACCTAACCTGAAATCACGGAGATTATTATCTATGCTTTTCCTGCGAGAAGTTGACAAATCATCGAAAGTTTCGCTGCCAGCGATAAGTTGAAAGTTTTTGTACAGTTTTTTGTTCTGGCCTAAATCCGTATGCCAGGCACTGAGCTTCGGCAGACAGGCGTTGTAAACCTCACGCAATTCATCACTGTTCATCACCGAATTTAAATGTCTTATCGGGGAAAAAAAACGCTGGATAGCATCTGTTATCAGATCAAGTTCAAATACAAAATTGTCCCAGTCAGGAGATTCTACTTTTTCGAGTTCCGCTACCGCCGCATTGCTGTCGTTCAGTAATTTATCTAGATCGTGCTCAATCTGAGTCAAATCTATATTGCTGAACCTGGGTAAATCTAATATTCCCTGCATACTGGTTTCACTTGAAATTGGTTTCTGAAGAATCGATGAACTAGTTTGTTATCGTGTATATAGCCTTACTACTGCTATACATCCAGATTTGATACCGACAAAGCGTTGCGCTCTATAAAGTCACGTCTGGGTTCCACCTGATCACCCATCAATGTTGTAAAAACTTCATCAGCTGCCATGGCATCTTCTA
The DNA here is from genome assembly GCA_001730015.1 of Chromatiales bacterium (ex Bugula neritina AB1). Classification (GTDB taxonomy): domain Bacteria; phylum Pseudomonadota; class Gammaproteobacteria; order Granulosicoccales; family Granulosicoccaceae. The sequence continues at coordinate 103,969 of MDLA01000126.1, read as the reverse complement.
TACGGACCTGCAGCATACGACGAACATCTTTATTCATCGTTGTTTCCCACAGTTGATCCGGGTTCATTTCACCAAGGCCTTTATAGCGCTGAATCGTCTGCCCGCGTCTTGCTTCCTTAAGCAACCAATCCATCACTTCCGGGAAGTTATTTACTTCTTTTTCCCGTTCACCACGTTTCACCATTGCGCCATCTTTGATCAAACCAGCCAGACGATCGGCAAATTTTCCGATCACTTTATATTCAGTAGTTACGAAAAAAGAGGCATCGAGTTTTACAATATATTGATTTCCGTGCAGCCAGCGCTCGAGTTCTACACCAAAGCGGCCATCATCACCCTTAATCACCCGATGCTGATAAAAGTTTCCATCCTGAGTGTGACGCATCAGTGCGCCGTGAAGAAGATCCGCCCATTCCTGAACCTCAGTATAATCGGTCAATTGACTTTCTTTCAGTGCAGGGACACCAAGTAGCTGATCAAGAACTGACTGATCTATCTGGCGTGCCAAAATCAGGTTTGCTGCCTGAGCTTTACCATATTCTGTAGCAAGCTCACCCAGTACTTCTGAATTAATAGTCTCTGCACCGACACCAGTCAGCAGCGAAGCGTCGTTTAGTGCCAGCTCCAGCAGGTAAGAATTGAGCTCCTCGTCGTCTTTTACATAACGCTCCTGCTTGCCTTTCTTTACTTTGTATAAAGGCGGCTGAGCAATATACACATGGCCGCGTTCAATTAATTCCGGCAATTGCCGGTAGAAAAACGTCAACAGCAGTGTGCGGATATGAGAGCCATCGACATCAGCATCCGTCATGATCACAATACGATGATAACGCAACTTATCATAACTATAATCGTCCCCCCGACCTATACCGCAGCCCAATGCGGTAATCAAGGTGCCTACTTCCTGTGATGACAACATTTTGTCAAAACGCGATCGCTCAACGTTAAGTATTTTCCCTTTGAGAGGAAGAATCGCCTGAGTGCGGCGATCCCTGCCCTGCTTTGCGGAACCACCGGCTGAATCTCCCTCTACAAGATAAATCTCAGACTTAGCCGGGTCTTTTTCCTGACAGTCAGCCAGTTTTCCGGGTAAACCTGCAATATCTAATACACCTTTGCGCCTGGTTATTTCCCGAGCTTTGCGCGCCGCTTCTCTGGCCATGGCTGCTTCAACAATTTTTGCAGTTATTTGCTTGGCATCGTTGGGGTTTTCAGCGAGAAAATCGGCCAGCTTTTCATTCATGGAGGTTTCTACAGCTGTACGCACTTCTGATGAAACCAGTTTATCTTTGGTTTGTGAGGAAAATTTCGGATCAGGTACTTTAACGGATAAGACTGCAGTCAGCCCTTCACGGGCATCATCTCCAGTTGTATCAACTTTTGAACGAGCAGCTATACCACTGGATTCCATGTAGCTGTTTAAGGTTCGTGTGAGAGCCGCTCTAAAACCTGCCAGGTGTGTACCACCGTCTTTCTGTGGGATGTTATTGGTAAAACAATAAATATTTTCCTGGTAGGAATCATTCCATTGCAAAGCAACTTCGACTTCAGCTTCCGGTTTCGATTGCCGTAGATGGATCGGGTCCTTATGAATTGGGGTTTTATTACGATTCAGGTGTTCGACGAATGCTGCTATACCGCCTTCATACTGGAAGGTCTCTTTTCTCGCTGATCTCTCATCGTGGAGATCAATTTTGACACCGCTATTCAGAAACGATAGTTCGCGGAGACGTTTCGCCAGAATGTCATAGGAAAAAACGTTTAACGAGAAAATGGCCTCGCTCGGTTTGAAATGTATGGTTGATCCGGTTTCATCCGTAGTGCCGATGGTTTCAAGCGGCGCTACCGGGACGCTATCTTTATAGTGTTGTTGATGAATATTTCCGTCACGTCGGATTGTGAGAGTAAGCGTTTCTGACAGTGCATTCACGACAGATACCCCAACACCGTGAAGTCCACCGGAAACCTTGTAGGAATTGTCGTCGAATTTTCCACCAGCATGAAGAACGGTCATAATCACCTCGGCCGCCGACTTCCCTTCTTCATGCATATCGACAGGGATACCGCGCCCATCGTCGGTCACTGTTACCGAGTTATCATGATGTATTGTTACGGACAAACCACTGCAATGCCCTGCCAGAGCTTCATCGATAGAATTATCGACAACCTCAAACACCATGTGGTGTAAGCCCGTACCATCATCTGTATCGCCGATGTACATCCCAGGCCTTTTTCGCACAGCATCAAGGCCTTTTAAGACCTTAATATTGCTTGAGTTATAGGAATCCGGTGTGGTATCGGTCTGTGGATTTGTATCGTCGTCAGACATAACTTACTTCTTCAAGGTAGGACTTCTAGTATAACACTTTTTTAAAAACACCACGTTCCACGTGAAACCGCGTGCTTACATTTTGTATTTCTTCTGACACATCATCGACGCTGGTTAAAAAGACCTGAACCCCTGACTTTTTAAGGAAACTAAAAACAAATTTTTGCGCTTGCAGATCGAGTTCCGACGGTGGATCGTCGAACAGCAAAATCGGGGTTTGCCCACGGTGACTCTTGAATAACTCGATCTGAACAAGTTTCATTAAAACGGCCAGCAATTTTTGCTGTCCACGAGAATTAACGTATCGCGCTTCGTGCTGTGACAATCTGATTTTAATATCTGCCCGATGGGGCCCTGCGGTAGTAGTCCCTAATCTTCGACTGTGGTCCAGGCTCTGAGTTAGCGCATCTTGCAGCGACAAATTCTCTGACCATCCTTGTCGGTAGACAAATTGTGGTTTCAACTCCACTGGGAAATTTGAAGTTAGCTTTTCGAAATAAGAAATAAATTCTCTTATCACAACCTGCCTGTGATTGGTGATTTGCTCGCCCGCGGTAACAAGTTCTTTATCCCAGGAAGTGATTAGTGAAGTTCCAGCGCCTGATCGAATTGCGGCATTCCGTTGCTGAAGCGCGTTCCTATATCGTTTAGTTATATCGATGTATGACTGTTCCACGTGAAACGTAATCCAGTCAATAAAACTCCGCCGTTCTCCAGGCCCTCCTTCAATTAATTCATGGTTCCTTGCAGAGATTGCGATACACGGTAAATTAGACGCTAGCTCAGACAGGCGTTTTATATCAAGCCCGTCTACCCTGACTTTGGTTTTTTCCTTACTTCGGCTAATACCAAGTGCGACGGGTTCATTTCTTTCGTCATTATTTAACAATGCCCTGACTAGTAACTCATCTGAACCACTACTGATAATGGTTTCAATTCTCCCGGATCGAAAACTCTTGCCTGTCGCCAGTATCGATATGGCTTCTAGCAGACTCGTTTTCCCTGCCCCGTTATCACCATAAATCACATTTATACCCGCTGATGGCTCAATATGAAGTTGGCTTAGATTACGAACCGAGGCGACATCGAGCGATGTCAATTCCATTTCACAGTCTCATAGGCATTACAACATATGTGCTGCTGTCATCCCCGGATGGATGGATGACCATACTACTGGTGTTATCTTTCACGTTTAATTCAGCGGATTCTGTTTCGATAGCGTTTAATACATCCAGCAAGTACACCACATTAAAACCGATTTCGAGCGGTTCGCCTGTGTAGTCAACCTGAAGTTCGTCTTCAGCTTCTTCCCGTTTGGGGTTATTGGTTTGAATTCCGAGAATTCCGTTTTCCAGAGTTAATCGAACACCTTTGTAGGTTTCATTAGCAAGAATTGCAGATCGGGTTAACGCATGCATCAACAGTTCACGATCAATAAGGGCTTTGTTGTCACTGGCCAGAGGTATTACCTTTTCATAATCGGGGAATGTCCCATCGATTAATTTGCACGTCATTACCAATGATCCAAGACTTATCTGAAGGTGGTTTTTCGTCAGTTTAAGATTGATGCGTGTATCAGAACCATCTGTTAGACGAGATAATTCGTTAATAGCTTTACGTGGAATAATTGCGGATATAGGTTCCGGGGTCTGAACGTCCGCCGTTGTTTTATGAAGCGCCAGTCGGTGCCCGTCTGTGCTTACACAGCAAAGTTCATTGTTATTTAACTCCAGCAACAAACCATTTAAGTAATATCTAACGTCTTGCTGAGCCATAGCAAAAGATGTTCTTTTAATGGCTTTTTCCAGATCAATCTGAGATAGCGATACCTCTAATGGCTCAGATAAGGGCTCAACCACCGGAAATTCATCTACCGGTAAAGTAGCCAGGGTGAATCGACTTTTGCCACTTACTACCTTGGCCTTTTCATCATTAACCTCAAAGTCAATTTTGGCGTCGTCACTCAGGGAACGACAAATATCAAAAAGTTTCCGTGCTGGTATTGTTGATCTACCCGGTTCTGTAACAATTAACGGTATTCTCGTTCTTAATTCGACTTCGTTATCTGTACCGGTTAATTCAAGAAAGTCGAGCCCGGCATCGAATAAAATATTATTCATCACTTCGTGGGTTTGCTTTCGTTCAACCACGCCGACCACTTGTTGAAGCGGCGGGAATAGTTCGAGTTTAGATATTGAAAATTTCATTAATAGTAAAAGTGTTTATATTCATTTAAATGTATTAATAAGGCCACTTGATAACTATCGACCTAATAATTAACTCTTTATTTATCAAATATTTATGTGATAAATCGAACTATTTAATCTTATTGGAAACCTGTGGATAACTACTGAGTGAATCGGGATAAAACAGAAGCGAAAAACTGTACACATCTTTCTCTACAAGTTATCCACAGTCTATCAAGATCAACAGGATAACAGTCTTGTAAGAATTTTGATGTCTTCTTCCATACGGCTATCCGATTGTTGCAGATCTTTTATCTTCTTATGAGCGTGGATTACCGTGGTATGGTCCCTGCCCCCGAATGCTTCGCCTATTTCCGGCAGACTGTGCCGGGTAAGTACCTTGGATAGATACATTGCCACCTGCCGCGGTCGCGCAATTGAGCGGTTTCTTTTCTTGGAGAGTAATTCTGAACTGCGTACTTTGTAGTATTCACATACTGTTCTCTGAATGTTATCCATGCTGACCAGTTTCTCCTGTACCGCGAGTAGATCTTTCAGCGCTTCTCTGGCGAATTCAATTGTTATGGGTTTGCCAGTGAACTGTGAATTCGCCATTACCCGGCGTAGCGCGCCTTCGAGTTCGCGCACATTGGAGTTAATGCGCTGGGCGATGAAAAAGCTGACATCGTCTGGCAAGGTGTAACCGGATTGCTCAGCCTTGGTATTGAGTATGGCTACTCTTGTTTCCAGTTCGGGTGGTTCCACAGATACAGTTAAACCCCAACCAAAACGGGACTTTAGCCGTTCTTCCACGCCCTCAATTTCTTTCGGGTAGCGGTCGCTGGTCAGTATGATCTGCTGGCCTTCTTCGATTAATGAGTTGAATGTGTGAAAAAACTCTTCCTGGGATCGATCTTTTTTTGCAAAGAACTGAATGTCATCGATGAGCAGAGCATCGAGGCTTCGATAGTGACGTTTGAAATCGTTGATTGTATTGTTTTGCAGCGATCTCACCATCTCCCTCACATAGCGTTCAGAATGCAGGTACTGAACGCGGGTTTTGCCCTGACTAACCATAAGGTTGCCGACCGCGTGCATCAGGTGCGTTTTGCCTAGACCGACTCCTCCGTATATAAACAACGGGTTATAGGATTTGCCGGGGTTCTGACCAATCTGTACAGCTGCAGCGCGTCCGATCTGGTTGGATTTCCCCTCTACATAGGTATCGAAGGTAAACGCCGGGTTCAGTGCGGTTTTAAAGTTAGGATCGAGCGGGGCGCGAGGTTCCTCGGAGAAAAAAACAGGGCGGGATACAGCCTCTGTCTGTTGCGGCGGTATTGCTCTTGCTTCTTCCAATGGCTTGGCAGGTGCTATTATTTCACCGGTGCCTATGTCCAGATGGACATTGAATGATTCAACCTTGGCAAGCGAACTGGCGATTTCACTGATGCGCTTGGCATATTTATCCCGTACCCAGTCGTGTACAAATCTGTTTGGTGCCAGCAGACGGATTTCACTATCTGTTTCCAGTGGTTGTAAACATAGAACCCAGGTGTTCATCTCCTCTATGGATAATTCATTCGACAGGTGAGAAAGACAGCGATTCCAGACCGACAACGAGCGGTACTCCCAGTATATGTGGCAACATTAAAAATTGGAGGGTGTAAGCTGAGTGTTGAGTGTAATCAGCGCTGTGGTAATTATTATTTGCTGATATTTCGCCTTTCCGGCACGCCACAAAACAACGAAAATAGTCTATTACTGTTTGGGAAAGTTATCCACAAGTGATTTCCAGAAAATTGATAAGCGTAATTATTGACAGAGCAGGGGCGTTGTCGCGATAATCGGCGAGTTATACCTCGGCCACGCTTTCAATCGGCCCGCAATAGAACCAAACCCGGAATAACAATGAAACAAACATTTCAGCCCAGCAATTTGCGTCGCAAGCGTACTCATGGTTTTCGCGCTCGTATGGCGACTCGTGGCGGCAGAGCAGTAATACGTGCACGAAGGGCCAAAGGACGTCGACGACTGTCCGCCTGAATCCTGTGTTTTGTCTGTGGCGGAGCGGCTGCCACAGCCTGCCGTGATAGATACCGTCAGGAATAACAATAACTGTTTTAACAGAGAGCGGAAGCTGGTTAGCGCTTCACAGTTTCGTCTTGTTTTCCAGAAAAATGACAAATCGTCTGACCGATACTGGACCATACTGTTTCGTCGAAATGAAGAAGGTTACGCCAGACTTGGTATGGCCGTAGCAAAAAAACGTGCGAAGAGAGCCGTTGACCGCAATCGGCTGAAACGCACGATCCGCGAATCATTTCGAGGTCAAGACAAACTACCCGGTATTGACATCGTTGTGTTACCCCGGGATTCAAGCGTGAATGCTACCAGTGAGCAACTGCGAAAGAGCCTTGATCAGCAATGGTCGCGGATAATTAAGATATGCGCGAGATAGCCTGTGCCTGTGTGCGAATATACCAGCGCTTTATAAGTCCCTGGATACCCGCTCATTGCCGGTATACGCCAAGTTGTTCGCAATATATGCTCGACGCACTTTTGGAACACGGCACAATACGAGGCTTCTGGCTGGGGCTTACGCGGATCGCACGATGTAACCCGTTTGCCGGTAGTGGCTATGATCCGGTGCCGGAGAAGTGCGGCAACCAGAAGTGCAACAGTTGCGATAGTTCAGCCTCAACAAACCGGAAATAACCCGACGTGATCTGCCTTAAAATAAAATTAAAAATTCAACAGCGGGGATCAAACTAAGTGGACAACCAGCGTATCCTACTGTGGGCCGCACTCGGTTTTTTGTTGTTACAGGTCTGGACATCCTGGCAACTGGATTATGGTCCTCGACCAGCGCCTGTCGCCGATAACCCGGTTGCAGTAACCGGTGGCTCAGATACAACTGCCTCCATTAACCAGGAAGGTTCTGCTGTCGGCAGAGAAGATTTGCCGACTCCCGTTGTTGGTGCGCGTAATCGCACAGCTGAAACGAGCAACCTGCCGTCGCAATCGGATCAGATTGAGCAAAAAGGGCAGACTATTACTGTAACCACCGATACACTGCGCGTTGAGATCGGCAGTGTCGGGGGTGATATAAACAGCGCCAGTTTGTTGCTCTATCCTACATCGCTGCAAACACCGGATGACCCATTCGTTCTGCTCAGCAACCGTGAAGATCAATATTTTGTTGCGCAGTCCGGGCTGCAGTCAGTTAATGCAGACGCGCCGAGTCATCATGCTGAATTTTCAATAGAGAAGACTGAATACTTTTTAGCTGATGGTCAGGATGAAATCCGCGTACCGCTGACATGGACATCAGAGAGCGGGCTGACTGTGACTAAAACCTTCATATTCCAGCGCGACCGTTACCTGATTGACCTGGAATACGATATAAAAAACACCACGGGTGCGTCTGTTAATCTGAATCAGTACCGTCAATTGCGACGCAAGCCGGTTACAGATGACGAAACCCAGAGCTTTATTTATACCTTCATCGGCGGTGTTGTCAGTACAGCTGAGGATGCCTATACAAAAATTGACTTTGACGATTTTTCCGATATTACCAATACCAGGCAAACACCGGGTGGCTGGGCCGCAATAATAGAACATTATTTTGCCAGTGCCTGGATCCCGCATCAGGACGAAACCAGTACGATCTATACCAAGGCATTGTCGTCACCTCAGCGATATATTATCGGTCTTCAGTCTGAAGCTATCGAAGTAGCCGATGGTGCTTCAGCATTGATAAGCACCAGTTTGTTCGTCGGACCTAAAATTCAGGAGCGCATGCGTGAGATAGCGCCTCATCTGGACCTGACAGTTGATTACGGATTTTTGTCGGTGATTGCCAAGCCCATATTCTGGCTGCTGGGGAAAATTCATTCGATCGTCGGTAACTGGGGCTGGGCTATCGTTGGTGTCACCATGTGCATCAAGCTGCTCTTCTACAAATTATCCGAAGCGAGTTACCGCTCAATGGCGCGTATGCGCAAACTGCAGCCCCAGCTGGCCTCTCTGAAGGAACGCTACGGAGATGATCGGGCGAAAATGGGGCAGGCGACAATGGATCTGTACAAGAAAGAAAAAGTAAATCCGCTTGGTGGCTGTCTGCCTATCATGGTGCAGATTCCAGTATTTATATCTCTGTACTGGGTGTTGCTGGAAAGTGTTGAATTGCGCCAGGCACCATGGATTCTGTGGATTGAAGATTTATCACTGATGGATAAATATTATGTGCTTCCGGTGATTATGGGTATTACGATGTTCATTCAGCAAAAGCTTAACCCGGCGCCGGTTGACCCGATACAGGCGAAGGTCTTTATGTTTATGCCGTTGATCTTCACCATTTTCTTTGCCTTTTTTCCGGCAGGTCTGGTTCTCTACTGGGTAGTGAACAATACATTATCCATTGCTCAGCAGTACTATATTACGCGACATGTTTTAGCGGAAAAATAATAGACCAGGTGTTTTTCAATGCGGCTTTCCTATGTCGGAAACTGACACGATAGCAGCGATTGCAACCGTCACAGGCAAGTCGGCAATCGGAGTAGTGAAAGTCAGCGGTCCTTCGGCTGGCGCAATTGCGTCAATAGTAACCAGACATAAGCTATCCCCGCGTAAGGCACATTATCTACCATTCTTCTCATTGGATGGCAGTAGCATCGATGAAGGAATAGCGATTTTTTTTAATGGGCCGGATTCCTATACCGGTGAAGATGTTCTGGAGCTTCACGCTCACGGTAATCCGTTTGTGCTCGATCAGCTGGTTGCAATTGCAACCAGCAACGGTGCTCGTAATGCACGTCCCGGAGAATTTACCGAACGAGCCTTCCTCAACGATAAACTTGATCTTGCTCAGGCAGAAGCTGTAGCGGATCTTATCGAAAGTAATAGCATAGAGGCGGCAAGGGCATCGGTCCGCTCTCTGAGCGGCGAATTTTCCAAAGGTGTTACTGATCTGCTGGCATTGCTGGTTGCTACGCGAGTCTACGTTGAGGCGGCGCTGGATTTTTCAGACGAAGAAATAGATTTTCTACAAGACGATGAATTAACTGAGAGACTGTTGCAGCTGCAATACAGCATTGAGAATATTTTAGGCCGGGCCACTCAGGGCTGTCTGATGCAGGAGGGCTTTACGGTGGTAATAGCGGGAGAGCCCAATGTTGGTAAGTCAAGTGTATTAAATCGTCTGACTGGAGAAGATACTGCCATCGTCACAGATGTTGCGGGCACTACTCGGGACGTGCTGAGGGAGAATATCAGCATAGATGGTTTGCCATTGCATATTGTAGATACCGCTGGATTGCGCGAAACAAATGATGCGGTAGAAATAGAGGGAATTCGACGGGCCTATCAGCAAATTGAGCAGGCAGACCTTATTCTGGCGATACAACAGGCCGGGCAGGATCAGGATTCATCGATGCTGGAAAATCTGCCGGAAGCTATACCGGTATTGTGGTTGTATAATAAATGCGACCTTGTATGCCGTCCGGTGCACGAGGAACCCCAGGAAAATGTTCTACTCGTTTCAGCCAAAACCGGTGAAGGTTTTGAGGCTTTTGTTCAAAAGCTTAAAGATGCCGCTGGATATACGCAAACACCGGAAGGTGCATTTATGGCCAGACGCCGGCACATAGATGCGTTGCAAGCGGTGCACCGGCATGTAGCGCAGGCTGAGTACAATTTGCGATCTGTAGCAGCCGGAGAGTTAGCTGCGGAAGAGCTGCGAATGGCGCAGATGCAATTAAATCAGATTACCGGTGAATTCAGCAGCGACGATTTACTCGGAGAGATTTTTGGTAGTTTTTGCATAGGCAAGTAAAAAAGACGGCATTTCCAGCTGAATTTCCTCACTGTTCGCTGATACTAAACGCAGATCGCGCTAGACTGCTGTGCATAACATTGATAATTATCTTTTCCAGTGCTTGTCCGAAGCTGAACAATCATGACAAATGAAGCAAACTACGATGTGATAGTGGTTGGCGGTGGTCACGCCGGCACCGAAGCTGCGCTGGCTGCGAGTCGTACCGGCGCTCGAACTTTACTGCTGACGCATAATATCGAAACAATTGGCCAAATGAGCTGCAACCCCGCAATTGGCGGTATTGGCAAGGGTCATCTGGTCAAAGAAATCGATGCGCTTGGCGGTGTTATGGCGTGGGCCGCAGATCAGGCGGCAATTCATGTTCGTACTCTGAATGGTCGCAAGGGTCCGGCAGTCAGAGCAACTCGAGCACAGGCGGATCGCGCTCTGTATCGCGCAGCGGTTCGACATGCCGTGGAAAATCAGCCCGATCTGCAGATGTTTCAGCAATCGGTTGATGATCTGATCATCGATGGAAACTTGTGTCGTGGTGTTGTTACTCAATCCGGTTTGCGTTTTACCGCGCGTGCTGTGGTGCTGACTGTCGGCACTTTCCTCGGTGGAAAAATCCATATCGGGGAAGTGCAGCAATCGGGTGGTCGTGCTGGTGATGCACCATCCATTGCGCTTGCTGACCGCTTGCGCGATCTGCCGTTTAGAGTAGGGCGCCTGAAAACCGGCACGCCACCGCGTATCGATGGTCGAACCATTAACTACTGCCAGCTGGAAGAGCAACCCGGCGATACGCCGAGGCCTGTATTCTCTTATCTGGGTAAAGCGGAGGATCACCCCCGTCAGATGGTGTGTCACATCACCCACACCAATGAAAAGACCCACGAGATAATCCGGCAGAATCTGCAGCTGTCCGCCATGTATTCTGGAAACATCGAGGGAGTAGGGCCGCGTTACTGTCCCTCTATTGAAGACAAGGTTGTGCGCTTTGCAGATAAATCTTCCCACCAGATTTTTATTGAGCCCGAAGGGCTGAACACGCATGAGATTTACCCTAACGGCATTTCTACGAGCCTGCCTTTTGACGTACAGCAGGATTATGTACGCAGTATTTCAGGATTTGAGAACGCACATATTACCCGGCCCGGATACGCCATAGAATACGATTTCTTCGATCCGCGCGATCTAAAACCATCACTCGAAACCCGATTTATAGAGAACCTCTATTTTGCCGGGCAGATTAACGGTACAACCGGTTACGAAGAAGCCTCAGCCCAGGGTTTAATTGCCGGTCTGAATGCAGCTCGAACGATTCATCAGCTCGAGCCGTGGACACCGCGCCGTGATGAGGCATATATCGGTGTCCTGATCGATGATCTGATCACCAGAGGCACAGCGGAGCCGTATCGGATGTTTACCAGCCGGGCCGAGTACCGGCTGATGCTGCGTGAAGATAATGCCGATCTGCGGTTAACTGAAAAAGGTCGCGAACTGAATCTGGTAAAAGATGATCGATGGCGATACTTCTGCAGTAAAAAAGAAAAAATCGAACAGACCCGAACGGTACTGCAAGACTGGTATGTTAGAGCTGACAGTGAGGTCAGCGGTAATATTGCTGCCCATTTTGGTACGGTAATTCAAAAAGATCAGCACGCCATCGATCTGTTACGGCGACCGGAAATCACTTGCAGCGGCTTGCACAGTCTGTTTCCTGCCAGGTTTCCGTGTGAAGATTCTGCCGTGCTGGAGCAGGTGGAAATTCAGGTTCGTTACAAAGGCTATATTGATCGGCAGGTAGATGAAGTCAGGCGGCAGCTCAACCACGCTGAAACGAAAATACCCGACAGCCTGGACTACGCACAGGTCAGAGGATTGTCTTCAGAGGTATGTCAAAAACTTCAGGAGCACCGCCCGGCAACAATTGCGCTGGCGTCACGTATACCGGGAATTACTCCTGCGGCAATATCCCTGCTACTGGTTAACTTGAAGAAGCACGGAGCACGGCAACAATCGACCAGCGTAGAAGTTAAAAAGTGTTTGCTAGGCGTTTATTGATTATCCTCAACATCTCAGCGAGCACTCCATCCGAGCGTATTCTTAAGGGTGACACAATCCGGCAAATTGGCGTATTTGCGAACAGTACACACAGCAGATTTCAAATTCACGGATGAAACAGCAACTGAGTGAAGAATTGTCGAGTGGAATCCAGCAGCTGGGAATCGCGGTACCTGCTGAATTGCAGAATAAACTTATTGACTACATTGAGTTACTGGCGAAATGGAATCGGACCCACAACCTGACCGCGATCCGGGATGTAGCAGATATGGTTCGACGGCATTTACTCGATTCGTTGTCGATCAGTGAATACATTGATAGTGATTCGATGCTTGATGTCGGGTCGGGTGCGGGTTTACCGGGTATTCCGATTGGAATTATTAAACCTCACGTTAATGTAACGTTGGTTGATAGTGTCGAAAAGAAAACACGGTTTATGCAATACGTGGCCGCTGATCTGGGACTGAAAAATATTTCAGTGCTGCACCGGCGTGTGGAGGATATTCCAGATCAAACCGGTTATCCGGTTATTGTCGCGCGAGCTTTTTCGTCAGTTGACAAGCTCTGCCGGCTTACGGCACATCTCGTAGCACCTGGCGGTAAAATTTTGGCAATGATCGGGCGCCCACTTGATACAGACTCGTCGAAGTCGTTAAACCTGTCCGGGTTTTCAATAGTGAAAGAAGAGAAATTACTGGTTCCCGGTGAAACTGCAGAGCGCAACATAGTAGTATTACGCCACAGCGCTTAATCAGCGCGAAGTGCACCGGATCTGATATCCGAGTTATCCGGGCACACTGCCTCTAGCAGTCGAGACAAGCATGGCCAAAATAATCGCAATCGCAAATCAGAAGGGTGGGGTGGGAAAGACCACCACTGCGATTAATCTGTGTGCTGCATTGGGAGAAACCCAGCGTCGGGTATTGCTGGTCGATATAGATCCTCAGGGTAATGCTACGACCGGATCAGGGGTTGAAAAAGATTCACTGGAGCTGAGCGTTTGCGACGTTCTGCTCGGTAGCTGCAGCTGTGACGAAGCAATAGTGTCTCCAGAGCACATCAAGTTTGATGTTCTGCCCGGCAACTCCGATGTAACCGCAGCCGAAGTACAACTGATGACACAGCGCGGTCGTGAACGACGGCTTGCGGATGCACTCAAAACGGTATCGGAGCGATACGATTATATTTATATCGACTGCCCACCGTCCCTCAATGTATTAACACTGAATGCATTTGTGGTCGCTGATGGTGTACTGATTCCCATGCAGTGTGAGTATTACGCGCTGGAGGGATTATCGTCTTTGCTGCAAACCATCAAGCAGGTTCAATCAACAGTAAACCCGAAACTTAAAATCGAGGGGATTCTGCGAACGATGTTTGATGGTCGCAACAAGCTGGGCCACGAAGTATCTAATCAGTTGATAGAGCATTTTGAATCGAAAGTGTACCGAACGGTAATACCCAGAAATATACGGCTTGCGGAAGCGCCGAGCTTTGGGCAGCCTATCGTTTACTACGACAAATCGTCGCGTGGATCAATTGCCTACCTGGCACTAGCCGGAGAGATTATCCGTCGACAGGTCAGCCGGCAGGCTGCTGAGGTTACGGAAAGCGAATCCGATGAACAGGCAGTACCCGGTGTTTAGACAAACGAGCTACTGGAAGCGGTTGAGGGTACTGTTAATCTCTGGCGTTGCCGCTAAATGCATCGATCCGGTGGTCAGCCCGGATAGAATAATCAGCCTACGGGTAAGTTGAGAGATGTCCAGATTGAAAAAAAGTGGTTTGGGTCGTGGCCTGGGGGCCTTGCTGGAAGGCGTCGATATCAATCGATCGGCATCTTCTGATAATGATACGACTACCGAAGCGATCAGCTCACCTTCGGTGGGCGACGCCCGCAGCGCTGACGCAGATATTGTCTCTGAGATACCCGTCACCTCAATAAGCCGTGGCACGTATCAACCTCGAAAGCACTTTGATGAAGAAACTCTGCAGGAACTGGCTGACTCGATATTAGCTCAGGGCCTGATTCAACCTGTTTTGCTACGAAAAAGGGCAGGTGGATTCGAATTGATCGCGGGCGAAAGACGCTGGCGAGCCGCACAATTAGCCGGGTTGGAGACTGTGCCTGCTATTGTTCGCGATATGGACGATAGCGCAGTAGCGGCTATTACCCTGATCGAAAATATCCAGCGCGAAGACTTGAATCCGCTTGAAGAAGCCCAGGCTCTGCACCGCTTGAAGAATGAATTCAATATGACTCATCAAGCGGTAGCGGAAGCTGTCGGGCGTTCCCGTGCATCAGTAACAAATCTGCTGCGTTTGCTCGATCTTGATGAGCGTGTTTCCGAGATGCTGGTGACGGGCAAAATAGAAATGGGCCACGCCAGAGCGCTGCTGAGCCTGACGCCGGATCAACAGCATATTGTCGCATTAAAGGTTTACGCAGAGGGACTGTCTGTAAGGGCAACAGAAGCGTTGGTTCGCAATGGTATTTCCAAGCCACCCAGGTCGACCCCGAAGCGCAGGCAGAACAGCCATATTAAAGCGCTTGAAGTCGATCTCTCGGAGAAACTGGGAGCGCAGGTGACAATAGATCATCGTCCGGGCGATAAGGGAACAGTTAATGTTTCGTACAATTCTCTCGATGAACTTGACGGTATACTCGCGCATATCAAGTAAATCGATATACCCGAACCGAATATTCCGGTACTTATTAATTATGCTATTGGTCGGGTTAGCACCAATACCTGCCATCTTGTTTGTTTTCAATGCTTGACCGCTAGCAGGGGTAACTTTATACTCCCCGCGCGATTGCAAGGCTTGTATTTCACGCGACGGACCGCGATATATAGACTATAAAGAGAATGGATTGCGGAAAATGGCTTCGCGTTCACCACACACAGTTCTGGTCAAAAGAATACTTTTGATGCAATTGTTTGTGGCGCTTCTGGTCCCAGCGGTTTTACTGCCTTTTGGAACGAACGCTGCATTGTCTGCGTCGGCAGGTTGTATTGCCAGTCTGGTGCCAAACCTCTATTTTGCGTTTCGTGCATTCAGATACTCTGGTGCAAGGTCTGCTCAAAAAATACTGAGGTCCTTTTACGCAGGTGAGGCGGTCAAACTTGTTCTGACAGCGTTAATTTTCGCGTTGTGTTTTAAATATCTGAAGACGCTGAATGTGGCTGCATTGTTCGGCGGGTTCATCATGGTCCAGATGGCAATATGGCTAACCCCGTTGCTGGCGGATCGATAAAAAAATTTAGTACTTTTAAAGTGTCCTATGGCAAACCCTGATTCTGGTCACGGAGCGTTACCAACAGCCTCCGAATATATCCAGCACCATCTGCAAAACCTGACATTCGGTAATCATCCCGAACATGGCTGGAGTATTGCGCATGGAGCTGAGCAAGCCAAAGAAATGGGCTTCTGGGCTATTCACCTGGATTCCATGTTCTGGTCCATTTCACTGGGTGCATTGTTCTGTCTGATGTTCTGGCTCGGTGCCCGCAAGGCGAGCGCAGGTGTGCCCGGAGCCCTGCAGAATTTTTGCGAATTGCTGGTGGACTTTGTCGACGGCAGTGTGAAAGATACATTCTCTGGCCAGAATAAACTGATAGCCCCTCTGGCACTGACCATATTCGTATGGGTCTTTCTAATGAACTTCATGGATCTGATTCCGGTGGACTTTATACCGGAAGCTGCCAAGCGATGGTTTGGTATTGAGTACATGAAAGTGGTGCCTACGACAGATGTAAATATTACACTCGGTATGTCGCTGTCGGTATTTGCGTTGATCATCTACTACAGTATCAAGGTGAAGGGTGGTAAGGGTTTTCTGGCCGAGCTGACGCTGCAACCGTTCAGCAGCGATAACAAAATAGTGAAGTTCGCTTTTATTCCGGTAAATCTGTTATTAGAAGGTGTAGGTTTAATCGCTAAACCGATATCATTAGCATTGCGATTGTTCGGTAATCTCTATGCCGGTGAACTGATCTTTATACTGATTGCGTTGTTGCCTTTTTACTTGCAGTGGGCACTTTCTATTCCCTGGGCAATTTTCCACATACTTGTCATTGTTTTACAGGCATTCATTTTTATGATGCTGACCATCGTGTACCTCGCGATGGCACATGAACATCACTAAATTTTTAATAGTTTTTTTTACTTTCCAACCTTAAACACATCAGGAGCTAAGATGGGCGCAGGTTTTGTAGTTGGTATGACGGCGATCGCAGTTGCATTGTTGATCGGAATGGGTGCTTTGGGCACTGCAATCGGCTTTGGTTTGCTAGGCGGTCGATTTCTGGAAGGCGCTGCGCGCCAACCCGAAATGGTGCCCATGCTTCAGGTCAAAATGTTCATCGTTGCAGGTCTGCTTGACGCGGTAACAATGATCGGTGTTGGTATAGCGCTTTTCTTCACCTTTGCTAATCCCTTTGTCAGTCAGATAGCGGGTTAAAGAACATCGTTTCTTTTAATTCCGGAACCGCAGGAGAACTCGGGTGAATATAAATCTTACCCTGATTGGCCAAGCCATCGCCTTCGCGGGATTTGTTATCTTTTGCATGAAGTTTGTCTGGCCTCCGATCATCGCAGCGATGAGAGAACGTCAGGCAACAATCGCTGAAGGTCTTGCTGCGGCTGAGCAAAGCGCTCAGGCACAGGCAGAAGCACAGGCAGAAGTTGACACCATTCTTAGCGAAGCCCGTACTCAGGCAGCAGAGATCGTATCGCAAGCGCAAAAGCGTGGAAACGATATAGTTGAAGAAGCCAAAAGTGTGGCAATTAGCGAGAGTGATCGTCTGAAAAGCAGTGCGCAGTCCGAGCTAGCTCAGGAAGTCGTTAGTGCACGCGAATCATTGCGCAAGCAGGTATCTTCAGTGGCGGTTTCCGGTGCTGAAAAGATCCTCAAACGCGAAGTGGATGCAAATGCACATGCCAGTATCCTTGACGATTTAATCGCGAAGATTTAAGGACTCTATACTATGTCTGACGACGTCACTACCGCGAGACCTTACGCCAAGGCTATTTTTGAACTGGCAAAAAAAGGCTCCAATTTCGACGTATGGTCTGAGCGTTTGAAGTTTTTGTCCGCGGTTGTTGCGGACAAAACTGTAGCTGATGCCCTCGAACAGCCCAACAGTACCGCTCAGGCAAGAGCGCAGTTGATTGAGAAAATAGCCGGCGACAAACTGGATACCGAAACAGTCAATATGGTCCGTTTGCTGTCTGAAAACGGCCGATTGGGTGCAATGGAGTCTATTGCCAGTTTGTTTGATCAGTACCGGGCACAGGATGAGGGCACGCTTGAGGCCAGCGTGGTTTCCGCGATTGAGCTCGATGAGAACTATCGCAGCAAGCTGGCTGCTGCACTTGAAGCCAAATTCAACAAAAAAATTCATATCGTTAATACCGTTGATGAATCGCTTATAGGCGGCGCAATCATCCATGCAGGTGATGTGGTTATTGACGGTTCAGTTAAAGGCAAGCTGGCACAGCTTGGCAGCAGCCTGAGTGCTTAGTGAGAATCACTACACCAGGTGACAGAATTATATAGAGGACGACACTAATGCAACTCAACCCATCTGAAATCAGCGAGCTGATCAAAGAGCGGATAGGTAACTTTGAGGCCACCTCCGAGGCGCGCACTGAAGGTACTATCGTAAGTCTTTCTGACGGAATTGTTCGAATCCACGGTCTAACCGACGTGATGTCGGGTGAAATGCTTGAATTTCCGGGCGACACATACGGTTTGGCGCTGAACCTGGAGCGCGATTCAGTCGGTGCAGTAATACTCGGTGCCTATGGGCACATCTCCGAAGGCGACAAAGTTCGGTGTACCGGCAAAATTCTGGAAGTACCGGTAGGTAACGAAATGCTCGGACGCGTTGTTAATGCACTGGGTGAGCCGATTGACGGTAAAGGCCCGATTACAACAGAGCAGACTTCACCAATTGAAAAGGTTGCACCTGGTGTTATCTGGCGTAAGTCGGTCGATCAGCCGGTACAAACCGGTTTGAAATCGATTGATGCGATGGTACCAATCGGTCGAGGCCAGCGTGAGTTGATTATTGGTGACAGACAAACAGGTAAAACAGCTGTTGCAATCGATACCATCATCAATCAGAAAGATACCGGTATTAAGTGTATCTACGTTGCCGTTGGTCAGAAGCAATCTACTATCGCCAACGTTGTAACTAAACTGGAAGAACACGGTGCGATGGACAACACAATTGTTGTCGCAGCTGGCGCATCGGAATCTGCAGCGATGAACTTTATTGCTCCTTACTCCGGATGCTCAATGGGCGAATACTTCCGCGATGTCGGCGAAGACGCACTTATTGTCTATGATGATTTAACCAAGCAGGCTTGGGGATATCGTCAGGTTTCTCTGCTGCTGCGTCGACCACCGGGTCGTGAAGCTTATCCGGGTGATGTATTTTATCTTCACTCTCGTTTGCTGGAACGGGCTGCACGGGTCAGTGAAGAGTACGTCGAAAAAGAAACAAACGGTCGTATAAAAGGAAAAACCGGTTCACTCACTGCCTTACCGATTATTGAAACACAGGCTGGTGACGTATCAGCGTTTGTTCCTACCAATGTAATATCTATCACAGATGGTCAGATCTTCCTTGAAAGTGATCTGTTCAATGCCGGTATACGGCCTGCGATTAACGCCGGATTGTCCGTATCGCGTGTTGGTGGTGCAGCTCAAACCAAAATTATTAAAAAGCTCGGCGGTGGTATTCGTCTGGCTCTCGCGCAATATCGCGAACTTGCGGCATTTGCTCAGTTTGCATCGGATCTCGATGAAGCCACACGTAAGCAGCTTGAACGCGGCCAGCGTGTTACAGAACTGATGAAGCAGAAGCAGTATTCACCGCTAAATGTAGGTGAAATGGCTATCTCTCTCTATGCCGCGAATGAAGGCTACCTGGATGAGCTCGATGTCAGCAAGGTAGTTCCTTTCGAGGAAGGCCTGCACGCTCACATCCGTTCCGGTCACCAGGGTGTCCTCGACAAGATCAATGAAAAAGGGGACTACAACGACGAAATTGAGGCCAGCATGAAAGCGGCTATCGATGACTTCGTTGCGAATGGCGTCTATTAATGTTGGTTGGTGAAACTACAAAGATAGGGAACTGAAATGGCCGGTGCCAAAGAAATACGTACCAAGATCGGGAGTATTAAAAATACTCAGAAGATCACTAAAGCGATGGAAATGGTCGCGGCCAGCAAAATGCGCAAGGCGCAGGACCGCATGGCGGCAACCCGGCCTTATGCCCGCAAAATGCGCAATGTGGTTGGTCATCTGGCTGCGGGAAATGTCGAGTACAAGCATCCGTACCTGATAGAACGCCCGGAGATCAAGCGCGTCGGCTTTATTGTTGTCTCGACTGATCGTGGCTTGTGTGGTGGACTGAATATTAACTGCTTCAAAGGCGCCATAGCCATGATGAAGGAGTTTTCGGATCAGGGTGTGGAAATAGATATCTGCACGATCGGTAAAAAGGCGCAGAGTTTCTTCAAGCGTTTCAATGCAGAGATTGTGGCTGAAAAGTCAGAGCTCGGTGACACACCGAAACTTAATGATCTCATTGGTACGATCAAAGTCATGCTTGATGCCTACGATGAAGGTCGAATTGATCGTTTGTTTATCGCGCAGAACGAATTTGTTAATACAATGACGCAGAAACCGAGTGTAGAACAGTTGATACCAACTGTACCCGACACCGATGATCGCCTGACTCACCACTGGGATTATATCTATGAGCCTGATTCCAAAACGGTTGTAGATCAATTGATGAAGCGGTACATCGAGTCACTCGTGTATCAGGCTGTCGTTGAGAATAGTGCGTGTGAAATGGCTGCTAGAATGGTTGCAATGAAGAGCGCGACGGACAACGCCGGCGATATCATCAACGACTTGCAACTCGTATACAACAAAGCGCGGCAAGCTGCGATTACTCAGGAAATATCCGAGATCATCGGCGGCGCGGCAGCGGTTTAAAAGTTTAATATTATCGGGGAACACACATGAGTTCTGGATCAATTGTCGAAGTAATCGGCGCAGTGGTAGACGTGGAATTTCCACGTGACTCGGTGCCAAAAATATATGATGCATTAAAAATCGAGGGTACCGAAACCACTCTTGAAGTACAGGGGCAACTGGGCGACGGTGTCGTTCGCACTATTGCTATGGGATCATCCGAAGGCCTGCGTCGGGGAACTGACGTAAGCAATTCCGGAGCACCAATTTCGGTACCGGTAGGTGAAGCCACACTGGGACGGATTATGGATGTGCTCGGTAATCCGATCGATGAAGCCGGTCCAATTGCAACTGAACAGCGATCAGCAATTCACCGCTCAGCACCTTCCTACGCAGAACAGGCCGGTTCAACCGAATTGCTGGAAACCGGCATCAAGGTTATTGATTTGCTTTGTCCGTTTGCCAAGGGTGGTAAGGTCGGGTTGTTCGGAGGTGCCGGGGTTGGAAAGACCGTCAACATGATGGAACTTATCCGAAACATTGCGACAGAGCATTCCGGATACTCAGTGTTTGCTGGAGTAGGCGAGCGAACTCGCGAAGGAAACGATTTCTACCATGAGATGAAAGAGTCAAATGTACTCGACAAGGTATCTCTGGTATATGGTCAGATGAATGAGCCTCCTGGAAACAGATTGCGCGTTGCTCTAACCGGGCTGACCATGGCGGAATTCTTCCGTGATGAAGGCCGTGACGTACTGATGTTTATTGATAATATCTACCGTTACACACTAGCCGGAACCGAGGTATCAGCCCTGTTGGGTCGTATGCCTTCTGCAGTAGGATACCAGCCGACGCTTGCTGAAGAGATGGGTGTTCTGCAGGAACGGATTACCTCAACTAAAACTGGATCTATTACATCTATTCAGGCGGTTTACGTACCAGCTGATGATTTGACCGATCCCTCGCCTGCAACCACATTCGCACACCTAGACGCGACCGTTGTACTATCTCGAAATATCGCCGAACTGGGTATTTATCCTGCGGTTGATCCACTTGATTCAACCAGTCGCCAACTCGATCCTCTGGTGGTTGGTGCAGAGCACTATGATACAGCCCGTGATGTACAGAACACGCTGCAGCGTTATAAAGAGCTCAAAGATATCATTGCAATTCTGGGCATGGACGAACTATCAGAAGAAGATAAGCTCGTTGTTGCTCGTGCTCGTAAAGTACAGCAATTTTTGTCACAACCATTCTTTGTGGCGGAAATCTTTACTGGTTCGCCGGGTAAATACGTTGCATTGAAAGATACAATAGCCGGCTTCCAGGGTATTGTTTCGGGCGAATACGATCATCTCCCCGAGCAAGCGTTCTACATGGTTGGTAGCATTGATGAAGCTATCGAAAAGGCAAAATCGATTAGTTAACACCTGATCGAACTACGGGAGTAAGTCAGTGGCCAAAACCATGCAAGTTGACATCGTCAGTGCGGAGGAGGAAATCTTCTCCGGCGAAGCTGAAATGCTGGTTGTTTCTGCACAGATGGGTGATGTGGGTATTGCACCGGGTCATGCACCGTTTGTTTCCGGTATTAAACCGGGTGAAATAGCGTTGCACGCCGGTGGCGAGGAGCAACACTTTTATGTATCAGGCGGTATGATAGAGGCGCAACCTCATGTGGTAACTGTACTCGCCGATACTGCTATCCGCGCTAAAGATCTTGATGAAGCAGAAGCTCAGCAGGCAAAAGAACGTGCAGAAGAGCTGCTGAAAGAAAAAACCGGCACTTCAGATTACGCTGCTGCAGCCGCCGAACTTGCGGAAGCATCGGCACGACTGATGGTGCTTAAGAAGATTCGCAATTCTGCCAAGTAGCAGATCAATTCTTTAAAGCGAAATATTATAAGTAGATGGATCCGGGAAGTTTACCCGGCATTCACAAATAACGGTACTTTACAGTAGTCCCGTTGGTGCGTTGTCACCGTTGGATCTTTTCTCTGGTGAGATCCCGATTTACCCACTGCATTTATATCGGCCTTAACGTATAACGTAAGGCAGATGCATTGCGCTTGTGAAAATTCACAGTCAAAAAGCCAACCCGGCCTTGTTGCTCACATTCTATTATCTTAAACAACTCGTATGGGTGCGCGTTCGCTATATGCGGTAGCGTGCCGATTACACGATTTTTCTGCGACTTCAGGAAAGCGAGTCCGGGTTTTGGTTGTTCGTTATTTTGTAAGTGCGCAGTCTGGCCCCGAGAATCAGAAATACGAAAAGATAGAGTGTTCCGAGTTCATCTACCGGAGTGCTCGGCCCGCATAAGCTATTGTGGCATTACCATCATCAGAAGGTAGTAGGTTAATGCACCAGCGAGTATCAGGACTGCGAGATTTATTGCGGCATTGATAGTAAACGTGATGGCGCCGACAAACGGATACTCGCGCTGTAGTTCGCGTAACCAAAGACGAGTTCTGTAAATTGACGGCCGCATAATTCCAGTAGTCCTGTGACGCTGAGTCACTGCTGCTTGACTACTGGCTGGTTGCATAAATTATGCTAAATTTTTCCCGGGAAAGATGATGGACGTTTTAAATACTGACCAATTTTCGCATCGAATCAGTGTATTCACGCAAAAAAATATTACTGATTACAGTGCGTTGAGGCTATGCCGTTAATCAGTCAATGATGCGAAATCATCGTTTTACACCGGGGTTGCTCTTATGTCGTTAAAAGTTGTCATTCTGGCTGCTGGTAAAGGTAGCCGGATGAAATCCGCGATGCCGAAAGTGCTGCATCGAATTGCGGATAAACCCATGGTTGAACATGTAGTTGATGCGGCAGCCGCCTTGGGTGCACAAAGCACAGTATTGGTTGTAGGGCATGGTGCTGATCTGGTGCGTAGCGCTATGCAAGACAGGGTTGAATACGTTGTTCAAAAAGAGCAGTTAGGAACGGGCCATGCGGTAGAGCAGGCGCTGCCGAAACTCGACGCCACTGACACGGTATTGGTAGCCTACGGTGACGTACCGCTGACACGGCCGGAAACGCTGCAGAAACTGATCAGCGACGTTACTGACAGTAACCTGGCGTTACTGACTGTGCTTCTGGATGATCCGAATGGCTATGGTCGAATCGTCAGGGATGAGACCGGTAACGTGGTGGGAATAGTTGAGCAAAAAGACGCATCGGATGAGCAGCTGAATATCCGTGAAATAAATACCGGTATTCTGGCAGCTCGCGCAAGTGTATTGAGTGAATTGCTCGGTCGCATTGATAACAATAATGCCCAGCAAGAATACTATCTGCCAGATATCTTTAAACTGGCTGTTCAGCAAGGCATGACGGTCAGTACCCACCACCCCGAATTTGAATGGGAAACTGTCGGCGTTAACAGTCGTGCGCAACTGGCTGAGCTGGAGCGTGTTCACCAGCGAAATCAGGCTGAGGATTTAATGGCTGCCGGTATAACATTGCGCGATCCGGATCGCATTGATATTCGAGGTGAACTGGTCGTTGGCACAGACTCAGTGATCGATATTAATTGTGTATTCGAAGGAAAGGTTACGCTCGGTGAGAATGTCACCGTGGGTCCTAATTGTCATATCAGTAATTCAACGGTTGCATCCGGTACCGTCATTAAACCAAATACCGTTATAGAAGATAGCGTGGTTGGAGAGAACTGCACTTTGGGTCCGTTCGCCAGACTCAGGCCCGGAGCAGCGCTGCGGAAATCAGCGCATATCGGGAATTTTGTTGAAATAAAAAAAGCCACTATAGGCAGAGGCAGCAAGGTAAATCACCTGTCGTATGTTGGTGACAGTACTGTTGGCGAAAATGTCAACATTGGTGCTGGCACGATTACCTGCAACTATGACGGAGCGAACAAGCACCAGACGGTTATAGAAGACGGTGTATTTATCGGTTCATGTTCCCAGTTGATTGCACCGGTTAAAGTGGAGAAAAATGCGGTAGTCGGCGCGGGTTCCACCATCACCAGGACAGTCGCTGAAAATCAACTGGCATTTACCCGCGCACCCTTAAAAACGGTGGACAACTGGCCCCGACCTGTAAAGAAACCAAAATCGGAATAATAAAGTATGTGTGGAATTATTGCAGCGTATGCGCAACGAAATGTAACTCCGATCCTGCTTGAAGGTCTGCACCGTATGGAATACCGCGGCTATGATTCGGCGGGCATTTCAGTACTGGATAAAGATTACAAAATTAATCGTACACGTGCGCTGGGGAAGGTTGCTGTGCTTGGCGGGAAACTCGAAAAATCCCCGATGGATAGTGGTATCGGAATCGCTCATACCCGCTGGGCGACACATGGAGAGCCTTCTGAAGCCAATGCTCATCCCCATAATTCCAGCAATCAGTTTTCAGTGGTGCACAATGGCATTATAGAAAATCACGAAGCGTTGCGTTCGGAGCTGCAAACCGGCGGCTATGAGTTTACTTCACAGACTGATACTGAAGTGATTGTGCACCTTCTGCATCGAGAGGTAGAGCGAGCGGGTGACTATCTTGCCGGTATGAAGAATACCGTTGCCCAACTGGATGGTGCTTATGCTATTGCCGTGCTGAATACGGCAATGCCTGATCGTCTGCTTGCAGTACGAAAAGGAAGCCCGTTACTGGTCGGGCTGGGTGTAGGAGAATTTTTTCTGGCTTCAGACACGGCCGCACTGATTCCTGTGACCCAGGAATTTATCTACCTTGAAGATGGAGACCTTGTCGATATCTGTGAAGGGAAACTGCATATACAGGATGAGAGTGGAGTAGAGGTCAAGCGACCGATAAAAACCTCTACCCTGTCGCTGGGTTCAGTAGATAAAGGGCCCTATAAGCACTTTATGCTGAAAGAAATCTATGAGCAGCCCAATGCAGTAAGGGCGACTCTACAGGATCGAATCACCGATAAGCAATTGCTGCTCAATGGCTTTGGCGATCTGGATATTAATGTTCTGCGACATGCTGAGGCAATTCACATTGTTGCCTGCGGCACCAGCTATCACGCTGGCCTGACCGCTAAATACTGGTTTGAAGAATATACCGACACACCCTGTTCTGTAGAAATTGCCAGTGAGTATCGCTATCGGTCAGTGGCTGTGCCTAAAAATACGCTCTATATAACGTTGTCACAATCCGGTGAAACAGCCGATTCCTTAGCGGCGCTGGAAGAAGTTAAAAAATCCGGCAAATACCTCGGTACGCTGGCAATCTGCAATGTTCCTGAAAGCACGCTCACACGAGAGGCTGATGCCACATTACTAACCAAGGCTGGCCCGGAAATCGGTGTAGCCTCGACGAAGGCATTTACCACACAGCTGGTTGCTTTGCAGCTTGTCGCGCTCACACTCAGCAAAGCAAAAGAAACACTGACCGATGATCAGCGAAGTGAGGTAATTCGTGCGCTCTATGAAAGCCCGATTACGATGGAAAGATTGCTCGGTCTTGATCGTACCATTGAGCATCTGGCCGAAGAGTTTGTGGAGAAAGATCATGCTATCTTTCTGGGCCGCGGCTCGATGTATCCGATAGCTCTGGAAGGCGCACTCAAATTAAAAGAGATATCCTATATCCATGCGGAAGGCTATCCTGCAGGTGAACTGAAGCATGGCCCGCTGGCGCTTGTAGATAATGAGGTGCCAGTTGTCGCAATTGCACCCAACGACAGTTTACTGGAAAAATTAAAGTCCAACCTTGAGGAAGTGCGTACACGGGGCGGTCAACTCTATGTAATGACCGAAGAAAATACCGATATTGCACCTGTTGATGGACTGACACTCGTCAAGATTCCCGGTTGCCCGGAAGCTGTTGCGCCGTTGTTGCTTACGGTTCCACTGCAATTATTGTCCTACCACGTTGCAGTAATGCGTGGTACCGACGTTGACCAGCCCCGCAATCTGGCGAAGAGCGTTACGGTGGAGTAGAATCTCGGCGTCATGATTTAACAACGAATAATAAAATTTCTAAAACACGGCCATGACTGTCACCACCAGCATGGCCGTTTTATTTTGTCCGCACCCTATTTGGCCCAGACTAAAGCGTCGATGCATAAGAAATTCGAGAACATTATAGATTTTCCCAATGGTTACTGAACCACTAAACCGTTCCATACTGTATCTTCCTGCCAGCAACACACGTGCGTTGGAAAAGTCACGTGGAATAGAAGCTGACTCACTGGTTTTCGACCTGGAAGACTCCGTCATTGCCAGTTCAAAAAGTGCCGCACGCGAGTCACTGCTGGCGGCCTTTTCGGCGGGAAGTTTCGGCGATAGCCAGACTGTGATTCGATGCAATACTGTTGGCTCGGCTGACTATTTAAAAGATCTTGAAACTATTCGGGAATGCGCGCCTGACTCGGTACTGTTGCCCAAGGTTTCAAGCACCAACGATCTCTGTGTTTTTCAAGCCGATGCGGTAAAGGCAGGTTTACCGGATCAAATCACCTGCTGGTATATGATCGAGACAGCAGCCGGTGTTGCCAATCTTGCGAGTATTGTCGAAGCAGGAAAGATCAGCCGCTGGCCTGTCGCTGCTTTGGTTGTCGGGCACAATGATCTGGCAAAAGAGACCGGTGTGTCATTACAGTCGGATCGAAAATACCTGCAACCGTGGTTAATGCAGATAGTGTTACAAGCCAAAGCTGCTCAAATCCATGTATTTGACAGTGTCTGGAATGATTTTAAGGATCTGGACGGGTTCGGCCGGGAAGCATTGCAGGGGAAGCAAATGGGCTTTGATGGTAAAACCCTGATTCACCCCTCTCAGGTAGCTATAGCGAATAAGCAGTTTCTACCTGGTGCTGAAGAGTTGAAGCGGGCGAGGGAAATTATTGCAGCTTTTGCGCTACCGGAAAACAGCGATGCTGGCGTTCTGAACTTAAATGGTGAAATGGTAGAGCGGCTGCATCTTAGGCAGGCGCTGTCATTGCTTGAAAGTGCGAAAGACACCAGCGCGAAAGACACCAGTAAAAGTTAGCTAATAACCGGAATCTATCTATGGCACTTACCAGTTCGTTTCCGTCAGTCAGTCTGGCGCATAAGCCGACAGTGCTTGAACAACTGCATAATGTCAGTAGTCAGTCGGGTGTGAATGTCTGGATTAAGCGAGACGATTGTACCGGCTTGTTGTTTGGCGGAAATAAAGCACGTCAACTGGAGTACTACATTGGCCAGGCACTGGAAGAGCAAGCGGATGTCTTACTGACGACCGGTGCCGTGCAGTCTAATCATGTTCGCTCTACTGTCGCTGCTGCGCGCAAATTGGGTATTGATGTCGAGGTTCAGCTGGAGAACCGGGTTTCTACCAACAGCGCGGCTTATCATAATTCGGGTAATGCTCTATTGGTTAAGCTGATGGGTGCAACTGTTCATCATATTGATATTGGTGATGATGAAGATGCAGCGGACAAAGCCCTGGATCGTCGGGCTGATGTGTTGCGTGAAGATGGCAGAAGGCCCTATATTATTCCCTTGTCCAATGCCCATACACCCTGGGGTGCTTTGGGTTACGTGGAGGCAGCCGAAGAATTGCTTAAGCAACAGCAGGATTTCGGTATTAATGTTGATCACTATGTCGTTGCCAGTGGCAGTGCGTCAACGCATGCTGGCTTACTTACGGGGTTACGCGCTAGCGGGAGTAATGTCCCCGTACATGGTATATGCGTCCGACGCGATGCTACTTCGCAAATAGAACGAGTAAAGAAAAAGTCGACAGCGGTGGCCAGGTTATTGAATCTTGATCCGGATATCGCTACAGATTCTATTATTTGCCATGATGATGCGCTGTGGCCCGGGTACGGAATGATATCAGATGCAGTAGCAGACACACTTAAATACATGGCGCAGTCTGAGGGAATAGTGCTTGATCCGACCTACACGGCGAAGTCTTTTCACGGACTTCGGAGTCTGGTTAAACAGGGCGTGATCGCAGGCGGCGAGACGGTTGTCTATATCCATACCGGCGGTTCCCCGGCTATATTTGCCTATCCAGAACTGACACAGGGGTAGTAGTAACTGCTACTGCTGTTTTTGTCCAGCTTCTCTACGGCAATATTACCTGAACCCGTGGGCCGGAATAGTGCCATAGCTCTTCACCTTCCAGTGCGCTGTGCTCAAGGTGTGTGACATACCAGAATACGATGTCGGCCTGATTGATGTTTTCGCTGTTATCAAAGAGATTGCCAATTTCACCGCGGGGACCCCAGAACCAGTTACCTGTTTCGTGCCTTTTCCAGGTTCGCACGGCAACATCCCATTGTGAGAATGCATCCGGATTGCCGTCATCGCGTCCGGGATATATTTCAACCCGTGTTCTAGTACGTGCGTCCTGCACGCTCCAGAATCGGGTGTCACTTCGTCTGTCGTTGAACTCAGAGGTTTGCACACTATTGCCGTTTCTAAGTACCTGATCGTTGTCGTCGCCATTGATATCAAAGTCGAATAGCCAATGTGCATGGTGAGAGTGATTTACCACACATTGCAAACCGCGGCTGAAAACAAAAGAGTCAAAGAATCCGTTCGGGTTAAATACATAGGATTGATAGATATCGTATTCGCCCAGTTTGGCATTGATTCCTAACTCCAGGTATTTCTGACCATCCTGTTCGTAGCTTCGCTGGCAGAGAGATCGGCCGTTGCAGCCGGGCACTGGCTGGTTGTTTTCAATAGGCAGGTAAGTATCTTCCCAAAGTATGTCGGCATAGGGTCCGCAGTCGTCGTTGTCGTACTCAACCCGCATCACCGGAAAACTTGCACGATAGAGAATCTGCTGATCTTTGTAATAGACGCCGGACAATGTCAAACCGGTAGCCGCATTGTCGGTGGAATAATTGAATCTCCAGCCCTCCCATGAAATCTGTCCAGACTCTGCCGAAGCCACAGACACAGCCATACTGTGAATAAACAAAGCAGCGACGAGCCCGAAAGCTCTGGTACGCAGTAGTAGCTTTATCATTGTATTGGCCCACTGTTAAGAACGGTATTCCGGCTCAGGTTAACCAGTGCACGATAGTGTGGTGCTTTTCCCTTGCCGGGCCCGAATGTGACATAGAGCATGCGCTCTGCATAGAATTGCTTACCGCTGGCGGCGACCTCCGCAGTGGTCGGGTAGGCTAACAATGCGGTACCCTTGAGTGCGCTTAAGTCACTGTATCCCTGTTCCTGCAGCGCAGTTGCAGCGAGAGAAATGGCCTGCCTCGCTTCAACCTTACTCTCTGGTGGCTGGTAGCGGTCGGCCGTCCGGCGACTGATGTCTATAGTGGCAGCGTTAGTTACATCAACCGTAACGACCTCGTTGCTATCGTATTTGAAGAATTCTATCGAAGTACTGGTCGAAGCGGCTTTTGAATCGGGTAGACGGGTTGAGAATTGCGCATAGTTTGTTCCGAGTGCCTGCTTTACCTGTGTATCTTCCATCGCGATTTGCCTGGCAGCTACCATTTTGCTTTTCTGGATTTCTGCTGATTCCGAATCCGCGGTCATTTCTACAACATTACTTACAGCACGCGGTTGTGGTGGCCAGATACCGTCAGCTGATGCTGAAAACCTGCCGTCCAGGGCGTGTGAATGTGGATTATCTGAATGATCGGAGTCTGCTGAATCTGATAATGGTGATACTTCGCCCCCGCCCCCGCAGGCGACGATAAGCGAAAGTACAGAAAACACTGTAAGTTGTCGGCCGGCCCGTATGAAACTAGCGCCGTTTTTCAAAGAGATAATCTTCATTAGAAGCCTTGGTCGATTGCGACCTCGCCAGATCAGACTCAATTCTATATCTGATTCTAAGCTGGTGTCATGTTTCAATTTTGCTTCTATAGCTTACGTACTGTTGCTGAAATACCCTGTAACTAATTTGAAGCAATATCCGGGGCGTAGCGCGTAGTGTATTGGATCTGCGGATTGATAGCCGGATTGTTTCTAGAAATATGCATCGTAGAGAGGCTGATCCTTGGAAAGAGATCTGAAAACAACCATTGCTCCTAGCAATGCATAGTAACCGGAGCTTGAACCGTAGTTGCAGAGTCTGCGAGCTGAATGTTCCACTGTATTCTGATTGTCTGAGGCATTCAGAACACTATAGATAAATTGATGCAGAAATTCCACGCCGGCCCCGTCGCATGCGGCGAGCAAGTGGGCGTAACTTATTTTACTGGTCAGAGACGGGGCCCGTTGTTTAACCCAGATTGTCAGATTCTCTGCCACCGTAGTCTGTTTCAGTGCAACTGTGGTGATTAATGCACCCGCGATGATATCGTCACCTGCGGGTGTCAAACCGGCTCCACAGCCGAGCAGGCGGGTCAACTTATCAGGCACAGGGGTCTGGCCGTTAGTCACGCGCAGCCAGCTTTCCAGAATTTGCATGCCTTCATTCAGACGGATAGAAGTCCTGTGTTCTGTCGAAGTCGGTTGAGCGGTATAGTCGACCACCGCATGCGAAGCAGTGACAGACTCTACTGTTTTTATAGATTTTGAAAATGTTCTATCCCGGGTTTCTCCAACTATAAGGACGTCGAGTGGCTGCCAGATGCTGGCTGAGGTTACTTCCACCGGCTGGCAACCGGCTATCGTCAGGCAGTGGTTTTTGTAGAACCATATATCGTTTCTTTTGAGACGGTTCGAGGTAAACGAATCGACAGTGATGTTTAAAGGACCTTTGCATAAGGTGCCAGTGCCAATGCAACAAAGCCCCGGGTCAAGCCAGTTACTTTTAAGGTATGCGGTATTGTCGAATACAGCATAGACTTTGCCTTCACCCGATTGAAGGACATCCTGTGCCGACTTGCCAAAGGTTAAGACGGAGCTGGTTTGCACGGTGTCAGCTGATTGCTTTTACTACGGCGGCGGCAAGCTCTGCAGCATCACTATTGCTATCGCAGATAATCACTCCAGCGTTGAGTAGTATTTCCTTTTGCTGGTGATAGTCCTGGGGATCATTCTCCGTACCGCAGATAGAGGCAATCACAACGGGCTTGTCTGCCTTGCCGTTATCTTCAACCTGCGCAATCGCAGTTGCTATAGATTCGACAGGGTTGTCGTGTGCGCCATAGCCGAGTACCAGGTCCAGCAGCACGATTGCAATTTCGGAATTGTTCAAAGCATCTGTTAATAGTGGTGTACGTACCGCAGGTTCGATCATCGGGTGCGGTCTGCCAATCGTGTATTCATCCGCGCCCAGGTCGATTATTCGATGCATCGCCTGTGTGTTATCACCGGAGGCTGTTGCGTTTGAACTAACTGATAGTCCGTGTTTTTGTAGAACCAGCATCGCTTCAGTACATAAGGTACCACCGGTATACAGCCCCAGGGTTTTCTGTTGCCGGCTATTGAGATTTGCGGCCAGCTCAGGTGCATTGTGTACCGGGTTGTCTGCCGGTAATGTGTTGCCGGTGGTCATTTCTGCGGCCTCACGTAAGGTTGCAGCATAATTGATTGAAGCGGGCAGGCTGGATGCATCAGCGCCGAAAACGCAAGCGATAACCGGCTTGCCGCAGCTGGCCAGTTTCTCAAAGACCACGTTTGCGGTTGCTGGTCCGGGTGGCTTTGAAATCAATACCAGTTGGTCAACCTGATCATCGGCGGCGAGAAGATCGATTGCGGTGAGTGTTGAAATAGCACCGACAGCATTACTTAGATCGCGACCACCCACGCCAATACCATGTTTAAGTCCGCCACCCAGACGTGTTAGCAATACCGAAAACTCTTGTAACCCGGTACCCGAAGCCGCGATCACGCCGGTACTGCCTGGTGCTACGGCGTTGGCGAATGCCAGAGGCACACCATTGATATAGGCGGTACCGCAATCGGGGCCCATAACCAGCAGACCCTGCTCACGTGCTTGCATCTTCAGCGATGTTTCCTGTGCTATCGATACGTTGTCGCTGAAGATCATGACATTGAGGCCCAGCTCCAGTGCCTGTCGGGCTTCGCGGCCAGCATACGCACCCGGAGTTGATATCAATGCCAGATTTGCGCTGTAATTACCGGCAAGAGCCCCGCGAAGTGTACGCGGCTGGGTATCTGCCGGGGAAGACGCCAGGGCACCGCCTTCGAGCGATTTCTGCGCCAGCGCCAGCGCACGATTGGCAGAAGATTTACCATCAGCCCGCAGTGCGATGACCAGATCATTGGGGCTGGCGGTGGCTCCGGTATCGTTGAGGATACCGGCATCCGTCATAATTTGAAGATTGGCGGGCGTGCCGATCATTAAAACGGCTTCTTCAATACCGCCTAGACCGGCAATTTCTGCCGACAACCGCATAAGGGCAACGGAGTCAAGATAAAAGCCCTTGCGAATTTCATTGATTATTTCGCTCATGATGCGGACAGCCTCTCTGCCAGTGCGACACAAGCCTGCTCAAAACAGGCAAGGGGGGCGTTAACGATGCCGGCACCGACCTGACCAATACCGGGTTCACGATGGGCTATCCCGGTATTGATCGTCGGGGTGATGCCTGAACTCACGACTTTGCGAATATCTATACCAGAGGGAACACCTGCAAAATCAAGTGACGGTATCGTCCATTCAGGGTTGCGTGAGTGAGTAATTTCTGTCATCTGGTTGGTGAATGCCGCTGCGTCTGCAGCGCCGCCCGCGCCGACAAAACCGGCCACAGCGGGCGAAGCTGCCATTGCGAAACCGCCTAATCCTATGGTTTCGACAATGGTGGAATCGCCCATATCGGGATTGGCGTCTTTTTCGGTAAACCCTGGAAAGTACAATCCGCGTGGCATCTCTACCGGAGCGGTAAACCATTGATCGCCGCAACCGCTGACACGAATGCCGAAGTTAGTACCATTGCGCGACATCGCAGTAACTATCGAAGAGCCACCTATATCGCGGACCGGATCCATAATCGCCTTGCCCATTGCCATAGCGATATTTAAGAAAAACTGATCGTTACTCGCGATAAATTCCAGTACTTCAAATGCAGTTTCCGGATCGGCTACCCGGGCCATGGTTGGTGCCAGTTCCCGCATCATCAGGCTGGTGCAGGCAACATTGCGCTGATGCATTTCATCACCCATCGATAAGCCGCGCGCTATAACGTTTTTCAAACCGACGCCATCCCGGGCCAGAAGAGTATCGGCCAGCAGTGGCCCTAGTGTTGATGCAAGCCAGCGCAGGCGCTCCAGTACTGAATCGTCATTGCCGCCAAAGCGCATAACTTTGCCGAGTCCTTCATTGATAGCACAGTAGGCGTGGTTGCCGTGGGCGGTATTGTGCACCACCATCAGTGGCATAGACTGTGTTGTCATGCCAGTCATAGGCCCGACAGCGTTATGGTGGTGATTCGGCTCGAATTCTATCTTGCCGCTCTCGGCAAGTTTTGCCGCCGCCTGAAGATCTTTAGCCCAGCCCTCCAGCACGATAGCCCCGCAGACTGCACCTTGCATCGGGCCACACATGTCTGGCCATTCTACCGGTGGGCCGGCATGGAGTATTTTATGGTCGCCTAATCCGTCAATAACGTCGGCCGCCAGCTTGACGTCTACGAGCACGGGATTAGCGCTATGCATACGCTGCAAAGCCTCGTCGTTGGCTGTATCGATCAGTGCGGCAGTGCTGCCGATACTCAGTGTTTCAGCCGCATTGAGTACGGCCGGATCGCTGGAGGCTGGTGGTCGCCAGTCAATGGATCCGGCTGCGACACCCTGTGACTGCAGATCGTCAATAAAGCGTTGCAAACCCGCACCGATAACATGCGGTCCGTCTTTAAGTAAATCAGCTGCAGACATAGGGGGTTAACTCACTCAAATTTAGAAAGAACAAATGTTTGATCCGGGCTGGTGTGGTGGCTAGACACGCCGTACCGGTCAGGCTGCGTTTATGCCTGCAATCGAGGGGTGATCCGGGTTATTGTAAACGGCAAGGGCTGCATCTATACCCGCTCCGGCCGGGGCACTGTGACCGTTACGCCGCAATGTGGTTTCGAGTGCGGCAAGGCAGGCCAGTACGTTATCTTTGCGGCAGCCGAAACCCATCGTACCGATGCGCCAGATTTTACCGTGTAGCGGTCCGAAAGAGGTACCAATCTCGATGCCGAAATCATTGAGAATTTCACCGCGTACTTTATCGCCTTCGACGGTTGGAGGAATGTAGACTCCGGTGACATTAGGCATTTTCACGCTGAGATCACCGAATACCTGAAGCCCCATTGCAGTCAAACCGTCAACGAGTGCGGCACTGGTTTGATTGTGTCTGGCAAAGCGACGGTCCCAGCCCTCTTTCAAGGTAATTCGCGCACACTCGCGTGCGGCGTACAGCATTGATGTGGCCTCGGTATGATGATTCAGACGAGCGGGGCTCCAGTAATCCATAATCATTGACAGGTCAAAATAGTTACTTTGTATCATTTCGCCGTCTGCAGCCTGGTAGTCGTCGGGGCGAATGCCTTCTTCAATGTGCTTGCGCGCCGAGATTAATTCGGCAACCCGGTCGTTGATGGTGATCGGCGCTATACCCGGAGGCCCGGAGAGGCACTTCTGCAAACCGGCTGTCACCGCATCGATTTGCCATTCGTCAGTTGGCAGTGGCATTCCGGTGATGGATGCGGTTGCATCGACACATAAATAGACATCGTGCGCGCGACAGATTCTGCCTATTTCATCAAGGGGTTGCGCCATCGTCGTTGAGGTATCGCCCTGCACACACGCCAGTACTTTAGGCTGGTGTTTTTTTATTGCGTCTTCTATTTGCTGCGGTTCGAACACTGTGCCCCATTCGGTTTCTATAGCGACAACATTTGCCCCGCAGCGCGTTGCAATTTCACTAAGCAGATGGCCGAAGCGCCCGAATACCGGTACCAGAACAGTGTCACCGGGATTCACCACCGAGACCATCACGCATTCAATGCCGGCTCTGGCGGTACCGTCGACCAGCATTGTCCACTTGTTTTCAGTTTGAAAAATATCGCGGTACAAGGACATGACTTCGTTCATGTACCCGGTAAAGTGCGGATCAAATTGCCCCAGCATGGGCATAGACATGGCGTTCAAAACACGCGGGTCTACTTCCACCGGGCCCGGTCCCATTAATCGTCGTACCGGAGGGTTGAGATCGTCAAACAGGTTTTGCATGAATGCTCCCCAGCGCGTGCGATGACTTTCGACGGCTGCGCGTAATAGAGATTTAGTGATACCGCTATTCTAATATGAAGTGGCTGGCAGAAGTACCTTGCGTGTACCGACATTGCGGGTTTCGAGACAGAGTGGTCGTTGTCCAAAGCATCTCGCACATTTACCGCTGTCTTTGAATATAAATAGCCGGCTCATTGTGAAATCTGGGTACCGGCATCACCGGCAAGTGCTGCTGCTGCGTCGTCAAGATGTGCGATCACCGCGCGCTTACCGCCGCCGCGCAGAAAATTGATCGCCGCCATCACTTTAGGCCCCATGCTGCCGTCAGCGAATTCGCCATCGTTGTGCAGTTCTACGAGTTCCTGCAGCTTGATAGAACCGAGAGCTCGTTGCTGCTCCGAACCGAAATTTACGTAGACCTGCTCTACAGCAGTCAGTATCAGCAGTGTTTCTATACCCAGAATATTTGCCATGTGGGCGGAACTCAGATCTTTATCGATTACCGCTTCGACGCCGTGTCGGGTGCCGTCCTCATTGCGAACGACCGGAATGCCGCCGCCGCCCCCGGCAATTACAACTGCGCCGCTGTTTGCGATAGTTTCAATAAGAGAAATATCAACAATATGTTTTGGTTGCGGTGAAGGTACAACATAACGCCAGCCCCGGCCGGCGTCTTCGCGCATGGTCCATCCCAGTTTTCTTTCTATATCTCTGGCTTCCTCCTCACAGTAGAAAAAACCGACCGGCTTGCTGGGGTTGCTGAACGCAGGGTCGTCCGGGTCGACCTCAACCTGAGTAAGCAGGCAGACCACGTGGCGCTGGTTGCCCACTTTGCGCAATGTGTTTTCAAGATTTTGCATCATCAGGTAGGCAATACCGCCCTGACTGTGCGCGACGCAGACGTCCATGGTCATAGGTGGAACAGTTTCACGAGCCAGTACCTGGCGCATCAGTATTTTACCAACCACCGGGCCGTTGCCGTGAGTGATAATGACCTGGTTATCGCTTTCAAGTATCGGCAATAGTGCGTTTCCGGTTTTAACAGCAAATTCAATTTGCTGCTCGACCGTACCGGGGCGACGAGTCGGGTGTATTGCATTACCGCCTACTGCAATCAGAACACGTGAGGAGTTTTTATCCATATTTACCCTGAATTTGCCGTGTTGTTGATATGAGTGAGAAACTTCAGTAATACCAGAGCAGCGACTGCGGCATCATCCGCAGTCATGCTTTCATCCGGATGGTGGCTAAGACCATCTTTGCAACGTACAAACAGCATTGCCATCGGGGTGAGGTCGGCAATTGCCATGGCATCGTGACCGGCACCGCTGGGCAACCCAAGTGAGCGATAGCCCGTGGCTTCTATGGCGGCTGCCAGCTGCTCGCAGAGCTGTTTGTCGCAATCGACACTGGTGGCTTCGTGGTGGCAGTGCGTTGTTATAGTCAAACCGCGTTTGGCAGCAACTGCATCGAACATATCAAGAATCAGCTGCTCTGCATGTTTTCGAGTAGCGTTCTCGCTGGAGCGCAGATCGAGTGATATTTCCACCTCACCGGGGATAACATTGCCGGCACCGGGGGCGGCACGGATTTCACCGACCGTACCGACAACATCCGCCAGGTTATTGCAGATTGCTTCAATTTCAACAATGCACTCGCTGGCGGCAGTGAGCGCATCTTTGCGCAAATTCATCGGGACTGTGCCAGCGTGCCCTGCTTTTCCGGACACAGTAACCCGGTAACGCGATGCCCCTGCAATAGCGGTTACCACTCCGACCGGAAGTTGCTCTTTTTCCAGTACCGGACCCTGCTCAATATGTATCTCGATGAAGCCGAAGAATTCTTCGGGCATGCGCCGGGCTGAGTGCAGCTGTTTTGGATCTAGCCCGAACTGCGTGAGCGCTTCGGCAATGCTGATACCGTTTGCGTCACGATCATCCAGGGTGGCGGTGTCAAAGGTGCCTGCAATGGCTTTGGACCCGTGTAAAGTAGACGGGAAACGTACTCCTTCTTCGTCGCTGAAACCGACAACCTCAACAGGGTAGGCGAGTTTTTCACCGCGCTTGTGCAATATTTCCATGCATACGAGCGGTACCACTACCCCCAGCATGCCATCGTAGCGACCACCATCACGTACCGTATCGAGGTGCGAGCCGAGCATCAGTGCCGGGCCTTCGGTACTGCCATCGGTACGCCCGATAACATTGCCGACTGCGTCAACACGAACCTGCATTCCGGCGTCCGCCATCCACTGACCAACCAGGGTATTGGCGAGCTGATGCTCGGGGCTCAACGAGACGCGGGTCAGATTTTCCCGGTTTTCAGAGAGTTCAGCCAGCGCATCGATTTTATCGAAAATCAATTTGCCGATATTTTCGCTATTCATAAACGCTTAATTCGGGTATTCGATGAAGTTTGCTCACATGAGGCGATTGATCGCCTGTATGCCTGTCTTTTGTTCATTGTGTCCTGAACCAACGATCAAAGCTATCCCCTGTGCTGCGGCAGCAGGTGAAACTTAAGATGAATGGCGGTTGGAAGCTGCGATTGGTGTGCAGCTAACAATGAACTCCTCAGTTAGTGCGGAGTGAGCAGTCTGAGGGGGCAGGTAGAGAATTGGTCGTATTTAGCCGGAAATGTTACCAGCTGAAAGATTTGCGCTTATCGCGTGTAACGCGAAATCAGATGGACCGAGCGATTAATTAAAGGGCTGGAGTTGTTCGTATATGAGATCTGCCCTGCTACCCGGGTCGGTAGCAGAGCGATATCGGCTCAAATTACAGAGCCAATCCGGGGGTCAATTAGAAGTGCTCTATTAGGAGTGCTCTATGAAACAGGTGTAAGCTGGCCGATTTTTGTGAGTTCTGGCATCGGTTTTAATGTTACATCAATCCAGATGTCCGCTCCTTCAGGTTTCGTTTTTGACGATGCAGGAATCTCTACGAGACCTTCGGACTCTGGCAATTTATGAGCGTACATAGCGCCGGTGCTGACGTCGACAACAACTCCAATGATACCGCCGAGCAGAATGTTTCCCCACACCCAGCCATTGAGCCCGCGTTTCAGTACTATTTTTTCCGGTTGAAAACCGGGTAGCTCAAGTTCGACAGTAGCGGTACGCTGTGAACGTTTGAGATCGACCATGGCTGGAGTTTTACCAACAGTTATATTGTTGATTTTAATGACAGCGTCCGCTGGTGTGCTGTCTATTTGTACTGCCTGATCCGGCCCTGAGGTTATAGTGGCGCAGCCTGTCGTGAGAATAAAGGTTGCGGCGATTACTGTAGTTAAGGCGGACTTGATTGTTTGCTTCATTAACTGCTCCCGATACGAAATTTATGGAACGTTTCGGCTCGTTATAGGTATTCTTAATGCTCTTGTCTGTTCTGTTTCCATATTTAGATCGAGTATTTTAATTGTCGCCAGTGAAATGTGATTCTATGCAGATTCACCCCAAAGGCGGCTCACAACAAAAAGTACCGGATAACAGGCCGTCCATTGGCCGGGAGAAATAATGATTGCACTATGGGATTTGGGTAATGTGGTAGTGAATTGGGATCCGGAAGGAATACTGAAATCACTTGAATTTACAGAGAGCCAGACGGATTACGTAAGGCACCAGTTGCTGGGTCATCCGGATTGGCTCGATATTGACAGGGGAGTTAAAACCGAAGATTCCGTCGCAGCTCGACTGCTGGCCGAATCTGACCTGACAATAGAACAGATTCTCTTCTGTTTTGATACCATTCGGAATTCGCTGCAGGATATACCTCGCACAATTGATATGATCCGGCAGATAAAAGTTACTGGTGTGCCGATGTATGTTCTATCGAATATGGGGGAAAGAAATTATCAGTACTTGAAACCCCGTGAATATTTCACCTGGTTTGACGGAGTTGTGATCTCGGCACATGAGAAATTGATTAAGCCGGAGCAGGAACTATTCGAACTGGTTCTAGAGCGCTATAGCTTAACTGCCTCAGAAGTATTTTTTGTTGATGATAGCCTGCCCAACATTGAAGCGGCCAGATCCGTCGGTATGCAGGCGTTGCATTTTAAACGTAGTGAAGCCTGCTATCAGGCTATTAGTGAGGCTTTTGATTTATAGTTTTTTCAGATTGCATAAATTGATCTTCTTCGATCTCGATCAAAACCGGTTCACCTTTGGAATATGACGACAGAAGAATATCGCAGAGTTCGGTATCGCTTGTCGCTGTTTCCCCTCGCACGCCATAGGCACCGGCTATTGCACTGAAATCGGGTACTGTAAGTTCAACACCGTCAGCGCCGACGCCGGCATTTTCCATTGATGTTTTTATTTCCCGGTATCCGCCATTGCGCCAGACGATAATGGCAACAGCCGATTCACTGTCTTGCAGCGCACCTAATTCTCCGAGGACGAATTGCAATCCGCCATCACCAATCAGGCAAATTACCGGTTTGTTTTTTTCCGCCAGAGACGCTCCAATGGCTGCCGGGAGCGCATAGCCCAGGGTTCCAAACCCGACCGAAGAGTTAAACCACTGGTTTCTCGTTGCGGTATTGAATAGCATATTGCCGCTATAGACAAGCTGGGTCGAGTCACCGACGAATATGGCCTCTGGCATTGATTGCTGTATTCTTTCCAGTAACTGCAGATGCCGCCTCATATCGGTTGTCAGCTCATTGCGGGCATTTTCCAGTGTTTTTGCTGTTCGTAGCACTCCGCGGCGACTCCCCTTAATTGCTAATTCGCGTAAAAGGGTGTTAACAATTACTGCAGCGTCGCCACAGAGTGTGATATCTGCAAGGAAATTATTAGTAAGCTGCATAGGGTCTATATCACAGCGAATCAATTTACCCGGTATGTTAAAACCACCGTTCTTGTACATATCGTTATCAGTTGCTGCCAGTTCAGTGCCAAGGGCGAGGACAACATCTGACTCTTCGATCAATGTTCGAACCGACTGTAGTGATCCGGTTGCCGGTAGCGCGTAGACGTTGTCATCTGCGAGCAGACCACGAGCATTTATTGTCATTAATACCGGAGCATCTAATGTTTCAGCCAATGTGCCCATGGTGTCAGAAGCTATATTTGCACCACCACCTGCCAGAATCAACGGGGTTTGCGCTGCGTTGAGCAGAGCTGCTGCGGCACTGAGGTCTGCGCTACCAGCTGTTGTAGTCGATGGTGCTTGCAGCTGCCGTTGCATAACCCGTGTATACCGCTTGAGCAGATCAGTGGGAGTACCCAACAGAGACACTGGTAATTGTAAATGCACAGGACCGGGTCTGCTGTTTCTATACACACTGAAGGCACGTGCCAGAGCCCGAGGTAATTCATCGGCAGTTTTAATAGTGTGGCTAAAGCGGGTGACCTCTGCACTGAATGCCAGTTGGTTCGGCATCTCGTGAAGCATACCGCAGGCATGAGGTGTGTTCAGGGTATCGTTAACACTTGATATGACCAGCATAGGGATAGAATCGGCCAGGGCCTGTGCCATGGCGGTGGCTATATTGGTAAAGCCCGGCCCGGTAATTACAAAACACACTCCGGGTTTACCGCTGACTCTGGCATATCCGTCTGCCATGAATCCTGCGCCCTGCTCATGTCGTGGGGTATGGTGCTCAATGCGGCTATTGGCAAGGCCACGGTACAGTTCAACGGTGTGTACACCAGGTATTCCGAACACGTGCTCTACACCATAATCAGTCAGCAATGTGATCAGTGCTTCGCCAACAGTACAAGTGGCGTTTCCCGTGTTATCCCGCATAGTAATCAGTTGTCCGGCTGGTGCTAGGTAATAAATGGTTCTCGCTATTCATTCAGCTTTTCAGTGCCCCCGATTGGTGCAGCTGAGAGACGGCTTCCTCAATACTGGCTCGCAGAGTTGTTACTATAAAATCTACCTGATCGCGGGTGATAACAAGTGGTGGTGACATCACGTTAAGATTTATAATAGGGCGTACCAGCAAGCCATTTCCATCGGCGATATTTGAAATGATTTTACCTATATCGATATCTTCAGGAAATACCTCGCGAGTTTCCTTGTTTGCAACAAACTCTACGCATTGCATCAGTTTCATGCCGCGTACCTGGCCGACTATCGGCAGGTCTTCCAGTGTTTTTAATTGCTGCTGAAAATAGTCACCGATCTCGCTGGCGTGATTGAGTAAATTCTCTCTTTCTATAATTTCAATATTTTTTAAAGCAGCGGCACAGACAACCGGATGGCCGGAATAGGTAAACCCGTGCGCAAAATACCGACCATGGCCGGGCTCACTGATTACATCGTGAATTTCATCGGAGTAGATCGTTGCGCCAAGCGGCAGATAGCCGGATGTAATACCTTTTGCACAGGTGATAATATCAGGTTGAATGTTAAACACGTCTTCAGAGGCAAACCAGTGCCCGAGCCGTCCGAATGCGGTTACTACTTCATCCGAGACGTATAGAATATCGTGCTCTTTGCATAGATCAAAGGTGCGTTTATGGTAGCCGTGTGGCGGAACAATTACACCACCTGCACCCAATATGGGCTCTGCGAAAAATGCAGCTACCTTATCAGCTCCAACTGAGAGAATCTTCTGTTCCAGCTCTTCTATAAGAAAATCGAGAAACTGCGCTTCAGTCTGATCGGCGCCAGCTCTGTAAAAATTCGGGCTCGATACGTGGTGGATGGTATCGCGTTTGTAGTCGAATTCGGGTGGGTGATCTGCCTTTTTTCCGCCAATTGACATCGCGATATAGGTGGAGCCATGGTATGACGCATCTCTGGCAATGATGTGCTTTTTTTCGGCTTTACCCCGGCAGTTCTGGTAGAACTGAATCAGTCGGTAGGCGGCGTCAATTGCAGTTGAACCCCCGCAACTGAACATCACATGGTTTAGCGAGGCAGGGGCGAGGTCGGCCAGTTTTGCTGCCAGCAGTGCAGCGGGCGCATTGGTCATGTCGACGAATGGACTGGCATAGACCATTTGTCGCATCTGTTCGGTCACGGCATCGATCATTTCCTCGCGGCCCTGACCAATATTGGTACACCACAAACCACCGATAGAATCGAGGTATTCATGACCGTGGATATCATAAAGCTTTGCACCACTGGCTTTGTCCATCACCAGTGCGCCATCAGTGCCGAAGCTGTCGAATAGCTGCCAGGGGTGTAGATGATGATCTTTGTCTTTTTGCCAGATATCTTTTGCGTAGTTACTGGCATTGTTGTTAACTGTCGACATATGTGTGTCTCCGGACCGAATTATCTGCATTGTAGACCCGATGTACCTTCTGCGGCACTATCGGGTTTTATTTCTGACGCAAGCCGAATGGTCGGTCAGCCGTACCTGCCGGGCAGATCATATTTATACGGATTAACCAGGGAGTATTGTTATGCAAACGCAGCGCCCTAGAGCTGTGCCGACCGTTCAGGTCGATAATAACCGGGTAATTGTTACCGAATGGCGCTTTCCACCGGGTGCAGAGACGGGCTGGCACCGGCACGCATATGATTATGTAGTGGTGCCGCAAACTACAGGCACGTTGCATCTGGAAACTTCAGATGGAACCAATGAGGCAGAACTCACGTGTGGTGTAGCTTACTACCGGGGTGAGGGTGTTGAGCATAATGTGATTAATGCAAATGACTACGAATTTGTGTTTGTTGAAACTGAGCTGCGCTAAGCACTAAAGAAGGACCAGTGCCGGGTAAATTACACGCAGTTAAGTTCACGGTTTACCTCGTTGTTAATGTTCTTGCAAGGTGGTTGTCCGAGGATGAGGATTGCGGCGAGGATGTGAGATTTTGAGTCAGATTTTGCGACCACTCTCGGCGAATAATTATTCATATTCAACAATATTTCAGACGGAAACATCCACTACATCTGATCGTGATAAATTTTCCCGGACCCAGCCCGGTACAGGTATGGCAATGAGTTTGCTCTCAGACTCCGGATCTGTGCCGCCCCATACGCGTACTTCTTTTCCCGTGCAAAGCAACGTGTTGTTACGGGTAAATTCATGCGCTACATGAAATGAAGTGTTGCCGAATTTTTTTACCTTGCTTGTCAGCAGGATTTCGTCGTCCAGTACCGCGGGACTGTGGAATTGCGCACTGCTGGTGACTAGCGGGAACCCG
Source organism: Chromatiales bacterium (ex Bugula neritina AB1) (assembly GCA_001730015.1). Classification (GTDB taxonomy): domain Bacteria; phylum Pseudomonadota; class Gammaproteobacteria; order Granulosicoccales; family Granulosicoccaceae. The sequence goes on along the minus strand of MDLA01000126.1, from coordinate 60,382 downwards.
CGGAACAGCGGATCTTTGATCGCTTCGGCTAGATTTAAACCTGCCTGTTTTAATAGCGCATGCGTGCTCGCGTCCATCCAGATGTAATAGTGCGGATTGAAAATAATCTGCGCCGGGTCGCAATGGCTCCAGGCAACTCGAATGCGTGTAGTAGTGGTGAGCATCGGCTAATCAGCTCTTATTCAGGAAGTGGCTGGCGTTCTGATTAAAAGCAGCTTGTTGTTCTGCGCATTGTGCTGTCCACGGTTCTGCCTGTCTTTGAGTAGATCGACGCCGCGCCGAACGGCGGGTCGCTCCTTGATACGCTGGCGCCATGCTGCAACACCGGGGAAATTATCAAGGCTTGCTCCAAGGGGTTTAGCAATCAGTATCCATGGAAAACTGATGATATCTGCAATGGAGTAGTCGTCGAGAATATACTCTCTGTTAGCGAGTCGGCGTTCCAGTACGGCGAGGTTTCGGTTGTATTCACCGAGGTAGCGCTCGAGCGAATAGTGCTGATTGTCCGGAGCATAGTTAGTGAAGTGACTCAACTGACCAGCCATTGGCCCCTGGTTGCCGGTTTGCCAGAACAGCCACTCGAGTGCCTGCTTGCGGCCATCCTCAGTGGCTGGTATCAGTTGCCCGGTTTTGGTCGCCAGGTAATAGAGAATGGCGCCGGATTCAAAAACCGTTGCTGGTCTTTCAGTCGCCGGGTCAATCTCACTATGGTCGACAATAGCGGGCATTTTCGCGTTTGGGCTGATTGCCAGGAATTCATCTTTGAACTGATCTCCGGCGCCGATTTCAACCGCGATCGTTTTGTAGTCCAGAGCCATTTCTTCCAGTGCAATGGAAACCTTCCAGCCATTTGGGGTCGGCCAGTAATACAGGTCAATCATGAAGTATCCCGTCGTTAATCAGTGGTGACCGGTGTTTGTGCCTGTACCACAGCACTATTGTTCAGCAGTGAGCTTATTGTGTCATCTGTAAAGCCCGCCTGCTGCAGTACTTCGCAGGTGTGTTGTCCGAGGGCAGGTGCCGGTGTAATGTTTTTGTGGCCCGATACCGAGAAACGCGCCGGTTGGCGGGCTTGGCGCAGAGGTCCGGCGACGGGATGATCGGCCAGTATTAATGTTTCATTGGCTTGTATTTGCTCGTGCTGAATCATTTGCTGACGCGTCAATACCGGCGCACAGGGTACGTCCAGGTTCTCCAGCCGTTGCAACACATCAATGCTGTTGTATGTTAACAGCGCCTCTTGCGTCAGGCGGGTACGCGCATCCTTGTTTTCTTCACGCAGAGCCGCATTACTGAATCTTTCATCGGTGAGGAAATCGGGGCGCTCGAGTGCCTTCGCCAGTCCGGCCCAGTCTTTGTCGGCAACCACGGCCACACTAATGTAGCCATCTGCTGTTTCGTAGACCAGATCGATATAGGATTGTGCAGTCTCCTGCGTGAGTTCATCACCGATAAAAGTATGTCCGCCCATGTCTGAGCTCCAGAGAAAATAGACAACCGTATCCAGCATGGAGATAGTTATATGCTGACCGTTACCGTGTTTGAGCTTTGCATAGAGAGCGGCAGTAACAGCCTGCGAGGTTTGAATCGCTGTGAGCTTGTCCGGCACGATTGTTCGTACCAGACGGGGTCGCTGCTGATCGGATCCGGCCTGCACGGTGGTCAGCCCGGAAACCGCTTGAATCAGTGGATCAAAAACCGGTTTTTGTGCGTACGGGCCGTCTAAACCGAACCCGCAGATTGAAACGTAAATCAGATCGGGTTTTATCGCACGCAATGCGTTCTCGCCGATGCCCAGCCGTTTTGCTACACCGGGTCGGAAGTTTTGTACAAATACATCTGCCTCCTGAATCAGAGTTTGCAGAACTTCAAGGCCTTGCGGCTTTTTCAGATCAATAACTATCGAGCGTTTGTTGCGATTGTTGTTCAGGAACGATGCGGAATAACCGTTGCGTCGAGTTGCGACCCGGCGGGAGTGGTCACCGCTGGGCGCTTCAACCTTAATGACATCTGCGCCCTGGTCAGCCAGCATCATTGTGCTCAGCGGACCTGAAATCATACTCGTCAGGTCAATGACCCTAACACCCTCCAGTGGACCTTGCATGGCAGCACTCTAAATTAAAACGTCAGTTTAACCTGCTGTGGCCGGCTTTATCGAGGCTTGCGATGAATTGAGTGCTGGTTTAGTCTGCCGCAGATCCGAAAGCTACTGTGTGCTCATATGGCAAAGCTCTATTTTTATTACTCTTCGATGAATGCTGGTAAATCGACCTCGTTGTTGCAATCCAGTTATAATTATCGGGAACGAGGAATGAACACACTGGTGCTGGCACCGATGATTGATGATCGCTATGGTAATGGCGTGGTGGCCTCGCGTATCGGCTTAAAGACAGATGCAACAATCTTTGCGAATGATGATGATCTCTATAAACTTATCGAAGGTCATCATCGACAAAATCACCTCAGTTGTATTTTGATCGATGAAGCCCAGTTTCTGAATCGCCAGCAGGTGTTTCAATTAAGTGAAGTCTGCGACAAACTCGATATACCCGTGCTGGCCTACGGAATACGTACCGATTTTCAGGGTGAGCCTTTTGAAGGTAGTAAATATCTACTGGCCTGGGCTGATAACCTCAAAGAACTGAAGGCGATTTGCCACTGCGGTCGCAAAGCGACCATGGTGATCAGACGAGACGAAGCAGGCAATACGGTTATAGAAGGAGCGCAAATAGAAATTGGCGGCAACGATCGCTACGAGTCGACTTGCCGGCTGCACTTCAAGGAAGAGTACTATGGTACCGGCAAGCGATAATCCAGCTAAGGCTGAGTAGCTGTTATGAAGGTGGATTCTGCTCCCACCACCGACTGGCCGATTGTCTGACTTCCGGTGCGTGGAAACGGGCCAGCTTGTTAGCTGGTGCCAGCGCTTCTTCATAGAAAAAATCGGGTAGCTCATCGTCGTCTGTGTTGAAACCAGCCTGATCATTGAACTCATTTTCGTAGCGCAGTGTATCCACACCCAGCTTGCGGAAAAAATCTGCTGTGAGAGATGTTCCATGGGCATCGTTAAGCGCATTGACCATAAATTCGGTTTGAACGTTGGTAACTGAACGCCCGAATATACACAGGCCAAGGGAATCGGTGGATGCGCAAATTGCCTGCATGTCCAGACTGGCGTGGACAAGCTCCTCGGTATCTTTGCCCTGACATTCATAAGTGGGCAGGTTGCCGGCTGTGTGATCCGCTCCCTGTGCGGTCATCATCATGGTGAGGCCGGTGACTTCGATAACTCTAGGATCGTAAGCGCTGATCGTTTGTTTTTTAATTACAGGTACTCGTTGCAGTTTGTAGTGCTCGCCCACCCTCGCTGCCCCCTGCGCCAGTACTCTTCCGTGCTCAGTCCCTTGTCGAAGTTCTATATCGATTATTTTTTCCATAAATTCAACGTCACCGAATTCGGCATCGGTGGCATCCATTAACACACCGAGTGTGCCGCCTAATTCGATTGTGTCGACCCCCAGATCATTAGCCAGCCAGTTGATTCTGGCCAGATCGTCGGGTTCGGTAATGCCGCAGTTGGTGCCGAGAAGACCGATCGTTTCGTATTCAATGGGGGATACGACTTCGTTGCCATCAGCGTCAGCATAGACGTTGCTGCACTGGATGAGACAACCGGGCATGCAGGCGTGCGTCGTTTCACCACCGCGTTCGATGTTCTGTTCGCGCAGGTAATCGCCACTGAGTTTGAATTCACTGCCGGCTTCAGCTGCAGCGCCGGCGGTAAAGTTTCGTACCGGAATCCCGCCGAGCTGGTTGATCACGTCAGACATCATGGCCGTACCGGTTTTGGCGAAGTTATCTATGGCAGGCTCGGCCTTGAGCATTTTGTTGTACTCGCGAACCGCGCCCATAAGCTTTTTTCGTTCGTGAAATTGGGGCATTTTGTGGAGATCGACGATGATCGCTTTTACTTTTTTATTGCCCATTACCGCGCCGACTCCGCCACGAGCGCTCAACCGTGACGGGCGCAAATCAATATCACTGAATGCTATTCCGGCTAGAAGACCTTCGTATTCACCTACTGGTCCGCACAGACCAATGCTGACTTTTTTGCCGTATTTTTCATGTAATTTTTCGGCTGTCTCAAAGTTACCCATGCCCATAAAGGCGTCGGCGGACTCAAAATTTATGCTGCCGTCTTTGCAAAAATGAATGATTACCCAGTCGTCGGAATTGTTGTATAAGGTGAATCCTGCCAGCTCAAGTTGTCCCAGTGCGAAACTGAATGTACCACCGGAGTTTGATTCCTTGATTCCGCCGGTAAGCGGGCTTTTACAGCCAACACTGGTACGGTTTGCGTTGGAAAAGTTGGTGCCTGCAAAAGGTCCGGCCGAAAAGATCAACGGATTATCGGCTGACAGAGGATCGACGGTGGCAGCGCCCAGTTCCAGCAGACTTTTGGCAATAAAGTGACGGCCCGCAGTGATGATTTCCTCGCCGTGGAGTTGCTGTTTTTTTACTGTCTGGTCGCTGAGATCGATGTGGCAGTAGGTTCGCATGGTGGGTTTTCCGTGATAACAGCTTAGCGTTTATTAAAGTGCAGGGATTATCTTAGCTGTATCGGTTTGGGTTGAACAGTATATCGTTCGTGAAGATGGGGAGTTGGCTGACAGCCAGTGGTCAGCCGTTTTAGTTCAGCCAGTTACTTTGACCGGTAAGCGTGTGCCAAACCGCGAGGTTTTACAGGTTTGCTGATACTTCGAGGTTATCGCCAGTAAAACCGGACACCCAGACCAAAAGAGGTATCGTCGCCGATATCGGTTTCAATCAGACCGGAAAAGCCCGGGGTAAATTCATACAGCCCGGCCAGATGCAGGCTGAGATCGGTGTCGCCGGTGGTGTTCAGTTTCATGGCAGCGTTTGCTTCCATTGAATTGTTGACTGCGTAACGGGTACCGGCACTTATAAAGATTCCGGTATCACTGTCAGACCCGTTGCCCGACAGATATTGCAGCCCGGCAGCCAGAATGTAGTCGGCTTTTTTGTAGCGAGCGGATTGCCTGTAGAAGGCGCTGCCGAAAGTCAGTAAATCAAGATCTGCGGGACCATCACTCAGATTTGCGTATTCGACATTGATGGCGATATTTTTCTTTATATCTGCTGAGCCCGAAAAACTGAGTCCGTCTGCGCTATCCAGATCGAGAAATTTGAGCTCTGCATAGTTGTAGTTGAAAACACTCGGACCTTCCTTAAAAAAATTGCTGGCATGGGCGGTAGCGGTGCAGAGTAACGAGGAGCAGAGTAACAGGGTGTTGATTGCAGCAACGGTGGACGGAGTTGATGATCGAAACACGGTAACCTCCAGAGATTGTGTCATGCTAGGCACAACGCATATTAAATCGAAGTGAGCATGGTAACTGATAGCGTTGGTTTTTGCCTGGCAGCTCAGGCAGAGGTTAAATGCTCACGAAGGTTCTGCGGTTGTTGCTGTGTGAAGAGATATCCGCTGAACCGAAAGGGAATTTTCTCGCTGTTGAGGAATCTTTAGAAAAGTACCGTGTCGGGAATTATAATGTCAGACTACGGATTCTTTATGTCATGTGCAGGTGATCGAAGTACGTAAAACATAAAGGCAATGAATAGACAAGCAGTCATAAAAGGGGCTCCTGAGTTTGCGTCATGACATAATAGTGCAATTATCGTGTCATGACAAATAGTGATTCATATTTATTACAATCACGTGGCTGCGAGAACAATCGATGCCAGGTGTTTTTTAGGATTGGATCAGTGTGTTGCCGGGCGTGGTTGCTTTTGATGGTTGAATTATTCAGCTGTATTGATCAAAGCCAGCTGAGACTCCCGATTAAAACTATTTTATGGCAAGAGGCGGGTTTTTACTGATCAGGGATGTAAAATTCTGTTATTCCTTCTTTTGCTCCTCCTCGTTATCGGGGAGAAGACCTAACCAGTGGGTAGTGTGTGTCCCGATTGTTTTCCTCAATATGCTTTCTGTGAGCGCAAAAGTGATTCCGGGAAGGTGTGCTGATGGCTTCTGAGTTCGAGCCGCGTGCGTTTGCGTCTGCTCGAAAGGTGTCAGTTGCCCCGGATGAAAAGCAGCGCTGGCCGTGGTCCGCTGGTGTAACTGCGGGTCTTGCGTTTGTGTGGATCACAGCAATTGCCCTGGTATCGATTTCCTGGGGGTATCGTCACTTTGAGCAACGTCTCGCGACCCGCACACAAGCCGCGTTGATGGCAAATGATATAGATGCATCCGGCTTGCAATTCGAATGGGATTATCGCGATTTGACCGTAACTGGAACTCTGCCGGACGATGTCTCGGTTTCACGGTTAACGGAACTATTGCGCGCGGTGGACAAGGGTGGTATTCGCGAGCTTGAGATTTCAGCCAGGGAGAGCCCGGCTACAGATATTAATTATCGTGCTACCGGTGTGGTTGATGTCTCGGCGAAACTACACGAAGGTGTGTTGTACTTAAACGGCACAGTGCTCAGTCAGGCTCAGCGATCACAATTGAAGGATGCAGCGAGCAGAGCAGTTGGCAATAATGTTGTCGATCAGTTGCGAGTCTCAGGGCTTAAGGAGTCCATTCCGGGGTCAGACCAGCGCGTTGAAAGTCTGGCAAATTCGATAGCGGGGTTGCACCATGCGCTGGACGCCGATGCTGAATTATCGGCCACAGATTTTCGTTTCAGCGCCACGGTTTCTGACGAAAATGACGTAGATGATCTGCTGCGCAGACGCGGTGTCGCGGGTAATTTAGGGCTGGTTATCAGTGGTGATATTATTGCCAAAAAAAGTAGCCCCGGTGGCGGGATACTCGAAGTTAATTCCATTTACGACAGTGGTCGGATCAGCTTGTCCGGTGTGGTTGTTAGCGAGCAGCAAAAACAACTGCTGCTGGACACCGCTTTTGGCATCGCCGGATCAGAGGGGGTTAGCGACGACTTAATTGTGGCCAGCGCAGTTGAGGATTCAGGTACCTCAGATGCGCGAGTCCGGCTGATCGCCTCTGCGATGACAACGTTCTCCGCAGTGATCGAGGCCAGTGTCCGACTACGCAACACGGACTTTGTCGTTAATGCCTTGTTTGAATTCGAGGAAGACAGCAATGAGTTACTGAATATTCGCAGTCGGGCTGTGCAGCTGGGTTTGAATGTGGAAGGCGAGATTCAGTCGAAGCGAATTTCACTTAGTCGTGAGGTGGCGCTGTTGCAGCAGGAAATAGACGATCTGGCAGACGAGATTCGTGAGAATGTGATTTTTGAATCAGCTGATGCCGAGCTTGATTTTGTAGCAAAACAGACTCTTGATAAAATAGTAGATGCAATGAACCGACATCAGCGGCCGGTCGTTGAAATCACCGGCCACACCGACAATACCGGTACCGATGAAGAGAATCGTGAGCTCAGTTTGCAGCGAGCTGCATCGGTGAGTGAGTATTTGCGTTTCAGTGGTATCAGTGAGACCAGACTTATATCGCTGGGCCTCGGTGAATCGCTTCATATTGCCAATAACCAGACGGAGTTCGGTAAGAAGCAAAACCGTCGTGTGGAATTCAGAGTACGGGCCAGACTCACGGGTAAACCATAGCGTGGCTGTATCTATGGTTTGCTTAGTGCGCCCGTTGCACGCGTTAAATTGTAAATAGAGACCGCGATTATGTTATGGGTGCTTTGGGATATTCTGCTACCAGTGTTGTTGGCGTTTTGTAGCGGCGTAATGGTTGGCTGGCTCCTGTGGCGCTGGAGGCGGCAGGTGTTTGATAGCGATTCTATCGATACGATGCGTAGAGATAATGCCCGTTATCGCTCTGATATCCAGCAATTAAGGGCGCGCAATGCGCAACTTGCTGAACGCCAGCAAATTGCAAACGAGGCCGGTCGCGCAGAGAGCAGGATGTCCGCACCATTGAATAGAAGTGAAGTCTATAAAGAGAGAGAAACTATGCAGCGCAACACACCTGTTGCCACCGCTGCACAATATCAAACCGCACGTATGCGACATGACAACGCCGTTGATGCCAAAGAGCTTGCATCCGAACTGGCTCAACTACAAAAAACTATTGCTTTGCGGGATAAAATGATTGCAACACTGCAGCAATCGCTTGGGCAATATGGAGATCAGAGTGATCTAATCGCATTGACGGCAGAGCTGGCAATGCGTGATCGTAAGATCGATGCGCTTGAGAATATGCTGGATCAGGTTCGCCACTGATTAATCCAGTGAATTTCGGATAACAGGTTTTAGAAACCGGCGATAAAGCAGTTTGCTTTATCGCCGGCCCTGATCTAGCCTGGATTATTCATGGGATTGACGGCATCTCACTTGATCTTTGATTCCTCAGCGAATTTTTTCTCTTGCAAAATATCAACAAGTAATTGGATGCGAGAAGAAAATGCACGGTGAAATCCCTTGCCGTGAGTAAGTAAGGTCTACGCGTTATGCTCGCCACCCCTTGAATAATCCAGGCTAGTGCCAGGCGGTTTTATTGCGGAGTAAGAATCTGGCCGCTAAGAAAACTCGCACCCGGATTAGTTCCATCGTTCTGATGAGAGTTAAACCAGCCATCGTTGGCGTTTATTGCAGCGAGATCTGCTGCTTGCAGCACACCGACAGCCCTCCAGATTGTGCTATCGCTGTTGCCTTCCAGCGGTACGATAATCGGCCCGGTGATGCCTCCAGATCGGATATTAGCTGAGGAGATTGTGATCGGAACATCTTGAGCGTCAACGTCTGATGCGGAGAGGTTGATTGTTAATACGGCAGAATAGTCACCGGTATTTACGTTGAAATTCAGAAATGCCACGCCATTGGATACAAGGGGACTGTTGGAACCGGATGTATCTTCAAGACTGACGAACGTTGCAGTCACTGAATTATCTGCAGGCAATATTTGCAGAGACCGCAACGTTTGACCGTCACTGGTATCTACTTCCACAAAAAGATTTCCTGACAACATATTTGTAGCAACCTGACCTGCCTGATCGGTAGAGAGGTTTGCCGGAATTGAAAAAGTAGAACCGGCACCGACCATTTGAATTGCTGGATTTCCCGGATCCCGCGATGCTGCGATTCCGGACCGTATCCAGACTTGTGACGCGGTCACGCCGTCCGCCAGCGTCAGTGTTACATCACCGGTGAGATTCGTGCCATCAAAGTTGAAGGTTACTGTGCCTTGATCATCGCCGATGGAAACAGGGTTAAGATCGCCATTGCCATTGCCATTGCCATTGCCATTGCCATTGCCATTGCCATTGCCATTGCCAGCGACAAGTGCGGCGGCGGCATCGTCAACGCCGTCAGAATTCGCATCGGTCCCGCCTGTCAGCGCTGCTTCGAAAGAGTCGTCGACACCATTGGTGTTGGAGTCCACAGCAGTCGCGCTGCTGTCAGCCGGTACAGCAAAGAGGTCATCAACGCCGTCGTTGTTGTTGTCGGTGCCGCCAGTATTAGCAACTTCAACAGCGTCCGGAATTCCGTTACCGTTGGAATCTGACAGAGTATTGTTATTTGAACTTGCAGCCAGGGCCGCAGCAGCGGCGTCGTCGATTCCATCGGCATTGGCGTCGGTGCCGGAGGTGAATTCGACTTCATAGGAATCATCCACGCCGTTCATGTTAGTGTCGGCGGCGGTAACGGTGCTGCTTACGGGTTCGGCAAATCGATCATCGATACTGTCGGAGTTGGCATCGGTGCCACCAGTAGTAGCGGCCTCGACGGCGTCCAATATGCCGTTAGCGTTGGCATCACCCAGTGCCAGTGGTGTAGGAGTTGTAGGGGTTGTCGGTGTACTGTCAGGATCGTCGTCGCTACTGCTGCAGCCGGCTAGTACAATAGCGCTGACTAAAGGGAGTAGTGCTAGCGGTAACCATCGCTTGTTGGAAGTAGTAGAATATTTCATAAATTTGATATCCAGGTTAAATTGGTTCCGTGGTGTATTCCGTCAGTACGGGAATGGCTCAGTGACAAAATGGTCGATTGAAAATCCGCGGCGGAGTTAGCTCTGCAGAGACAGGGAGCGGGTAGTCCTCTACCGGCACCAGGATCCTCATGCTCAGACCGGTTCCAGGTTCAGATGGTACAGCAAGAGTAAAAGAATCGAAGCGTATAGACGGTACATTTGGATTGCATATCGTTAAACATTGATACATGTTCTATTGATTGTATACAGATGTCCGGTTTCTACTCTAAATACGTGAAAGTAAAGCGAATTGTGAGAGTATGGAAAGGTCGGTATTTGCGTGAACCTGATGCACGGCCTGCCAGAACAGGCGATTGCCACTGCCGGTTTTTCTCTAAATATATATAGTCAGCACAAAGTTCAATCCCGTACGAATGGGTTCGTACCGGCCTGGAGCTCGTCTATATTTATCCTGCCGTCTCCGTCCGGATCCTGATCAAAATCGAAATTGCTGTCATCCAGTTGCAGTGTTTCTGCATTGACCCCAACATCGAGTGTTTGATTTGCGACCGCCAGTATTACTCTCTGGTTATTAAATTGTTGCAATAGAATAACTTCGATTGCGACTTCACTGCCGGTTGCTACCGACCCCGCGACCTCAAAACGATTTCCGGTGCGACGTACAGCGCGAGGTACGCCGGAAAACGTTGCAATTACCTGTGTTACAAGCGGGTCGGGTATTACAGAGGGCAGATTGAATTCGACATCTAGTGTTCGTAGCGTCGGTGTATTTGAAAATGTTAGCGGGTCGGTGTTGAGTTCGCGCTCGGCGATATTACTGAATCCGTCGCCATCGTTATCAAAGTTGGTGTTGTAGTCGGAATCGAAAAACTCCACTGTCTGGTTCGTACCTGCGACAGAAATATTTTCCTGATAGCTCGCCAGTACAATCGAAATACCGGAAGGCAGTGTCTCGCTAAAGTCCAGTCTGATAGTAAAAGAGGTGTTGGACGGTACGCTGATACTGGCCTGAAATTTTCCACCATTTAAGGTCAGTATATGTTCTTCACCATTCACTGTGGCTACAGCCTGCACGGCGTTCAGATCAACCGCAGCAGCATTTCGAATGCGCTCCGGTAACGATACCGTGATCTGCTCGTTGCTTGCTATACCGGAGCTTAGTTCGGCCGACCCGTCACATCCACCGAGAACCGATAGAATCGCGCAAAATCCAAGTAGCCTGCAAAGGTAGCTTGTCTTATACGATTGGGGATGCACTTGTCATATCCTGAGATCGGTAAAGCGTTACATTAACACATGTGGTTTTAGCAACATAATAGGTGGCTGTCCGAGAATGAGAGCGCGTAGCGCGGATGTGAGATTTTGAGTCAGATAGTGCACTCGATTTAGGCGAATAGTTATTCATATTCAACTTACATTGATCGCAATAGCTGGCCAAAAGATCTCATCCGCGGTAGATCATTCATTCTCGGCAGTCACCTGCAGTGGTCCGTCCAGCAAATAATTGCGGATTCAGCGTGACTGTCTGCGTACTCAGCAAGGCGCACTTTTGAAGACATAGTTGTTCCACATTGATAAAGTGGAACGCAGTCTGTAGGCGCAGACAGCCGCGTCCGAAGGGAGCCAACGAGCAATCCCTCAGCGGTGTTACAACTCTTGAAAAGGGAATGGCTATTCTCTGTGAGTTGTGTCCTGCTGTGAAACCGCTCTTTCGCTCTGAACCCGTAATTATGAGCTGGATGGACCACCAGGTGAAGATATCACCTCAAGGATAACAATTTGAACAACGAACAGAACTCCGGTGTGCAATCAAATGAAATCAATGGTCGATCAGCGGCGGGGGAAGATGCCGGGCTCTTCGAAGAATTTTCAGTTACTAATGACGCTGCCTGCACGCTGCTTTCCAAATTGGTCGATAATTCGTCGACCATACTCGACTTCGGCTGTGGCTCGGGTGGTACCGGCGCGGTATTGCAGTCACTGGGCATGCAGCACTTGATAGGTCTGGATTCTTCATCAGAAAAGCTGCATGCAGCCGAAAAATGTCAATATTATAAGCAAACTATTCAGTGTGACCTGACGAAGGAGTGCTCTGCAGCGATAACTCAGGGTGATGCGGGAATTTGTGTAAATGTAATCGGATTCTGTGAGGTCGGGCTGGAGCACTTCGGCGTTCTGCTGTCGATGTTAAAAAAAGACGCGCCGCTATTGGTTTCGATTAGCGCAGAGGAATGGGATACCAGACAATGGCCGGAAGCTCTTGACGCTGCACAGACAGAGCGAAGCTTTATTGTTGAATACATAAACTCCCTTCCAGCCTGTGCAAGTAACCAGCCCGTTCGTCTGTTATTGATAAGAAACTCGGCGCTGGAATCAGTGTCAGATGAAAGTAGCGGTTGATACAGGATTTTTTCGTCCAGGGTAATAATGCAAATCAAGACGACACTTATTTATTTATTCTGGAATGTGCCATGATTCGACTGCTTGGTGTAACGGGGTTGTTCCTGTTGCTAGCCGCTTGTGGTGGTGGCGGTAGCGGCGGTGGCAGTTCTTCTGATAATTCCCTCGTCACCGAAGAAGCAGTTAGAGCTGCGCTGTCCAGCGCTTCAGTAGATGTGAGGCAAATGCTCTATAACTATATGGATGAGCGCTACCTTTGGTACCGGGAGATGCCTGATCTTAATCTGCAGGAAGGGCGATATGCAGATTTGGAATTATTACTCGAGGAGCTTCGCAAAAAACCGGAAGACAGATTCAGCGCTCTGAGCAATGCTGTGTCGCAGGGGCAGCGATTTCAACAAGGTGTTGCTGGCAGCTTTGGTCTGCGTTTTTCGCTGCGAAGTTCGGATCCGCTTGATATTCGCATTGCAACTGTAGACGATTTCGGCTCTGTCGCGCTGGCTGGCATTCAACGGGGCGATCGGGTTATAGGTACGGCAGATAAAACAATAGATGAGCTCGGCGTAGACGGTTTTACCGGTCTTTTTTCAGAGCCGGGACTCGGTGTGCAGCGCACTCTGAAGATTCGACACCCGGATGGTCGTGAGCAGGATTACATAATCACACGTACTGAACATGCGTTGAATCCGGTGCGAAAGCAAAACGTGTTTTTCAGTGAAATCAGTGGCAGGCAAATTGGTTATGTGATGGTCGAAGAGTTTATCCGACAAACAGCGGTCTCACTGGCAGATTTTCGTCAGAACTATGGAAACCTGGGTCTTGATGATCTGATTGTTGATCTGCGTTATAACGGCGGTGGGTTAATATATGCCTCGCGCGACCTTGCCAGTACTATCTATGGACAGGGGCAGACTTCTGATACCTATACGGTACTGCAGCACAACGATAAGCATTCCGATAACGATTTCACTTATAACTTTGTTAAATTCGACGGTGCTTTCCAGAATCTGAGTCGCGTTTTTATTCTAACTACTGCGAATACCTGTTCCGCATCTGAAGAGGTGATTAACGGCCTGAAGCCGTTTATGGAAGTAATTACTATTGGCTCAGGTACATGCGGTAAACCCTATGCGTCGCAGTCCTATCCTTTGATCCCAGACCTCATTAACGCTAACATTCTTGATAGCCGTAGTGTAAACGCACTCGGAGAAGGTGATTTTTTCCAGGGATTTTCACCAACATGCGCAATTGACGACGATGCCACACTGCCATTTACTGATGCCAGGGAATCGTTAATCAGCGCAGCGCTCTATTATGCAGACAATGGGCGTTGCCCGGATCAGGTCATGGCGGATTCAACAAGAGGGGCACGCTCAATTCGAATACCGGGCACGCTGCTTGAGACCAGTGAACCGGTAACCGCGCAAGGAGCAATTAGGACTACTTCAGATTAACCGAATAGGTGCCGGGCTATACATCAAAGTACGTTATTTCTGTTGAAAGCAATGAGCTTGTGGTCCATCAACCGTTTTACGCGATAATTTTTCAATGGTGTTGGCGAATATATTGAGCTTTTTGCCAGCGAACTATTTTGCTGCGGGCTTTGCAGCTGTAGAAATTTCAGCAGATATTCACTCCAGAGCGTTTTTGCCTTTTGCCAATCTGTGGGATAGTTGTCCTTAGTGATACTCCACAATGAGTCGATGTGACGATTTACCCGAGTAGCGAATTCCGGTGAGCTTCTATTGTGCAACAAGTGTAAAAACTGCTCAGACCAGGTTCTCCACAGGGCCATGCGCTGCGGTCGCAGGTTTTTTTGCAGTTGTAGAGTTTCTTTCAACAACGAAGCCTGTTCTGAAGAAAATGGTAGGCCTATTCGACGTGCCCATTTGATCGTTGATTTATACCGTCGGGCAAGGCGTTGCTGGTCGGTTTTCTGTTGATACTCTTTTAACTCTGAGTCTTTTTCCTTGATGAGTCGATCTGAAATTTGTTCTACCTGGTTGTCAGTGAGTCCTTTGAGCAGGTTGGCGGAATCATTCAGTGGATTGCATTGTCGCAGTCGATTTGAGAAATGTTCGATACGGTCAAGCCAGAGTTTCAACGTTTTCACGTCGACTTGTGATTCGTTTTGCACCTGTATGGCGATTGAACGCAAAAGGATAGCGTACTCGGGCAACTGAGTTTCGCGATGCCAGCGATGATAGCGTCGCAGAGATATTCGAATTGCCTGGTGCTGTGCGTGCCCGAACTCTGCGTAGCGAGTCAGCGATTTCTCAGCACGTTTTGGCGCTCTGTCGTACAGTTGACCCAATACAAACGGGCTGGTGCAGGATAGTAGTGTAGTGAGAGTCAGAGTAGTGATAAGTGCGATTTTAAAGAAATTTGAGTTCCTGCTGTTGTTACTTTTGTGGCAAGGCATAGGGCGGGTTTGTAATGAGTTATCTGCGGGTTATGTCAGTTTACACTGAGTGGTGACCGGTGCTCTTGGAGAAGTTATTGTCATGGTGCTTTGCAGGCCTGTCTCTATACCAGTTCGCTATGTGGTTACGCCTCGATCTATTGTGGGCTCCGAATAGCTGACAATTTTTTTAAATGAATAGGTAAGTGTTTAGAGCATAAACACTCTCTCGATACAGTGACTAGCACTGATCGATCCTTCGATTACACGGGTATGCCCGGAGAATATTGAATGTCACTAAGTGTATTTGATCTGTTTAAGATCGGTATCGGACCGTCGAGTTCGCACACTGTTGGGCCGATGCTCGCCGCTTGCCAGTTTGTTAACAATCTGCAGCAGCAAAATCTATTGGATAGTGTCTGCGAGCTAAAGGTTCAATTGTTCGGATCTCTCGGTGCTACCGGTAAGGGACATGGAAGCGATAAGGCTATTATTCTGGGCTTGATGGGCGAATTGCCCGATAGGGTCGATCCGGCCGCAGCAATGGATCAGCTTATTGACGTGCGTTCACGAAAAGTGATCAGACTGGCCGGTTTGCGCGAGATTAGCTTTGTTGAAAAACAGCATTTGATTCTGCATAAGCGAAAAACACTGCCTTATCATCCTAATGGCATGCGGTTCGACGCAATGGATCAAGCCGGCTCGATAGTAAATTCAGGAGTTTTTTATTCTGTTGGCGGTGGTTTTGTTGTCGATGAAGCCGCGGCTACCGGGAATAACCCGATTATTGAAGATGCGTCAGTATTACCTCGACCGTTCACAACTGCGGTTCAGTTGCTGGAGCAGTGTCGCACGCATGATTGCAATATCAGTGATGTGATGTTTGAAAATGAAAAAGTCTGGAGAACCGAGCAGCAGGTTCGTGAGCAGTTGCTTGAGATCTGGCAGGTAATGCGGGATTGCGTTAAACACGGATGTGATCAGGAAGGAGTGCTGCCCGGCGGTCTAAAAGTGAAACGTCGGGCAGCTGAAATGTATCGGCAGTTGTCAGAACGGCCGGAAGCCGCTTTGCGTGATCCCCTGAGTATTCTTGATTGGGTGAATTTGTATGCA
This sequence comes from Chromatiales bacterium (ex Bugula neritina AB1), assembly GCA_001730015.1. Lineage (GTDB taxonomy): Bacteria > Pseudomonadota > Gammaproteobacteria > Granulosicoccales > Granulosicoccaceae. The sequence goes on along the minus strand of MDLA01000126.1, from coordinate 44,525 downwards.
TTGGCAGTCAATGAAGAAAATGCCGCTGGTGGTCGGGTGGTCACTGCTCCAACAAATGGAGCGGCCGGAATAATTCCGGCTGTGCTGCATTATTATGAGCGGTTTGTACCTTCGGCAAATGAAGACGGGATTGTCCGATTTCTTCTCACAGCCGGTGCAATCGGGGTTTTATATAAAGAGAATGCTTCAATCTCCGGTGCAGAGGTGGGCTGCCAGGGAGAGGTGGGTTCTGCCTGCTCGATGGCTGCAGGTGCTCTATGTGAAGTAATGGGCGGAACACCCGATCAGGTGGAGAATGCGGCGGAAATCGCTATGGAGCATAATCTTGGACTCACGTGTGATCCGGTTGGTGGATTGGTTCAGGTGCCGTGTATTGAACGCAATGCCATGGCGTCGATAAAAGCAATAAACGCAGTGCGTATGGCATTGCGCGGTGACGGCACTCATTTTGTGTCGCTGGATAAAGTCATAAAAACCATGCGCGATACTGGTCGGGATATGAAAACTAAATATAAAGAAACCGCCCGAGGGGGACTTGCTATTAATGTAATTGAAGTGCCGGTCAGTATTGTTGAGTGCTAAAACCCGCTTTGGATTGTGAGGGAATCGACTATTAGAGTCGTCAGGCGGGCTCTACTTTTGTGCCATTTTTATGGTTGCTAATTAGTTGCAATTGAATAATGTCGATGCTTGCCCGTTTATCAGCAACGTCATGAAAATTCGTGTTTTTCAGATTTAATTGTCTAAAGAAATCTGTTTTCTGGCAGTCAAAGGTAATAGGGGTATCTCTGACTGTGCCCATAAGCTTGCGGCGGTAGCCGCCGACGAATTTAACTACAGTATTGCAAGTGGAGTGACTTTAATGAGTAGAGTGCTATTAGCGGCCGTTGTGGCGGCAGCGTTTACGCAAGGTTGTACAACGATTGCCGATCGGGATACGCCTGCTGAGCCCGAAAAATTCACCTATGTTGGCGCAAATGACAGTTCTCCAGTCATGAATGGTGCCGGTGATTGTCTGCGTAGCCTTGGCTGGTCTAGTGACAAACTGGTTGTAGAATGTTCTGCAAGCTCTAAACCCGTTGCAGCGGTTACCCCACCAGCCCCGACGCTGGCCAGATTGACATTCGACGGACGAGCATTGTTTCAATTTGACTCTGCAGCACTGACTACATTGGGTAAGCTGGAGCTGAACGGGCTCGTCAGTAAGCTCAAACGTCATGGTGGAATAGGGTCTATTGCCGTTGTTGGACATGCCGATAGTATCGGGACTGCTGACTACAATCAGTCGCTTTCAGAGCGAAGAGCGGCGACGGTTCGTGAATACCTCGAGTCCACGCTCAGTAACGTACAGGTAAAGGCGAGTGGTATGGGCGAAAGAGTACCGGTTGCAGATAATGCAACAGATACTGGCAGGCAGGAGAATCGTCGCGTAGAGGTTAAAATAGATGCGGTTGTCGCAAAGTAATAGTTTCAATGTCGGTCTGAGCACCATAAATCTGTGGTACGGCTTATAAGCAGACGGATTTAAGCAAGCGGTTGCAGAAGCAATTCATGTTGTATAAAGCGGGCAGTGCCAATTGGCTATGCCCGTTTTTTTTGTGCCGTTTTCCTGACAGTACCCGGGCTATAGGTGATCAGATGCTGTTTATTTCGAGCTCTTTCTGATCTCCATTTGAAGCTTATAAAGCAAGAAACCGTCTGGTAAGTTAATACTTTCGCGGATACTCTCCAGTTACATTTTAATCTGGATGGAGAGCTTTGAATTCCCCAAAAACTATGGACCTGCAAGATGTAGGTCTGTTGATCCTTCTTTCCATATTATGGGGAGGAGCGTATTTCTTTGCTGGAGTCGCGGTTAAAGAGTTGCCGCCACTTACAGTTGCGGCAGTTCGTGTCTCGGTGGCAGCAGCTACCCTGTTGCCGTTTTTCTGGTATCTGGGCTATTCTATGCCCGAATCTCTATCTGAATGGTTTCCGTTTATTGGAATGGGGCTATTGAACAATGCAATACCGTTCGCGCTTATTTTCGCTGGACAGCTCAATATAACGGTAGGACTTTCCTCAATTATTAATGCGATGACCCCCTTATTTACCGTGCTGGTTATGGCGGGATTCAAAGAAGAGCGACTAACGTTGTATCGGGTCATTGGTGTATTGCTGGGTGTTGTTGGCGTTGCCGTGTTGCGCGGGTTTGAAGTAGGGTATAGCGCCGCGCAGACGCTGGGGGTGGCGTTATGCCTGGCGGCAGCGCTAAGTTACAGTTTCGCTGCCCTATGGGGCCGCAGATTTCTGGCCGGTGTACCGGCGATGAAGTCTGCAACCTGTCAGTTGCTTTGCTCTACCTTGATAATGGGGGTCATTGCCACGATCGTAGATCAGCCATGGAGGTTGCCAATGCCAAGTCAGGTAACGCTGCTTTCACTGCTAGCGTTAGCGGTATTCGGCACTGCACTGGCCTATATTGTTTTTTTTAAAATACTGGTACGCGCCGGGGCAAGTAACGTTATGTTGGTAACTTTGCTTATCCCGGTGACGGCATTGTTCTTGGGTAATATATTCTTGGACGAACTTATCCGATTCAAGGAAATTGCGGGCGCGTTGGTTATAGCGATTGGACTATTGTTTATTGATGGCAGAATAATCAATAGGATAACCGGAAGAACCTAGTGTACTGTAACCTTCAAGCTCCACCAATGAGCTAATCAACCAAAGTGCCCCGTTTTTAATTAAGTTTATAAAGTTTCGGGGCTTAAGGTTGTCATAACCAAAGCATTTTGCTCGATCGCCACTTCGTGAGTCCGGCATTTGCTCCACAACTGCGTTGTAGCTCTTGAAATGGGCCAGAAAAATAAACTACGGTCATTGCCTTCGAGCTCCGCCTTGCTGTAAACCAAATGACAAGCTTTCACCCGTAGAATTTGAAGGTTGCAGTGCACTAGCGCCGATATCGTTGAAGTAGTTTTTACCCGATTCGATAATCGAAGGCGGTTCTAACATATTGAATAATATATGTATTATGTTTTTCTATTGCATTGGCGCTTAGCAAATTGTAAACAAGTGCCCTGGGGAATTGATCTCTGCTAATGTGCCCGGTGTAGCGTAGTGCCTTGAGCAAATGCTCTTAGCATCAACGGCAAAACAGACAATGTGGATCACCCTGGTGGCTGTCGATACAAAGTGATAGATATTGCTGGTCATGCCTTCTATCTAATATAATCCGGGCACGGTTCGAGTTGGCAAGTTTTGCGGTCGTATAAAGCACAAAAGGTCCATTGCAAACTCGCTGAAGAAGCTCATCGGGCAGCAATGGCAATGGCGGCTATAATAAAGTGACTCAGGTAAAATGATATAGAGGTTGCTCTATATAGTTTTGCAGGGGTATTTGGCACTAATGCTGCCATAAATTTGAGTCTGTCCAATAATTACAGAGATTCCTGCCAGTTGTTAAATGGATAGAATTATCTGTTTTGGACCATCTAGCATACATTTTATCGATATACTATGGTATCTTCTAGCAGATGGGTTCCCTGCGGGGGATTCAGACTGATGTAAACCCGATAACTTATAACCACACTTTACCTACAGGAAACTAAGAAATCCTATGGCCAAGAAAAAAGCCAAAAAGAAAGTTAGTAAGAAAAAGATCAGCAAGAAGAAAGCGATCACTAAGAAGGTAGCGTCTAAGAAAGTCGCAGCCAAGAAAGCAAAGTCGAGCTCTGATACGGTAAAACGCCAAGTTAATGTGATGCTTGATGAAAAAACCATATCCAAACTGGACAAGCTGACCAAAAAAATGGATATAAGTAGATCAGGATTGATCACCAAGCTGCTTAAATCCGCTTAGTCTCTGGATTTGTCGGTTTCACTATTGATTGAAAGGAGCTTGCAATTCGTTGATAGAACTGCAAGTTCCGCGTTTCATTACTGCCCCTAAGCCCCCATCTGTCGTATTTTCCCGGCAAAAACAGGTATTTTGTTCAGGTCTGGCAGTTGTATTACAGTCTTGTCATCTTTATAGGGTGAAAAGAGGGAATTTCGTGCAGCTGGCTTAGTTGTATATAAAGCGGTTTTCGCCGTGCTCGCACGGTGTACTTCCGGAAAATCAAGAATTACTCCTGCCAGGCGTCCTCCTAATTTGCTTTTACACAGAGCCGAGGCTTTACTCGTATTTGAGTCTGGTCAGTCTCTTTGTGACAGTGTCCTGTAGCTAAAATCCCCTCACCATTAATTTCTTGCCTGAGATTCGGTCGGAGAATTCAGACTTATTGTAACCCCCGGGTTTGCAGTTCGCTGAATCTGCAGGGTTTACTCGATAATGATTCGATACTCCGAACTACAATTTTCCCGATAAGTTTGCTTCGTTGCGGGTACTTCCTGCATTTCTTTCAGTAGGTCGTCGAGTGATTCAACAATTTCAGCGGGCAGCGCCGGATTCGGAGTTGTTAGAGGTTTTATTACGTTAGTAGAAGGCGCCGGGTTGGTTGATGCAGATCGCTTGACCGAAAGGTCCATTTGTAACGGCATTTCATTACCTGCTTTCGCTAGTTGAAGTTCAATATGGGAAATATACAAAACCATATAAAACAATGCTATAGATTATATATTTAAACTAAATTATATTCTGTTAATGCTGGATTGAATTACGCCACAAAGGTGGTTTGAAGGGTGGATTTTTATCCTTTAGGGCTGGTCAGGTTGACACACAGGGGAGGCGTGAGTGGGGAAATTACAATTGCGTGGATCGGCTAGAACTTGTAGATAAAGGTTAAAAAACTCTTATCATCACTAACCTTGTCGGAACTATCGTGGAAATTATATTTTTTGTGTTGGTAAGCGATTTTTATAGCGGTGTCAGTTCCTGTTTGGTACGAGAGAGCGGCCTCTGAGTCGAGAATGTTCTGTCTGTTACCGAGACGCAGTTTGGTGGTGAGGCTCAGTTGCAGCTGGCTGAATTGTCGGTTAAAGCGGCTACCTAGATAGAAAGACACATTGGGGTCGTCGTCGATGCGGTCCCGGGTTAGCTGATTGGCACTTGTGCCGGCTTCGATAACTATACTGCCGGTTCTCGATCTGAACACCTGATTTCCACCGCCGAGGGTAACCGAGAGGCTGCGCTTAATTGAATCTACGTCCTCCCTGCCGAAGCTGATATTGCCGAAACTGTAAAAGGACTGACTAATGGAGTGGCGCTGGTAATATTGAATCCGATGTTTATCGCCTGTCGATCCTTCATTCCAGCTCAGTTGTGCGTTACGGGTAACAGGGTCATCCTGACGGTGTAAATGCAGCCGCACCACCGTGCCTCCGGTAGAATCCGTCTGCACACCTGCCTCCACGCGGCTTGACCAGCTGGCTTGTGATAGGCCGGAAAGTAGTAGCAGACAACCCGTTACACAGCATTGCCATAGTGCCGGAGCTCTGGTCATCGCTCTGATTTTTCTTTTACAATAAATTCGGCTTTTTCATCCAGCGGATGTGGAAAAGTACAGGTAGAAAAGCTGCTGTTATTGTCCGGTTTTCTGGCGGCTGTGAAAAAAACTGTAGCTGACATCGCTATCGGTTTAAACGCCTGCATAGGCGGAATATCGGCAGCTTGCGGCATGTCATTGGTAATAGGTCAGGTTGTGGCAGTGAGTGAAGAGAGGCACTGGGAGCGAGTGCAGCGGGGGAAGTATGTGCCCCAGTCTGGTGATAACAGCAACTCTACCAGGTACGTACGGGGCCTGAGTCGAGGTGCACAAAGTTAGAACTCGGGTAAAATCCGACCCCACCACCGCCGAGCCTGAGAGCGGCTTTTTGAATATTCCGGGTTTGTATGCCGGGAATACGAATATCCATTGCGCGACCGGTCATGTGGAAGCTGCGGCGGGCAACTCCTTCTGTAGTTTTCCGGAGCATATCATTTGTTTTTTTAGATCGAAAACCAGACAACAGCTGGATTGGCTTCTCTGATTCAAGTTTACGTGTTAGCAGGTAGACGATATTCAGGAGGCGCGGATCAATTGACTTGATATCACTGGTTCGAAAATCGCGCATAATCCAGTTAATTTTGTCGAGACCTGATTGAATATATTTTCCGTCAGACCAGTAGACGATATGTTCTTTCTCTGCTGTGTGTACGTTGTAGAGCGATAGGGATCTGTCGGGATAGACAATTTTCTGACTAACACCGGCGCGCACCAGTTGCCAGGGTAATAGTGCGCTGGCAGCAGCAGCGACTGTAAACACGCGGCGCGTTGTATCGACCTTTTTTGTATTGTCAGATTTCAGGTTGTCTTTCAACACTTTGCTTATGTCCATCATTTTTTTGTCGGCCAGCAGTCGAGCTAAGCTAATTGTGTGCAATACCGTTACTGGTGGTCTCTCTGCGCGTAACGCCAGCAGCAAGAGCCCCCTTTAACTGCTGCCCGTGTCTTATTCAATTTATTAAGATTAGGGGATGCACATATAGCACCAACCTGGCAGAAGGCTAGGTAAAACAAGTGAATATTTTGTCGTAAGCAGGTATTTTCAGGCCATTACGAAATTATTGTGTGCAAAGGGGCTACGGCAGGTAACTGACGTTACTAGTTTACCAGTATCTATGCCCGGATTTAAGTCAGCATTTGGCAATAAAACGAGGTCTACAGAAGAGAATTTTTTCGTTGGTGCAACTTAATTTTAAATTCGGCAGTAGCGCGTGGAATGTATTTATAACCGCAGCCTTTGTGTAGTCGTATTTTGCCTCGCCAGGGTTGCTCAGGGAAATCACGACACAATTTGGGTTTAAATCGTTGTATTGCACATTTATTATCTGCTCCGAGGTAGTTGCATTGGTAAACCAGCAGATTTTGATTTAGTCCGATCTGTTCAAAGTTGTAGCGTAGTTTATGCCAGCGGATCAACCATTTAACCAGTGTCGGGTGTTTTTGCCAGCTAGCTGGAAATTCGATCCCTATTGCTTTGCAACACTGACCGGTCATTTCACATTTGCCGGTGCGAACGTACTCGGTTTTAGCAAACAGACCGGTAAATCGTCTGTCAATTGCTGTGACCAGATCGGTGCATTTTTCGTACAGGTACAAAGTGCACTGTATTATTGTGCGCAAGGTAAAGATAACCGCTTTCCGGAGAGCTTCCTTGATCGGCAGAATTGATTGTGGAGTCATGTCGGATCCTTGCCGCAGCTACCGGCCGGCAAGCTGATCCTGACAGTGTCAATAATGCTTGAATCCGGAGTTGCGTTTCGCATATACCAGTGGGGTTTACCTGCTTAACTATGAAGGGTAGTTCATGGCCAGTATTTTTTTTCGCCTCAGGCTGGTGCCGGAAGAAGAGGCAGAGGAGGTTCGGCAGATCCTCGAGACCAATAATATCCCCTGGTTTGAAACCAGTGCCGGGCGCTGGGGGATTTCATTCCCGGCTATCTGGCTCGAGGACGAAGAAGACCGTCAGCGCGCTGAAAATCTGCTTGCAGAGTACCAGGCCAAGCTGGTATCCAGACGGCGTGCACAACGGCGTGACGAAATTGCGAGGGGTGAAAGTGAAACATTTTTAAGCAGTCTTTTCCGGTACCCGTTGCGAACGATACTGGCGCTGGTGTTTATCGTGATAATCGTGTTTTTCTCCACTAGCCCTTTTTATGGAGTTTTTCAAACGCAATGAACCCTGTACTGGTAGAAGTCTTTAGAAACGATCAGCTTGAATCCTGCCACCGTGGAGCAGTGGTCGCGTTAAATTCTTCGGGAGATACGATATTCGAGCTGGGTGATATCAATGCACTGGTTTTTCCACGTTCATCCCTGAAACCAATTCAGGCAATACCTTTGCTGGAATCCGGTGCCGCTGATTTTTTTGAATTAACCGGACAGGAGATCGCACTGGCGTGTGCCTCACACAATGCTGAGCGATCACATCAAGCCGTATTAGCGTCATGGATGTCGAAACTCTCTCTGGAGGTTGAAGATCTGGAATGCGGCCCCGCTTTGCCAATGCATCAAATTACAGCACACCAATTGCTGCGCGACGGTGGAGTTGCCGCCCGCGATCTACATAACTGCTCTGGAAAGCACACAGGCATGCTGACGCTGGCGCGCTTTTTAGAGCAGCCACTGCAAGATTATTCAAACTATAAGCATGCAACGCAACAATGCTGGATGGATGTGCTGACCGAGCTGTCGGGTGAGCGGATACAGGATTTGCCATGGGACAGAGATGGCTGCGGAATGCCCGCCGTGGCGTTGCCATTGATTGCCTTTGCAAGAGCGCTCAGTGCTTTTTGCAAACCGGCGGACCACTCCCCTGAACGTGCTCGAGCAATGCACGCTATTCTTAGGTCTATGAATGAGCACGCGGATCTGGTCGCTGGTTCCGACCGTTGTTGCACTGCCACAATGCGGGCGCATAGCGATCTTGTGGTAAAGACGGGGGCCGAGGGCGTCTTTGCTGCAATCGCACCGGAAGCCGGTATTGCAATTGCGCTTAAAGTTGATGACGGCGCGACGCGTGCATCGGACGTAGTTCTCGGGGCGACGCTGCGCAAACTGGGTGTTCTTTCAGAGCAGCAGTACTCAGACTTGGCCAGTTGGTATACACCATCTGTAGTCAACTCGCAGAAGTTTGTTACCGGACGTGTGGTACCGTCATCAGCATGGTCGTGATTTTACAAGCTCTGATATCCTTGATACTCCTGCTGACTATTTTCTGTAATAAATAGGTCCATAACCAATTGCCCCATACCAAATAGGGAAGCCGATGCAACTTAACGATAAATCTTTGCTTAAAGACTCTGCCTATATAGATGGTGCCTGGTGCACTTCGATCGATGGGGGTACTTTTCCTGTAACCAATCCGGCTACAGGTGAGCAGATTACGCTCCTCTCTAATTGCGGTGCTGCTGATACACAGCGTGCAATAGAAGCCGCGGACAACGCATTGCAGCAATGGCGGTCAAAGACGGCGAAGGAGCGGGCCGTAATTTTACGTCGATGGTATGACCTCATGATGCAGAATCAGGAGGATTTAGCCTGTATTTTAAGCACAGAACAAGGGAAGCCGATGGCGGAAAGTCGTGGCGAGGTGGCTTACGGCGCCAGTTTCATAGAGTGGTTCGCGGAGGAAGGTCGGCGAATATACGGTGATGTCATACCCGGCCATGCAGCTGATAAGCGCATTGTTGTTATAAAACAGCCGGTTGGTGTAACGGCGGCGATAACCCCCTGGAATTTTCCCAATGCAATGATCGCCCGCAAGGTGGCACCAGCGCTAGCTGCGGGGTGTACTATGGTGGTGAAGCCGGCGGCAGAAACTCCCTTATCTGCATTGGCTATGGCTGAGTTAGCGGCGCGAGCCGGTGTTCCTGCCGGAGTGTTCAGTGTTGTCACCAGTAAGCGTGCCTCAGAGGTGGGTGGTGTACTGACATCATCGCCAACGGTTCGTAAATTATCCTTTACCGGTTCGACTGCTATAGGGAAATTGCTGATGCAGCAGTGTGCGGGTACAGTGAAAAAAGTATCGATGGAGTTAGGTGGCAATGCGCCATTTCTTGTCTTCAACGACGCGGATATCGATGCTGCTGTACAGGGTGCGATGTTGTCTAAATACCGTAACTCAGGCCAGACTTGTGTGTGTACCAATCGTTTTATTGTGCAGGATGCAGTCTATGAAGAATTCTGTGAGAAGCTTGCCAGTGCTGCCTCAGGTCTGCAGTTGGGTGCAGCGGACTCTGGCGATGTGCAGCAGGGACCATTAATCAACCAGGCAGCGGTTGATAAGGTGATTGAGCACGTTGAAGATGCAGTCGGTAAAGGGGCACGTGTGATGACCGGTGGCGAAGCTTCCGAGCTCGGCGGTTTTTTTTACAAACCGACCGTATTGGCGGATGTAACTACCGATATGAAGGTTACCAGCGAGGAGACCTTCGGGCCGGTAGCTCCGGTTTTTCGTTTTACTGAAGAGGCTGAGGGCATCGCTATGGCCAACGCAACTGAATTCGGCCTGGCCGCCTATTTCTATTCTCGCGATATCAATAGGGTATGGCGTGTGGCGGAAGCGCTGGAGAGCGGTATTGTCGGTATAAATGAGGGTATTATCTCAACGGAAGTAGCACCTTTTGGTGGCATTAAGGAATCGGGTGTTGGGCGGGAAGGTTCCAGATATGGAATCGACGATTATCTGGAAATAAAATACCTTTGCATGGGAGGTGTAGTCTAGCTTCAATTATTAATGGCTATGATCATTGCGCTGTTCGCCGCGATAAATAAATATTTTTCAGCGGATCGGCTCTGCGTTTGAAATACACAGGAAGTATTGACCCGCATTATTCACGGGATTGACGGAATCTCACTTGACCTTTGATTCCACAGAGAATTTTTTCTCTTGCAAATATCAGTAAGTATTCAGCGCGGGAAGAAAATCCACGGTGAAAACCCTTTCCGTGAATAAGGCCGTGAATAAATAAGGTCTACGCGATATCCTCTACCCCATGAATAATGCGGGTTAAACCTTCCGGATATCAAGGGCGAAAATATTTTGCCGTTATGAATGTGTAAGGGATTTAGCCAAAGCTTGCAGGCATGACCAAAAAAAAGGATTATCGAGTAAGCAACCAGAAACAGATTTGCTGGTTGCTGAATTCATTGATGAGTCAGCATCGTTTAGTAACGCTTAGCGTGGACGGTGGCGGCAGTTCCGGTAGCTCGATTGTTGTAAATGTATCTATTCCGGATGCTTGCTTTACACTGGATGCCGTTCTCGATCCCGGTGTTCACAGCCATATAGTCGCAGGTCGCCCCTTTTCGATGTATTCAACACTTGATGGCGTGGATGTATGTGCTGAATCAATTCATGCTGTGGCAACCAGTAACGACCCTGACGGGGCGGTCTACCAAGTCTCTATACCGCCGGAGATTATTCACATGCAGCGTAGAGAGACTTTTCGCGCGTCGACAACTGGCCTTTTTGTTATTCCTGTCAGAGTCCAGGTGCCGGATTTGGAACCTGCAGAGAATGCCGATACAGATAGTGCTTTTGACTGTACTTTATCGAATCTCTCTGCTGATGGCTGTGAGCTTTCGGTCTGTGAAGATTATGGCGAATTACTATCGGAGCACAGTAGTCCGTTGGAACTTCAGTTCGAAATACCTGATACTCATGATTTGCTCACTTTCTCTGCACTGCGACGTCACAGCAGGCATGTTAGACGGTCTGAAATCTGGCTCATTGGATTTAAATTCGTTGAGACTCCATTGGCAACTCAAAATATTCTAGGCCGATTCGTTGCCAGGTTGCAATTATTGTCCCGTCAGAAAAGTACTCTGGCGGCATAGGGGAAGAGCCTGTATTGGTCTCAATCGCTATATTGTTTATATTGCTGTTGTTGAATTAGTTGCTATTGGCAATTTCCAGAATTGAGTTATATAGATTTCGATCCAGGGTGATCGAATTTGTTTGCTTGCAATGCTGCGCTATTGATTCACTGTATTCGCCGGGTAATCTGATCTGACTGTTCGCACGGCGGCCCGCCCTGATCCGGTTTAAAACTAAATCGACCCTTTCCTGATAGCTGTTGTCGCCCAGTACGATCGAGGGATCTATACCTATAATGGTATTGCCCCGGTTGTCTGCGTCGTCACCTACTATGGAAGCGCTGGCTAATGGCGCTGTCAGTAATTCAAACATCAAAGCGAGTCCGGATCCCTTCGCTCCGCCAAACGTTTTTAATGCACCCGAAAGTGCTTCTGATGCATCAGTAGTCGGTTCCCCTTTGTTGTTTAGTGCAACGCGCTCCGGTAGTGGCTGATCGGCATTACGTGCATTGATTATTGCAAACCAGGTTGTGGCGGCGGTTGCCATATCCAGGATCAGTGGTGCATTACCAGTAGGGATCGCAATGGCAATTGGATTGGTTCCGAGTACGGGGTCGATGCCGCCCTCTACCGCCATCACCTTCGGGGACCCGGCGAGTACGATTCCTATATTCCCGTTTTCAGCAAATTGCCTTGCATAGAAGCCGATTGAGCCGGTTGATGATCGGGTATTTCGCGTATTAACCAGTGTAAGTCCGTTTGCTTTTACCAGATCAATTGCATGCTCGGTAGCACGTTGCATAACCAGCATTCCGGTATGCCCGCCGCCATCGACAGTGGCAATGATGCCACTCCGGTTGAGTATTTGGATATCACGACAATCGGCATCGGGCAAGACAGTACGTTCCTGTATCTTGATGAGCCCCTGGCTGCTACCACGGGTTTGAGCGTACATAAGTACATCGTGGACCGCGCGTTGTTCCTGTTTATCCAACCCCAGGCTGGCTAGTGCCTGAAAGACCAGTTCGCTCAATTGATTCAGCGCAACTGTGATATTTTCCATAGTGTTCTCGAGGTTTCCGGGTCTTGTTACGGGTTATCGAAATTGTAAGGCAGTCGTTCAGATAAGGGGTTCCGGGCGCTGCTTCGCAGTAACGGTAGTGACTCCTGGATTGCGGTACGACTGTAGTTGTAGAGGTTGAAGCACCACCGGATAGTAGTGGGGCTGGTTTTGTCCTTTGTGTGATCCGTTATTAATCGTGCAAAACAGTCAACAGTAACCTATAGGTAACTTTCCAGATATGAAAGAAATTTTAGAGTAGCGGAGTATTCGTCAAAGTGGCGATATTAAAGCAGCATAGACTGTTAAGGTGTCAATTGTATGGCGCTCAACTAAGAAGATAAAGGTATATTAATTGTCAGAATCCACCCTTGATACCGGGGCATCCGGTTGGGTGTCGTACATCCCATCCGGTGAAGCCGGAAAGATGCCCTGGCCCGAACGCAAAAGTATATTGGCTGTTGCTGTCGCGCTATGCGTGATTGTTGCAGTAACGCTTGCATGGGCAGTACCTCATTTCGAAAACACGCTGGATCGATTGAGTAAAGAGCGCCTTGAACAAGCGGGGATTGATACAAGTAGTCTGAATTTCAGATGGAATTATCGTGATCTAACCTTGACTGGTGTACTTCCTCCTAATGTTACCGTTGAACGTCTGGCAACTGTATTGCGGCAGAAGGAATATGCTTTGCCCGGGTTGTTTGCCAATGGTATGCGTAAACTAAGGCTTCAACTGCATCAACCGGATCCGGTTGTTGTTGAGCTCGCCAAATCAGATCAGCAACTTCGGGTAACGGTCAGGATCGGCCCATCGGAGATGATCCTTGATGGTGTGGTGCAGACTGATCAACAGCGAAACCGGCTCGTTGAAGCTGCTTTGAGGTCAGGGATTGAACGCATAAACGATAATCTTGAAATTGCCGTAGCGAATTCCGCTAAGGTTGGCGGAGATACCAAGATAGAGACTCTGGCGGACATGCTCATACTTTCCGGGCCGGGCAATGTTGCTTCAGCGCAATTGTCTTTAGACGAAAATAACCTGCACTACCGAATTATCGCTCACGACAATGAGGCAGCTGCGGCAATTGAAACAACGGCCGCAATAGCTGTTGTTGATTTTCGTGTTACCGGTGAGCTCAATCTAATTAAAAATGGTGTGGTTGATGTCATTGCGCGCAGCGATGGATCTCGGTTACTTCTTCAGGGTAGTGTTTTGTCTGAGGAGCAGCAAAGACGCCTGGCATTTGCTGTCGGAGAAGCAGTAGGGAGCGAAAATTTAATTGATCGTCTGGAAGTCACAGACCTGTCAGCTCGTATTTCGGGTGCAGACGAGCGCGTTGATAGCATGGCTACCATCCTTACACAGTTCGCACCAGGCGTTAAAGGTGAAGTGTCTCTTAATGGAACTAACCTGAATGTTAATGCTGCTGTGGGTACAGAAGAGGTCCGATCCTATCTACAGGAGATTGCGGCGGTTGCGCGTAAGGATGGCTTGAATGTAGAGGAAAATCTAACGCTGCTGCACGAGAAGCCACTGAGTGACAGCGTTTTGTTGCAGAGCGAGCTGGACAGTCTGGCTGATGCGATACACGCCAATATAGTTTTTGGAAGCGGCAATACTAATCTTACCAGAGCAGCGAAAATTACCCTGGACAAGGTAGCTGAGAAGATGAAAATGTATCCGTCTTTGCAAGTCGAAGTTGAGGGACATACCGATAACGTAGGAAGAGCGCTGGTTAACGAGCGTGTGAGCCAGCGGCGTGCAAGTGCAGTCAGGGATTATTTGATCAGTCAGCTGATAGACAGCGAAAGATTGGTCGCAGTCGGTTATGGAGATCGGCAGCCTGTTGAGAGCAATGACACAGCGGCTGGTCGGCAGCGAAATCGGCGGGTTCACTTTAACGTCGTCGGGCGCTTGAAATAAAGTATATATAGAGAAATTTAGAGAGAAATTATGTCTTGGGTGATTTTGGACATTCTTATACCGTTGTTTCTGGTGTTCGGTCTCGGAGTCTGGCTTGGATGGATGCTATGGCGCTGGAGACGCCAGAAATTTACCGCTGATGATTTGGAAACGCTGCAAACGTCGCAAACGGAACTTGAGTCCAAGGTCACTCAGCTTGAGTCGATGAATACCTCAATCATAGAGGAACGCGACAAACTGGCAAAAACAGTGTCTGAAAATGCAGAAACGATTGATAGCCTCCGTGGGCGCATCTCTGAACTGGAAACAGCACCTGCTATTGGTGCAGAAGAAATACTCGCAGCACTGGATGCTGAGGAGGCGGAAGCTGGTGTAGACGAAGAAGTTGTTGGCGATGTATCGGAACCAGAGCAGGAATCGGAAAGCGAAGCGGTAGTAGACGCAGAGGAAGTAGAAAATAAAGTAGAGGCGGCGGAAGACGCTTCGAATGTTGAGCTCGCCAATGAAGCTACTGATGCTGAAAAAGTGGAGTCTGTTGACACGGCCCTGGAACCTGAATCGGTGGCGGCGGAGGCAACTGAAGCGGAAGAATTAACAGAAGACAAGCAAGGCGAGCCTGAAGCGGGGATTTCAGAAGTACCTGAAGTGACGGAAGAGAGGTTAATACAATCCGATGCAGTGGAGACCGCAAATAACAAAGACGATAGTCCTGAAAAGAACACTGAAGAAAGTAACGGAGAAATCGCAGAAAAAAACGTTGCTTTAGATGATTTGACTGAGTCTGCGGAGACCGCACAGTCGGTTAACACAGAAGAGGCAGTAATAGAAGAAACAATAACAAAGGATGTAATAGAACAGGAAAACGACGCCACTGATGCGGATGTGGTTCAGGTGCAGGAACATCAAAATTTGACCGATGTTACAAACGCGATCCCGCCAGAGGAGAGTCCTGCGGTAGAAGAGTCAGGCTCAGAGGGTGCTTTGCAGGCTGACGATACCAGCGAAATTTCTGTAACCGCTGATACAGTCGAGCATACTGAAATCCCCGAGCCGGTTAAATCAGAAGACGAAATAGAGGTCGAACAGATAGTCGAGCTGGAAGCAGATACACCTGAGGTTGTAGAGGCGGACGAATTAGTCGAAGCGACACTAGAGTCACCGGGAGAAGAAGATACTGCGGCTGTTGAGGTGATTGATGAGGCAGCTGAAGATCAGTCTGAAACGACAGAGCTAGAGGAAAATTCAGAGATGGTTGAATCTGTAGAACTGGCAGATTCGCAAACGGGTGATTCAGATATTATAGAAAAAGCGGTAACGGATGTTGTATCAGACGAATCAGCTGAGCCGGTAGAGAAAGCGGATGAAGAAGGACCGGTGGATGAAACTGTCGAAGTAGCGGAAGTTGATCTTTCGTTAACAGAAGTGGAAGTAGCAGCCAATTCATCAGTTGAATCTGATTCGTCGGCTACAGATGCTGAAAAAGTTCCCGAAGATATAGTCGAAGTCGATACGGATTCAACAGTCCTTTATGCTTCTGTTGAATCTGACAACGTCAATTCTCTAGAAGGCATGGGCGAAGACGCAATCAAAGATGCAACCCGAGATGCAACCAAAGATGCAACTAGTGAAATTGAATCGAGCAAGGCCTCTGCAATCGAAAACACAGTGTCTGCCGTGGAAATTGAAGCTTCGAATGACAGTAGCGGATCTGTTGAGATGGAATCGGCACAGGATCCGGCACAGCCAGCCAATACAGATTCCGATACTGGTTTGCTTATAAACAGTGAGGCGATAGATACTGACGCTGCAGTCGCTGAAGATAGCTCGTCTGATACAGCGAGTATCGAGCCTGCTGAAAGTAATGATCAGGTAGAGCCTCTTGCGGCTAGAGCATCAGTGGGTCAACCTGCAAGTAATGACGAAGGTGCGGTGGTATCAGAAAGCGATGCGGCAGGAAACAGCACGCCAACAGTGGCAGGATACGTTCCTCGATCATGGCAGGTTCCCGACACCGAACCCGATAAGACTCAGCGGGATAAGTTAACGGAAATAAAAGGAGTGGGTCCGGTACTGGAGAAAGCACTTCATTCCACTGGTATCTACTATTTTCGCCAGGTTGCTCTGCTTGATGAAGACGGGGTAGTCGAGTTACAGGAGCAGATGCCCAATTTCCCCGGCCGTATTCAGCGTGATGACTGGGTTAGTCAGGCCCGGCAGTTACATGAAAATAAATACGGCACGGCATTGTAGTAAGAGCCAGTGTTCCGATGTTTAAGCAAAAGCCGGCGCGGAGGGCGGGTGAGCCAAAGGGGCTTTTCAGTGGTACGCCTGTCCGGCTAGTGAATTTTTGGTTCAGTCGCGCCAGCCAACCACGCATCCGGTAGCTCTGATCGAATCGAGTAGAGGGAAGTCATCGGCCACTACTCTGGTGTCTATTTGATCGGCAGCAGACAGATGTGATTTCATATTCCCGGCCAGTACGTTACTGATTTGTTTTTTGTCGGCGTTTTGTCTGACAACTACAACGAGTGTAAGCCGGGCGCTACTTGCCTGGCCAATTTCAATTACGGCAGGCAAATGTGCTTCTCGAACTTCCTCTATATCTGCAACACAACGTGAGAGCTGCTGCATTAGCGACTTATCGGTTGGTTCGGACGGGGCAGCGACTAAAATATTAGTGTTGCTGTCGATGGTATCCATAGATGTCTGTCAGGTTTTAAAATCGTACTGAATTTTTTTTGTTTGAGTCGGGTGTTTCCACCAGCTTTTACGCCGCCCATTGTAATATGGGTGCATTGGAGAAGTATTGGTATATTGGATATTTTTAATTAATATCCGCCATACCGATAACGCATCTTTTCTGAAGGAAACTATAGGACTATACACAGTCATTTCTTTAAATTGTATTACCGATAGGAAGTAGCTCTACAAGAGCTATGATAATAAATTTTCAACTTCATCAATTTGGGGTATTGCAGTCTGCGCGCCGGGTTTAGTGCAGGCGAGTGCTGCCGCTCGATTGGCAATTTCACAGGCCATGGCAAGAGATTTTCCATCAGCTAGCATCGCGCTCAGATAGCCGGCAAAAGTATCTCCTGCACCGACGGTGTCTATAGCTGAAATATTCATGCCAGAGAAGCGGGATTTTTTCAATTCACTGTCAACCAGTATCGCCCCTTCGCTACCGAGAGTGAGCACCACCGACGTCGAGAGTCTGTTTGCAATTGCCAGAGCAATATCGGTTTTCTGCTCGATTTTAAGATCAGCTGCCAATTGTGCGGCCTCAGTTTCGTTCAGTAGCAGGATATCTACTGATTGAAAAAATGTCTCTGGCAGTATTTGATACGGGGCCAGATTGGCGATAACTATCGCCCCGTGACTTTTTGCATTTACCGCAGCGGCTTCGACTGCCGTCACCGGGACTTCCAGTTGTAGTAATAAAAAATCACCTTCCGTGATTGAGATATTCTCGCCATGCCGCTGACTAATCGCCGCGTTCGCGCCAGGTATGATAACGATCTGATTTTCACTTTGCGCATCAACGAATACAAAAGCGCAGCCTGTCGGCCCATCGACCCTATCGACAGATTTCAGATTCACACCGGCTTCGTGCAACAGAGTGAGTGATTGATCTGCAACCTGATCCTGTCCTACAGCACCTGTCATAGCCACTTCAGCTCCCGCTCGCCGTGCTGCCAGTGCCTGGTTCGCGCCTTTTCCGCCGGGAGTCAGGTTCAGCTGCCGGCCTGAAATTGTCTCACCCGGGGACGGCAGAGATTTGACCTTACAGGAGTAGTCGATGTTGATGGAGCCAAGCACATGGATCATTGCGGAATTCCCGATTGACAGTACAGACAGGTTTTATAAATATCGTCAGTTCCACACAGTTTAGTGAAATCGCTGGCCGTGTGAAACTTGTGTCAACAGATGAACTACTGCGTGGCTAGCGGTGGAGCGATGTACTATGTCTTTGTGATTAAAATTTAGAGTATACCTGTGGAATCGACTCTACCGTTAAGCCAGCTGCGAAAGTTAACCCTTGAGCGCCAGGGTTTGCTGCGCACCAAGCCGTTTGGTTCTGGAAAAAACGGAGTGCTTGAGGCGATACGGCATCTTGGTTATGTGCAAATCGATACTATTTCTGTTGTAGAACGTGCGCATCACCATGTGCTCTGGACCCGCGTACCCGGCTACCGAGCGGCCAGTCTTGAGGGCCTTGTTGCTGAAAAGCAAGTCTTCGAGTATTGGTTTCATGCTGCTGCTTATCTACCGATGGAGGATTATCGCTTCGCATTGCCGCGCATGAATGCCATCCGCAGTGGTGAAAAGCACTGGTTTAAAAATACCGATAAAAAACTGATGAAGGAAATTTGTAAGCGAATACAAACGGAAGGGCCGTTGATGGCGAGAGACTTTATCGAACCCGTTAATGGTCAGAGTGGCTGGTGGGACTGGAAACCTGCAAAGCAGGCTCTTGAGCAGCTTTTTATACAAGGGGAGCTGATGGTTGTGGGGCGTTCCGGATTTCAAAAGCGCTACGATATTACCGAGCGAGCTCTGCCGGAATCGGTGGACACCCGTTGTCCTTCGCTATACGAGCAGGCTCAACACCTTGTTGATGTGTGTTTGCGCTCGCATGGCTTTGCAACATTGAGGGCATTTACTTACCTTCGCAAGGGGGCCGGTTTGCGAAAGGCTGTGAAAGAAGTTCTGAACCAGTCGATTGCGGATGGTACCGTGGTGAAAGCGGGGTTGCCTTGCAAGAATGAAGTATATTGTGATGCAGCGGCGCTGACGGTCCGGCCAAGACCGCAGAAACGCGTTAGTCTGTTATCGCCCTTTGATAGTTGTGTAATACAGCGCGACCGATGCCGGATGGTGTACGGATTTGACTATCAGATTGAGTGCTATGTGCCAGGCCCGAAACGTCGCTATGGATACTTCTGCTTACCCATTCTGTACGCAGACCAACTGGTGGGCAGAGTCGATTGCAAGGCTGAGCGAAAAGGTAAGGTTTTAAATGTACAATCGCTATATCTTGAAGGGTTCGATAAGCAACTAATTGATAATGCTGATCGATTCTTACATGAACTAGCCCGGGCAATTACGAAATTTACCGAATTTAATTTGTGCACCGCCACAAAGGTTCATCGAGTAGTCCCTGGTAACTATAAAACCCCGTTAATTAAATTGCTCTCGTCTGAGGATGTCTGGCGGAAATAAGAGACGTCGGATTGTAGCGGCGCTGTAAAATTATCTAATGTAATGCATTGGCTTATGCGATCACCGGACAGGTAGTTGGCATTTGTAGATTGACGGGATGAAAATATTTTCATCCCGATCAGCTAAGTAATTTTCGATGCCTAACTGCTGAGTGCTTTATCCGCTGCGATGAAATCCAGATTCAGGGCCGTTGCCACCGGTTGATTGGTGATTGCGCCACGATGCACATTCAGCCCTTGCAACAGATGGGCGTCTTTAAGCAGTGCTTCTTTATAGCCTTTATTTGCCAGTGACAGGGTAAAAGGCAATGTTGCATGATTCAGTGCGTGGGCTGACGTGCTGGCGACGGCTCCCGGCATATTCGCTACACAGTAGTGAACAATTCCGTCAACCATGTACGTGGGATCTTCGTGTGTAGTAGCTTTTGAGGTTTCAAAGCAACCACCCTGATCTATCGCAACATCAACCAGTACTGATCCAGGTCGCATGGTACTCAGCATTTCGCGAGTAACAAGCTTTGGCGCTTCGGCGCCAGGTATCAATACAGCGCCAATAATCAGGTCAGCCTGCGCCACGTAGTGCTCCAGCGCTGCACGAGTAGAATACAAAGTTGATGCTCTGCCACCGAATTGAGCGTCGAGTTCACGCAGTCGATTGATCGAACGATCCAGTACGACGACATTGGCGTTCATTCCTACGGCCATTTGCATTGCATTGGTTCCAACCACGCCGCCGCCGATTACCAGTACGTTGGCTGGAGCGACACCCGGAACTCCACCAAGTAATTTACCTGAGCCGCCGCGGGATTTTTCCAGGCACATTGCTCCAGCCTGGATAGACATGCGCCCGGCTACTTCTGACATGGGAGCCAACAGCGGCAGGCCGCCGTCGTTATCGGTTACGGTTTCGTAGGCGATCGCGATGGAGTCAGATTCAACCAGCAGTCGGGTTTGCTCTGGGTCTGGCGCCAGATGCAGATAGGTAAATAAAATCTGCCCCGGTCGTAGCATCTTGCATTCGACTGGCTGCGGTTCCTTTACTTTGACAATCATATCCGCCTCAGCGAATACCTTTTCAGCGCTATCGACGATAGTGGCACCGGCTTCAACATAGGAATTGTCAGCTTCGCCGATTCCTTCGCCTGCGCCTGTCTGAATTATCACGGAATGGCCATGGCCAACAATCTCGCGCACACTGACAGGAGTTAGACCAACGCGGTATTCGTGGTTTTTTATCTCTTTTGGAACACCTATCAGCATTGTCGTTTCTCCTGCAATTTCGGGTGATCTGGGTGGTGGTAATAGTTGTATCGTCTGCTTTACAGGCGAGAAATTACATTCATTACCGAATAATTTCGGGAGTGTAGGCGAACCAGTGCGGTGTTATTCCCTTTTATTGCTAGTTTGGCGCTATTATGTAGGGATATTTTTAATAAAACCGTAAATTCGTTGGCTATGACCTCTAAGTCACTTGATCGCATTGATCGGAAAATTCTCGATGAGCTGCAGAAAAATGCACGCATCTCTTATGTTGAGCTCGGGGAGCGGGTTGGTCTGAGTACGTCGCCCTGTATTGAACGGGTTAAGCGGCTTGAACAGGACAACACTATTCGTGGCTACACGGCGTTACTCAACCCCGACCGGCTGCAAGCCGGTTTGATGGTCTATGTTGAGATAAAACTCGTATACGACAGCAGACGAATTTTTGAACAGTTCAAACAGGCGGCACTGAGAATTCCATACATGCTTGAGTGTCATCTTTTGTCAGGGGATTTCGACTATTTGATGAAAATTCGAGTAGCTGATATGGCCGAGTACCGGCAGTTGCTCGGAGAAATATTGCGTGATCTGCCCGGAGTCAGGGATACGCGTTCCTACATTGTGATGGAAGTAATCAAAGAGTCGACAACGATATCTACCGCTCATAGGAATTAGAACGCTGTGTTTTGGCTGAGTAAGCGTGAGTAAGCGGTGGAAACCCTGTTTTTTCCTTTGATAAGTTGATCTGCACCACGCAAGAGTGCCGCTTTAGATGGTCCACTATACAGGCTGGACAATTTGCACAATTGAATAGAAATGAGCGGTATATTCGTTCGCTGGGCGGATCCAAGAAATAACAGACAATGAAAAAAATTCCGAATGATCGATCAGTGAAGCAACTGAAGATCGGTAAAACAAGGAAACGCAGTAAAGCGCTACCCGGCGGTGGTGAGCTAACCCTGATTCAGGGACCTACATCCCAGGACCATTTTCTGCGGGCAATGGAATTGCGCCGTGGTGCTATTGATACGCCGATGGATGAGGCCGCCAGTGCTGAATTGCTTCAGCTGGCTGCAGATCAAAAGAATCTGGGCGCTAGTGCCGCAATCGCGTTACTCAGTGAAGAGAGTTTTACCGAAGTGCAGCGCGAGAGACATTTTGACCGGGCTCAGCAATGGATTACAGACAAAAGTAAAGAGGGAGATGTCTGGGGCCTGCTGTTTGCCGGAGCTATGTATTTTGATGGTCGACGGGTCGAGCAGGATTACGAGCAAGCTGCAAAGTACTTTAAGCGTTCTGCGGACCTTGGCAATTCGTGTGCTCAGGGTTTTCTCGGGTATATGTACTCTGTTGGCCACGGGGTGTCACAGAATCGGCAGACGGCAGTTAGTTACTACCGGGCAGCTTCGGAGCAGGGGCACGTGGTTGCGCAGTTTGATCTCGGTGTTTGTTATTCACAGGGCCGCGGAGTTCCCAAAGATCGAGCAGAAGCGGTGAAGTGGTTTAGTCTGGCTGCCGAGAGAGGTGACGTTCCCGCCCAGGCAATGCTGGCAAAAATGTATGCAATTGGCAATATGGTAGAACAGTCTGATCGTCAGGCTTTTCACTGGTTCAAGCGTGCCGCCCAAAATGGTCATACGGCTTCCCAGTTTGATCTCGGTATGTGTCACATCAATGGTGTTGCAGGAAAACAGGACTACAGCACCGGGATGAAATGGTTCCGTAAAGCTGCCGAGTCTGGATATTCTCAGGCGCAACTGGATCTGGGCATTGGTTGCGCTATCGGGCTGGGTGTACCGAAAGATGTTTATCAGGCAGTTTACTGGCTGCGAATGGCCGCCGATCAGGACAGCGCTGCAGCGCAATATAATCTTGGCCGCATGTACGAGCACGGTATCGGTATAGACTACGATGAGCAGGTAGCGATCGCCTGGTACCGCAAGGCTGCCCAGCGAGGTAACCTCCGTGCACAGATAAACCTTGGTTTGCGCTATGCGAATGGAAAAGGACTGGACAGAAACTATCGACGCGCAGCCCGCTGGTTAAAGCTTGCTGTTGAACAAGGCGATGCGAGAGCACAGTTTAATCTGGGTATGCTGTATCAAAATGGCTGGGGTGTTGACCGGGACCCGGGTGCGGCCAGGCGCTTGTTTGAATCTGCCGAGAGGCAGGGTAACCTCAAGGCAAGGCGCGCTCTTGCTGCTATGCAGGAAACAGCATTGAGCGGATAGATCCGTTCGCTGAAGAGTGAGATTCGGATTCCGGTTGCTGGAGTGGTCTGTCTAGATTCGCTCGATAGTCATGTAAGCGTGCACATAGTCCATGCCATGGCCTTGTGGATTCTCGGCAACCTGCCGCTGATACTCTGCGTAATATTCTTCGATCAATTGATGGCGGTCTTCAGCACTGCGGGTAGTGGATAAACCACCGTAGAAGATGCTCTCGTTCCATGAGCGAATGGTCGGGATGTACTCGCGTGCAAATCTGGCTGCATCGTGGTGGTTTTTATAATCATCTGCAAATGGGCAAGTTATAATCGCGGTCTTTATGTCAGTCAATCGCAAGCCGGATTGATAAACAGGGGAGTTCTTGTCCAGTAGAGGCGCACTGAATTCTTCGACCGTATTGTAGTACTGGGGTAGGGTCATTAAGTCGTATTCGCTGCTGGTAATCCGGCCGTCGGCTAGAAAACTTCGCCATATTTTGTTGAAATTATCGAACATATTAATACCGCCGGTATTGCCCAGATAGCGGCCCTGCTCATCGCGAGCAAAGTTAACCAGTACCAATTTGCCGCCGCGTTTTAGTTCCCGGGCTCGATGAAGCAATATGGTTTGCCAGTCACTTGCTGCCTGCTCGGAAAACTTGTCAAGATCAGCCCCTGTAGCGCCGACCATATGGACATGATTTTTTATATTACACGGCTTGGTACTTAGCCAGTGCATGGCGGTTGCCGAGAATCCCAGATGCAGTGACTCTCTGGGCAGTATCGGCAGATAGAATGATGAACCAGATTCCAGAATCTGAAGGTTACTAAACTCTGGTAAATAGGATGTAAAGTCTGTCAAGCCGTGCAGGATTTGAATAAGCGCATTAAAATCGTTGCGCGCCTGGTCGGAGTAGACAATTTGTATGTCTGCCATGCTGGCAGCTTGCCATTCGGTTGAATCGTTATTGCGAATGGCGTTAAAGACATTGCGCCACAGGTCCAGTGACGTGCCTCCATCTGCGCAGCCCATGTCAGAGAAACACCAGTGCTCAGTGTCTCTCGGGAGGTTTGGAATATTACCCAGCGCATTCAGCACGATTGGAGTTGCATGGTCGATTACATGCTTGGCACCGATAGTTGCCAGTGAGTACAGGCCGCCGGCAGACATGGTTATATTATCTGCTTGCCCGCTAGCTGCGTCGTTGCTGGTCAAGGTGAAGATCTCCTCATATTGCGGTCAGTCAGTCGGCTCTGCCTATAAATCGGGGATAGTCTGGTTTTAAAAATTTAGAGAAATATCCCGGTGCTCAGCGCTACAACGTGCAACAAACAATGCCTGCTCACGACTGAGTTTACTCTGCTGCCTGATACCGATTGATCCGCTGATAGCTTGCTGATAGATTTTCAGGCTGGCATTGAGTGTTTCTTTCGCCGGAATTCGCCATGCAAGTTCTTTTTCGAATGCAGCAATAGCTTTACCGACTGATTTAATAGCTTTCTTTTTATTTGGTTTCTTTGCTTTGAGTGCTGAGCGTGCTTTGGATACGGCGGATTTTATTTTCGACGCACCTTCAACCTGGCCGAACTTTTTAGCCAGAGCTGCGATAGGCACCAGCATTGCAGCGGGCTCATTGTCGTTTATTTGTTGCTCTAGATTGTTGAGTGAGTCCTGAAGTGCTAAAAGTTTGTCTGTGTCATCCAATGCAGCTGTAACTTTGGCGACAGGCAGAAAACTATCGTCTGCAGCACGGCGATAATCTTTCCGTGCCTTAGTTTCGATCTGCTGCAGTGCAGCAAATTCTTCATTGGTGGCTTGCCATTGTGCTGGAATGGACGCTTCCAGTGCTAGTTGGCTATTGCTGATGGTATCAATTTTCTGCTGAAGCCCGGCCTTTATCGCATCGGCATTGTCGCCTGAAGTTCTCCTCAATCGGGTTTCCAGGTCATCAATTGTTGAGGCATTTTCCCGAATTTGCTGCTCGATGTTGCGCACGATAGAATGCAATGGACGATAGTCGTCACTGGCACCGAGCACGTCTTGTTCAGCTGTTTTTGCGGTTTCCAGTAAGGTGATTGCTTCGCTGGCCTTTTGCACACTTTTACTAACAGATGCTTTAAGCTTTTTGGGCAGGATACTGAGATCGAGTTCTTCTGCGACGCGGATTGCCGAGGTGAGTTCGGTACTGTGCTCCGCAAGGTGCAGAACGGTGTATTCCTCGATGCAGTACTGCAACTTTGGATTACGGGGTGGTGGTGCGTTATCTGATAACAACGACATACGGTTTGGCAGGTAATTAACCAGTGGCGGATAGTAACCGACTATACCCAGCGCAATCAGTTGCAGCACAATAAAGGCGATGACACCTTTATACATATTGATTGTTTTTACTGCCGTCGGTGCCACACCGCGCAGATAGAAAAGGGCGAAGCCAAAAGGTGGTGTGAGGAACGAAGTCTGGATGTTGAGGCCAATCATTACGCCGAGCCAGACCGCCGTTATGTTGGCGGACGGATCCGCCAGTAGAATAGGGGCCACTATCGGTACAACCACCACGGCTATTTCTATAAAGTCGAGAAAAAATCCGAGTATGAAAATCACGCCCATAACGATAATGAATTTGGTCCAGAATCCACCTGGAAGACTATTCAGATAGTCTCGAACCAGTTCCTCGCCACCGAATGCCCGGAATGCAGCAGTGAGCATTGCCGCGCCGAGCAGAATAATAAATACAAGCGACGTGGCTTTAGCTGTTTCGATCATCACTTCGTGCAGGGTATTGTCGCGATTAACCCGTATACCGCTCCATATCAGGGCGAGAATCAATAGGAAGACAGTAGAAACCGAGAGGTAGACACCGATAAGGTCTCGATCGGTTTTTATATTCTTGATGTTGGTGTCGAACATAAACAGGGTGATTCCAATGCCCGTCATTGCGATGAGCGCTAGAATCGCGGGTGAATACTTGCGTTTGCCGTCCTTAAGCCGATAGCCTGCCATTAATAATGCGCCAGCAGCGCCAATTGCACCCGCCTGATTGACGGTGGCGATGCCGGTTATTATTGATCCCAGGACCAGGAAAATAAGCGCCAGCGGTGGTACCAGTGTTCCGAGAACTTTACCGAGAAAGGCAAGATCCCGGCTGCTTTCAAGTTTTACAGCCGGAGCCTTTGATGGTCGCAGCAACGCGTAAAACAGGATATAGAGCATGTAAAGCGCAACCAGAATCAAGCCGGGTACCAGTGCTCCGAGAAACATCTCCCCTGCACTCGTAGAAACTACCGCAAACTCCGATGGCATGGTTAGTTCGCCGGTCGCGGCTTTGTGTAGCGTTTTTCTGATCGTGCCAGCTTGATCGGTTGCACTGGCCAGTTGGTCAGCCAGGATAATCAATACGATTGATGGCGGGATTATCTGCCCAAGTGTTCCTGATGCGGCGATAGTTCCGGTTGCCAGTGATTGTGAATAGTTATTGCGCAGCATTACCGGCAGGGAAATGAGGCCCATTGCCACCACGGTTGCACCAACAATACCTGTGGTTGCAGCCAGTAGAGCACCGACAAAAACAACGGATATTCCCAGCCCGCCGGGTACAGGGCCAAACAGCTGAGCCATAGTTACAAGTAAATCTTCAGCAATTTTAGAGCGCTGAAGCATAATGCCCATAAAAATAAATAACGGAATGGCGATTAGCGTATCGCGCTCGACCTCCCAATAAATGCCGCGTAAATTGGTGACCCCGGCGCTGAGCCATTGGCTGGGGCCGTCCTGTGCGAAATAGGCGTCAACATTTCCCCCGGCAAAAATGTATCCGCAGAGTGCTGCGATTGAAATGGTGACTATGGCAGCACCAGGGAGTGCGAACGCCACCGGGTAACCCGACCCTAGCGCCAGAGCGAGCATGATCACAAGCAATGCTAGAAATACGAGTTCCATCGAATTGGTTTCTTCTGGCTATTTAGTGTGTTGTAGAAGGGGCTGCGGAAGCGGTACTGCCACCCGGATCCTGACGAAAATCAGCGTACGCATCGAACATCTGGCTGACGAATTGTATCAACATGGTTATTGCGAATACGGCCAGAAATGCAGCCATCCAGTACTTGGTATACATGCCGTAGCCGGATTGCGAGACTTCAAAATTCGCCAGAGGGCCATAAATTATCGATGCCTTGCCCTTGAAGCCCACAATAATAATGGTCCAGCAAAGTGACATACCCAGAATTATAGCGCCAAAGGCGTTCACAGCTCCTTTGGTCGTTCGGGATAACCCCTGATAGACAACATCTACCCTGACATGGCCCTCTTTGAGTAGCGTATAGGCGCTGGCGAACAAAAATAAAGCCGCGTACCAGAAGCGAACCAGATCGCCCATGAACGCTTGTTCATAGGAAAATATGAAGCGGGTAAAGACAATAGTGAGCTCAGCGACTACGATCAGCAGAGCCAACCAGTGGAAGCCGAGGGTTCGGGTGAACAAAGCCATGATCATACCGGCAGCTGCAAGTGGCAGGTGAAGGTAGGTACCGCGGAATTGCGAGCGACCGAGCTGCTTTACCATGGTTTCGTCGAACACCAGGTTCAGTAGCCCTTCAACGCGCAGAAAGGAGATCATCATGTCGGCCAGGCCGATAAATACTACTGCCCAGAAGCAGCCTCGAACCAGATAAGTGTTGAGGCGAGTGATTTTTTCGGCATCGTCTCTGAGTGATATATGCTGTGTTCTATATACATAAAAGGCAGTAACAGCGATCCCTGTGATGTAGATGATTGCAATAATCAGAGCTTGTGTCAGTGAGTCACTGGCGGATAGATCGTTACGTAGTACCGAGCTGATCGCTGTCCAGTCTCGGCTCACAACCAGATAGTTGTTGAATAGATAGGTAACTAAAAGTGCGAGCATTGACCAACCGAATGTTCTCATCAATGGCGCGGGTCTGACGGCTGGCTGCTGCATAGAGTCGGGTTATTCTGGTGAACTTGTCGATACGTTTTTCGAATTAGGGAAAATTGTATCGCTAAAAAAGCGGGGCAGCAGGCGCCCCGCTTTCTGATCCTGATGGTTTAGATATCGAGAACTCGATTACGTTGCACGCTGTAACCTACAGCAGCAAGTTTCATCCAGCCACCCAGTTCTGAGCGCGCGGCGGCAAAGCTATCGTGTACTTTGGCAGCAAGTGCACTGTGATCGCGAGTTTCCTCGAAAACCTCAGCTGCAGCTTCACCGAAGCTATCATAGATATCTTCATTGAATTCCCGCAGCTCAACGCCGTGGTCGTCAACCAGTCTGGCCAGGTGGACACCGTTTTGTGCAACTGTTTCGTGATATTGATGTGAATGCTCTTCCTGGCACGCAGCGCGAATGACTTCCTGATCTGATTTGCTGAGGCCAGTCCAGAATTCCTTGTTCATACCAAATGACAAGCTACTGCCAGCTTCGTGCATGCCGGGGTAATAGTAGTATTTGGCCGCTTCATAGAACTTCATGAAATAGTCATTGTAAGGTCCGACCCATTCGGTCGCATCGATAGAACCGGAAACCAGATTTTCGTAAATCTGACCGCCTGGGAGTGAGACTGGTGAAGCACCAAGTTTCGCCATGACATCGCCGCCCAGACCTGGAATACGCATTTTTAATCCTTTCAGATCATCAGCAGACTCGATTTCTTTGTTAAACCATCCGCCCATCTGGCAACCGGTGGAACCGCAAGGCAGGCATTTTAAGCCAAAGCCATCAGCGACTTCGTCCCACAGTGCCTGGCCATCCATAAAGTTGATCCATGCGGTCCATTCCGTGCTGGTCAGGCCCATGGGGACGGCAGTGAAATATGCCCAGGCCGGATGCTTGCCTTTCCAGTAGTAGTCTGCCGCGATATAAGCTTGCGCATTGCCTGAGGCAACTTCATCAAATGAGTCGAATGCACCTACTCGTTCACCGGCGGCAAAGTACTCAACTTCAATTCGACCTTCAGAAAGTTCACCTATGCGCGCAGCCAGGCGTTGTGCGCTCAGACCGAGGCCCGGGAAATCTCTCGGCCAGGTCGAAACAATGGTCAGTTTTGTTTTTGATTGCGCTATTGCGGGTGCTGCGGTAATAGTGGCGCCGGCAGCGACAGTAGCTGCGCCGGCAACCGCGCCGGATTTAATAAACTCACGTCTTTTCATAAGTGGGATTCTCCAACATAAATTGTGATCGATATAGGATACAGAGCGATTCTTCGCTCACCCCGGCGAGGCTGGGGACCTGGAGCGAATACGCGCCAGCCTAACATTTTTTTTACATGCTGTCGGCGGGAATTGGCCCGGGACATTGCTTGGCTTGTGGCTCTGCAATCTCTAATTCGGCAGGGCTGGTGAAGGAAGTGCGAGCAGGGCTGGTCAGGAGCCCGCCCTGAAATTGAAGCCGGTAATCGCTGCGTAACTGCAACTGGCGATAGCGTTCACTTTTGCTGAATTGCAGCTTGTTAATGCCCATCCGTAAACCAGCGCTTCTGCGGATCCCTCAGGACACGCGATCTTTCACCGACCGCAAGTAGTTATTTAGAATGACTAATCGCCCACATGTGGCGGGCGAAATCTCACGCACCTGATTGATCCTCGCTACGCCCCGGTTTATGGACGGGCACTAGTTAGTGCCCGTCCATAAACCAGCGCTACTGCGGGTCCCTCAGGACACGCGATCTTTCACCGACCACATGTAGTTATTTAGAATGACTAAACGCCCACATGTGGTAGGCGAAATCTCACGCACCTGAGTGACCCTCGCTACGCCCCGGTTTATGGACGGGCACTAGTTAATGTTGCAATCGATCGCAATAATTAGTTCAAAAGACTTACATTATTTTCTACCCGGGCTAACTGGACAGTTACCTTGCAGTGTTTTGATGGTTGATTAGATATCCATCGAGATATCGTCATTTGTGAAGACCATATCCATATCGATCCCTTCGTAGAAATCGAAAATGGTTTCAATGACTTTGTTGGGATCGTCCTCGATGGTAAAAAGGTCGAGATCTGACTCGCTGATAGTGCCCATTTCCAACATCGATTCTCGAAGCCAGGTGACGAAACCATCCCAGAATTCGTGACCAACCAGAATTACCGGTATTTTTCGTGATTTGCCGGTTTGTATGAGTGTCAGTATTTCGGCCATTTCATCGAGTGTGCCGAAGCCACCCGGCATCACAACATAGGCAGATGCGTACTTGACGAACATAACCTTGCGGGCGAAAAAATATTTGAAGGTAATGGCAATATCCTGAAAAGGATTACCCGATTGTTCAAACGGTAGCTGAATATTGAGGCCGACGCTGGCAGATTTACCTGCAAAAGCACCGCGGTTCGATGCCTCCATAATGCCGGGTCCGCCACCACTGACCACGGCAAAACCCGCATCTGATAGCTTTCGTGAAATTTGCTCGATAAGCACAGAATATTTGTGATCCTGGGCAAATCTGGCTGACCCGAACACACTGACCGAGGGGCTGATTGCGGCGAGTTTTTGAAAGCCTTCGACGAATTCAGCCATTATCTGGAAAATTTTCCAGGACTCCCTGCTTAACGCCCGGTCCATGTCAGCGTTCTGTCTGAGCTGTGGCTTTCGTTCAATGTCACTTTTCATGCGTGTTTGTGCTGCGTAGTTACTGGCGGAGACGTAATGGTTTCATTGGCGTAATATACGAGCATGCAAGACGCCGACGATTCCGTGAATTATCCGAGCTGAATTAGTGTAGCTGATTTGACCTGTTTTAGCGGTCGGCGTTTCAATGATTTATCTACTGCAGAAGGAATGTAATGACGGCGTCCTCTCCACTGGTTCTGGTCGATGGATCTTCCTATCTTTTCCGGGCTTTTCATGCCATGCCTCCATTGACCAACAAGGCGGGTGAGCCTACCGGTGCAATGCTGGGTGTAGTGAATATGTTGCATGGATTGATTGGAACCTATAATCCAACGCATATGGCGGTTGTATTCGATGCCAAAGGAAAGACCTTTCGCAACGATATGTACAAAGAATACAAGGCTACGCGACCTCCGATGCCGGACGATTTGCGCTCCCAGATTGAGCCGCTGCACGAAATTATTCGATTGATGGGATTGCCGCTTTTAAGTGTTGCCGGTGTTGAGGCCGATGATGTGATCGGTACACTGTCGGTGCAGGCAAGCGAAGCCGGGCACAAGGTGGTTATCTCCACGAGTGACAAAGATCTGGCTCAGTTGGTTAATGAGAATGTCACACTCATTAATACAATGAGCCGAACTACCCTAGATATTGATGGCGTAATAGAGAAGTTCGGCGTGCCACCCAACCGGATAATTGATTATCTGGCCCTGATGGGCGATACCTCAGACAACATTCCCGGTGTCGTCAAATGCGGGCCGAAGACGGCAGTCAAATGGCTGGGCTTGTATGACAGTTTTGAAGGGGTAATCGCCAATGCTGATCAGGTTAAAGGCAAAATAGGTGAAAATCTGCGTGCCGCTCTGCCCACATTGCCTTTATCGTATGATTTAGCGACCATCAAACTGGATGTGGAGCTTGATCAGAAAATTTCCGAGCTGACCATCGCAGAGCCGGATAAACCCCGATTGCGCAAGTATCTTGAGCGCTATGAATTCAAATCGTGGCTGAACGAGCTTGATGGCAAAAAACCGGTTGTTGCGAGCACAGGTCCGGTTATACCAGAAGCCGCCAAGGTGACCCGAAGAGAATACCAGCAGATTATCAGCGAAGAAGATCTGCACGATTGGCTACAGAAGATCACAGCGGCAGGAACCTTCGCTTTCGATACTGAAACTACCAGTATTGACTACATGCAGGCAGAGATTGTAGGCGTTTCTTTTTCAATTGAACCCGGTTCTGCTGCCTATGTACCATTAGCACATGACTATGATGGCGCACCGGTACAACTTGATCGGGAACTGGTGCTGGAACGCCTGAAGCCACTGCTGGAAAGCGCTGAACTGAAAAAGATTGGTCAGAACCTGAAATACGATCGCAATGTATTGTTGAATTACGATATTGATTTGCAGGGTATAGAACATGACACCATGCTGCAGTCCTATGTGTGCGATGCCGCTGCGCATCGGCACGATATGGATGAACTTGCCAGCAAGTATCTCAACTATAAAACCATTCATTTTGAAGATATCGCGGGAAAAGGGAAAAAACAGCTCACTTTCAATCAAATTGAAGTTGAGCCTGCAGCAGAATACGCCGCCGAAGATGCAGATATAGCGCTTCAGTTGCACAATGCATTATGGCAAGTACTTTCCCCTGAACCGATCTTGAAGGCGGTGTATTGCGATATAGAGATGCCGTTGTTACGGGTTTTGTCAAACGTTGAGCGTAACGGTGTACTGGTCGATGCTGACAAACTCGCTGAACAAAGTGGTGAGCTTGCCACGAGCATTGCAGAAATAGAACAACAGGCCTATGAGGACGCGGGGCAGGAGTTTAATCTCGGCTCGTCCAAACAGATCGGTGATCTTTTGTATCGGGTAAAAGAAATACCGGTTATTCGCAAAACGCCGAAAGGGCAGCCTTCAACAGCGGAAGATGTACTTGAGCAACTGGCACAGGACTATGTTTTGCCCAGGCTGATTCTCAACTACCGCAGTCTCAGTAAACTTAAATCGACTTACACCGACAAGCTGCCGTTGCAGATCAACGAGCGTAGTGGACGCGTTCATACGTCCTACCAGCAGGCTGTGGCGTCAACAGGACGTCTGTCTTCTACCGACCCCAATTTACAAAATATACCGGTCCGAACTCATGAGGGGCGTCGTATTCGGGAGGCGTTTGTAGCACCGGAGGGTTATCGCGTAGTAGCAGCAGACTATTCGCAGATAGAGCTTCGCATCATGGCGCATTTATCTGCCGACGATAACCTGCTCGGTGCGTTTGCAGACGGGCTGGATATTCACAGCGCAACAGCGGCTGAAGTGTTTGGCCACTCACTGGATGAAGTTGATGCAGATTCAAGGCGTGCAGCAAAGGCGATTAATTTCGGGTTGATATACGGAATGTCTGCATTCGGACTAGCCCGCCAGCTCGATATACCCAGAGGCGATGCACAACAGTATATAGATTTATATTTCGAACGATATCCCGGTGTGAAACGCTATATGGATAGCACCAAAACCAATGCGAAAATGAATGGCTTCGTTGAGACCGTCTACGGACGCCGCTTATACTTACCTGAGATTGAGTCGCGAAACTATCAGCGCAGGCAATACGCCGAGCGCACCGCCATCAATGCGCCTATGCAGGGCACGGCGGCGGATATTATCAAGCGCGCAATGATCAGGGTCGATCACTGGCTGGAGACTGAAGCCGTTGATGCAAAGGTAATTATGCAGGTTCATGATGAACTGGTGCTTGAGGTGGCCGCGGGAGATGTTGAAGCCGTATCGACTCAGTTATCAACCATAATGTCAGATGCAGCGAGCCTGGCAGTTCCGCTCGAGGTTGAAGTGGGTGTAGGAGATAACTGGCAGGAAGCGCACTAATCAATGAGTAAGCATTCTACAGAGCAACCGCACGGGTCGACCATAGCAGCCAAAGCTGGTCACTTCCTCGATGTAAATACAGGCGCTATTGTTCCGGAAATACAGCCATCAACCACGTTTGCGCGCGATGATCGTTATCAATTGATCAACGCGGCCAACACTTATGCAAGAGATGCCTGCCCGACTTATGTGCATGCCGAGCGCGTTATTGCTGACCTTGAACACGGTGAGGAGTGTCGGCTTTTTGCCTCGGGCATGGCCGCTATTGCAGCTGTTTTTTATACCCTGAAGCCGGGCAACCATGTGGTGTTGCCGGATTCCATGTACTGGGGCGCTAAAGGCTGGATTCATGAATATTGCAAACGGTTCGATATTTTTGTATCGGAGTACCCGACTGACAATGCCGGTGCAATAGAAGATGCACTTCAAGCACATACGCAAACCCAAATTGTCTGGGTGGAATCGCCTTCAAATCCGATGATGCACGTCACCGATATATCACTGGCTGCAGAGCATGCGCATCAATATGGCGCACTACTATGTGTCGATAGCACCACAGCAACCCCGGTGCTGTGCAAACCGCTTGATCTGGGTGCTGATCTGGTCATACATTCGGCAACCAAGTTTCTCAATGGGCACAGTGATGTGCTGGCTGGCGCCGTCGTAATGCGTGAAGAGCATGAGCTATGGACGGCTATTGTGCGGGAAAGACAGGGAGCAGGGGCCGTTATCGGCACGTTTGAAGCCTGGCTGCTGCTACGCGGACTACGCACACTTTATGTTCGTGTGGATGCTGCAAACCGCAGTGCAATGCAGATTGCGGAATATCTTGACCAACATCCTCTGGTTGAGTCTGTTCTTTATCCCGGTCTTAGCGGTCACCCGGGCCACGATATTGCCACCCGACAGATGCAGGGCGGCTACGGAGCGTTACTTTCATTTTGCGTTCAGGGCGGTAAATCTGCTGCACTGGCTGTAGCAGGTGCGTTGCAATTGATTACCAGTGCAACGTCGCTGGGCGGCGTGGAAACTCTGATTGAGCATAGGCACACGCTTGAACCTGAAGCGAATGGTATTCCGGATAATCTGCTGCGCCTTGCCGTGGGTATCGAGCGGTGTGAAGACTTGATTGCAGATCTTGACGCCGCATTGAAAAGCATCGCTTAGCGGACCTGTTGCTAATGAGCTGCATGAGCCGTGGTTGTTGTCAGATACGGCTAGATTGTCTCGGTTTGCTCCCGTGTAGTCTGCGAATAGGCGTTGCTGATTTGCTTTTCGATCGCTTGTATCATTTTGGCCGCTACATCCTGACCAGTAGCGGCTTCGATTCCCTCCAGTCCCGGCGAGGAGTTTACTTCGAGTAGCAGGGGGCCGCGTGTACTGCGGATGATATCAACACCCGCAACGTTAAGTTTAAGTGCTTGGGTAGCCTTGATCGCCAGTTGCTCTTCTTCCGGGCTGATATCAGTTAAATGCGCATGTCCACCCCGATGCAGGTTAGCGCGAAATTCTCCGGGAGCAGCTTCTCTTTGAATGGCTGCAGCAACCTTACCGTCAATCATGAAGCACCGAAGGTCCTTTCCACCGGCCTCTTCGATGTACTCCTGAACCAACAGGTTGGCGCGGAGTGATTTCATGGCATTTATAACACTCTCGGCGGCTTTAGTTGTCTCGGCCAGAACAACCCCCCGACCTTGCGATCCTTCGAGCAGTTTAACGATCAGCGGTGCCCCACCGACCATCTCGATCAAGTTATCGGTGTCGTTGGGTGAATTAGCGTAGCCCGTGATCGGGATGTCCAGACCCTGCTGTTGCAGCAATTGCAGGGAGTAAAGTTTGTCTCGGGACTGAGTGATTGCTGTAGCGTTGTTGAGTGCAAAAACACCAAGGCTTTCAAAGTGACGAGTGATTGCACAACCGTAGAAGGTAATTGCCGGCCGTATCCGCGGTATAACCGCGTCGAGGTCATTTAAAATTCGACCATCTCTATAGTGGACAGCCGGACTGTCCGCATCAAGCTTCATGTAGCACTGGCGGATGTTTAAAAATACCATCTCGTGGCCAAGCTTTTCTCCTGCTTCAATGAGTCGGCGATTACTGTAGAGATCGGGATCGGTTGCTAATAAGCCGATTTTCAGCCCGCTCCCCGGCGCAGGGGCACTTTTGCCATAGAGTATTTCTACCTGTTTGTCGTCAACTTCACCAAACAGGTATTTCTCTTCACTGTCTACCAGCAGTCTGCCACTCATGGCTTCACGACCGAGCAGCATTCTGAATCCCATGGTATCTCGATTAGCCAGTGTCAGTTCAATGTCCCAGGTCTGACCATTGAGGGTAAGCGGGGTACGAATCACAAACCGTTTTTCAGATTGCCCATTTGAGCTTTTGACTATACGACGGTCAATTGTCGGTGATTCGCATCGTATAGTAACCCGCCTGTTCTGGCGTATCGGATGTATGTCGAAGCGTACCCATGGGCTACTGTTGCGTGTGAACGGTTCAATGTTGAATGCGTGTATAGATGATGTTTTAGCGCCGGAATCGACGCGAGCCTGTACGGCGGCTATATCAAGCTGTGGCAGACTGCACCACTCCTGTGCACCGGCAATAAATTTCTGATGGGCGGCATTCATAACTGCTATCGGCATACACCACGGTTTTCGGCAACTGTCTGTCTGGTGCCGTTCAAGACGAAAGTGATGTGACGTAGCGCAAGGTTTGGGCCGAAAGTTATGCTATTTACCCGGCTATCGCAGTAAAGCGGTGGTCCGTGTACGCATTTAAAATACTGTGCGAT
This sequence comes from Chromatiales bacterium (ex Bugula neritina AB1), assembly GCA_001730015.1. Classification (GTDB taxonomy): domain Bacteria; phylum Pseudomonadota; class Gammaproteobacteria; order Granulosicoccales; family Granulosicoccaceae. Next base: position 8,261 of record MDLA01000126.1, on the reverse strand, counting down.
CTTTAAGTTAACTGTGTCTATTCACGTCAGAGTGTTGACGCAATATTGATAATAAATGAACGTTCCCTTTACACCTGAAAATTGTGTCTTTCGAATAGGTCACACTTCAGTAGTTCACTCATTACAGCGTCGGAAAAATTTGTATTAATTCCGCTTTGGGCAGTGGATAGCGGTTATTCTCGCAGCATCATCTGGATAGTTGTAGAAATCCGGTTATGAGGTTATCTCAAGCTGTCTAGAAATAAAAAAAGACGGTGGGGGTTTATGAGCAAAGCGGAACAAAAATGACAACAACAAAAACCAGCGTTGATGGGAAGTTGAACGGTGTTAGCGGTTCTGGCAATAAAGGCCTGAAAACAATATTCTCCGCTGCCAGCAGGTTCTTAAGAAAGAAATTTAATTGTGTACGTGATCTTAATGATGCCGAGTTTCTTTCTCTCTTTGATATCCCCGAAGTCAGTTACTGGATAGACAATGGCTTTAACATCAAGGCTCACGCAGCGTTGCTGGAGCATTTTCGTGACCGGGTAGAAAGCGATTGGTTACTGCCCCCGGCTCAACTTGTTGATCTGGCATTTGATGTCGATGGTGCAACTGACGAGCAGTTGATCGAACGGGCTAATCTGGTTCTTGACTACGATCTGGAATGGAGCGGAGTTCCACCAGAAATTGATGTACGCGGTTCCATTGATTGGCAAAAAAATATTCTGCAGAATCAACAGTGGCTGGAGCGTATTAACCGGCACAGCTGGTGGCCTTTGTTGGGTCATGCCTACCAGAAAACCGGAGATGAGCGTTACGCGCGAGCCTTTGCTACGCAATTGAGCGCCTGGATGAACAGCCATTCCACCGCTACAAACCTTGAAGATTACTCCTGTATTTGGTCCAGCAAGCAAATAGCATTGCGTTTACGCGTGAGCTGGATACCGGCATTTGGAATGTTTTTTAATTCCCCCTATTTTACGACTACACGCAAGCTTGAGATGTTGCGTTCAATTTTCGATCAGACGCGCTTTCTCAGACAGAATAATGCGACTGATAACCTGTTGCTGAATGGCGGGCTGGTGAGTGCGGGTATTTCGTTTCCAGAATTACATGAATCCGGAAAGTGGCGTAAGGCGGCTATCGACGGATGCCGAGGAGTGCTGGCGCCATCAGTGTCCGATGCAGACAGCCACGAATTCCAGTGTTCCTCAAACCTTTTGGCTTATAGCGATCGTGAAATTGCTGCCGCAGCCTGTGCTAACTAGTGCCATAAACCAACGCTTCTGCGGATCCCTCAGGACACGCTATTTAGTATGACTAAACGCCCACGTGTGGCAGGCGAATTCTCACGCGCCTGAATGATCCTCGCTACGCCCCGGTTTATGGACGGAAACTAGTTAAGCAGTAACAGATCCTGTAACAATCTGATTTAATGGATTCCCGGGTGGTTTCTAATACTCGGACTAATAGTTCCAGTAGTCAGCTCAGGTCAATTTACCGATCCGGCTGATTTGCTGTTTCATTTCCGCTGTTGAATTCTGGTGTGCTTGCGGCTGCTGCCCTTCCTGACTAAATAGTCCAAGGTGGTAGGCTTTCAGTATTTTTTTAAACTTCCGCTGATGCTGTGGCCATCGATCGCCCAGCCGTTCTATGTAATCAGTTGCCGATTCCCCAGCGTTTCTGGCATAGCCGTGATGAGCAAATTTTTTGCACAAACGCTGCCATTGCTTCTCGCAGGGGCTGACGCGTGGTTTTCTAATCAGTGATGCTGGCACAACAATTAAAAGTATCCATAAGGCGGCCGCCAGCGCTAACACTACCGCTATCAGCACACCGCTGGGTGAGCCCAACCCGATCTTTTTCCATAAGCCTTGCTGGCTTTTTTCATCAAACCCGATTACAAATCGTTGCCAGGCGTAGTTAGTTGCATCCCAGTGCAGACCAATGGATTTTACCCATGGCCACTGCATCGAACGCTGTAGCAGTCCGAAGGATTCGTTACCCAGCGTTGCAGCCATACCCCGTTCCACTCTTTGTGGTGCTACTGCTGCGGTTGGATCGAAACGTTGCCATTGATTGTCGATGAAGGCTTCGGCCCATGCATGCGCATCGGATTGGCGCACTATCATGTAATCTCCGTTTAGCTCGCCGCCTTGATAGCCAGTGACTACTCGTGCCGGTATCCCTGCTGCTCGTAACAGAAAGACCAGGCTGCCAGCATAGTGTTCGCAAAACCCCCTGCGGGTGGAAAAAAGAAAATCATCAATTGAGTTAGGGCCCAGCTGTGGAGGGTTGAGCGTGTAATGGAATTGTTCCTGGTTGAAAAACTGCAGTATGCGATTGACCAGCAGCCTGTCGTTAGTACTACCAGATCGTAATCTCGATGCGAACTCACGGCTTTGAGGATTTGTATTCGCAATATATAAATTGCTGGCACTCGGCACCGTTTGAGTTGTGAAGCGGTCTGTCAATTTTGATGACATCCGATAACGGGTAGGCCGTACCAGATTGTCTTTGCTAATGAGCTGGCGCTGTACGTCAATTCTGCCGAGAGGTTGCTCTAAGCCATTGGAGTCGATCTTTTTTGGCAGCGAGATCGGAGTATCCAAAGCGAGCAGCCAGGGATTATAGGTGGGCTCCATTGTCACGGTATAGTTGATGAGCGTTTTCTCTGACTCAAACGGATCCCGGCCAGGCGAATAAGCACTTTTATTGATACTTGGCTGTATAAACCAGTCTGTGCCATCAAAGCCTGTCAGTACCGGACCTCGCCAGTAGAGCTGGTGCGGAAGTGGGATCTTTGAATCAAACTCCACCCTGAAAGCGACTTCGTTAGATTTAGAAAGTTCTGCAACACTGCCAGGCGACATGCGCGATGATAAACCTGTTACGGCTTTTCCATCACCGTTACCCCAGCCGGGCGTGGATAGGCGCGGTATTGCCAAGAACAGTAACATGGCAATGGGTATTGCCTGTGAAAACAAAGTGGCTGTTATATTTACCATTTGTCGGTTGCTGGTGTGAGCGTTGTCCCGCTGCAGAGAAAACAATGAGAGCCCGATAAAAAACAAGGCGGGCAATGTAAATATTGCCGCTGATATGGATTGCCAATAGAAGAACTGGGTTAGAAGCAGAAATGCACAAAGCACTATCAGCAGGCTGGCATCGTATTTTCTGGTAGATTCTGAAAACTTAAAACCGATGAGCAAAAACAGAAAGGCTACGCAAGGATCTCGCGATAAGAAGTCGCCGTAGTGCCAGATAGTACCGAAGGCTGCCAGTAAAACCAGTGGTGTCATGAACACCGGATGGATGGTTCGCCCGTTGTCAAAGGTTGGAATAGTTTTGCACAGTACCAGCAACATACCGGGGATCGACAGCCACAAGGGCAAGTGAAACACTAACGGGAATTGCGTTAGTAGAACGGTAATCCCGAGAATGCGGCGAGTGTCTCTACGTAAAAGCTGGTGTTTTGCCGGTTTCTTTTTTTCTGCAAGATCGCCCTGTGTTAGCTCTATCGCATCAGGCATGTGTGTCACCTGGCTCAAATTGGTATGAAGCCAGATCTCTGAGGCAACGCTGTTGGTGGTCCAGCCCCGAGTTTGCACTTCGCGATATGCCTGGCAACTCGAATGCGTAGTGTTGTGACCTTTTTTCCGCTTCAAGAATCCATGCACACAGCCGTGACAACCGTTGTTCGATATTCTGATCCGATGGTGTATCTTGCCAGCGCAGTTTCAAATCTATCGCTCTTTGCTCAGCATCAAAGTGCTTGCTGTACCATCCGGCACCACGTGCTACTGATTTCCAGGCCACTGCACCGGGTGAATCGGTCTGCTGATATTGTTTCAGCTCGGCGAATTCCCGATCGGGGGTCAAAGCGCTAATCATTTCACCGGTGCTGGTTTTCTGCGGCGCAAAGTCCGGGCAGGGGGTTTCCGGATTTGGATAGACGTAGGCAGATACAGGGGTATGCATGTAGCCCCAGCCTCTCCAGAGCCCCAGCGGAAAGTTGCTGGAAATGGTTAGTCGACCGAGAGCGTGGGTGCCCCGATTTTTGGGGACTAGCTGCAATGTGATATTCGCTTCAGCGCCGGGCTTCAAGTCGATCGTGTCTGCTATTCCATCGGCGTTAGTAACCGTTATCGAATGACGCTGCCTCTGTAACGGGTCACGCAGAGTGACACTGAAATTTTGTGGCGAACAGGCATGGCAATCGGCTGCGTGGGCACAAGTAAACTGCAGCTGAGCCAGATTCAGATACGTCGATAGCAAACATGATGCTATTAGTCCGATAAAAATAAATGACAGTGCGTAACCGAGATTCAGTCCGAAATTCATCGAAGCGACAAGCATCACCGCAATTACCGCAAAAAACGCCAGCCCACGTTTTGTTGGCAGGATATAAATACGCTCGTGACGCAATGTAATGGGAAGTTCGTCCCGCGCTTCGACACGCAGTAATCTCTGGGCGAGCTTGTTACGAGCGGTTGCCGATGGTTGCAGAAAATTATTTACACTGAAGGTTTGCATCAAAGGTGCCTGAACTGGAAAACGCGGATTTCGTAGCCGACAGACCAACGTAAATCTATAGTCAGTTTTCGCATGGCGTGTTTGAGCTACACCAGGTCAACAGAATGGAGAATATCCCGTGCGATCGGCGTGCCTTGTTTCAGTGAGCCAGCTAATCGATGCGCTGCTACACACGTGAATACGGCTTGAAGGTCCTCGGGCAACACCATGTCACGACCATGTAACATCGCCCAGGCGCGGCTCATCGCCAGCAGACTTAAACCGGCTCGTGGGCTGAGTCCGGTGGCACAGCCGCCTTTTGCTGCAAACTTTCGAGTGGCTGCCAGTAAAGCCTGGGTGTAATCGAGAATTGGAGGTGCGGTGTAAATCTGGCGTGCACGAGCCTGCCAGAAAAGAACGTTGTCGGGGTTTGCTGCGGGTGCAACGTCGTTTAGCATGTGTTGCCGATTGTCGCCCGTGAGCAGACTTCGCTCGGCCTCGCTGTGGGGATATCCGAGTTCGATGCAACAGATAAAACGGTCCAGCTGTGATTCCGGAAGCGGGTAGACGCCAAGCTGTTCCAGCGGGTTCTGGGTTGCGACCACAAAAAAGGGTTTGGCCAGTGGATAGCGTTTGCCATCTATAGTGACCTGCGCTTCCTCCATTGCCTCAAGAAGCGCGCTTTGAGTTTTGGGAGGAGCGCGATTGATTTCATCCGCCAGCAGCAACGACGTAAATACTGGGCCTTGATGTAGTCGGAACTCCTGTTTTGCAACATCGAAAATCGAAATACCGGTAACGTCAGCTGGTAGCAGATCACTGGTAAACTGGACACGATTCCAGGCTAATCCAAGAGTTGCGGCCAGTGCTCTGGCCAGAGTTGTTTTTCCAACGCCTGGCAGATCTTCGACCAAGAGGTGTCCGTTCGCTAGCAGAGAGCAGAGTGCGAGCTTTGTTTCGTGGGATTTGCCCACGATGAAGGTATCCAGCTGTGATAAAACTGTATCGATGTGATCATCGTCGACGCGCAACGTCTCTCGAGATGCCATATGCAGTGTTCCCGCCCAGTGCGATAGCCCGGTAATCCGGATCTAATTAGTTCTGTTTAAAATCGGCAACTGCCGCGTGGTCTTGAAACACTCCCCTCCTGTTACGGGTTGCCTGTCAAAAATTCCGACGGTATCGTTGGCGCGGACTAGTCGCTGCAGACCTTTATGTTACGAAGTACAGCGATTCACGGTAGTGCTGAAAAAAAACACAAAACAGATAAATTCGGCGAGAAGGGATATTTACTTTGATATCAATACCCTGCGTGATCTCCCGGCAGTCTGATGAATAGCGTTGATAGATTATTTGCGATCATTTACGTTGTGCCCTTGTCTTCGAGTTGAAAGGGCGCAAAATTAAAACAGGTGGCAATCAAATAACAGATCAACCGCCGGGCTTCGCTGAGGCAGGTGGATTGCGCTGCTAAATTTGTGAAACTTTCCGTAAGTTGGAACAGGCAGCCATTTACTGGCCTTTAGTCTAGTGCATTTGCTGGTTTGGGGTTAACCTGAAGTAAAATTAGTCGATATCTTAGACCGCCAGAATGCATTCCAGCGATGGAGTAGCACGACGACGTGACAATTCGAAAAGAACTTGTTGTATTACCTCGAAGGTGTTGTTCGCCTTTAAACCCTGATGGAGCATCAGAATGTTTGGACTCGCAAATACCAGTGCAAACCGGATTTATACGCTGGAGATTCCAGGTCGAACCGGTGTCATCGGGATGAGTGCCTGCCCTGGCATACGGATAGAGGCGGGTAGAAGAGGCAATCTGCAAAAGAATCTAAAACGCGACATACTCGCGTATCAGGAGTGGGGTGCAAGCGGTGTGGTTACACTGAATGAAACGGAAGAACTTGCAGCCCTTGGGCTTGAAGACCTGAGTCATCAGTTAATTGCCAGTGGGTTCTGGTGGCGCAATCTGCCTATTGTTGACATGAATGTGCCGGCAGCTGACTTTGAACAAATCTGGCAGGTTGAAGGGCGACAGATTTGTGCATCACTTGCAGCGGGCGAGAAAATTATATTGCATTGCCTCGCCGGTCTGGGCCGGACAGGAATGATGGCAGCGCGGCTGCTGGTAGATATGGGGATGGCGCCTGAGCGTGCTATACACGAAGTGCGCAGAGTTCGACCACGTGCGATTCAAACCACCCCCCAGGAAGAGTATGTGCACCAGTTTGGCAATAAAACTAAAAATGATCGCTGGTCGCGTTTGCAAGGGCGTCAATCCGGCCCCGGCTCAGCAGTAAAATCCGTTTCAAGTCCGGTTGGCGGGGCGAACATGAAAGGTTTCGGTACTTGAAAGAAGGTTTCGAAGCTGTTCCTGCCCCCTGAATTTCTTTATTTTTGAAACAGAGTTTCCTGTAGACCGGTTTAGTGGTGCGCTGACAGAGCCCGCGCTTGTGATGGCGCACGAAAATAAATCCGTTTCCCCGCCTTCAATTGGCCTTGCATGTAGTGTGGGAGGTGCGAGATGAATCGCAGGTGAAAACTGTTTTTCAGCTCGTGCATTCGTCATTAGCCAGGCCAATTACCGATTGATTGTTTATCCTTTTGTTGATCCTTTGAACCGTTGTGAGCCTGTGTCCGTTTTGACACTACCGGGATAGTGTTATTTAATGGGGACCTAGCGCAATTGATACGATACAGAATAAGCCTAGAACAACAACGAGAACAACAACGTCGGAGGAGCATGTGTAATGCAGAAGTCGCTCAATATAGACCCGGGCAAATGCACAGGATGTTTACAGTGCGAGATGGCCTGTTCGCTGGAGAATGAAGGGGTATTCAATCCGGCGAAATCGAGAATCAAAGTATTCAGTTTTCATGAAGAAGGGCGTTTTGTGCCGTACACGTGCACACAGTGCGACGAAGCGTGGTGCATGCAGGCCTGTCCGGTGGACGCCATAGTACTGAATCCGGTCACGGGATCAAAAGACGTCAAGAACGATCTGTGCGTTGGATGCAAAGTGTGCACAATCGCCTGTCCGTTTGGCACCGTGAACTACAACGCCGACTCAGGGAAAGTGGTGAAATGCGATTTGTGCGGAGGAGACCCGCAATGTGTTAGTGCCTGCCCGACGGATGCAATCACGTACGTCGATGCCAATGCCACGGGACTGGACAAGATGCGCCAGTGGGCTGGAAAAACCGACAACGCAGCAAGCAGCTAAGGGGGAAAGAAATGGCCTGGACAAGACAAGTACTGCGGGTAAACCTGACAGACGGCACGTGCACCCCGGAACCACTGAATATGGAATGGGCGAATCAGTACCTCGGCCAACGAGGGCTGGCAACGCGCTATCTGGCAGAAGAAATAGATCCGCAGTGTGATGCACTGGGAGCAGAAAACAAACTGATCATGGCGACCGGTCCGCTGACAGGCACAATGGCCTCAACCGGAGGGCGGTACTCAGTCATCACGAAAAGCCCGCTGACCGGAGCGATCGCCTGTTCAAATTCCGGAGGATTTTTTGGAGCCGAACTCAAAAGCGCCGGCTGGGACATGATCATCTTCGAAGGCAAATCGGCGGAACCGGTGTACCTGAGTATCGAGAACGACAAAGCGACACTGGTGAGTGCTGCAGATCTGTGGGGCAAATCGTGCTGGGAAACCGACGAACTGCTGCACGCGAAACACCAGGACCCGCAACTGCGAATCGCCGTGGTAGGACGCTCGGCAGAAGCCGGGTGTCTGTATTCCTCAGTGATAA